>DASXDF010000033.1:0-300460 GCA_036490815.1 Acidobacteriaceae bacterium
CCGCGCCCTTCTCCACCCACTCCTGCAGCGTCATCAGGCGGCCTGCGTCTCCGCCTTCAGTTGCTCCGCCTGGTAGTACGCAATCAGCGCATCCACAATCGACTGCAGCCGACCTTCCATGATCAGGTCAAGCTGGTGCAGCGTCAGCCCGATGCGATGGTCCGTCAGCCGGTTCTGCGGGAAGTTATACGTCCGAATCTTCTCCGACCGGTCTCCCGTACCCACCTGCGACTTGCGCTCCTTCGCCTGCAACTGATGCACGCGTTCGGCTTCCACTTCATACAGCCGCGCCCGCAACACCCGCATCGCCTTCTCGCGGTTCTTGATCTGCGACTTCTCATCCTGGCAGCTCACCACCGTATTCGTCGGCAGATGCGTAATGCGCACCGCAGAATACGTGGTGTTCACGCTCTGCCCGCCAGGACCGGAAGAACAAAACGTGTCGATGCGTATATCCTTCGCTTCGATCTTCACGTCCACATCCTCAGCCTCAGGCAGTACTGCCACCGTGATCGCCGAGGTGTGCACGCGTCCCTGCGTCTCCGTTGCCGGAACCCGCTGCACCCGATGCACCCCGCTCTCGTACTTCATCTGCGAGTAGACGCGGTTCCCTTCGATAATCGCAATCACTTCCTTCAATCCGCCCACCGACGACTCCGACGACGACAGCACCTCCACCTTCCACCGGTGCTGTTCCGCGAACCGCGAATACATCCTGAAAACTTCCGACGCAAACAAGCTCGCCTCGTCGCCGCCCGTCCCGGCGCGAATCTCCACCACGACGTTTTTCTCATCCAGCGGATCCTTCGGCAGCAACAACAGCTTCAGGTCCTCTTCAATTTGCGGCTCCCTCGCCTCCAGCGCCGTCAGCTCGTCCTGCGCCATGGCGCGAATTTCCGGATCGGTCTCGTTCAGCATCGCCCGCGCATCGGCAATTCCGGTCTTCACCTGCCGATACTCGCGAAACCTATCGACGATCCCCTCCAGCTCGCGATGCTGCTTTGCAAGCTTCTGGTACTGAACATGATCGCCAAGCACTTCAGGCTCCGCCAGCTGCCGTCCCAGCGCCTCATAACGAGCTTCGGTTTGTTCCAGACGTTCAAACATAAAATCCTCCCGGCGAAAGCCGGCTTCTAGCAATTCAAACTGTAGGTATTAAAAGACGCAGCAAGGGCGAAGGCGGCAGGAGCCGCTAGAGAAGAACGCCGATGGGAAAAAGCCGCTTCATCACACCTATTTTACGTCCATTCGATGTTTTGCTCTCCGATAAGACGCATAGGGTGGGTTATTGCCTGGTGTCCCCCGACTGTGTAACGACAGTCTCGCGGGTCGGGTCTCTGTTCGCCTGGTCTCGCCGGCCCGATGCTCAGCTCTCCCTGAACGCTGTACGCTGATCGCTGAACGCTGTGTCTTCCTTCCTCCAGTTCGCCGAGCTCAACAACGCTCTCGCCGCCACCACGAAAAAACTCGAAAAACGCGCCGCCATCGCCGGCTACCTCAAGTCCCTCCCCGTCGACGACGCCGCACGCGCCGCACTCTGGCTCTCCGGCACACCCTTCCCCGAAACCGACACCCGCGTGCTGAACATTGGCGGCTCGCTCCTCAGCAAAGCCGTTGCCGAGCTCAGCGGCGCCACTTCCGAAGCGATGTCCGCCGCCTACCGTCGCCACGGCGACTTCGGTGCAGCCGCAGCCGATCTCCTCTATGGCCACGCCCCAAACTCCGCGTCGCTCACGCTCGCCGACGTCGAATCCGCCCTCGCTGCCATCGCTGAAGCCCGTGGCCCCGCGCCCAAATTGCGCCTCCTCCTCGACCTCCTCCGCCAAGCCAATCCCGACGAAGCCAAATACCTCATCAAGCTCGCCACCGGCGACATGCGCACCGGCGTTAAACAATCCCTCGTCGAAGAAGCCATCGCCGAAGCCTTTTCCGCCACCGCTGCGGCTGTGCGCCAGGCAGATATGCTCCTCGGCTCCCTCCCCGCCGTCGTCGCTCTCGCCGCTGACGGCCAACTCGACCAGGCCCGCATGAGGCTCTTCCACCCCATCGGCTTCATGCTCGCCAGCCCCGTACAGTCCACCCAGGAAGCCATCGCCCGCTTCACTGAAGAGCTCCAGGAGGAACTCAACTCCACCGGCAATCTCCTCGACCAGGAAAGCTCTGTCGTCCTGAGCGAAGCCTCCGCATCGCGCCCGCTTCCCGAGCACAACAAAACCTCCGAACCCGAGTCGAATGGAGCTGCACTTCGATCTTCCGTCCTCCGCGCCGCTCAACTCGAAGACAAATACGACGGCATCCGTGCCCAGCTCCATGTCGACCCGAATGAATCGGGTAGGGCCCGCGTAGCTCTTTACTCCCGCAATCGCGACGACCTCTCCGCCTCCTTCCCCGATCTGGTCGAAGCCTTCGCCGCCATCGCCGAACCCGCCATCCTCGACGGAGAAATCCTCGCATGGAATCCCGCCTCCCAGCGCGCCCTCGCCTTCTCCTCGCTCCAGCAACGCCTGGGCCGCAAACGCGTTACGCCGGAAATGCTCCGCGAAATCCCCGCCGTCCTCATCGTCTTCGATATCCTCTACCGCAGCGAAACCCTGCTCCTCAACGAAACCCTCTCCCACCGCCGCGCGATCCTCGAAGACTTCACCGCCCGCTGGTACCCAACAACCGCCTCGGCACAAACTCAAAACCAGTCCCATCTGTTCGAGACGCAACAGGAACCAGCCTTCCCCCGCCTCATCCTCGCGGGCGCCACGCACCTCAGCAGCGCCGACCAATTAGACCAGGCCTACGTCGATGCCCGTGCCCGCAGCAACGAAGGCGTCATGATTAAATCCCTCGCCAGCGTTTATCAGCCCGGCCGCCGCGGCCTCGCCTGGCTCAAGCTCAAGCGCGAACTTGCCACCCTCGACGTCGTCGTCACCGGCGTCGAATATGGCAACGGCCGCCGCGCCCATGTCCTCAGCGACTACACCTTCGCCATCCGCGACCCTGACAACCCCGAGCAGCCTCTAAAAAATGTAGGCAAAGCCTACTCCGGCCTCACCGATCAGGAAATTGCCGACATGACCGCCTTCTTCAAGGCCCATACCCTCGAAGACAACGGCCACTTCCGCACCGTCGAGCCCACCGTGGTCCTCGAAGTCGCCTTCAACAACGTCATGCGCTCCACGCGCCACGCCAGCGGTTTTGCACTGCGTTTCCCTCGCATCCTCCGCATCCGCACCGACAAGCCCGTCGACGAAATCGACACCCTCCAGCGCGTCGAAGAAATCTACAACTCCCAGCCCGATAAGCCCATCGATACAGAAGGGTCATCGTAATGCGGACATCCGTCCCAACCTGCTCCATGTAACCTGCCCCCTGTAACCTTTTCCAGAGAGGAACACCATGCCGCCAGCCACAGAAACCGCCGCCCCCAACGCTGCCGCCGCCGGAAAAGTCCACCTTGGCGACCTCACCGTTCACCGACTCGGATACGGCGCCATGCGCATCACCGGCCAGGGTATCTGGGGTCCGCCCAAAGATCACGACGCCGCCATTAAGACTCTTCGCCGCGCCGTAGAACTCGGCGTCAACTTCATCGACACCGCCGACTCCTATGGCCCCAACGTCAGCGAAGAATTAATCGCCGAGGCTCTGTCCCCCTACCCCAAAGGCCTCGTCATCGCCACCAAGGGTGGATGGGAGCGCGTCGGCCCCGCGCAGTGGACCCATAACGCCAGCCCCAAACATCTCGAAGAAGCAGTCGAGGGCAGCCTCAAGCGCCTCAAGCTCGACCGCATCGACGTCTACCAGCTCCACATCCCCGACCCTGCCGTCTCCTTCACCGCCTCTATGGAGACACTGGAAAAACTCCGTCAGCAGGGCAAAATTCGCCACCTCGCGCTCTCCAACGTCACCCTCGAACACCTGCAGCGCGCACAAAAAATTACCACCATCGTCTCGGTCCAGAACCGCTACAGCTTCGCCGACCGCGAGTGGGACTTCCTCCTCGACTACTGCGAGAAGAACGGCATCGCCTTCATCCCCTGGGCGCCGCTCGGCCAAAACCGCTCCGCCGCGCACGAAATGATCGAGAAATTCGCGAAGGAACTCAACGCCACCCCTCTCCAGGTCGCGCTCGCCTGGCTGCTGCGCCGCTCGCCCGTCATGCTGCCCATCCCCGGCACCTCATCGCCCAAACACCTTGAAGAGAACATCGCCGCCGCCAGCCTCAAACTCCCCGACCCAGTGTTCAAACAGCTGGAAGCCGTCGCCCCTCCGCCCGCGAGTCTGCGTTAGATTTGTTCCTGATCGCCGTGCTCAAGGCTGGGTTCCCCACCCTTTCTGGTCGAGCCGCTCGACCACAAAGGGTGGGAGACCGCCATCTCTGAACACCTCCCCGCCCGCCCAGTTAGCATCGAATCATGCCCTCCGCGCGAAACCTGATTCCCCTCCTCGCGCTCCTCCTCCCCGCATCTCTCTCCGCGCAGCAAGCCCCCATCGTCCTCCCCCTCGATTACTCCGGCCACCACCTCTACCTCACCCTCACCGACGATCACCTCGGCCCCCTCAACCTCATGCTCGACTCCGGCTTCGCACGCACTTCCATCGCCGCCACCGTCGCGAACAAGGGCGAAGTCCACACCTCCTTCTGGCGCCGCTCCATCTCCTGGAACGGCTTCGGCACCGGCCCCTCCAAACACCGCTACCAAACTGCCGACGTCTCGCTCCGCTCCGGACAAACCTCCATCTTCACCGGTTCAGCGCTCGTCGCCGACTTTAGCGGTTTCGCCAAAGAACCTGGCCATCCCGTCGACGGTTTTCTCGGCTGGGACTTCCTCCAGAAATGGTGCGCCACCATCGACTACGCCCCCCCGCGCCTCACCCTCCGCGATCCTGCCCACTGCCCTGTACCCTCCGCCCCCCACGCCACCCTCAGCGGCCAGTGGTCCTCCCAGGGATTTCTCGTGCCCTCCCAACTCACCTTCGCCAACGGCCACTCAGCCAAAGCCCTGCTCCACTTCGATACCGGCAGCGACGCCACCGTCTTCCTCAACACCCAGTTCCGTTCCGTCGCCGGACTCGACCCCAGCCCCGCCACCGACGCCACCCCCGGCTCTCGTGGCTGGGGCGTCAACGGCCACTACACCAGCGATACCGTTCCCCTCGCGAAATTTGCCCTCGAAGACGGCCAGCTCCATTTCGACCTGGACAGCCACACGACCATCGCCATCGCCCGCCCCGGAGCGTTCTCCACCATCCACTGGTGGGAGGGCCCCACCGCCGTCCGCATCAACCACGACGGCGTCATCGGCAGCGTCCTGCTCCAACGCCTCAGCTGGACATTCGATCCCGCCGCCAAACGCGTTTACGCCTCGCTCGCCGGCGGCAACTGACCACCGCCTTTGTTTCTGCGCGAAGCGCGTCCGCCTGGACGGCCAGTCCTTGCCTGGATGGCCAGTCCCTGCTAGGCTGGCTGGTTTCCTCATCTCTGCTCAACGAGCCCTCATGACCTCCACCACCGAACAAGCCCAGCAAGCCCCGGCCAGTACCTTTCCCTTTACCCTCACCGAGGACCAGGAAGCCCTCCGCCGCGAGATTCGCGACTTTGCCGCCCGCGAAATCGCCCCCAACGTCCTCCGCTGGGACGAAGCCTCCGAGTTCCCCCATGACGTCGTAAAACAACTTGGGGCGATGGGCCTGCTCGGCGTCATCTTCCCCCTCGAATACGGCGGAGCCGGCCTCGGCTACACCGACTACATGCTCGCCATCGAAGAGCTTTCCGCCGTCGACGGGAGCATCGGCATCATCGTCGCGGCGCACAATTCGCTCTGCACCAATCACATCTTCCTCGCCGGCAACGAAGCACAGAAAAGGAAATACATTCCGAAACTCGCCTCCGGCCAGCACCTCGGCGCCTGGGGACTCACCGAGCCAGGCTCCGGTTCCGACGCCGGGGCCGCCCGCACCACAGCCACCCGCAAAGGCGATCAATACGTCCTCAACGGCAACAAGACGTTCATCACCAACGGCCACTATGCCGACGTATCCGTGATCATCGCTGTTACCGATAAATCCCAGGGCACCCGCGGCCTCTCCGCCTTCATCGTCGAGAAAGACACCCCCGGTTTCCGCCCCGGCAAAAAGGAAAACAAACTCGGCCTCCGCGCCTCCGATACCTCCGAGCTCATCTTCGAAGACTGCGCCATCCCCGCGGAAAATCTTCTGGGCAAAGAGGGCGAGGGCTTTGTCGACGCCATGCGCACCCTCGACGGTGGCCGCATCTCCATCGCCGCCCTGTCTCTCGGAATCGCAAAGGGCGCCCTCGACGCGAGCGTCAAATATGTCAAAGAACGCCGCCAGTTCGGCAAGGCCATCGCCGAATTCCAGGGCATTCAGTGGAAGCTTGCTGATATGGCCACCGAGCTCGACGCCGCGCGCCTGCTTACCCTGCGCGCCGCCGTTCTCAAAGACGCAGGCAAACGTGTCACCCAGGAATCCGCCATGGCCAAACTGTACGCGTCCGAAGTCGCGGTCAAAATCTGCAACGAAGCCGTCCAGCTTCACGGCGGCTATGGCTTCATCAAGGACTACCCCGTCGAGAAGTTCTACCGCGACGTCAAACTCTGCACCATCGGCGAAGGCACCAGCGAAATTCAGCGCATGGTCATCGGCCGCGAAATCCTCAAAGTCCACCCGTCAAGAGGCTGAGGGATTCGCCACCGCGAATCGCGAAAGACCTTGTGGTTGTTTTCGTCTGTCGAGTGCCCATACCAGCCGGCTTCTGACCGGGACTGGGTCTCCTGCACTTCCCCTCCCACAAAAACCAATTTCGTCGTACGATGGGTGAACTCTCCCCCGGCCACGTCGCCCAAGACAAAATGCAAGGAGCTCACCAGTGAACGGAACTACGATCCGTCTTTGGGCGGTCCTCATTCTCGGCATCGCCGGCTGCGCCCTCGCCCTCGGCCAGGACCTCACCAACGACGCTGCAAAAGACATGCTGAACCAGATAGGCACCGGTACCTCCGCCAGCGACTTCACCCTCACCCAGGATCAGGCGCATCAGCTCACCGCACTCAGTCCGGCTCTCCTCGCCTCGCTTCAGATCCAGGAAACCAAACCCTGTCTTCCCAACCCGGGCGACAAGCGCGTCCTCAACCATCAGTTCGCTGCCTGCCAGGGCATTTTCCCCACAGGCATCAGCGCGCAAAACCCCGGCGTCTACCTCCGGGTCGGGCGCGTCTTCCATTGGCACATCGTCGAGCTCAGCAGCATCGTCGATCCCTCTGACGACCACACGCAGCGCCTCGCCGCCTATACCTGGGAGTACGACTTCTCCGACCTGCCGCCGGAAGTCAAAACCGTCCTCAGCCAGGGATCGCGCCACGAAGGCCATTCCCTCTTCCAGCTCGACGGCGGCACGTGGAAGTGGCTCCGTTACCAATAACCCTGTACCGCCCGCGAAGGCAGCGGCCCCGTCCGCCGCGAATCCTACTTCTCTTCTTCCGTCTGCGTGATCAGATACCGCTCGTAGCCAATCTCGCCAATCTTGTACATCTGCGCTTCCAGCCAGTCCACGTGCCCTTCTTCATCCTTCAGCAGCTTCACAAAAAGATCCCGCGATCCGTTGTCCTTGTTCTCCACGCTGATACGAATTGACTCGTTGTACGACGCCACCGCTCCCAGCTCCAGCTTCAAATCCGACTCGATCATCTCCTTCACGTTCCGCCCGATCGTCAGCGCCAGCGGCTCCATGCTCGGCGTCCCGTCGAGAAACAGAATGCGCTCCATCAGCGCTTCGGCATGCCGCATTTCGTCAATCGACTGCTTCTTGATGAACTTTGCATATTTGTCGTAGCCCCAGTTCTCCGCCATTTCCGCATGCAGGAAATACTGGTTAATCGCGGTCAATTCATCGCGAAGCGCTTTGTTCAGCTGTTCGATTACTTTTGCATTCCCTTTCATCTGCGCCGCCTTTCGTGCCGAGAATCTTACAGAATCATGAGCCTCGCTGGCTCGCGCAATCGTCCCTCCCCTCCCGACCGCTTCCTCTACCCCGCACCCCGATTCCCCCGACCGCTACAATCACCCCACATGCCCACGCCCCAGGACCACTACCGCAACCTCCTCGCCCATCACTATTCCTGGATGTTCGGCCTCTCCTTCGACGAAAAAGTCACAGAGCAACGCGCCATTCTGGAGCCCGCACTCAAAGACATCCCCCGCGGCCTCGCCGTCGATCTCGGCTCAGGACCTGGCTTCCAGTCCCTTGCCCTGGCCCAGCTCGGCTTTACCCCGGTCCTCGCCATCGATACCAGCGCCGAACTCCTCTCCCAGCTCGAAGACGCCCTTCGCTCCCACGCCCATCCCAGCGTCCAAACCCATAACGCCGACATGCTCTCCCTGCTCGACTACGTCCACCCCGGGCAGGCCGCCGCGATCGTCTGTATGGGGGATACCCTTACCCACCTCCCCGATCAGGACGCCATCCGCCACCTCTTCTCCTCCGTTGCCGCCGCGCTCGCTCCCGGCGCAGTCTTCGTCCTCACGTGGCGCGACCTCACCCACGAGCTCACCGGCAACGATCGCTTCATTCCCGTCCACGCCGACGCGGACAAAGTCATGACCTGCTTCCTCGAGTACACAAGCCCCACCGTCGTGCAGGTCCACGACCTCGTCTACTCGCGCAACCCCACGCGCCCGTCCCAGTGGAACCTCGAAAAGAGCAGCTATCCCAAACTCCGCCTCGCGCCCGCCTGGGTCGCCGACGAACTCACCGCAGCCGGACTCGAACTACACCCCATCGGCTCCGCCGGTCGCCTCTCCCTCGCCGTGGCAATAAAAACCACCCCGGGCGAAGGCCGCTAACTCGCTAACTTGCTGACTGGCTAACTTGCTCCGCCGATGTACCCTGTATCACGAGTGCCTGCAACCGACACACCTGCCATCACCGATCTCGTCAGCCGCCTTCGCCAGGGCGACAACCGCGCGCTCGCCCGCGCCATCTCCCTCGTTGAAAACGATGCGCCCGAAGCTCCCGCGCTGCTTTCCGCCTGTTTCCCGCACACCGGCCGCGCCCTCCGCATCGGCATCACCGGCGCTCCCGGCGCGGGCAAGAGCAGCCTGGTCGATCGTCTCGCCCAGCAGTTCCGCCATACAGATCGCACCGTCGGCGTCGTCGCCGTCGACCCCACCAGCCCCTTTACCGGCGGCGCGCTCCTCGGTGATCGCATCCGCCTGCGGGAACATGCCAGTGACTCTGGCTTCTACGCCCGCTCCATGGCCACGCGCGGCTCGCTTGGCGGACTCGCTCTCGCCACCGCCGATGTTGCTCTCGTCCTCGAAGCCAGTGGCAAAGACGTTCTCCTCATTGAAACCGTCGGCGTCGGCCAGGATGAAATCGAGATCGCCCGCCTCGCCGATTTCACCCTCGTCATCCTTGTTCCCGGAATGGGCGACGATGTGCAGACCCTCAAAGCCGGCGTCATGGAAATCGCCGACATCTTCGTCATCAACAAAGCCGACCGCGAAGGCGCCGACCGTGTTGAACAGGAAATCCGCGGTCTCCAGTCTCTTGCCTCCGCCACGAGAACACACATCGAGCACGACCTCCATCACTCCACTGACCCGTCATCGCAGCAGCAAAACCTCGCACCGGGCGACAGCTCGGCTTTTGTATCGGGGCATGACTTTAGTCGTGCCGAAAACGATCAAGAGAAGAGAGGGGCTTTAGCCCCTGAGGCTCCCCGCACTCCGCCCGTGGTTCGCACCGTCGCCACCACCGGCGACGGCGTTCCTGCTCTGATGCAGTCCATCGCGGAAATGGAGCAGTGGCTGCGTTCTGAGAATCGCCTCGCCGCGCGCCGCACCCAGCACTGGCAGCGCCGCCTCGATGCCATGCTGCGCACCGAGCTCATGCGCCGCGCTCGCCAAAATGGATTCGACGCGAAGCTTCTTAAATTCCACGCCGCCCGCATCGCCTCCGGCCAGCAGGATCCCTGGCAGCTCGTCGGTCAACTCACCGAGAAAGTCTTTTCCCATGAAATTTCGGGCTGAGCAGCGCCGGTCCGATCCCCGGTATTGGCTATTGGCTATTCCTATACCCTGTTTCTTATGCCCGAACTCGACCACATCGGCATCGCCGTCAAAAGCATCGCGCAGGCCCGCAAGCTCTATGAGTCCCTCGGCCTCACCGTTGTCCACGAAGAAACCGTCGAGCAGGAGCAGGTCCGCACCGCCATGATCCCCACCGGCGAAGCGCGCATCGAGCTGCTCGAACCGACCAGCGAAACTTCGCCCGTCGCGCGCTTCCTGGCCAAACGCGGCGAAGGCCTCCACCACGTCGCGCTCCACGTCGAAAATATCTCCGCCGCCCTTGAAACCCTGAAAGCCCAGGGCGCCCGCCTCATCTCCGACGACATCCAGATCGGAGCCGGCGGCCACCTTTACTTCTTCGTACACCCTTCGAGCACCGGCGGTGTCCTTCTCGAAATCTGCCAGGATAGCGTCAGCGACGTGTAGGGCTGCGCCGCGCTCTCTGGCCGCGAAACAACCCTCCGTCGGCGCCCTCCCGAACGCTGTACGCTGAACGCTGAACGCTTTCTATGCTTCTCTCTATCGACACCTGTGGCGCGCTCGGTACCGTCGCCCTCGTCCGCCTCGACAATGAGAAGCTCTCCCTCCTCGCCCAAACCGAGCTGCCCGGAAAAACCTATTCCGCCCGGCTCGTCCCCACCATCCGCGAACTTCTCGCCACCCACAACGTCGCCCTGACTGAAATTGCAACCATCGTTGTGACAAATGGCCCCGGCAGCTTCACCGGCATCCGCATCGGCCTCTCCACCGCCAAAGGCCTGGCCGAGCCCAATTCCATTCCCATCCTCGCGGTCTCTCGCCTCGCTGCGCTCGCCCACAAAGCCGGCACCTCAGCATCCGTCCTCGACGCCAGCCGTCACGAGTTCTACCTCGGCGAGTACTCCACCGCGGCCCCGTCAGAATCTCTTCTGTCCCGCGACGCCTTCGCCCAAAAGGCCGCGCTCCTCGGCCCGCAACTTGCCATCAGCGAAGCTTCCCTCGTCACCGAGGCCCCCAAAGCCACCCGCGTCGACCCACCCACCGCTCTCGACGCCCTCTACTTCGCCCTGCCCCGCCTTCGCGCACGCGACTTCGACGATCCTCTTCTGCTCGACGGCAATTACCTGCGCCGCTCCGACGCCGAAATCTTCTCCAAACCCGGCGCTCGACCCGTGCCGAACCCGCCCGCATGATTCGCCCCATGCAACCGGCCGACTTCGACGAGGTCATCGCCATTGCCGCCGCCTGCCCGGAAGCCCCGGACTGGCAGCGGTCCGCCTACTCTCCGTATCTCACTCCCGACCCCGCTAACCCAGGCCCGATTCTCCGCACCGCCCTGGTTGCCCTCAGCTCCGAACCAGCCCCAAAAATTCAGGCCTTCGCCGCCGCCACCCTCCTCGTCGACGGAGAACAGAACCTCTGCCAGCTCGACTCCATCGCCGTCCACCCCGACGCCCGCCGCCGAGCCCTCGGTTCTGCACTCCTCCGCGCCCTCCTTGCCTGGGCTGTGGAAAACGGCGCCCACCACTTCTCCCTTGAAGTTCGCGCGGGCAATGCCGCCGCTCTCGCCCTCTATCAGCGCCTCGGCTTCCTCCCCGAAGGCCGCCGCCCCCGTTATTACACTCATCCTCAAGAGGATGCCCTGATCCTAGGCAGGGCGGTTACCCCCGATTCGCGTTCTGCCGGTTTTCCACGATGAAATTGGTTGAAGGTCAGGCTGCCACGGTGCTAGCGTGGTACGTCTCACTTAGTAGTGAGTCAAATTCGCCCGGCGAACCACGATTAGCCGCGGCTCCGCCGGGAATGATCCCGCACCGGAGGTGTCGTCTATGGTTCTGGAAGCGAACGGTCAGCCGGATAGTGAAGCAATACGTCGTCTGGAAGAAGAGCATCGCCACTATTCGGAGAAGCTCGAAGCCCTGCTCCAAAAACCCTGGCTTTCTGAAGACGAGCAAATCGAAGAAGTTCGCCTGAAAAAACTCAAATTGCATATCAAAGACCAGCTCACAATGGTCCGTAGTCATACCCGCGCCTACAGCGCTGCCTGACCCGGTCGCTGTTTCAAAACCTTCTCTCCTCGCGACGCAGCGCCAGCGCCCAACTTTGAGTGTGTGCTCAGTGAGTGTGTGCTGAGTTTGTCCGTGTGGCGCTGCCGCCAGGCCCTCTCACCGCACCCTCCGGCCAGAAATTCCCTGCCCTCCGCGCACTCCCGCGCTCTCTCAATGAAATTCGAAGTACGCCAGGTTCATGTTCCCCTGCGTCAGGATGTGAACCGTCACCACATTTTTCCCCGCCGCCAGCCGCGCCTTCGCCAGATTGAGCGCCACATTCCAGTGGTGCCATTGCCGCCACGCAATCGGGTCCCTCGCATCGAACGTCGTCGGAATCGTCAGCGGTCCCGTCGCATCTTTCCCGTTCACATCCAGGGCAATCGTGCCTCCGCGATTCGACGTGTAAAGCAGGTCAGCCGTATACCAGCCCTCCTTCGCAGCATTCACCTTGACGTTGAACCACTCGCCCGGCTCGGTCCACCCCACGTACAGCTGATTTTCCGGCGGCTGCACCCCGTCAAACGGATTATTGTCGATCGCATCGTGAAACTTCGTGTACGACGTGTCCACACCCTCGTCGATGCGGAATTCGTTCAGATACGTCCCGTCTGCCGGATTCAGCTCGCCGCTTCCGTGATTGCGAGACTCTGCGTCGTGATACGCCACGCCCTCGCCCCCGCGGTCGTAGTAGGCGCACTCCACCCGCCCGGGAATCTTCTGCGCCTCAGCCGTATGCCGGCTGTCGCCGTAGGGAGTGCCGCGGTATTCCGCCATCGTCTGCGCCGCCAAACCCAGCGCCCCGGCGCCAAAACCCGCGATCAGGCATAACCTAGTCAGCAACCGTGCCCTTTTCAGATCGTCTCCCCTCCGCACTCGACGGTATATCCGCCGATCTGCCCCCTCTTAAGAATGCACCCGAGACGTTGCCCCCTCACGTCCGACCATCCCTGGCTTCGCTCATCAAGTCCCCGCCTCCGAGCTTTCTTTCTGTTTCACGCTTCTGGCTCTAGAATAAAAAAGACTTTCGGACGAGCGTCCAGTTCGCTGCGCAGCCGGTTTTTCGCATTTATCTTTTCCGTAGGCTTTCTGTTCGGCTTTCGCAATCTGCAAACTACGTGTCCTGGCCCCGGTCGTCGGATCGTTTAGTTTCTCTTATCTCTCATGGTGCGTGACGGATACTTCTACGGACTGGCCCTCGCTGTTGTGGCCGCCATCCTCTGGCTCGTGACTCGCAACTGGGTCTGGGCCCTCCCGGCGCTGCTCCTCGCTGCCTTTTTCCTGTGGTTCTTCCGCGACCCCACCCGCGCCATTCCCGCGGAGCGCGGCCTCGTCGTCTCGCCCGCCGACGGCAAAGTCACTGAAGTAGCCCGCATCAAAACCCCCGATGGCGAACGCCTCCGCCTCAGCATTTTTCTCAGCGTGTTCGATGTCCACGTCAACCGCTCTCCCGTCGAAGGCATCCTTCGCGAAGTCCGCTATCGCAAAGGCAAATACCTCAACGCCATGAATCCCGCCTGCTCCGAGATCAACGAGCAGAACCTTGCCGTCGTCGACTGCATCGAAGGCTACCAGGTTTCCTTCGTTCAGATTGCCGGCCTTCTCGCCCGCCGCATCGTCTTCAACATGAAACCCGGCGACTACCTTGAACGCGGCCAGCGTGTCGGCCTCATCAAGTTCGGCTCCCGCACCGACATCCTGCTCCCCGGCCACGCCGAGCCGCTGGTCAAGCCCGGTGACCGGGTCCGCGGCGGAGCCAGCATCCTCGCCCGCATCTCTACGCCTGATGCCGACACCATGCTCGCCGCTGTCGGCGCGGAGTTGCTGGTATGAGCGATAACCCCCAGCCTTTCCTTCGCCCCGACGGCCCTGCTGGATTCCGTGGCCACGGTCCGCAACCCCGCCGACGAGCTCGTGGCATGTTCCTGCTGCCCTCGACCTTCACCGCCGTCAACATCGCCGCCGGCTTCTTCGCCATTACCCAAAGCCTTGAAGGCTCTTCCCTTCAGCCGCACCACTTCGACTATGCCGCCATCGCTATCGGCCTTGCCATCCCCTTCGACGCCCTCGACGGCCGCATTGCCCGCCTCACCAACACCGAGAGCGAATTCGGCAAGGAGCTCGACTCCCTCGCCGACGTCATCACCTTCGGCGTCGCGCCCAGCATCCTCGCCTTCGCATGGGGATTCCGCGCCCTCCCCATGGGCATCCACCACGACATGCGCCTTAAGCTCGTCCAGTTCGGCGCCTTCGTTTGCTTCATCTTCCTGCTCTGCGGAGCCAGCCGCCTTGCACGCTTCAACATCAGCGTCGATCCCGCTCCTAAAAATCCCGGCCGCCCCGGGCGCAAATACTTCGTCGGCATGCCCATCCCCGCCGCCGCCGGCATCGTCGCCGCCGTCGTGCACGGATTCATCGGCTTGCCCATCTTCACCTGGTGGCTCGCCGTCGTCTGGGGTCTCCTCGTCGGCTTCATCGGCTTCCTCATGGTCAGCACCTGGCGCTTCTGGAGCGGCAAAGAAATCAACCTCACCGTTCGCCAGCCCTTCCGCTGGATCGTTCTGCTGGGCGTCAGCATCTATCTCCTCGTCTTCTTTTCCCGCGTTGTCCTCCTGCTCCTGGCCTTCGTCTACATGTTCTCCGGCGTTATCGCTCGCCTTGCATACTCGTGGCGCCGCCATCACCCTCCACCTACAAGAAATCCCCTGCCAGCTTCTCAGGGCCCTACAGGATGACTGAACAACAGAAAATTGCCATCGTGGGCGCCGGTTCTTTGCGAGGCAAAGAACTCAACGACGCTCTTGCCGACTCGCCCTTTGCCGACTCCGACTTCGTCCTCATGGACGACGAAACCGAACTCGGCAGCCTCGAATCCGTCGGTGATGAAGTCACCTTCATTCAGCGCATCGATCACGATTCCTTCAAGCGCGTGGACTTCGCCTTCTTCGCCGGCGAACAGCCCCTCACCCTCAAACACTGGGAGAGCGCCCACAAAGCCGGCGCCAGCATCGTCGACCTCACCTTCGCGCTCGAAGGCAAGCCCGGCGTCCTCGTCCGCGCTCCCTGGGTCGATACCGAGCTGCAACCCCCCGCCGCTCAGGATTCACCCGGCCTCGAAACCCCGGCCGTCGTCCCCGCGCATGCGGTCTCCGTCGCCCTCGTACTCATGCTCGGCCGCGTCGCGCAGTCCACGCCTGTTCGAGCCGCCGACGCCACCGTCCTCGAACCAGCATCCGAGTATGGCCGCGCCGCCATGGACGAGCTTCACCAGCAAACCGTCAAGCTGCTCAGCTTTCAGGAACTGCCCCGCCAGGTTTACGACACCCAGGTCGCCTTCAACGCCACACCGTCATTCGGCGAATCGGCAAAATACAATCTCGCCGCCAGCGAATCGCGCATCCGCCGCCACTTAGCCCTGCTCTCCGCCGGCCGCCTGCCCGACGTTGCCATCCAGCTCCTCCACGCGCCCGTCTTCCACGGCTACGGCATCTCGCTCTTCGTCGAGCTCGAATCGCCTACCTCACTCGATCAAATGGAAGCCTCGCTCGCCGGAGAGCATGTCGAAATCGTCACCGCAGAATCCGATCCTCCAACCAACCTCACCGTCGCCGGTCAGGGCAACGTCCTCGTCCGTGTTCGCCCCCACAACACCAAAGAAACAGAAACTACCCGCTTCTGGATCTGGGCCGGCCTCGACAATCTCCGCTTCGCCACCCTGAACGCCGTAGCCTGCGCCCTCGAGCTCAAGCGCCTCCGCCCCTCCGGCAAAGTGATGTAACGCGATTCAGCAGAACGAACCATCTCCAGCGAATGCGGAACACTGCGGCTCACGCTTCCGTCACCTGGGTGGCAACCAGCGTTGGCGTCCACGCGTGCTCGGGGTTTCCTGCGTCGCGGGTGAAGATGAGAACCGTCATATCGTCGTCCTGACCGAAATCGACAGCGGCGGCCACGGCCGCGTGTGCATCGAGCTCGCCCGTCAGAAGGTCGCGAATACGGTCGAAGCCGAGCAGCTCGCCGGATGCGTTGCGCGCTTCGACCAGGCCGTCGGTATAAAGCGCGAGGCGGTCGCCCGCAGCCAAACGCAGAGGGATCGCTTCGTACTCCGCCCCATCGACGATGCCGAGAGGCAGCGCCGGGGGAAGAGCCACCTCCTTTCCATTCAGAAAGGGCGCGAGATGGCCGGCGCTGGCGATCAGGCAGGTACCGTCGTCGCCAAGGCGCAAAACGAGGCAGGTGGCGAAGCCGCCGCGCACATGGCCAATGAGCCGCCGGTTGAGCCGGATCAATATCTCTGCCGGATCGCTGGTCGCCTCCGCCAGAGTACGCACCGCGCCAATGATGAGCGAAACCGTCATAGCAGCCTTCAGACCCTTGCCGCTGACGTCGCCGACAATGGCCAGGGACTGTCCGTCCGGCAGAGGAACGATCTGGAAGAAATCGCCGCCGACCACCTGCGCCGGCAGGTAGGCACTGGAGACCCGGTAGCCCGGGAGCACGGGCAGCGACTGCGGCACCAGGATCTGTTGCAGCTCCTGAGCGTTGCGGTACTCCTCGTTCAGGAGAGCCTGGCCATGCGCCTGATCTGCCTGGTAACGCCAAACTGCATAGATAATCGCCGCCAGCAGCAGCGTATTCAGAATCGTAAACGGATCGAATCCATCGCCGCCGATCCTGAACAGCGGCGTTATGAACGGCAGATACCACGTTGAGTGCGTCCAGCGATCGCCCAGCGAGAACCAGTTGCTGAGCGCGAAGTCCAGATCCGCCATCATCGCCGTAATCGCCAGAAACCACCGCGCTCCGTCGAGCCGCTTCCTGAAAGCAAAGAGGACCAGAACCACGCTGTACGCCTGCACGGCCAGCGCCGGAATCGTGAATGCGATGTCCGCGGTCAGGAACAGCCGGTTCGGCCATCGGGTCCAGTCGAACAGCTGGAGCGCGCCGTCGAGACAGTTGCAGATCATGCAAAAAACGGCAATCCGCGTGGTCCATTGCACGAGCCGCCGGTTCTCGTGCAGTCCAAGCAGGTAGAGCAGCAGAAACCAGAGCGACAGGTCCTGCAGCCCGACCAGGGGAGCCACCAGTCCGTAGCTCCAGTGGAACGGCAGCAGCCACTGCGCGGTGACAATCGGGAACAGGATTACGGGGTGCGCGGTGTAGAGCGCCAGCCAGAAGAGCATCCACTGGGTGCGATTGCGCAGCCACGCCAGCAGCGCCAGGAGCGCCACCACGCCCGCCACGCATGCCGCCACGATCTGGTACAGATTGCTCTCCAGCCACTGGAAATAGGCCGTGGTCTCGAGACCGGCGATCGCCTCCTGGCTGCCGGCAATCGGCGTTGCCCGCAGACCTCCCGAGTTTTCAAAACTGAAGGCGACGTACGGCGCCATCCACACGCGAATGGCAAGCATGCCCGCAACCGGTCCGCTGTTTCCGGATTCGGCCCGCAGGGTGAACACATGTGGCCAGAACAGATTGCCCGGTCCGAAGATGAAAGGGCTCTGCCACGAGGGGTCAGGGGGCAGCCTGCCAAGGTTGCCGGCCAGGCGTCCGTTCCAGTAGACCTCGGCGGCGTTCTCCACGCCGGAGAGCAGCAGGGAAAGGCCGGCAGGCGTGCTGGCGCCGGAAAAAACAATCTGCCGCCGGTACCAGGCGAAGCCGTTGTGGTTGCGGAAGCCCTGGGTTTCCCAGTCGCGGCCGGTCTCAATCCGCGTCCACGCGGAATCATCGAAGGCGGGTGCAGCCCACGCAGGATTGTCGCCCAGGTGAAACGCCCATGGCCCATCGAGCGGAACGGTGGCCCGGCCCAGATCGCGGACGACGAGTACGTCGCCTGCGCGGGATGGTGCGGCATCTGCGCTGGACACACTGGGCTCTGCGGCCGAAGCCGCCTGCGCGCTGGCACATAACGTCGCGGCGATGACCCAGGCGGCCACAGCCGCAAAAGCCGTTCTAAAGACCCGCCGGAGATGGAGGTGCATGGTGAGTGGAATGATAAAGGGAAAACTTCACCCTGCACATCGCGGACCATGCCCTGATCCTGCTGCCGGCCGGCCTGGCAAGAACTCTGGGCTATTGGCTCAATTACAGGCAATCATCGTCGCAGGCAATATGCCTCCTCTTCATCGACGCCATGCTGGCGGTTCTGATCTTCATTGACCGGCGTCGACCGTCCGCGGCGCGCCCCCTGCGTTCAGACGCTGGCGGCGTACGTCGTTATTGAGGCTCTGTGGGTGTTTCTGGGCCGGCCGGTCTGGATCACGCGCCGTCTTTTTCCGCGACCCTCGAAAATCAGCAAGAAACATCAAGCCTCCTGAGGGTCCATGGATTAAATTAGCGCCATGGTTCGTGGCGTTCTGTCGCTGCACTGGCAGGCGGATTCTTGCACAAGGAAAAGAAAACTCGATGAGCGACTGGAAAAGGATCCAGCCCGCTCTCAATCTCGCCAGGAAAAATCCTGGGAGGAACGTCATGCTGGCAGAACTGGCCGCCCACATCGCCCAGTCTCCTTTTCACGCTCATCGAACCCTCCGTGCGGCTTTGGGAGAACCCCCCAGGCAATTCACTCTGCGGCTGCGGATCGATCGCGCCGCCGCTGCTCTGCTCGTTTCGCCTGCGTCGATCCTCGACATCGCACTGGAGTGCGGATTCGAGAGTCATGAAGTTTTCTGCCGCGCTTTTCGCCGGCGCTTTGGACTAACCCCGAGCGCTTACCGAAAATGTGGGCTGACACCGTCTGCCGCTCTGCCGCATGCAGACTGGGTAAACAAAATCGGGCCATGTGTCGGGCTCTACCATTTCGGATCAGGAGAAAGGCCTTCCCAAAAATCTATGGACTACACCATCGCAAGACGGGAGCTCGCGGCTCAGCCGGTTCTCGTCGTCCGGCGGCGTGTTCGCCGTGCCGACATCGCAGCCACCATCGGGGCAGCACTGCCCAAAGTGTTCATTCATGCGCAGCAACACGGCCTCGCCATCGCGGGCTACCCCATTACCCGCTACCTCGAATCAAGTGTTGGATTAGTGACTTTCGAGACCGGCATGCGGGTTACACCGCAGAACGGCAACTGGACCGCAGCCGACCCCCAGGGCGAAGTCCTTGCCGAGACATTGCCTGGCGGTCCTGCCGCGGTAACCATTCATTCCGGCCCCTACGATCAACTGCAAAATGCCTATGCCGCAGTCGAGGGATGGATCGCAGCGAACGGCCTTCACCCCAATGGCGCTCCATGGGAGGCGTACCTGAACGATCCAGCCGATCATCCCAATCCCCAGGACTGGAAAACCGAGGTCCATTGGCCTCTCCAGGCCTGATCGATCCGTCAACCCACCCGCGGTTTCTATGACCGCGCCTGCTCGCCTCAACGATCCGGAGCGAGCAGGCCGGTCCAATGGAGCTACGCTACAGTTTCTTTTTCAGGTCGTAGGCCATGTTCTTGTGCGCGGCCACCATGGTCTTCCCCTTCAGCACCGCCGCACGGAACTTCACGTCCTTCGTATCTTTCGCTTCCTTCGTGAACGCGTCGAGTGCCTTGGCGTGATCGCTCACCATCTCATCGATGTATTCCTTATCGAAGTCCTTGCCGGATAGGCCGTTGAGCTTGTCATATTCTTTCTGATGGTCATCGTCCAGCCCCGCTGGCGGCGTTAAAGCCCACGCATCTGCGAACGGCTTCATGCTGGTTTCCATCCTCTTGTGCTCTACCACCATCTTGTGAGCGAAAGCTTTCACCGCGGGATCGCTGGCCTTCTCTTCAGCCAGCTGGCTCAGCTTGATTTCATTCACATCCGACTGGGCTGCAGTCGCAAGGAATTTCTTGTCGTCGTCCGTCTGCGCCTGAATCCTGCTTGTCAAAAGAAATGCTGAACCGGCCAGCAACCCAAAGCACAGTAACTTACTTGTAGTTTTCATTGTGGGTTTTACTCCGTATGCGGATCACCGCGAGATGCGTGCAGTTACGCTCAGTGGGAGGCGCAGCATTTCAAGCGGGTTGTCCTTATTGCGGCTCGTGCTCTCTGCCAAAACGCGCATCCGCGCGGGCATCAATCAACCCTGAGGGCGTCAGATCGCGACGGCCTCGAGGCCCCCGGTCTTCGCTCGCGTCCCTGGCGCCCGCCCCGTCGATCGCCGCAGCACCAGTGACGTCGGCACCGCATACTCCGTGCCTTTGCCGCCCTCCTGCCGCGCGCCATATAGCGCGCGAAATGCCACCCGCGCAATCTCGTCGCGTGAGAGCCGCACCGTCGTCAGCGCCGGCTGCGTGAACGCGCTGATCTGTATGTCGTCGAACCCCACTACCGAAATATCCTCCGGCACTCGCAGCCCGCGCTCGTGGATCGCCCCCAGCGCTCCAATCGCCGTCATGTCATTCGAGGCCAGCACCGCCGTCGGCCGCGTCCTCCGGCCCAGCAGCCGCGCCATCGCTTCGTGCCCGCCATCCACCTGGTGATTCCCTTCCTCCATCCATCCCGTGCCTATCCCGTGCCGCTCCAGGCATCCCCGGAATGCCTCTTTCCGTACTCGCGCCGATCGCAGCATCGCCGGCCCCGCGATGAACGCAATCTCCGTGTGCCCCAGACCCACGATGTGCTCCACCGCCGCGTCCACCCCCGCCGCATAGTCCACCACAATGTTGCTGGTCAGCTTTTGCGCCGTTCCCGTGTCCAGAAACACCAGCGGAATATCGCGGTTTTGAAATTCCGTGATCAGACGCCCGTCCATTTCCGACGTCATAATCGCTACCCCGTCCACCTTCCGCTGCAGCATGCGCGTCACGCACACCTCCATCCGTGCCGCGTCGTAATTCGTATTCGCTACCAGCACTTCCTGGCCGTT
Source organism: Acidobacteriaceae bacterium (assembly GCA_036490815.1). Taxonomy (GTDB): domain Bacteria; phylum Acidobacteriota; class Terriglobia; order Terriglobales; family Acidobacteriaceae; genus Palsa-343. The sequence goes on from DASXDF010000033.1 coordinate 20,947, forward strand.
CTGCACCGCAATGTCTTCGAAACTCTTCACCAGCTCCGGAAAAAAAGGATTCGTGATGTCCGAAATGATCAGCCCATACAGGCTGCTGCGCCCCGATCCCAGCGCCCGCGCCCACGTATTGGGATAGAACCCGAGTTCCTCGATCGCCCGCTGCACGCGCTCTTTCGTCTCACGCGTCACCTTGTCCGATCCGTTGATCGTCCGCGATACCGTTGCCGTCGAAACCTTTGCCAGGCGCGCGACTTCTCGTATGTTCATAGCAAACCGTGCACCCCGTTATAGTAGATTTGCGTCTCCAACAAAAGCGCATTCGCGGTAAGCGTTTACGTCAAAACTGCGTTGTTCCGATTTTTTTGCTGTACGATTACCGCGATGAAACCCGGAGTCCTTCCATCCATCGCTGTCGCCTTCCTGATCGCTGCCTCTCTCTCCGCCGCTGCCAAATCCCCCGAACGCTGGACCGAGCAACAGGCCAATGCCTGGTACGCACAGCAGCCCTGGCCCGTCGGAAGCGACTACCTGCCCTACGACGCCATCAACCAGCTCGAGATGTGGCAGGCCGATACCTTTGATCCCCAACGTATCGACCTCGAGCTCGGCTGGGCCGAAGGCATCGGCATGAACACCATGCGCGTCTTCCTCCACGACCTGCTCTGGCAACAGGATCCCGACGGCTTCCGCAAACGCATCGATATCTTCCTCGGCCTCTGCGCCAAACATCACATCCGTCCCGTCCTCGTCTTCTTCGATTCGGTGTGGGACCCCAATCCGAAACTCGGTCCCCAGCATCCGCCTATCCCCGGTGTCCACAATTCTGGATGGGTGCAGAGCCCCGGCCGCGCCGCCCTCGCCGATCCCGCGCAGTACCCGCGCCTCGAAGCCTACGTCAAAGGCGTCGTCGGCGCATTCGCCAAAGATCCTCGCATCCTCGCCTGGGATATCTGGAACGAGCCCGACAATCTCAACGGTCCCGAGTATCGCCCCCTCGAATCCCCCAACAAGCTTGCCCTCGTCGAGAAACTCCTTCCCGAAGTCTTCGACTGGGCTCGCTCGCAAGATCCGGTCCAACCCCTCACCAGTGGCATCTGGCAGGGCGACTGGTCCTCGATGAAGACCCTCACGCCAATCCAGCGCATCCAGATCGAGAAGTCTGACATCCTCTCCTTCCACAACTACGGCTGGCCCGAAGACTTTGAACAGCACGTCCTCTTTCTCGAGCAGTACCACCGCCCCATCTTCTGCACCGAATACATGGCGCGCGGCGCCGGCAGCACCTTCGACACCATCCTCCCCATCGCTCACAAGTATCGCGTCGCAGCCATCAACTGGGGCTTCGTCCAGGGCAAATCGCAAACCTGGCTCCCCTGGGATTCCTGGGAGCGCCCCTACACCATCCAGCCGCCCGTCGTCTGGCATCACGACGTCTTCCACCCCGACGGCACCCCCTATCGCCAGCGCGAAGTCGACATCATCCACGCCATCACCGCCGCCACCAATGGCCCGGAAAAAACAACGCCCGCGCCTCAGTGACGATCCGGATTTCACGTAGCGAGCTCTCGACCCTCTGCTAGACTTTGGCGGCCATGAAAATCTCCGCCATCCGCATTCTCTGCGTCGCGTTGTCGCTCGTGCCCATCGCCGTCGCGCAGCAGGATGTACTTCCTCTCTATCCCGGCGTCGCGCCCGGCTCCCCGCAAACGACCTATCCGGAGAAACAGTACTTCTCCAAAGTCTGGAACACCGATGTCGTCACCAACGTGACCCATCCCACCCTCACCGTCTTCAAGCCCTCGCCGGAGTCGAAGAACAGTACCGGCATCGTTATCTGCCCAGGCGGCGGGTTTATGGCCCTGTCCATCTCCAGCGAGGGCACCGACGTCGCCAGATATCTCGCCGCTCGAGGCGTCACCGCCTTCGTCCTCAAATATCGCCTGGCCCACACTGGCGACGACGGCACCCAGGAATTCGTCGACATTATCAAAGATCCGCCGAAGTTTGAGGCTCTCCTCAAAAACACCGAACCGCTCTCCGTCGCCGATGGCTTGGCAGCCGTCACCTATGTGCGACAACACGCGGCGCAGTTCGGAATCTCTCCCGATCGTGTCGGCATCATCGGATTCTCTGCCGGCGGAGCCGTCACCGCGGAAGTAGCCACCCGCTACGCACCCGAAGGCCGCCCCGCCTTCGTCGCGCCCATCTATGCGGGCGGCATCCTGCAGGATGCTCCCGCTCCCGCCGATGCTCCACCAATGTTTATCGCTGCCGCCACCGACGATTCACTCGGCCTCGCGCCCCAGAGCATTGCCCTTTACCAAAAGTGGTTCACCGCTCATAAATCCGTCGAGCTTCACATGTACGCCAAAGGCGGCCACGGTTTCGGCATGGGCAAACACAACATTCCCACCGATCACTGGATCGACCGCTTCGCCGACTGGCTCCAGCTGGAGGGTTTTCTGGACAAGTAATTCGAACTGAAAACCAGAATCCTTCCCCCACCCGCATCATCGAATGCTGAAAGCACTCGAATCCACTCGGCATAGTCCGTTAAAGCGGTGTCCGAATGAAAATTGCGGCTCTCATCTGCCGTATCCTGCTCGGCCTCATCTTCCTCGCCTCCGGCGTCCTCAAGTTCCTCCCGCTCCACACCGCCATGCCACCGGGCGACGCAGGCGCCTGGTCGCTGCTCATGATGAATCACCACTGGATGACCATTGTCGGCACCTTCGAAACCGTGGGCGGTATCCTCATCCTCTCCAGTCGGTTCGTTCCCCTCGGCCTCACCCTGGTTGCCCCCATTTGCCTGAACATCCTGCTCTTCAGTTTTCTCTTCGCTCCCGCAACTGCCCTTCCCGGCATCGTCGTCACCATCCTCGAGATTTTCCTCCTCTGTGCCTACCGCAGCTACTTCGCACCACTCTTCACAGCCAGGGCTGTAGTCTCATGATCTCGGCCAGCTAAGATGGGCGCGTGACTCGCACGACCTCGTTCCTCGCCGTCACCGCCCTTCTCCTCTCGATCGCAGCCTCCGCCCAGCGCCTGCATTCCCCCTGGGACGCCGCCTCCATCACGCCCACCAACACGCCCTACACCTGCCCCGCGCCACCCGCCTTCAGCAAAACACTTACCGCCGACGGCTACTACACCGACAAGCAGTACTCCGTCATCGACCCGAAAAAACTCGCCGCCTTCAACCAGGCCACCGCTGGGCCCACCCAGCTCGGCCAGGATGCCACTCGCGCTGCGGACCAATACCGCACCAGCGGTAGCCGCGCCGCCGCTGCCTGCGTGTATTCCTTGCTCAGCGCCGCCGCAGCCGCCGATGCCTGGGATGGAGATATGCCGCAGAACAACGGCACCTATTTGCAGAACTGGCTGCTCAGCGCTGCAGGCATCGCATACCTCAAAGTCCGTAACAGCGAAGCAGGTACGCAACAACAGGAGGCCGCCATCCTCGAGTGGTTCCGTCGCCTGGCCAAACCGGAACACGATTACTTCGAGGCTCATACCGCCCGCGCCGGTTCCGACGCCTGGAATAATCACCTCTACTGGGCTGGACTCGCACTGGCCGCCGAAGGCATTGCCTCGAACGACCCCGACGCCCTTCTCTGGGGCATTGCCACTAATCGTCTCGGCGTCGACGCCGTCCAGCCCGACGGATCGCTTCCCGCCGAAATGGCCCGCGGCCAGATGGCGCTCCACTACCAACTCTATGCACTCGGCGCTCTCATCATGATCGCGGAGTTGGGCGAGGCCAACGGCATTGCCATGTACTCGCAGCGCGACGGCGCCATCCACCGCCTCGTTCGCTTCGATACTGCCGCCCTCGAGGATCCCGGCATCATCACGAAACGCACCGGCCTCACCCAGAACATCGCAAAAACCTACTCCGGCCTCGAAATTGGCTGGGCCGTTCCTTATGTCCGCCGCTTCCCTGATCCACAGCTCTCTGCTCTCATCGCTCAATCCTCGTGGACCAACTTCTGGCAGTGGGGAGGCGCTCCGCCCGGCATCGAAAACGCACTTGCCGCTTCTACCACAGCAGAGATCAGCCAGCGCCTCACCCACCAACTGGCCGAAGCGTTTCCATCACCCTCCCTCAGCTCTCCGTTTCTCGGAGCGTGGTGTGTGCAGGGCGATCCCTCCGCTCACGCCTCCATCCACATCGAGCACGACGCCCTTCTCCTCGCCGGTCAGAGCGGCGACACTTCACTCGCTGAAACCCCAAAGCCCACCATGCTCCTCGCACCCGGATGGCTCGGCGTGGAAGGAAACCTCTCGCCGGACCATTCGCAGATTGACTGGACCAACGGCACATACTGGATGCGTTGTGCTGCGCCTCTCGATAAGCTGCCCAACCTCAGCGGCGAGTGGATCGCCATGGGCCTCATCTCAAAACCCGCATCCATCCAGATGAGCGGCAAAACCCTCCAACTCGACAACGAAGAAGGCGCGACCGCCACGGGTCAGATCGACGCCAACAGCCATATCGACTCGAACTGGAGCGGCAAACGAATCACCGGCCAGGTCACTGGCGACGGCAACCACATCAACTGGGACAACCAAACCTACTGGACCCGCGCCAAGGTATACCGAAAGAAGTAGCTCCTGCCCCGGTACTTCCCCCTCGAGGCGCCTCGGCCTGAACAACCTGCTCAGAGCGCGTTCAGGGGGCGAGTCCCCTGCCCTCTTCCACCGTGAAAATCCGATCCACCGCAGGCAGCGTCAGCTTCTGCACCGTCCCGTCCGGCCAGTGAATCTCCACACCATCCACCTTCGCCGCGTCCCCCAGGCCAAAATGCACCCGAGGGTCATTCGACGACAAATAACTCCCACCGCTCAGCACATCGCCTCGCTGCCGGATCCCGCCCGCCATCAGATACACCGTCGCGCCCACAGCATCCCGCGGACTCTTCGGCCCACCCACCAGCTTCAGTTCTATCCAGTGATGATGATCCGGATTTACGTTTCGCAGCAGCACCGGCACACCGTCCATCGTGTTCACTACCGCATCGATCTTGCCATCGTTAAATAAATCCCCGAACGCCACGCCCCTTCCGACGACCACCACCGCCAGCCCCGTACCCTCTACAGCCGGCACCACTTCGAATTTTCCGTTCTTCACGTTGTGAAACAGCAGCGGCCGCTCCGCGTAGCTGGTTCCCCACTCCGGATGCGCATCCACCTGCGGGTACACATGTCCATTCACGATCAGCAGGTCTTTCCACCCATCGTTGTCGTAATCCAGAAATCCATCCCCGAATCCGACAAACGGAATCGATGGCGCTGCCTCGCCCGACTGATAACTCACATCGGTAAAGTTCCCCTTGCCGTCGTTATTGAACACGATGTTGTAATCGTCCCCAAACGTCGTGCTCACGATGTCCTCATGCCCGTTGTTCTCGTAATCGCCCGCCGCCAGACCCATATTCGCTGCCTCGCGCCCATCCGCGTTCAACGCAAACCCGCTCAGGTAGCTGTCGTCCTCAAACGTTCCATCGCCCTTGTTGATGAACAAATAATTCGGCGTCGAGTCGTTCGCGACAATCAGATCCATCTTTCCGTCGTTGTTCACATCCACAAACAGCGCGCCCAGCCCGTAATACCCGCTCTTGTTATCGACGCCCAGCTTCTCGCTCACATCAGTAAATGTCCCATCGCCATTGTTGTGGAACAGATGATCCCGCTCCCCCGGCAATCCCCGCGGCCCGCACATCGTCTCCACGCCACGAAACTGGCAGCTCGCGTAGTTCACCGTCCGCGATCCCGATACCGGCGGATGTACGAAATCGAAATGGATATACCCCGCCACAAATAAATCCAGCTTGCCATCGCCGTCGTAGTCGCCAAACGTCGCTCCCGTCGACCACGTCCCCAGCGTCACCCCCGCCTTCTCCCCCACATCCGTAAAAGTCCCGTCATGGTTGTTCCGATACAGCCGATTCTTCCCGTAATTCGTCACGTACAAATCCGGGTAGCCATCGTTGTCGTAATCCGCTACCGCGCAGCCGTATCCCCAGCGCTCGTTTGCCACACCGGCCTTTTCCGTCACATCGGTAAACGTCCCATCATGGTTGTTGTGGAACAGCGCCGCCTTCGGAGCCGCTGCCTTTCCATTCATCGCGTCGAGCGTCGACCCATTCACCAAATAAATGTCCAGCCAACCATCGTTGTCGTAGTCGATCAGGCACACACCCGGTCCCTTCGCCTCCACGATGTACGGCTTGTCCGGCGTGCCCGCCGTGTGATGCCACGTTGTCAGTCCCGCAGCCTTCGCGACATCCTGAAACACGATCGGCCCCGTCTTCACAAACCCGCCTGCCGTGATGGGCCGATGCTGCTCGTCAAACACCGCCTTCGACGGCGTTCCCGTCGCCATCCCACCATGCTGCGCATCCTGTGCGGGCGCTGTTCCGCCACAGGCAAGCAAACAACAGCCCACCATCAACCCCATCCAGGCAGGATGTACCCCTTCGCGCGCCGCAACCCATGAACGCTGTCCCCCCAACAATCCCACTCGATGCTTCCCTTCCTGATCCGAAAATTCTCTCCCATTGTCGCTGCTTCACCGCACTCCGCGAAAGTGCCGATTTCTCTTGCCCTCGCGTTACCATGAATTCCGATGCCTTCCCGTCGCCTTGCTTCCCTCTTCATCCTTCTTTACGTATTCGCCCTCTGTTGCCCCGCACCTCGCCTCGCCGCGCAAAAGACCGCGGCCGTTCACGTGTCCGCCGCCACCCTCGACAGCTACGTGGGCCAGTACCGCGAACAGGACGAGCCCGACATCGTCGTCTCCGTCTTTCGCGACGGCGACCGTCTCTACATGGAAGGCGCACGCTCCGCCCGCCTCGACCTCACCGCCGAATCGAACACCACCTTCAGCCACGACACCAACTCTCAGTACACCTTCGTCACCGATGCCAGCGGTGTCGTCACGTCGATGAAATTTTCCGCTGGCTCTCAGGAGAGCATTCTCACCAAAATCTCTTCCCAGCCCGTGCCCAACCATTTCCGGCCTTACTCGCATGAAGAAGTCATGATCCCCATGCGCGACGGCGTCAAACTCCACGCCATCCTGCTCCGCCCCACCGACACCAAAGACCCGCTGCCCTTCCTCATGCAACGCACGCCTTACGGCGTTGACGGCTCCGATTCCAATTCCATCAACGCCCGCTACACCGAGCTCGCCCAAAGCGGCTACATCTTCGTCATGGAAGATATCCGTGGCCGTTACAAATCCCAGGGAACCTTCGTCATGATGCGTCCGCTCGCCGATCACACTGACAAGCGCGCGATCGATGAAAGCACCGACAGCTACGACACCGTCGCGTGGCTGCTCAAACACGTTCCCCGCAATAACGGCCGCGTCGGCGCCCTCGGCATCTCCTACCCCGGCTTCCTCACCGCCGAAGTCGGCATCGACCCGCACCCCGCCGTTCGCGCCATCTCCCCGCAAGCCCCCATGACCGATGTCTGGATCGGCGACGACTTCTTCCACAACGGGGCCTTCCGCCAAACCTACGGCTACGACTACGTCATTGGCATGGAGTCCGGCAAAGAAAACGCCTTCGGAAAACTGGACGAGGACGGTTACAAATACTTCCTCGACGCCGGCTCCTTTGAAGCCGCCGGAAAGCTCTCGGGCATGACCAGCCTGCCGACGTGGCTCGCCTTTCTGGAACACCCCGCCTACGACGACTTCTGGCGCAGCCGCGCAGTCCAATATCACCTCACCACCGTCGCCGTCCCCACCCTCGAAGTTGGAGGCTGGTGGGATCAGGAAGACCTCTGGGGTCCGCAGGCCGAATACGCCGCCCTCGAGCCCCACAATCAACTGAATGACCCGTCGCACCGCGTCTTCATGGTCCTCGGGCCCTGGCGTCATGGCGGCTGGTCTCAAACCACGCGCCGTTTGGGCGACGTCAACTTCGGCGAGCCCGTCGGTGACGAGTACCGCCAGAAAATCGAAGCTCCCTTTTTCGCTTTCTACCTCAAGGACCAGCCCGGCTTCGACCTGACCAACACCGCCACCTACCAAACCGGATCCGAGCGATGGATGCATTACGACCAGTGGCCGCCCAAAAATGTAACAACGACGGATCTGTATCTCGGAGCGACCGGTTCTCTCTCCTTCGACAAACCCGCAGACCCCAACGCCTTCAAGGCCTACACCTCCGATCCCGCCGATCCGGTCCCCTACCGCCGTCGCCCCATCGAGGCGACCTACGCCCCCAACGGCTCCGGCTGGTACACCTGGCTCGTTCAGGATCAAAGCTTCGTCAACGACCGCAAAGATGTCGCGACCTGGGAAACGCCGCCCCTCGACCACGACCTCACCATCACCGGCGACGTCACCGCGGACCTCATCGCCTCAACGTCGGGCACTGACAGCGACTGGGTCGTCAAGCTCATCGACGTTTTTCCCGACGGCGCCAACCCCGCACCCTGCACATCCCCTTGTCTGGCCATCGATCCCGGCCCCGACGTAAAACCTGCCGGCTTCGAGCTCATGATCAATGACGAAATCTTTCGCGGACGCTACCGCACCAGCCGCGAACACCCTGAAGCGATCCCCTCCAACACTCCGGAGGAATACAAGTTCTCGCTTCACGCCGCCGATCACGTCTTCCTCAAGGGCCACCGCGTCATGGTTCAGGTCCAAAGCACCTGGTTCCCGCTCTACGACCGCAATCCGCAAACCTTCGTGCCCAACATCATGACCGCGCAACCCTCCGATTACAAACCCGCGGAGCAGCACATCTACGCTGGCTCTCACCTTGAGCTTCCAATCCCGCAATAAAAAAGAGCGCCGTCTGCGGCGCTCTTTTTTCTACACCCTATCCCTACACCTTATTTCTACTCATCCTGCTCCCGCAGCTTCGCAATCACACTGAAATCTTCCAGCGTCGTCGTGTCGCCTTTGATCTCCCCATGCGTCGCCATCTCCCGCAACAGCCGCCGCATAATCTTGCCCGACCGCGTCTTCGGCAACTGATCCGTGAAACGAATATCGTCTGGACGCGCCAGCGATCCAATCTCCTTTGCCACCCACGCGCGCAGCTCATCCTTCATCTCCTTCGTCGGCGTGTAGCCGCCTTCGAGCGTCACAAAAGCCGCAATCGCCTGACCCTTCAGCTCGTCCGGACGCCCCACCACCGCGGCCTCCGCCACTTTCGGGTGCGCCACCAGCGCCGACTCTATTTCCATCGTCCCCAGCCGGTGCCCGCTCACGTTGATCACGTCGTCCACGCGCCCCATCAGCCAGAAATAGCCGTCCTCGTCCATACGCGCGCCGTCGCCTGTGAAATAGCACCCCGGAACATCGGACCAGTACGCCTTCTCGTATCGCTCCGGATCGTTGAAGATCGTGCGCGCCATCGAAGGCCACGGTTTCCGGATCACCAGCAGGCCGCCCTGCCCCGCCGGCACCGGATTTCCCTCTTTTGTAACAACCTCGGGCACAATTCCAAAAAACGGCCTCGTTGCCGACCCTGGCTTCGCCGCTACCGCTCCTGGCACTGGCGAAATCATGATCGCGCCCGTCTCCGTCTGCCACCATGTATCGACAATCGGGCACCGGCCTTTGCCGATCACCTCGCGATACCAGATCCATGCCTCAGGATTGATGGGCTCGCCCACCGTCCCCAGCAAACGCAGCGTGCTTAAATCGTGCTTTGCCGGATAATCGTCGCCCCACTTGATGAAGGCGCGAATCGCTGTCGGCGCCGTGTAAAACACCGTCACCTTGTGATCGTCGATGATTTGCCAGAACCGGTCCGGCTGCGGATGATTCGGCGCACCTTCATACATCACCGTCGTCGTGCCGTTCTGCAAAATCCCGTACACCACATAGGAGTGCCCGGTCACCCAGCCGATATCCGCCGTGCACCAATACACATCGTCTTCTTTCAGATCGAAAATATATTTACTGGTCAGGTACGTCTGCACCGCGTACCCACCCGTCGTGTGCACCAGACCCTTCGGCTTGCCCGTCGTTCCTGACGTGTACAGGATGTATAGCGGATCCTCGGAATCCAGTTGCTCCGCCGGACACACCGCGTCCGCCTTCGCCATCAGCTCGTGCCACCAGTGGTCGCGTCCCTCCTTCATCGCGATCGCCGAACCCGACCGCCGATAGACCACCACATTCTTCACCGTCGGACACTGCCCGACCGCTTCATCCACCGTCGCCTTCAGCTTGACTTCATTCCCGCGCCGGTACGACGTGTCCTGCGTCAGAATCGCCACGCACTGCGCATCGTTCACGCGATCCACAATCGCGTTCGCCGCAAAGCCGCCGAAGATCACCGAGTGCACTGCGCCAATCCGCGCGCACGCCAGCACCGCAATCGCCAGCTCCGGCGCCATGCCCATATACACCGCAATGCGATCGCCCTTCTTAATCCCCAGGCCCTTCAGCACATTGGCAAATTTCTGTACCTCGGTCTGCAATTCGCGGAACGTCAGCGTCCGCACCTCGCCCGGTTCACCCTCCCACACAATTGCGGACTTCTCCGCGCGCCCATTCTCCACATGCCGATCCACGCAGTTGTAGCAAAGGTTCATCCTGCCGCCGACAAACCACTTCACCCATGGCAAATTCCATTCCAGAACCTTCTCCCACGGCTTGAACCAGTGCAGCTCGCGCGCGGCATCCGCCCAAAATCCCTCCGGATCGCTCACCGACCGCTGATACATCTTGCGATACTCCGCCAGCGTCTTGATGTGCGCCTGTTTCGCGAACTCCTCCGGGGGCGGAAACACCCGGTGCTCGCGCAGAATTGTCTCTAAATTCGGATTGATCGTCGTCTCGGATGCCATGCGTTCTCCATCGATCACACTATCGTTCCCACACGCACCGGCGCAACCACCAACCGGGCCATGAGCCGGAGGCTCGCTCTGCCCATGACAACGCGTGAATCCTCGTCGGGATGTCCGGCAAAAACACGCCGATGCCCTACGCCAGCTTCGCATCCAGCGAAAGCTGCTGTGACACTTTGCGCAGCGCCTTGTCCCGCGTCCACAGTCTTGAACCGGAGGTCAGCAGCACCGAGGCCAGCAGATGCGCATCCATATAGCCAATTCCGGCGCCAAACAGCACCCAGTCCTCGATCAGCCGCAACACCTCTTCATCTCCGGCTATTTTTACGGGACGCAGCCCCGCAAGGTAATCCAATAACGCCGTGCGGCCAGGAAATGAACCAAGTGCCACCTCTCCCATCACGAATGGATGAACCAGCACGAGCGTCAGCCGTAACAGACCCTCTAACTCCCGATCTGGCTTATGAAAATGATCGACCCAGATCGAAGTGTCGACGAGGATCACGCGGCTTTCACTTTCCGCCGGCGAGAAGCGGTTGCCGGTCTGCGGCGAGGGGGCGCTTTGAACCCTGGCATCGTACCTCCTAGGGCAATCAGGCGGTGCGCGGCTTCCCGCTCCACCAGTGCCTTCAGCGCCGCATTGACCAAAGCACTTTTTTCCTCAATCCCCGTATACTTCCCCGCCTTGGCCACCAACTCATCGTCCAGCGTCACCGTAGTCCTCATTCCCACCTCTTGCATCAATACTAGCATCAAATGATGCTCAATTTGATGCGCAACCGGCGCGCCGATACACTATCCCTCAGAGGATTCCCCTTCTTGCCATCCACCCTCGGCCACGTCCTCGCCGTCATCCCCGCCCGCCTCGGCTCCACCCGCCTGCCCCGCAAAGCCCTCCGCGATATTGCCGGCGAACCCATGATCGCCTGGGTCTATCGCGCCGCCCGCGCCTGCCCCCTCCTCGACCAGGTTCTCATCGCCACCGACTCCGATGAGGTCCTCAACTTCGCCCAGCAGCACTCCCTCCCCGCCGTCTTCACCCCTGTCGACTGCGCCTCCGGCACCGACCGCGTCTGGGCCGTCGCCCAATCCATCCCCGCCGACATCTATGTCAACATCCAGGGCGACGAGCCGCTCCTCACCCCCGAGCACTTCGAGCCCATGCTCCAGCTTTTCGAGCGCCCCGAAGTTCAGGTCGCCACACTCGCCGTCCGCTGCCCCGCCGCCGACATCCACAATCCCAATGCCGTCAAAGTCGTCACCGCCAGCGACGACCGCGCCCTCTACTTCTCTCGCGCCACCATCCCCCACGACCGCGACAATGCCGGATTCGCCGGCTATCGCAAGCACCTCGGCGTCTACGCCTACCGCAAAGCAGCGCTACAGAAATTTGCGACGCTCCCGCCGTCATGGATCGAGCAGGTCGAGCGCCTCGAGCAGCTTCGCCTCCTCGACAACGGCATCGATATCCACGTCGCGTCGGCGCCGTCAGACACCATCGGCGTCGACACAGAAGAAGACCTCCGCGCAGTGGAAGCCATCCTCACCGCCCGCAACCAAACCTTGTCATCCTGAGTTCGCCGAGGCGGACGAAGGACCTTGTGTTTGAACGCTGAACGCTGTCTTCAGGCCGCCGTCAAATCCGCACCCTTCGACTCCCGCCCAAAACTCGCAACCAGCGCCACATAGCAGGCCACAATCGCCACCGTCACCGCCAATACCATACCCAACCCCCACCGCTCCGCCGCCTTCGTCTGGATCACCGCGTTCCACGATGCAATGAAATTTCCCAGCTGATACGCCAGCCCCGGAAACGTCGCCCGCACCGGTCCCGGCGACAACTCGGTCAGCCACGCCGGCACCACGCCCCACGCACCCTGCACCATAAACTGCATCACAAACGCGCCCGCGGCCAGCATCCACACCGAGTGCGACAGCGCATACAGCGGGATCGCCGGCAGCGCCAGCAGCGCCGCCACAATAATCGCCTTCTTCCGCCCGATTCCCTCCGAGAACGTTCCGAACATCATCCCGCCCGCCAATGCGCCAATGTTGTACAGAATTGCAATCCCGCCCGTCAGCTGTGCCGAGAACCCATGATCCTTCTGTAAAAACGTCGGATACAAATCCTGCGTCCCGTGCGAAAACGCATTGAACCCCGTCATCAGCAGCACCAGAAACAAAAACGTCCCCGCATACTGCAGCAGCCCCTTCCGCAGTCCCATTTCCGGCAGCGTCCTCGTTTCGAGCGACCGCCCTTCTTTCCACGTCGGCGACTCCTTTACCTTGCCGCCGATATAAAACACCAGCAGCGCCGGAGCCGCGCCCACCAGAAACATTCCGCGCCATCCAAAAGCATGCCCGTGCCAGCTAAAGTGCGAGAACCATGGAAACAGCAGCGCGTACGCCGCGGCAGCTACCAGATACCCAACCGCGTATCCCTCCTGCAGCAGCCCGGAAAAGAATCCGCGATTCTCCTTCGGCAGCGTCTCAAACGCCAGCGCCGCGCCCACTCCCCACTCCCCGCCCATCGCGATCCCGAACAGCGCGCGCAGAATAAACAGCTCGTGCATCGAGCCGGCAAACGCGCACGCCAGCTCCAGCAGTGAATAGCAGGCAATGTTGAACATCAGCGTCGGCCGCCGCCCAAACCGGTCCGCCATCACGCCAAACACAAATGCGCCCACCGGCCGCAGCGCCAGCGTAATCGAAATTGCCGCCGCCACTTCAGTCCGCGCCACGCGGAAATCCGCCGCCACCGCCGAAACGCAGAAAACCAGAATGAAAAAATCGAACGCGTCGAGCGACCATCCCAGAAAACACGCAGCAAACGCGTGTCGCTGCGACGAGCTCAGGCTCCGGAAAGGGCTGGGCATTGCGCCAGCTTACCAGAGGCATCCGGCCCCGTATGTTTCCTCTTTCACCGCCATCCGCACCGCAGTACAGTGGTGGACGAGTTCAACCCCGCACGCTCCCGCCGTGGGCCCAGGAGACGACCGTGAAAACTGTATCGCTGACTCGATCCTTACCCTTCAAAACTGCAGCCAGACTTCTTTCCGCCACCCTCTCCTGTTGCGCATTGTGGATCGCCATCGGTGCCGCCACCGTCGCCGGCTGCGGCGGCGGTTCCAGCAGCAGCGGAACCACGCCCCCGCCCAATCAGGCAACCGCGAAGCCCACCATCGCCACGACCGGCGCGCAAAACAGCGCCGTCATCGTCACCCTCGCCGATTCGACGTCCGGCGCAACCATCTACTACACCATCGACGGCTCCGCGCCCACCACCTCATCGACCCAATACTTCGCGCCCTTCCTCGTCGCCTCCAACCTCACCGTCAACGCGCTTGCCACCGCACCACCGCTGCTCGCCAGCTCCGTCGCCACCCAGGCCTTCGCGCCCAACATCGCCTCCGGCACCCTCGTGTGGAGCGACGAATTCGCCAACTCCGGCACTGCCAACGCCCAACCCAACCCCACCACCTGGACCTACGACACCGGCACCGACTGCTGCGGCAATAACGAACTCGAAACCTATTGCGCCTGGGGCGCCTCCGCGAACTCCTGCAATCCCATCAATCCCAACGCCTATACCGGAACCGACGGCTATCTGCACATCGTTGCGGAAAACCCCAGCGGCACCGTCTACACTTCGGCGCGTCTCAAATCCGCTGGACTCTTCAGCTTTCAGTACGGCCGCATCGAGGCCAAGATGATGCTGCCGGAATCCCAGGGCATGTGGCCCGCTTTCTGGCTCCTCGGCAACAACATCACGACAATCTCCTGGCCAGCCTGCGGCGAAGCCGACATCATGGAACACATCGATGGCGCCAATCCGCCCTTCTCCGCCGGTGGAACGCCCGCCGGTTATGACTGGATCGCCGGCTCCGTTCACGGGGGCACCAGCAGCAATCACGCCGATGGCACGCAGCAGTACAATCCCTCCGCCTTCTCCGCCGCCGCCTGGCACACCTACGGCATGATCTGGAGTAAAGGTCAGGTCCAGTTCTACGTAGACGACCCCACGAACATCTACGCCACCTTCAACACCAGCAACTTCAACGGCACCTGGCCCTTCGATCAGGGACCGATGTTCATCATCCTCAATCTCGCCGTCGGCGGCGACTGGCCCGGCCCGCCCAATGCATTCACCACCTTCCCCGGCCCCATGCTCGTCGACTACGTCCGTATCTACGCCAACTAACGAACAGTGGACCTTCGCACAGATGAGCGCCGCGAAACCGCGAGTGCCGATCCATTCACCGCATTGTCAGTTATCCGAAGGCTGCCGATTGATGTGGTCAATCACCAGCACCGCGCCTGGACGGCGAACCTTCTCGAGCCGCAGGCCAAGCTGGCGGCGCACAGCGTCATAGAGAGACATGGCTCCGCTCGGATCGCTGGGCGCATTCGGCGCGCTGCCGGCCGAAGGGCTGTCTCCCGCTCCCGGCTCTGCTGAATCCGGATCGCTGAAGCTGAGAGTGATGTCATAGCGTCCCTTGAGACCAGTGTCATCAAGCACCGGTGATCTGACATAGTCGGACGCATAGTCAGACAATTCGCCGCCGAATTCGCTGAGGGTGATGTTCTGGCAATGGAACTCGCGATCGAGCGCCGGGGCAACAGAGCGCGTCTCTTTTTGTCCTGGGCTCGGGCCTTGGCCGCATTCGGTGCGCTCAGCAGGATCGGCGACCTTCAGCTTAGGATCGACTTTCAGACCGGCCAATTCCAGGTTGTAAGCGGTGACAGGCCGCTCTTCGATGTGCGCCTCCATGCCGAAGCGCTCGATCAGCAGCGCCTGCAGCATCTGCCGAGCCTGTTCGTCTTCGACCTCCCGGTGGCCGGTGACCGACCGGACCAACTCGTCGGTCGGAGCTTTTGCCTTCATGTCGTAACGGTCGGAGGCGGCCCACGAAGGAAGACCGGCGACAGCCTCGTCGTCGTCGATGTTGAGGTTCCACGCAAGCTGGATGAGTTCCTTAACAGTGTTGGCTAAGACCCAGAGACCCTCGCCGCCAATAGCTGTAACAGTCTCCTCACCGGGCCTGGCGGGCTTGATGACCGCAACCTCGAACTGCACTGGCGGCTCCGGCGGGAGCGCCTTTTCGATCCCGGGCGCGTTGGGCGTCGGCGTTTCGCTCACCTTGTCGACGATGAGACCGGGACGCAGATCGGTCTTGAGATCGAGCCTGAGCCCGAGCTTCGCCAGCGCATCGAAAATCGAGACACCGTCGGAACCAGCCCGGGCGAGCTCGGCGCGCGGGCTCCACTGAAACTCGAAGTCGTACTTACCTTTGAGGCCCGTCGCGTCCTCCACGGGTTGGTTGTCCAGGTAGTTGCCGGGGAACAGCTGCAGGATCGGGGCGAACTCGTCCATCGGCATACTGTGACATGCAGCCGCGTACATTGGGGTGCTGCTGGCCGACGGCGTCGTGGGTGCGCATTCCGGTGTACCGCTCGGAACCTCGACCAGTTTCGGCTTCACGGCAGTCAGCATCCAGACCGGCATCGGCGCGATGCCGTTATGCGTGACAAGCCCGAATCGCTGGATCAGCAGGGAGCGCAGCATCAGTTTCAGCGTCGCCGGAGATGTTCCGCGTGGAGCCTGCGCGACGATCTCAAAGCGGTCGAACGTCAGCCACGAAGGCCCTCCCTGAATCGTCTTTCGATCGAGGGACCACGCGTTCGAGATGAGATCGAGCAGCGTCGCCTGGCGCAAAGTGTAGCGGTCGCCGTGCAGCGTGCCGCCACTCATATTGCGATAGACGATCCAGGGACTGGGATGGACGTCGGCGATCGTAAACGTGGGAGCGCGCGGTGCCACGGCCGGAGTTGCGGTCTCCGATTGGGCCAGGATCGAGGCCGACGCGAAAACCAGAACCGGGAGCAACAAGAGCCGACCGCGCATACGACCCTCTGACATGAAAACCGTGATCAGAAGTCTATATCTGAAAGGTCCTCAGAAATCCCGACGTTTTCCGAAGAGTGCTCTGACATCTGACCGTTTTCGACCGTCAGGCTATCCGCCCGACGACAGCTTCGCGCCCCGACCGAAGACTCAGCACCGGGTCACAAAGCGTCAGGAAGTGCCCCAGGGTACCGTCACCTCCACCACCCGCACCCAAACCCCATTTTGGCCGGCCAGGTTCACCCCATAGCAAGAAGCTAGCTCCCATGACACGCGCACCTCAACATAATCCGGTCCTCGCATCATTACCGGAGTACCGCATTCGCCCATTTTGGGCTCGCATCTTGCCCGCATAATTCGAACTGCGATCCGGCATTTCCTCTCGAAACCTGCTGTCCGGCTCTGAAGCCTCCCTTCGCGCAGCGCCGGCAACATCACCTCTCCGCTTCGCACCTCTGCGGTAAACTCAGCCCAAATGCTTTCGATCGGTTCGCATCCGGCGTGGCATCCCGCCTTCGAAACCCTGGCCTATGTAACTGGATATACCATTTTTCCGCCACCTGATGGTGAACACCAACGGTATTCGCATCGCGCACGATGAGGAGTTCGCTAAGCGTCTGGCGGATTACATGCCGCAATTCGAAATCTATCTTCAGTTCGATTCGCTCCGACGCGAGCCCCTCATGCAGTTGCGCGGCGCTGACCTGCGCAGCGTACGCCAAAGAGCGCTCGATCGCCTGAATACCCTCGGCATCTCGACAACTCTGGTGGTCACTGCAGAACGCGGCGTCAATGACGGCGAACTCGGCGCGATCATTGATTTTGCTCTCGAACAACCTGCGGTGCGTGGCGTAACCATACAGCCGGTGCAGCAGGCGGGGCGCGTGCAGGGCTTCCTGCCCGCCGAGCATCGACTCACTTTGACTGAGGTGCGGCGCCGTATCCTTGAGCAAACCAGCGTCTTCCGGCCGGAAGACCTGATTCCAGTGCCGTGCCATCCAGACTCACTGGCCATGGCCTACGCGCTCAAGATCGACTCGAAGACCGTGCCCCTGACCGGCATGGTTCCTCCGGAGGTTCTGATCGACGGGGCGCGAAATACGATCGTTTTCGAGAAGGAGGCGGTCTTGCGCGACCATCTCTTCAAGCTCTTCGCCACAAACCACTCACCCTCGTCCCAGGCATCCACGCTGCGTGAGCTATTGTGCTGTCTGCCCAAGGTCCTGATCCCAACCAACCTGGGTTACGAGAACCTCTTTCGCGTTCTGATTGTGCAATTCATCGACGCTGAAGCGTTCGATGTCCGCAGCGTCAAGAAAAGCTGCATCCACATCGCCCATCCTGATGGGAAGCGCCTGATCCCCTTCGACACTTTCAATATGTTCTACCGGGGAGAGCTCGAAACCACGCGATTGGCCGGCCTGCGCGGCCTTCAATAGCTTTGAATCTTCATTCCGCCTACCGGACCAGCCGGAGGCCACCCCGGCCTTACGCCATGGTTAGTGGCCTGTCGCAGAGAGAACGTACCAGCACTCCGGGGCGGGTTCGTTTTTGAAAGGGCACGGCTTCAGCCGTGCCACAAGGGGCTCCAATTGAGAGCGGCTTCAGCCCCTGAGGGAGGGTCCTGATGCGTTCAAATCCTGCTGTCGCCTGCTTCCGCAGTAACGCTTTCTCCGCGACAGTCCACTAGTCCCGCTCCGCCATCCACCGATCCGTAAGGGTGTGTACGCACCGCGCACCACACAGGTGCCGAACTTCCGCCGAGTGCGACAGAAATCCATGCCACGGCGTCACTTTGATCACCGGCTGTAGCGGCTCGCCTTCCGCTGGAGACAGCGTCTCAGTCCACGCCAGCCACCAGTCCGTCGACTCTTTTTTCTCTTTATTGCAAACGTCGCAGTGGAACGTCTCTGCCCACCCCATCGCCATCCACTCCCCCCGAATTTCCCCGGGCAGGTAACATATTACTAACGGGACCGTCGAAGGACCAATCAACCGCAGCGCAACGGCAAGGGTTTGTGAGGCCCGCGCATGATCTTCTCCTCAGATCGCATCCACCAGCGCCGCCACGCCGGCGTCCTGCTTTCGGTGTCCTCCCACGCCGCCGTCCTCCTCATCGCGTTTCTCTTTACGCTCCACTTCGGAAAAGTCCGCCCCATCTACCGCCAAAGCCGCTGCTGCACCGCCGCCCTTTACTGGACCGGCAGCACTGGCGTCAGCGATTCCACGCCCGATGCCGCCCACACCAAACCATCCATCCCCTCGCCCATCCCCCTCCCCAAAGAGACGCTGATCGAGAACCCTGTTCGCCTGCATCAGCCCCGCGCCCCGCAACACCCCAAACTCGCTGCGCAAAATAACCTGGCCCAGGCAGGCACTCCTTCGAAACAACCGCAGCAGATGATCGGCAACGGCTCCGGTACGAACGACGCTGAACCCGCCTTCCCCACTTTCTTCCCTCGTCCCGCCGTCTCCGACCGTTCTGTGCTCCCCCCCGCCGAGCAGAAAATCATCGTCGACGTCACCATCAGCGCACAGGGCGACGTCACCGACGAAAAGCTCGTTCAGGGCATCGGCAACAGTCTCGACGACCTCGTCATGAAAACCGTAAAGTCCTGGCGCTTCCATCCCGCCAGCCTCAACGGCAACAACATCGCCTCGGTCGAGCAGCTCGTCTTCCCCTTCAATCGCGACTACCCCTCCGACCAGGCCTGATCCGCCAAGCGGACCGCGAACACGAGCCTCCAGACGCGAGTTTGGAGACGCGAGTCTCCGGACACGCGCATGCCCGGGAATGCCGCGCATGCGCCCTACAGCCGACACCCCCGACAGAAAATCCCAACCACCCCCTGCTGGACGGCCAGGTTCACCCCACAACCTGATCCGCTGATTGCCTCCCAGGTACCCGCCAGCTTTGAACAGCCGCAGATGAACCGTGCAGCCAGGATTTTCTGCCCCGACGCCCAATCCCCCGACGCCCAATCCCCCGACAGAAAATCCCAACCACCCCCCTGCTGGACGGCCAGGTTCACCCCATAGCAAGAAGCTAGCGCTTCCCCCGTCCCGATTGTCGAGATAAATGATCGTGCTTTCCTCCCGAAGTACCGTCAAAACCCGTTTCGGGAAACCGCACGCCTCGTCCTTCATCCGCTTGTCTCCCCACTGCCGCTCCGATTGCGACGCAGCTTTCATTCCCGCCGACAACAGTCCAAATTTCGCCATAGCTTTGTATTCTCAGGAATTCCCGAACGCGAGTCCCGCGATACACTGTCTGCGGCGCACAGGGCGCCACCCGTCCGCGGACAGGACCGAGTCCACCTGCGCAGCACACCAATTCAGGTTCCACGCGAACCTCCTTCGCCCGCACCGCGGACCACGGGCATCACCATCGAGGAGGCTCGTCATGTCCCACCGCCACTTTCCCGTTCGCCCCAACCTCATTCAACTCCGCCACCAGGCCAAAGATCTGCTGCACGCCCTCCGTAGCAGCGATTCGGAAGCCGTTGCTGATCTCCGCGAGCACCACCCCAACCCCATCGACCCCGCATCGGCCCGCCTCGCCGACGCGCAGCTCGTCCTCGCCCGCAGCTATGGCCTCGCCAGCTGGCCGCGACTCGTCACCGCCTGCCACATGACCGACGCCCTCTGGCGCGGTGACCTCGACGCCGTACGCACTCTCATCCTCCGCGACCCGCGCCTCCTCGTCGAGGACGCGCGCGGCGTGAAAGGCAACTGGGGCCCACCCCTCTCCTACGCCGCGAACCTCGGGCACGATGCCGTCATCGAAATGCTCCGCGGCCTTGGCGCCACCGACTTTGAGCAAGCTTTCGGCCGCGCTTGCCTCCAGGGCCAGATCGAAACCGCGCGCCGCCTCCACACCATGATGGGCAGCCCTCGCCCTGCCGACGGCTCGCTCAACGGCCCCGCCTATACGCTCAACGTCCCTGGCACGGAACTGCTGCTCGACCTCGGTGCGCGCCTCTACGACGATCACGGCAACCGCATCGCTCCCGTCGACGTCGTCCTCGAAACCGACAGCCGCACTCCCCCCGCCAAACACCGCATCCTCGAGCTCTATGCCGAGCATGGATTCGCATTTCCCGATACGCCCACCATGGCACTCCACCGCGGCCGCATTGATCTGCTCGAAGACCACCTCCGCCGCGACGCAAACCTCCTCCGGCGCACCTTCGCCTTCGAGGAAATCTATCCACACGAACTCGGTTGTCACGATGAAGTGCAGGCCACACACGGCACGCCGCTCGCCGGCGCCACTCTGCTGCACATGGCCGTCGACTACGACGAGATGGAAATTGCGCGCTGGCTCCTCGATCACGGCATGAACGTCGATCAGCCCGCCGCTATCGACGTCGACGGTTTCGGCGGACATACCGCCCTGTTCTCCACCGTCGTCTCACAACCCAATTTCTGGATGAACCATCGCGGCCGCACGCCGGAAGCGCCCTTCACCCGCCTGTTGCTCGACCACGGCGCCAACCCCAACGCCCGCGCGTCCCTGCGCAAGCAACTTCACCCCGGTTATCTGGAGGATCAAAAATTCGGTTCTGGCCTCGAAGGCCTGCACGAATTCCGCAACGTAACGCCGGTCAGCTGGGGAGAGAAGTTCCACTTTAAAATGCTCATCAACCCAGCGGCCCTTCAAGTGATCATCGAAAGCGGCGGCCATCCGTGATGTCGGTATTCAGCACGCGCGGTGAACGATCAGACGGCCGCGAAGCGCACCGCCTGCGCGGCTAGTCCCCGCAGCGGCACTCTTCCTGCCCGCAATACGAACAACAGTACTGGCCGTACGGGCGGAAGCGCTTCGCGCAATCCAATCCGAGCTGCAGATTTTCTGGTTCGCAGCACCCGCCGGCTATGGAGGGAATGACTAAAACCTCATCCCCATCCTTAAATGCATACGTCTCGTTCCCCAGAAAGCGTATGTCTTCCTCGTTCACGTAAAAATTGATGAACTTCCGCACCTGCCCCGACTCATCCCGCAGATGTGTCTTCAGCGCCGGAAAGGTCGTCTCGATCTCCGTGATCAGCGCCGGCAGATTCCCTGCGCTCGACTGAATCTCCCGCGCGCCATTCGTGTGCTTCTGAAACGCATTCGGCAGCAAAACCCTAACTGACATATGCTCCTCCCCGCTCCACTTCGCTCTCCCGGTTCTCGCTTTCGTTCCGTTCCGCCAGATACTCCTCAAAATCCCCCAGCCGCGGGCGAATCGCCGCATGCTGTTCGTACGCGCCTTGGAGCACATCCGTCGTCTTCAGCCCGTTGCCGGTAATGCAGCTCACCGTCAGCTCGTCCGGACTGATTCTTCCGTGCGCATACAGCCGCGCCGTCACCGCTGTCGTCACGCCGCCCGCCGTCTCCGTAAAAATTCCTTCGGTCTCCGCAAGCTCCTGGATCGCCGAGACAATCTCCACGTCCGACACATCCTCGGCCCATCCGCCGCTCTCACGAATCGCGCGCGTCGCGTAAATGCCATCCGCAGGATTCCCAATCGCCAGCGATCGCGCAATCGTCGCGGGCCGCTGCGGCTCGATATGATCCGCGCCCGTCTTCACTGCCACGGCAATCGGCGAGCATCCCGTCGCTTGCGCTCCAAAGAACCGCACCGGCTTGTCTTCCACCAGACCCAGCGCCACCAGTTCCTTAAAGCCCTTGCGGATTTTCGTGATCAACGACCCACCGGCCATCGGCACCACCACGTTGTCCGGCAGCCGCCAGCCCAGTTGTTCCGCAATTTCGAACCCCACCGTCTTCGATCCTTCCGCGTAATACGGCCGCAGGTTCACATTCACGAATCCCCAGCTGTACCGGTCCGCAATCTGCGAGCACAGCCGGTTCACATGGTCGTAGTTGCCATCGATGCGCACCAGCGTCGCACCGTACACCTGTGTGTTCAGAATCTTCGCCGCTTCCAGATCCGACGGCACCAGAATGTACGTCTTCAGCCCCAGCCGCGCCGCCTGTGCCGCTACTGCGTTCGCAAGGTTTCCCGTCGACGAGCAGCCGACCGTGTCGAACCCGAACGTCTTCGCATTCGCCAGCGCCACCGCTACCACGCGATCCTTAAAGCTCAGCGTAGGCATGCACACCGCATCATTTTTGATCCAGAGATTCGTTGCCCCAATGCGCTCGGCCAGCCGCGGCGCGCGCACCAGCGGTGTCCATCCTGCCGGTGTCGTCGGCGTGTAGTCTTCAGCGACCGGCAGCAGCCCCTGGTAGCGCCACATGCTCGAAGGCCCCTGCGCGATCGACGCGCGCGTTACCGTCCGCCGCGCCTGGTCCAGATCGACCACGACTTCCAGCGGAGAAAAACATTCGTCACAAATCGACAGCGGAGCGTTCTCGTACCGCTTTCCGCATTCCCGGCAACGCAATTCGTAAGCAATAGCCATTCAGCCCTCGCAGATGGAGAGCGGCGTCGAGCCAGCAAGATCAGGGTAGGGTGTGTCCCGAAGTGACATATTCAAGTCGACGCGACCAACAGCAAGCGGCGACACTGAAGAAACCCAACAGGACTCGGTTACCCTGGTCTTGCTCAAAAACAGCTACGGGCACGCGTGACGACTTCGCTACTTCTGGCACTACCTGGGATTGCGCGAGATGCGATACAGCCTGCACCCCGAATCTCATGTTCCCCGCCTCACGGCGAGCGAGAGTTGACACCGATGTCCTGAATTGCTCAGGCCGGTTGTCGTGGCGTCACAGGGCCCGTCCCTCAGCCACTCTGCATGAAATTCAGGCTCGCTCTTGTGGAGCAAACATGAACTGATCTTTTGATACCATACCCGCCGCCCCGATGCAAATTCCACGTGCGCGGTTCTCCCCCACATCCGCACCGCCGCGCGGTCTCACCGCCGGGGCGCTGCGCCCGAACCACCCGCCAGGATTCCCTTCACCTCGCCGGCAAAAGGCCCGGTGGGAGCCAGTTCCAGATAATGATTCCCCGCCTCGACCATGGCCGCCCGGTTCGGCGAGTTCGCCGTCGTCCCCGTCGCCGCCAGCCCCTTCAACTTCATGTAATAAAGCACCGCGTTGCCGGCATCGGCAGCGATCGCCTTGTCCGCGGCCGTAACCACAGCTGCCGCCAGGTTCCCCTGTCCTCCCTTGTAAGCGTTGAACAACGCAGCCGTCTCATTGAAATACGCCAACTTCGCGTTCTCCGGCGACGCCGCCACCGCCTTCTCAAAGCTGTCGACCGCATCCTGCGTCTGACCCAAATTGGCCTGCGCATTTCCCAGGTCGCAATACACCGGTCCAGCCGTAGCCGCCGGTGGATTCAGACTCAACGCTTTCTGATATTTCTCCGCCGCGTTCCTGTACGCAATGTCGATGAAAGCCTTCGAATCCTGCACAATCAGCGGGTTCGGACCGTGTGCGAGGCCGTACCCCATGCTCGTCCAGGCATCTCCGTAAGTGATCCATAAAAGTGCAATATCCGGCCTCGCTGTCGTCGCCTTGTCCATTAAATCAATCGCGTCCTTCTCGTTCCCCGCCTTGATGTCGGCGCGCGCCGTCGTCAACATTCCATTCAGTTCCGCAACCGTCGGCGCAGCTGCCGGCGTACCCGTCGCAGCCGGAGCGGGTGCAGGAGCCGCTGCCGCAGCTCGCGGTGGAACGGCCGTTTGCGCCCTAAGACGCAAACCTGGAGCTATCGAGAACAGAACCAGCGCGATCGACAACTCCACGCATCCGCTGGGCAATGATCTCCACGGGGATCGATGACTTTCAATGACAGGGATGGCGCGAGCCATGGGTCGAATCCTCCTTTAGATCACAGCCCGACGCTATTGAATGCCGGCGATCGGGTGCCGTGGGTCCGATGAACCGAGGGAGGACGAAGCGAATCGGCCGACTCAGCATAGCAATCGCCCATTCCATGCCGCAACCCTTTTCTCCGTCTATCCTCGGCACATGTCGCAAGCTGTCCCCCGCGCCCTGTCCGCGCTCCTGCTCTCCGTGTCCGCGCTCATCTCCGCAACCGCACAAACCCCGCACACCCTCCGTTACGCGCCAGGTAGATCGATTACCCTCTCGCTCCCGCCGGCCTTCGACGTCGACATCGCCGCCACCGGCCTCCGCCGCGTCCGCTTCTTCGCCCGATCGCCCGACAACCGCATCTTCGTTACCGGCATGCACGACCTCGCCGACAATCGCCAGGGCTCCCTCTTCATCCTCGAAGGCTGGAACCCCCAAACCCACACCTTCTCCCACATCACCCACTACCTCGACCACCTCCGCAATCCCAACAACCTGGCCTTCTGGACCGACCCCGCCACCCACCAGAGCTGGCTCTATCTCCCGCTCACCGACAAGCTGGTCCGCTATAAATACAACGCCGGTGACAACGCCCCATCCTCGTCCCCCGAAACCCTCATCCGCTTCCCCGACTACGGCCTCAACTACAAATACGGTGGATGGCACCTCACCCGCACCGTCGCCATCGCGCAAGTCCACGGCGCTGCGCGCGTCTTCATCGCAGCCGGATCATCCTGCAATTACTGTCAGGAACGCGAGGTCCTTCGCGCCGCCATCGTCAGCGTCGATCCCGACGGCCGCAATCCAGCACTCGTCGCCCAGGGCATGCGCAACGCCGTCGATCTCCACGCCATCCCCGCACTCAGTGCCGATGCGCTCTACGCCACCAATATGGGCGACGACCACCTCGGCGACCAACTCCCTCAGGACACCTTCTTCGCGGTTGACCCAGCCCCGAAAACTCCGCTGAGCTACGGCTGGCCCACCTGCTACTTCGCCAGCGGCAAGCCCGTCCACGATTCAACCCCGTTGCCCACACTCAATGATCCAGCGGCCATCGCCCCCGTCCCGGCTGGATCAGCACATGGCGACAGCGTCTATGGCAAGCAAACCGGAGTCGCCGCGCAAGGCACCAATCTCACCGCCGACGGCGGACACGCCTTCGCACCCGATCCCAACGCCGCCCTCGGCCGCGCTCCCACACCCCTCAGCTCCTGCGAAAATGTTCCTCCGGCGTACACCACCTTCGCCGCCCACAGCTCCCCGCTTGGATTTGAATATTTCCCCCACGGCGATCCCAATCTCAGCGACACTTTTCTCGTCGCCCTTCACGGAGCGAGCCATCCCCGCATCGGCACCGGCTACCGCGTCGTCCGCTTCACCCCGCGCGACCGCGGTCCGCAGCCCTTCATCACCGGCTTCCTCACACTCGACCATGGCAGGCCAACGGTCCACGGCCGTCCCTGTGGCATCCTCCGCACCGGCCCCGACAGCTTTCTCCTTACCGACGACTACCTCGGCCTCATCTACTCCATCCACCCCCGCGAAAACCGGCCCTAACCATCACAGCAACGCGCAAATCCCCTACCGCGCCGCCATCAGCCGCTCCCGCACCGCCGCGTTCGTCGCCATATCCACGCATGTCCACGCCATCGCCAGCGCTCCATCGATCAGCGCCTTGTCCGCATCCGCCGTCACGCAATGCGCAGTAAATTCCGGCTGATGATTCACCGCCGGCAATGAATTGATCCCGACCATCGGATGAATCGATGGCATCGCCCGCGACACATTCCCCATATCCGTCGACCCCGTCGGCCGCGTTTCCCACTCACCCAGATTCGGAAACGACCGCCCCAGCGCCTCCGAGTTGGCCCGATAAAACAACGCCATATCGTTGTCGTGATGCATCTCGGCGTATGGCTTATCGCCGCCTTTGAACTCCACCTTCGCGCCCGTGGCCAAACCTCCCGCCTCAAAGCACCGGTAGACCTTCGGCCGCAATTCATCCAGCTGATCCAGCGTCTCCGATCGGATGATGTACTTCGCCCTGGTATGCGCCGGCACTACATTCGGCGCCACACCGCCCTCCGTCACAATGCCGTGGATCCGATCCGTCGACCGGATATGCTGCCGCAACAATCCCAGCGCCGTCTGCGCAATCGTCAGCGCATCCGCCGCGTTTATGCCCAGTTCCGGAAACGCAGACGCGTGCGACTCCTTCCCCGTGCAGCAAACCTCGAACATCGACGCCGCAATAATCTTCGCCTTCACCATGTCGAACGGCGCCGGATGCACCATCATCGACGCGTGAACCCCATCGAACCCGCCGCGCTCGAGCATCAGAATCTTCCCGCTCGCATTGCCCACTTCTTCCGCCGGCGTGCCGATCACGCTGATCGTCATCCCCACTTCATCCGCCACCTTCGCCGCAGCCAGCGCAGCGCCCACCGCCGACGCAGCGATGATGTTGTGCCCGCACGCATGCCCAATCCCCGGCAGGCTGTCGTACTCC
Source organism: Acidobacteriaceae bacterium (assembly GCA_036490815.1). Classification (GTDB taxonomy): domain Bacteria; phylum Acidobacteriota; class Terriglobia; order Terriglobales; family Acidobacteriaceae; genus Palsa-343. The sequence continues at coordinate 47,959 of DASXDF010000033.1, forward strand.
GCGCAAATAGCAATATGCAAAGGACCCGATCCCGCCCGCGCACGAAATGCCGTCGGCAGATCGCAGATCCCCTTCTCCACCGTGAAGCCCGCCGCGTCCAGCGACTCGCACAGCCACGTCGAGCCCTTCTCTTCCTCAAACCCGATCTCAGGATGACCGTGAATCCGATGACTCAATTCAATCAATCGATCCCGATCCGACTCAAACCGCTCCCGCGCCGCCGCCTTCGCATCCATTCTGTCTACGCTCCTTTGGTAGCCAGAACCTTACCACCTGCGGCGGCCCGGAAACTCAACCGGCAGCGCGCCTGTTTCCCTCTGGCGCGCGCCCACTCCATCCGCCGCCCCGCCCAATCGAATACAGTGTTCCAGGGAGAGCTCTTATGAACGCCGCCGTCATCGAGTCCTACGAGAAACCGCCCCGCTACACCACCTTCGCCGACCCCGTACCCACCGCCGATGAGATCCTCGTCAACGTCACCGCCGCCGGCCTTCACCCCATCGTCAAAGCCCTCGCCAAAGGGACCCACTACGGCAGCACCGGCCAACTGCCCTTCATTCCCGGCGTCGACGGCGTCGGCCGTAAGCCGGATGGCGCCCGCATCTTCTTCGGTGGATCGCGCCCACCCTACGGGACCTTCGCCGAGCGCGCCATCACCAGGAACTCCACCTGCTTCCCCATTCCCGACGCTCTCGACGACGCCACCGTTGCCGCCATGATGAATCCCGCCATGTCCGCCTGGGCTGCACTGGAGCACCGCGCCCGGTTCGTCGCCGGCGAAAGCGTCCTCATCCTCGGCGCCACCGGATCGGCCGGCCGGCTCGCCGTTCAGATCGCCCGCCGCTTCGGCGCAAAGCGCGTCGTCGCCGCTGGCCGCAATCCGCACAACCTCGAAGAAACCAAATCTCTCGGCGCCGACGCCACCCTATCGCTCTCGCAGGATCACGACGCACTCGTCGCAGCCTTCCGCACCGAGCTCGCCAACCACATCGACGTCGTTCTCGACTACCTCTGGGGTCCTCCCGCCGAAGCCCTCCTGGCCGCCATCGTTCAAAAAGGACTCGACCACAGCGCCGGCCGCCTCCGCTACATCCAGATCGGCAGCAGCGCCGGACCCAACATCTCCCTCGACGCCGCCGCCCTCCGCAGCTCCGGCCTCGAACTCCTCGGCAGCGGATTCGGCAGCGTCTCCATGGACAAGCTCTTCGCGTCCCTCCGCGCCGCCCTTCAGGAAGCAGCCCAAAATCCATTCCAGATCAAAATCACCACCGCCCCGCTCCGCGACGTAGAAAAACTCTGGAACTCCCCGGACGAAGGCCGCCTCGTCTTCCAGCCCTGACGCGCGCCCCAATCCCGGTCATCACAAAGCCCTTCACCGCGGCCTATGCGCGCTGTATGCTCTCTCAACGCAGTTCTTCTGCTGCTGCGCACGTCGCTGCCACACACGGGTTCCAAACCCACTGACGTCACCTTAGAGGCCGCATGCAAAACTTCCTGCAGGACCTGCGCTTCAGCGCCCGCACTCTTCGCAAATCGCCCGGCTTCGCGCTCACCGCCATCCTCACGCTCGCGCTCGGCATCGGTGCCGTCACAGCCATCTTCTCCGTCGTCGACTCGGTTCTCCTCAAGCCCTTCGCCTTCGCCAGTCCCGATCGACTCGTCATGCTGCACGAGTATCTGCCCGACCTCGAATCCAGCCCTCTGCCCGATAATCCCAACCACTTCCTCAACTGGCAGAGCAACACCAAAAGCTTTTCCGGGCTTTCGATCCTTAACAACAGCAGCTCCAGCATCTCCATCGGCACCGATCATCCGGAGCTGGTCAGCGGCCTCAGCGTCGAGCCCAATTTCTTCGATGTGCTCGGCGTCCATCCCATCCTCGGCCGCGGCTTCCTCCCCATCGAAGCCACCCAGGGCCAGAACAAAGTCGTCGTCCTCTCGTGGAGCGCCTGGCAGCGCTACTTCCACGGCGATCCCGCCGCCATCGGCCAAACCCTGCGCAACGGCGGCCAGCCTGAAACCGTCATTGGCGTCCTGCCCCGGGGGTTCACCTTTCCCCGCGTCAGTGAAATGTCTTCCAGCGTCTCGCAGAGTAACGCGCCCGCCTATGAGCTCTTCCACCCCCTCGCCCTTTCCATCGATCAGCGCGACGATGAGGGCGACTACAACTTCATGGTCCTCGGCCGCCTGCGCTCCGGCGTCTCCGCCCAGCAGGCACAGACTGAGCTGACCACCCTGCAGTCCGCCTTCAACCGGGGCCATCACCTCGCCACTAATCCCACGGTCCTCGTCTTTCCCATGATCACGGAGATCGCTGGCCCGATCAGCACCGCCCTCTGGCTTCTGCTCGCTGCTGTTGGAGCGGTCCTGCTCATCGGCTGCGTCAACCTCGCCAATCTGCAGCTCGCCCGGGCCGTCTCCCGCGAACGCGAGCTCGCCGTTCGCGCTGCCCTCGGTGCCGCCCGCAATCGCCTCGTCGGCGCCGCCCTCGCTGATTCGCTCGTCCTCGCTATCATCGGCGGTACGCTCGGCATCCTGCTTTCTTTCGCCGGCGTTCAGCTCTTTATCGCCGCCGCACCGCAGAGCCTGCCCCGCGTCCACGACATCCACGTTTCCTGGCCGGTTCTTCTCGCCGCCGCCGCGCTCTCCATCCTCACCGCGCTCTTCTTCGGGCTTCTTCCCGCCCTCCGCTCCATGCGCGTCGATCCCCAGTCGGCGATGCAAACCGGCACCACCCGAGTCTCCAGTGGGCGCGAGAGCCGCCGCACCCGTCATCTCCTCGTCGCCACTGAAGTTGCCTGCACCGTCGCCCTCCTCATCGTTACCGGCCTGCTCGCTCGCAGCTTCTCCACCCTGCTCGGTCAGAATCGCGATTTCGATTCCAGCCACGTCACCCTCGCTCGCGCTTTCCTCTACGCGCCGAAGTATGGCGACTCCCTCCCACATTCCGACGTTGCACGCGCCGCCTTCAACGAACGCGCCCTCGCCGCCCTTGCCCAGATTCCCGGTGTGCAGTCTGTCGCTTCCGTCTCCGAGCTGCCTCTGGCCGGCGATGTCTGGATCGACAATGTCACCCGCCCCGACCACCCCGTGCCCGCCGGCCACGAGCCTACCGCCAACATTCGCTGGATCAGCCCCGGCTACGTCTCGACCCTCCGCATCCCGCTGCTCTCAGGCCGCGACCTTACCGCTGACGACAAGAACCACCCCACCAACATCCTCATCTCGCAGGACGCCGTCCGCACCATCTTCCCCGACACCAACCCCATCGGGCACATCCTTCACCTCAACGACAAAACAGACTTCAAAGTTGTCGGCGTTGTCGCCGATGCGCGCGTCAATCAGCTCGACCACACCGCGCCCATGATCTACATCCCCTACTGGCAAAGCCCCTGGTGGCGCGTCACCCTGCTGGTCCGCAGCCCCCAGTCCGCTGCCGCACTGGCTCCCTCCATGCGTCGCGCTATCTGGAGCGTCGATCCCGAAGTCGCTATTCCCCTGCTCAAATCGCTCGACCAGCAGGTGGCGGACTCGGTCTCTACCCAGCGCTTCCAGACCATGCTTCTTTCAAGCTTCGGCGCTGCAGCTCTGCTTCTTGCTCTGCTCGGGATCTACGGCGTCCTCGCCTACTCCGTCTCCCTGCGCCAGCAGGAATTCGGGATACGCATCGCCCTCGGCTGCGATAAGCCCACGCTCATGCGCCTCGTCGCCCGCCAGGCAGCGATCCCGGTCGCCGGCGGCATCGTCGCCGGCCTCATCCTCGCTTTCGCCGCCACCCGCTACGTCCAAAGCCTGCTCTACGAAACCAGCGCCGCCGATCCTGCCGCCATTACCATCAGCATCGCGCTGCTCGCCATCGCCGCCCTGCTCGCCGCCTTAATCCCCGCCCGCCGCGCCGCCCAAACCGACCCCATGGCCGTCCTCCGCAACGAATAGCGATTCGACCTTCTGGTAGAATTCCACCACAATAAGGTAGAATGGTTTAGCTATGAGCCTGAATATCAAAAATGAACACACTCATAAACTCGCCACCGAACTGGCCCGGTTAACCGGCGAGAGCATTACAACCGCAGTCACTGAATCGGTCCGCGAGCGCCTCGACCGCGTGCGCGCGAGAAAAGGCAAGGGTATGGCGCGGCGGCTGCTCGCGATTGCTGACGAATATTCCGCAAATCTGCCGGAACGATACCGTTCGCTGGACCACGCTGACCTGCTGTATGACGAGAAAGGCCTTCCCAAATGATCCTGGATACCTCAGCACTCATCGCCATTCTGCGAAAGGAACCTGAGGCCACGCGCTTCGCCGAAATGATGGAAGCTGCCGATTCTCGTCGCATTTCTGCAGTTAACTATCTCGAGACCGCAATCGTTGTCGATGCCCGCCGCAACCCGATCGACAGTCGTCGTTTCGACGATTTCATCCGCGAGGGCGCCGTTGTCATCGAGCCGGTTACCGAAGCCCAGGCTCGCCTGGCACGCGACGCCTATCGCGATTTTGGCAAAGGGAGTGGCCATGGCGCCCACCTCAACTTCGGCGACTGCTTCGCTTATGCGTTAGCCAAAACTATCGGCGAGCCTCTCCTGTTCAAGGGCAGAGACTTCTCAAAAACCGACGTTACTCCGGCTCATTAGCTCCTCACGGCTGCCCGCCGAACTCCACCTTCACTCGCCGCCCCTGCCCGCTGCTCTCCCGCGCCAGCTCAATCAGCCGTGTCGTTCGCCACACCTGCTCCGGCTTGACCTCCAGCTCCGCCTTGCCCAGCAGTGCGTCCCGCACATTTTCGTAGAACCCGCGATAATCCCCACGCTCCGTCTTCACCCGCCTCGTTTCAGGATTTCCCCCATCGCAAATCTTCAACTCGCCCCACGCCGTCTCCGGCTCCTCGCCAAATCCCGGCGCATCGAACCCCATCCCCGCCTTTAGCTGATCCTCCTGCGGATCCACTCCCCACTTCGTAAAACTACCCCGCGTCCCATGCACCAGATACCGCGGCCCCGCCGCGCACGCAGTCAGCGTCGCCCGCAGCACCACTGTCCTCGGCGCATGCGCATACTCGAGGAAAATATCCCACGCATCGTCCACCACCGCGTTTTCCCGCTCCACCCGCACGCTCGCCCAAATCGATTCCGGCGCCCCAAACAACGTCAGCACCTGATCGATGAGGTGCGGTCCCAGATCGAACAGCGTCCCTCCGCCCGGCCCTCCGCTCTCCCGCCATACATCCCGCCGCGGCTGCACGCGAAACCGGTCGAAGTGAGACTCGAAGCTCACCAACCGCCCCAGTTCCCCTCCCGTAATCACCTGCCGCACCGTCTTGAAATCCCCGTCCCATCGCCGATTCTGATACGCCGTCAGCAGTAATTTCCGCTCTCGCGCCATTTTGATCAGTTCCGCTGCCTCTTCTGACTTCAGCGTGAACGGCTTGTCGATCACCACGTTCCTCTGCGCGCGCAAACACTGCTGCGCCAGCTCAAAATGCGAGTAGCTGGGCGTCGCGATTACTACCAGCTCGATTCCCGTATCCCCCAGCATCTCCTCCACCGACCGCGCCACATGCGCCTCGGGATACTCCTTCTTCGCGTCGTCGCCGCTCCGTTGCACAACGCAGGCCAGCTCCAGACCCGGCGTCGCCTGAATCACAGCGGTGTGAAAAATCCGTCCCGCCAGGCCAAACCCCACCACTCCCACCCGTATCGGTTCCTGCATATGCAAATTATCTCCCGCAGCCCGACCGGCCATCTTTGGCTTTTCTGATTACTGAACGTCGACTGCTGAATGCTCGCCGTTCCTGCTCCCTGTACCCTGTACCCTGTACCCTGAAATCCCATGCTGCTCGAACTCCGAGCTGAAAATTACGCCGTCATCGATCACGCCATCGCCGGCTTCGGCCCCGGCCTCAATCTCCTTACCGGCGAAACCGGCGCCGGCAAATCCATCCTCGTCGACGCCCTTGCCCTCCTCATGGGCCAGAAAGCCTCCACCGGCGTCATCCGCCATGGAGCCGACCGAGCCGTCCTCTCCTGCGTCTTCGAATCCACGCCCGGCGCCGAGCTCATCCTCGAAGCCAATGGCATCGATATCGACGCGGACGAAGTCATCCTCCGCCGCGAGATTCTTGCCGACGGCAAAGGCCGTGTCTACGTCAACAACCAGCCCGCTACCGTCGCCGTTCTCCGCGCCCTCGCTCCCGAGCTCGCCCTCGTCCACGCCCAGTCCGAAACCCTCTCCGGCTTCGATCCCGCGCAGCAGCGCTCCCTCCTCGACCGCTTCGGCGCCGTCTCCACCGACGCCGCCTCCGAAGCCTTCACCCGCTGGCGCGACATCCAGCTACGCCTCGACGACCTCGAAAAAGACGAGCAGGACCGGCTCCGCCTCGCCGACCTCTGGTCTTTCCAGTCCAAAGAAATTCAATCCGCTGCCCCCGAAGCCGGCGAAGACGAAGCCCTCGAAACCGAGAAGCGCGTCCTCCTCAACTCCGAAAAACTTCACGCCGCCGCCACCGCCGTCAACAACGTCCTCTACGACGACGACGCCTCAGCCGAGTCCACCCTCCGCGCCGCGCAAAAACATCTCGAAGAGCTCGCCCGCTACGACGCGCAGTTTGCCGAATCCGCCAGGCAAATTGCCTCCGCCCGCGCCGTCGTCGAAGACGTCAACGCCACCGTCCGCGACTACGCCGAGCAAATCGACGCCAGCCCCGAACGCCTCGCCGACATCGAAAATCGCCTCGCCCTCCTCGACCGCCTCAAACGCAAATACGGTTCAACTCTCGCCGACGTCATCGCCTTCGGAGAAGAAGCTGCCCGCAAGCTCGCCGAAATCGAAAACCGTGACGAGACGCTGAAATCCCTCCGCGCCGACCTCGCCAAAGCTGCCGCATCCTACAAAACCGCAGCTCGCGCCATCACCACCGACCGCGCCGCCGCCGCCAAAAAACTCGAGAAGCTCGCCGAAGCGCAGATCAACGACCTCGCCATGAAAGCCCGCTTCTCCATCGCCGTCACGCCGACAGAAGACCAAACCGCCTGGACCGCCCATGGCTGGGATACCGTCGAGTGCCGCATCGCCACCAATCCCGGCGAACCTCTCCAGCCCCTCGACCAGATCGCCTCCGGCGGCGAAATGTCCCGCGTCCTCCTCGCCCTCAAAGTCAGCGTCGAAGAAGGAGCCAGCAAAGGCCGCGCCCGCAAAACCCAAACGCCCCGCACCCTGGTGTTCGACGAAATCGACATCGGCATCGGAGGCCGTGCCGCCGAAGCCGTCGGCCAGAAACTCAAAGCGCTTTCCCGCGCCCAGCAGGTCCTCTGCGTCACCCACCTCCCGCAGATCGCCGCCTTCGCCGATCAGCACTTCCTCATCGAGAAGCAGGAAAAACAGAAGCGGACCCAAACCTCCATCCGCCTCCTCACCTCGCCGGAGCGAGCCGAAGAAATCGCCCGCATGATTTCAGGCGCAACGGTGACCGAAACGTCTCTCCGCCACGCCGAGCAAATGCTCAAAGCGAGCACGGGCTAGCAAACGCCGTCCGGCCTTCCACGTTCCTCTTTCTGCTTCCTGCTCCCTGCTCACGGCCTTTTCGGATCGCTCCTGGCGGGCATTGCCGACGCATCCACTTCGGCCAGCACCGCAGGGTTGATTCGCTTCGCCTCCAGCGGCTTCAGCTTTCCCACTCCCTCCGCTGCATCCCCGCACGGCACCGGTTCCACTCTGCCCGCAAGGCCCACATACAGCAGAGCGTCGTTCAGTTCGACCTTCGAATACAAATGGAAGCACGAGTGCACCCCGTCCTTCACGTCCACCACAACAGGTTCTGTGCCTGGCTTATTCGAATCCAACGCGGCCGTGAACGAATGCTGCCCCGCTGGCAGACGAAACGTCACGAAATGGTCGTCCTGCGCGTGCGCCAGCCTCTGCTGCCCATCAAACAGCCACCCGGAAAATGGCCGAACCGTCGGCATCATGCCCGCTTTTTCGTTCTTTACCGAAACTCCATACGAGTAGAACGTCACAGTTCCCGTCTGCGCAATGCACGGCGATACAAGAAAGACCGTAACAAACGCAATCCGCAATCCCCAAAGCATAGCCAGGCCCTCTGCAGTTCCCTTCTGTGACAAACATTGTCAACCAAAACCCATCTCTGCTGAACTCAAATTTCGCCCCTCCGCTACCATTCCCTCAGACCATGAAATTCTTCGCCCTCGCCGTTCTCCTGCTCGCCCGCCTCCTCGCCCCCGCAGCTCAAACTGCCCCGCCGCCGACTCCGCCCTCTCAGGCCGAAATGGCCGCCCAGATCCGGGCCCGGTTCCTCCACGCCTGGAACAGCTACCACCAGTACGCCTGGGGCCACGACGAGCTCCGCCCCATCTCCAACCAGCCCTTCGACTGGTACGGCACTTCGCTCCTCATGACCCCCGTCGATGCCCTCGACACCATGATCCTCATGGGCCTCACCCCCCAGGCCGACGAAGCCCGCCACCTCATCGATACCCAGCTCTCCTTCGACAAAGACGTCTACGTCAAAAATTTCGAAATCACCATCCGCCTGCTCGGCGCTCTCCAAAGCAGCTACGAGCTAACCGGCGATCCGCGCCTCCTCGCCCTCGCCGACGACCTCGGCACTCGCCTCCTCCCTGCCTTCGAATCGCCCACCGGCATGCCGTACGTCAACGTCAACCTCAAAACCGGCGCGGTCCGCGGCGAAGACACCAACCCGGCCGAGATTGGCACCCTCCTCCTCGAGTTCGGCACCCTCAGCAAGCTCACCCACAAGCCCATCTACTACGAGAAAGCCAGGCGCGCCATGGTCGCGCTCTATAACCGCCGCTCCGCCATTGGCCTGTTTGGTTCAGAAATCAACATTCGCACCGGCGCGTGGACCGGACCCGATCCGGGCGCCACCGACGCCAACATCAACGGCGGCTCCGATTCCTTTTACGAATACATGCTCAAAGCCTGGAAACTCTTCGGCGACGAGGACTGCCACCGCATGTGGGTCCACAGCGTCGCCGCCCTCAACCAATACGTCGCCGATACGGTTACAAATCCCGACCGCACCACCAGCCTCTGGTATGGCGAAGCCAACATGAACACCGGCGCCCGCACCGGCACCCAGTATGGAGCCCTCGCCGCCTTCTTTCCCGCCGAGCTCGCCCTCGCCGGCGACCTCGACCGCGCCCGCAGCCTCCAGGATTCGAACTACCGGATGTGGACCGCTTACGGCATCGAACCAGAGCTCATCGACTACACCAACATGAAAGATCTCAGTCCCGGTTACGAATTACGACCCGAAAATATCGAATCGGCGTACTACCTCTACTACTTCACCCGCGACCCCAGATATCGCCAGATGGGCCTCACATTCTTCAACTCCATCGTCAAAGAGTGCCGCACCCCTTCCGCCTTCGCCGCCCTCTCCAGCGTCGAAACCAGGACGCAGCGCGACGACATGGAAAGCTTCTTCTTCGCTGAAACCATGAAATACCTCTACCTGCTTCTCGCCGACCCCGACCGCGTCGATTTGCACAAAACCGTCTTCAACACCGAAGCCCACCCCCTCAACATCCTGCCGGGCGCTCCCTCCTCCGGCCTTGCTCACTGAAGTTTCCCCTTTCCAGCACCACCGTCACCGGTTCCCACCAATTCGCCATCGCCTCAGCCCGCATCCCGATCTATATTCGTCGCTATGCGGGCCCTTGCTTCCCTGCTCCTTCTCTGCCTCGCCGCCGCCGCGTATTCGCAGGAAGAACAGCCAACCCCCATCCTTTCCGGCTACGTCACCCGCGCCGCCTCCGCCTCCGACTTCGATGTCGACGGCGTCCGCATCCTCTGCAACACCGACACCCGTACAGAATTGCCCTCCGGCGATTCCTGGCGCCCCGGCTGCCCCGACGATCCCTACACCGGCCAGGCCCTCGACATCTACGGCCACGAAAAGAAAAAACTTAATGCCATCGCCGCCAGCCGAATCGACCTCAAGTCTCACCACCTCGGCGAAATCTCCGGCGTCGCCGTCATCGATGCCGTCAGCGGCGCCGCCGCCCCCGGCACTCTCCAGTTCCGCGCCGACGGCTACACCATCCTCATCGACGCGAAAACCGCCATCGGCTTCAATCCCCCCATCGCCTCCCTCGCCGACGTCATGACCAACGTCTGGGTCAACTACGAAGCCAAACGCCGCCCCGACGGCGTCTTCGTCGCCCAATCCGTTAAGTTCTCTCAGAACGTCATCACCGATCGCGAAGATGCCATGCGCGAGAAAACCAACTACGACCCCTCCGCCATCTCGCCCACCGCAAAACAGAACCCTGTCGCCATCGCAGTCGGCGCTTCTCCCAATCCCAGAAAGATTCCCCCGTGGCCCAACAAAGCCCTCCAGGACCGCCTCACCGCCATCGGTAAAAAGCTAATCCCGTCCTGGCAGCAGCGCCTCGCTCCATCCGATCCCAGCCGGATCGACTTCCGCTTTCAACTCACCGACGGCAAACACTGGCCAGCCATCCTGACTCTCCCCAGCGGTATCGTCCTTGTGCCCCATCAGGTCGTCGAGCGCATGCAAAACGATTCGCAACTCGCCGCAGTTCTCGCGGACGCCATTGCCTGCGTTCTCGAAAAACAAACCTACCGGATGCGCATCGCCAACACTGCCATCGCAACGGGTAACGTGATCTCCTGGGGCCAGTTCCTTCCCGTCGTCGGAGGCCCCGCCGTCCTGGTCGGCATCGGGGCCGGTACCAGCCAGTTAATTGCTGTCCGCAAAGAAGAACATCAAAGTGCCCGCGTCAGCCTCACGCTCCTCCACGACGCCGGCTACGACATCGATCAGGCGCCTATCGCCTGGTGGCTCCTCGCCTCTCGCAAGCCTAAGCCAGTGATCAAAATCGACATGCCCGACCGTACCTCTTACCTCTACCGAACCCTCGGCGAAGTCTGGCACAACCCCGCGTCGCAACCCGAGCCCACGCCAGTCGCCCAATCCTCAACTTCGCCCTGAAGCCAATGAGGTTCCCGACTTCACACTCGAAGAATTTGCCAGATGGACGCTTTGCAGAACGCAACCGCGGCCGACTCGGAGCGATCGCTTCGCACCGCGAAGCAAGCTGCATATGGGACCTAAGGCGCCACAAGTAGCCCGAAAAAGGAACCGCCAAAACCCTCCAAACCCCCAAAACCGGCGGCGGCCAGGTTCACCCCACAGCAAGTAGCTAAATCCTTCGCGTCACGAACTTCAACCTGAATCAACTGTTCGCTCCCTCGGAAGTAATGCCCAGGCCAATTTCGGGAAAGCGCCTGAGCCCGGAGAGCCCAACGCCCCAGTTATCCGCTGAGCCTTGTCGAGAAATCGATGAGCTTCGTAAAGCGGTCCACATCCAGAAACCGATGACCTTTGTAATGGGGCACGACTCGCTCCTAACCCCCAAAACCGGCGGCGGCCAGGTTCACCCCACAGCAAGTAGCTAAATCCTCCGCGTCACGAACTTCAACCTGAATCGACTGTTTCCCCCCTTGGAAGTAATGCCCAGGCCAATTTCGGGAAAGCGGCTTGCCCCTCGAGAGCAGCACCTCATTTACCCACCCCGAGCCAGAAACCGATGAGGTTTCTTTACAGGGGGCCGGCTTCAGTCGGGCGGTTGCTGCTCCGGGATGACCCGGTGCTTTAGCCCCTGCGCCCTCTTCCCCTGGACAATCCGACGCCCTGTGGAAAATTTGTCAAGAGCCACACGAAAAACCCAAAGTAATAACCCCTGACTTACAACGACTTACACGCCAAAATCAGCCAACAAATTTGGCGGGTTTATTCCCCTGACTTGGTATTCTGACAATAGGGGCAAAGAAATAATTTTCGCCCTGTTGAGGAACGATCCGAAACCCGCCCGCCCGCCGCGGGCTTTTTCTTTGCCCGGCGTTTGTATCAGGCGACGACTGGAAGGCCTTCGGAAAAAGTCTGCTTGGCTGCGAACTGTGAAGGCACGACTTCAGTCGTGCCTTCGCGCGCCCGAAATAAACGGGGCTGTTGCCCCCAAAGTTACCGTTCGAATGTCCAGAAGAATTTTCCGCCTGCCGGAGAAGGAGAAGGTCCGTGATTCGTGAACGCTGCTCGATCAAGCGCCGCCACAACGGCGCCCCCAACCTCCGCGCGACCAAATCTGGCCTCCTTCGCGGCCACCAATGCAGCATTCACGACCGCGAGTGCAGCATTCGAGGTCATCAGACCGGCATTCGCGCCCCAGGTGCAGCATTCCCGCCCCCTCCCCAACTGCCTCGCGCACAATCATCTGGCTCCTTCGCGGACACCAATGCTGCACTCGCAGCTGCGAATGCAGCATTCCTTTCCGGCGCCAAACTGCCCTCGCCTCCATCACTTGCCACAGTCCCCAAATCGACCTCACTGCAAGTCATTCAAAACAAGCCGCAAGGCCTTATGAAAGTCCAGGGGGCTCATATGACCGAGGCGGAGTTCCCCCACGGCCAAGGCGCTTTCCGGAAACGGATCATTGGAATCACTTCCGACCAGTCGGACGGTCGATTCAGATTGAAGTTCGTAGCGCGGAGGATATTGCCACTTGCTGTTGGGGAACCTGGCCGTCCCCGGTTTTGGGGTCAGGCTTTTGGGGTCAGGCTTTTGGGGCTTTTTCCGAGGGCCTTTTTAGGCCGCCCTCAGCCCCCTTTGTAGTCCTGATTTACAGGGTGACAGGATGAAATTGAGGATTCCCGCCAGACCGATGACAGCCCTTTAGCCCCGTTCAGCGGCCAGATCCGTGACCTCGCGACCGTAAACGCCGATCAGCGAGTTCCAGCGCACGTAAATCAGCTCCTCGAGCATCTTGATTCCGTCGCGCAGATAGCTGATCCGCGACCGCTCATCGTGGCCCCACGTCACCGGGACCTCCCGAATGCGATAGCCGCGCCTCAGCGCGATAAACAGGATCTCCGGATCGAAGCCCCAGCGCTCGATGCGCTGCAGCTGAAAAATCGTCTGCGCCGCGCTCCGCCGGAACGCCTTGAATCCACACTGCGTATCGGCGAAAGGCAGCCGCATGATCATCCGCGTGACCACGTTGAAGCAGCGCCCGAAAAACTGCCGATACAGCGGCTGATGAATCGTCTGCCGGCTCGTCTGGAGCCACCGCGACCCGATCGCCACATCCGCACCGTCGCGGATCGCGTCGAACAACAGCTCCGCTTCCGGCATCGGCGATGAAAGGTCGGCGTCGGTAAACATCACCACGTTGCCGCTGGCATGCAAAATGCCGTTGCGTACGCTGAATCCTTTGCCGCGATTGGTGGCGTTACGGATCAGCCGCACTCGCGAGTCTTTGGCCGCGAACGATTCAATGATCGCCGCGGTCGAGTCGCTCGACCCATCGTCCACCACCAGCACCTCGGCGCTCCAGTGCTTCTCGTCGAGCGTGCGCAGAACTTCACCCAGCGCAGGCCCGATGCGGGCGCTTTCGTTGTATGCCGGGATCACGATGCTGTATTGAGGGTTCACGTTGTTGCTCAACCGTTTCAGTTATCCGAACAAACTACTCTGCTTTGGACAGCTTTCGACCAACTCCGGTCGCAAAAACGTTCAGACTGACGGGGAATACGCCTGTGATTGTACACTTTCTCCTGTAGGCCCGCCAACCGCCGTTTTCATGCGAGGTGCTAAACTCGCCCTTATGGAAGAGCCACTTACACCGCTCGCTGGCACTCCACCACCGCCTCCTGTCTATACAAACCCGCCTCGGCGCAAATTGTGGCCGTGGTTCGTCATTGCCGGCGGCCTCGTTCTGGCCTTCCTCGTCGCCTGCTCGGCACTCATCTATTCCGCCGCCCGATCCTTCGGCGGCTCCGACGACGGATTCTCCGTCGGCGACAGCATCGGCGTCATCGATATCGACGGCGAGATCCTGTCCGCCGAATCAACCGTCGACCAGCTCCGCAAATACGACCAGGACAGCGACATCAAGGCCATCATCCTGCACATCGATTCGCCCGGCGGAGCCGCGGCACCTTCGCAGGAGATCTACCACCAGGTCCTCAAAATCCGCGACGAAAAGAAGAAGCCCATCGTCGTTTCCATTGAGAGCGTGGGAGCCAGCGGCGCCTATTACATCGCTTCGGGCGCTAATAAGATCTACGCGAACGACGCCAGCGTCGTCGGTTCCATCGGCGTCATCATGGAGTGGACCAACTACGGCGACCTGTTGACGTGGGCCAAAATGAAGCCCGAAGTCATCCATGCCGGGACCCTGAAAGATGCCGGCGATCCGACCCACGCCATGACCCCCGAAGAGCGCACCTACTTCCAGGGCCTGGTCGATAACATGTACGGCCAGTTCGTAACCGACGTCGCCAACGGACGCCACTTGCCCGCCGATAAGGTTCGGTCGATGGCTACCGGCCAGGTGTGGACCGGCCAGCAGGCCCTGCCGCTCCAGCTCATCGATAAACAGGGCGGATTCCGCGACGCGCTTCTCGATACCGCCAAATCGGTGGGCATCTCCGGCGAGCCCAGCGTGGTCAAGCCCGAGGTCCACCACAAAGGCGTCTGGGACCTGATCTCGAATGCCGACGACCTCGTCCACCAGCCGACCAAACTCCTCGAAAGACGTCCCGGGTTCTATTTCCTCTGGAGGTAGGGCTGAGGAAGGCGAAATCCCGCAAATAGTTGACTTTGCAAGCTAAACGGATTGCATCTACTATGGTTAACAGAGGGCTAACCCAAATCGGAGTCACCCCCACCATGACGAAAGCCGACCTTGTTGAAGAAGTAACCAAGCTGGGCGACCTGACGCGCCGCGACAGTGAAACCATTGTCGAAACCATTTTCGATTCTGTGATTGGAGCGCTTCGCTCCGGCGACAAAATCGAAATTCGCGGCTTCGGCAGTTTTCGCATTCGCCAGCGCAAGCCGCGCATTGGACGCAATCCAAAAACCGGCACCAAGGTTGAAGTTCCGGCAAAGAAAGTCCCGTACTTCAAGCCCAGCAAAGAGCTGCGCGACCTTGTGAATCCCGGCGCGAAAACGGCAGAAGCGCCGGCCGCACCCGCAAGCAGTCCCGACGCGGGCACCGCGGCCTGATCGCTTCGGCTTCATAGCCTGCTCGAAAACTTTTCGCCTTACTTGTAGATCAAGTGGATCTCAACCTGCGTCGCAGGACAAGTCACCGAGACCGCTGCCGCCTGAAACGACGGCGCTGACAATGTGACGCGCGGATTGTTCGAGAAACCGAAGCCTTCTTTCGGAATTCCGAAGAAGTTTCGATCAAGCCTCATGTTGGAATTCTCGTCGTGTATGACGACGATGCTATAGCGCCCCGCCGGAACCTGAAAATTCTGCTCCGCCTGACGATTGGCGATAGGGAAGCCGCCCTGCACAATGGCCTGGGCGCGATTGTCCGGCCATCCTGCTGGCGATCGAAACACCACGCCACCCGCGGTGCCGTTGTTGTTGCGGAACCCGGTGATACGCACCCGCAACGCGCATAAAGGCTGGCCATCTGCCGGCGCGGAGTAGTGTCCGCGTGGATCGCGCTGTGGCGAGGCGGACAGGACCAGAACCGAAAGCAGGAAGAATGTGCCGATACGTAAAATCACAGTGGCTTGGACGCCCCCAGCGGTCGCACGACAGCCTCAGTTTTGTTGTTGAATTGTCATTATCCGTACACCCCCGAATCGGTTAGGGTGTTGGGTTAACAGTTTTTCGCTTGAGAGAATCTTCTTATGAGTACAGCATCTGTCGAAACCGCATCGCCCGCTTCGGGAAAAGCAACAGCGTGGCCCATTCGCCGCATCGCCGTGCTGGGCGCGGGAACCATGGGCTCGCGCATCGCCGCGCACATTGCCAACGCCGGATTTCCCGTGCTGCTTCTCGACATGGCCCAGCCCGGCGAGCCCAATCGTCTCGGTACCCAGGCCCTCGAAGGTCTGAAGAAATCGAAGCCCGCGGCTCTCGCCTCTCCCGATTTCGCAGACCGCATCACGGCCGGCAATTTCGACGACGATCTGCCCAAACTCAAAGACTGTGACTGGATCATCGAAGCCGTCGCCGAGAACCTCGAGATCAAGCACAGTCTACTCACCCGCGTCGCGCTCCACATTCGCCCGGACGCCATCTTCACCACCAATACCAGCGGCCTTCCCATCGCTGACATCGCGAAGGCTCTCCCACCGGACCTGCGCCGTCGCTGGTTCGGAACGCACTTCTTCAATCCGCCGCGCTATATGCAGCTGCTCGAAATCATCGCCACGCCGGAAAGCGATCCCGGCGCAGTCGCGGCCGTCTCGCGTTTCGCGGAAATCTATCTTGGCAAATCGGTCGTGCCCGCTAACGATCGGCCCAACTTCATCGCCAACCGCATCGGCGCGTTCGCCCTGCTCAACACCATCCGCGTTATGCAGCAGCAAGGCCTCAGCATTGAAGAAGTCGATGCGCTCACGGGCCGCCCGCTTGGCTGGCCCAAAACCGGTACCTTTCGGCTCGCCGACATGGTCGGCCTCGACGTGCTCGGCAGCGTCGTCCGCAACTTCGCCGCCAATACGAAGGACGAGCGCTCCGACATCCAGCTTCCCGCCTTCCTCGAGCAGATGCTCGAGCGCAAATGGTTTGGCGACAAAACCGGCCAGGGCTTCTACAAAAAGCAAAAAGGCGCCGAGGCCGATGAGCGCCTCGTTCTCGACCCCTCAACCCTCGACTATCGTGCCGCCCAAAAACCAAAAATCCCAGCCCTCGACCTCGCGAAACAAATCGAGTCGCTGCCTGAACGGATCCGTACGCTGCTCGGTGCCAACCCTGAGAAAGACAAGGCCGCTGCGTTCTACTGGCAGATCCTGCCCGACCTCTGGCTCTACGCCGCCAACCGTATCGGCGAAATCAGCGACAGCGTCGCCGACATCGATCGTGCCATGCGCACCGGCTTCAACTGGGAACTCGGTCCCTTCGAGATGTGGGACGCCGCCGGCGTCACCGAAACCGCAGCGAAGTTACGCGCGCAGGGCCGGTGCCTTCCACCATCTCTCGAGAAGCTTCTGTTCGCGAGCGGTTCCTCCTGGTATCGCCACAACGGTGCCGAGTATTTCGATCCCCGTTCCAGCGAATACGTGCCAGTCGAACCAGCTTCCGCTGTCATCACCCTCACGCGCGCGAAGCGATCCGGCGGCGTCGTTGCCGAGAATCCTGGCGCTTCGCTCATCGACGTGGGAGATGGCATCGGCTGCATTGAGTTCCACACCAAGATGAACGCCCTCGGCGGTGACATCGTCAGCTTCGTCCGCCAAACGCTCCGTCCTGACGGCGATGCCGTCCGCCAGTTTCGCGGCTTCGTCATCACTAACGACGCCGCCAACTTCTCAGCTGGAGCGAATCTCGTCCAGCTCCTTCTCGCCGCGCAGGACGAGGAATGGGACGACATCAACGTCTACATTCGCGCCTTCCAGGAGATGACCCAGGCCATCAAATTCTGCCCGAGCCCGGTCGTCGTCGCGCCCTTCGGTCTCACCCTCGGCGGCGGCTGCGAGGTCACACTGCACGGCGCAGCACGCCAGCCGCACCTCGAGCTCTACATGGGCCTCGTCGAAACTGGCGTCGGCCTCATTCCTGCCGGCGGCGGCTGTAAGGAGATGACCCTGCGTGCGATTGAAATGGCCACCGCGGCCGCACCGAAAGCTTCTCGCAGCGATTCGGTCGGGTTGCATCATGCCATGCGCACGCTCTTCGAGAACCTCGCGCTCGCGAAAGTCTCCACGTCCGCTTTTGAGGCTCGGGAGCTTCGCCTGCTCCGGCCCTCCGACAGCATCACAATGAATCGCGACCGCGTCCTGTACGACGCCAAGTCGCGAGCCCTGGCGCTCGCCGACTCCGGCCATCGGCCGCCCCTGCCCATCACGGATATTCCCGCGCCCGGCGAGAGCGTCCTCGCTGCCCTGCGCCTCGGCGTCTACACGCTGCGCCAGGGTGAATACGCGAGCGACCACGATGTCACCGTCGCCACCCATCTCGCGACCATCTTGTGCGGCGGCAACATCACCTCCGGCACGCCGGTCAGCGAGCAGTACCTGCTCGATCTGGAGCGCGAGCACTTTCTTTCCCTCTGCGGCGAGCGCAAAACGCAGGAACGCATCGCGCACACACTGAAGACCGGCAGGCCACTGCGCAACTAGGAGTTGTTATGAGAGAAGCCGTCATCGTCAGCGCAGTCCGCACCGCCGTCGGCAAAGCTCCGCGCGGAGCCCTGCGCACCACTCGCCCCGACGACCTTGGAGCCATCGCAATCCGCGGCGCGCTCGATAGGGTTCCGCAACTCGATCCCAAAGGAATCGACGACGTCATCCTCGGCTGCGCCATGCCCGAGGCCGAGCAGGGCTTGAACCTGGCGCGCGTCGCAGCCTTTCGCGCTGGCCTTCCCAAGGAATCCGCCGCCATGACCATCAACCGCTACTGCGCCTCGGGCCTGCAGGCCATTGCTCTTGCCGCCGAGCGCATTCGCGGAGGCGGCGCGGACGCCATCGTTGCCGGTGGCGCGGAGTCCATGTCGTTCGTGCCCATGGGCGGCAATAAAGTCGCTGTCAATCCCTGGCTGGTCGAAAATTATCCTGGCTCCTATCTCTCCATGGGGCTCACTGCGGAGCGAGTCGCAAAGCACTACAACATCTCGCGCGAAGATTCCGATCGGTTTTCTCTCGAAAGCCACAAGAAAGCGCTCGCCGCCATTGAAACCGGCAGGTTTCAGGATGAAATTGTGCCTGTCACGGTGACAATTACCACGCCCAACGGAAGCACCCAGCCAAAGTCATCAACGACGGAATTCCGCGTCGACGAAGGCCCTCGCGCCGACACCACTTACGATGCTCTCGCCAAACTTCCGCCCGTCTTTCACGCAAAAGGCACCGTCACCGCCGGCAACTCCTCGCAAACTTCTGACGGAGCCGCAGCCTCTGTTGTCATGTCCGCGGAGCACGCCGCACAGCTCGGCATCCAGCCTCTCGCCCGCTTTGTTGCCTTCGCGTACGCCGGTTGCGATCCGGAAGAGATGGGCATGGGCCCCCTCTACGCCGTGCCCAAAGCGCTGAAGCTCGCCGGCCTCACCCTCGACCAGATGGACGTCATCGAGCTGAACGAGGCCTTCGCCGCGCAGGCGCTCGCCGTCATCCGCCAGCTCGGACTCGACCCTGCAAAGACCAACGTCAACGGCGGAGCCATCGCCCTCGGCCATCCCCTCGGGTGCACAGGCGCCAAGCTCACCGCCACGATCCTGCAAGAGTTGGAGCGCCGCAAAGGACGGTATGGACTGGTCACGATGTGTGTCGGCGGCGGCATGGGGGCTGCGGGAATATTTGAACGCCTCAACTGAGCTCGGGAATTTGTACTACTCTTGCAAATCAGGAGCAATGCGATGAAACCATTCACCGGACTTATAGCTGGCCTCGTTTTTGCTTGCTCCTGTTTCGCACAGCAGAAACAATTGAGCAACGAGCCGCTCACTGTAGAGGACCAAACGATTTACCGCGCCTTTCTCACCACCTATTCCACGGGGGCAGGAGGGGCAGTTAATGTTTCGGATCGAACAATTCTCTTCAGCCCGAGCGACATGGACCAGAAGGGCTGCCTCAAAGGAATGGATCTCGTGGGCACCGGGACATCTGTTCATTTGCTGACAGCTGACGCCGTCCCGTCCCACGGCTATCTCCTTGTTGATCCAGAAAAGCAACGCAAAGTGATCAGAAAGAGTGATCCCGGTGAATTGATTCGGCAAGGAAAACCGGTCGAGGATGCAGTGAGACAGGGATTTGCGTCTGGCATTCTCACGCTTTCCGAAATCGATTTCTCGGACGATCTCCATTTCGCGGTATTTACGTATTCTTTTTATTGCGGCAGCCTCTGTGGAAATGGCGCTTTGCTCATTTACGAAAATATCGACGGGACGTGGGAACCGGCGAAGGGAAAGAGGTGCAGTGTATGGGAGTCCTAGCGACCCTTCCGAAAATCATTCCCGGCGGCCACTTCCTCCTCACCAATGCCGCTCCCGAAGACGTCTTCACGCCCGAAGACTTCTCCGAAGAGCAGCAGGAGATCGCACGCACCACCGCGGAGTTCGCCGAGAAATCTATCCTGCCGCGTAGTCCGGAAATCGAGGCGAAAAACTTCGCCGTCACGCGCGAGCTTCTCCTTGAAGCCGGCAAGCTGGGGCTCATGGCGGTCGATGTTCCCGAGCAATACGGCGGCCTCGCGCTCGACAAGGTCACCTCCGCGCTGGTTTCCGACCGCATCGCCGTCTCCGCCAGCTTCTCGGTCAGCTTCAGCGCTCATACCGGCATTGGCACGCTGCCCGTCATCTGGTACGGCACGCCGGCGCAAAAGGAACAGTACCTTCCCAAGCTCGCCTCCGGCGAATGGATCGCCGCCTACGCCCTCTCCGAATCCTCGTCCGGCTCCGACGCCATGAATATCCGCGCTCAGGCGCGCCTCTCGCCCGATGGCAAGCAATACATCCTCAACGGCGAGAAGATGTGGATCTCCAACGCCGGCTTTGCCGATCTCTTCATCGTTTTCGCGAAAATTAATGGCGAGCAGTTCTCCGCATTTCTCGTGGAGCGCAATACGCCCGGCCTCACCATCGGAGCTGAGGAACACAAGCTCGGCATCCGCGGTTCCTCCACCTGCCCGCTGGTGCTTTCCGACTGCGCCATCCCTGTCGACAATCTCCTTGGAGAAGCCGGCAAAGGCCATCACATCGCCTTCAACATTCTCAACGTCGGCCGTTACAAATTAGGAGCGGCCACCCTGGGCGGCGCGCGCAACACGCTCCGCAACGGCCTGCGCTACGGCAAACAGCGCATAGCCTTCGGTAAGCCCATCACTTCGTTCGGACTCATTCAGGAAAAACTCGCCGACACAGCAGCCGGCATCTTCGCCGGCGAAGCGCTGGTCTATCGGGTCGTCGGCGCCATCGATGCGGCGCTTTCTCAGTTGGCGCCCGACGCGTCCGCTGCCGAAGTGCAGAAGCGCATCGAGGAGTATGCCGTCGAGTGCTCCATTGTGAAGGTTTGGTGTTCTGAAATGCTCGACCGTGCTGTCGACCAGTGCGTTCAGATCTACGGCGGCTACGGCTACGTCGAGGAGTATCCCGCCGAGCGCAATTACCGCGACGCCCGCATCAATCGCATCTTCGAAGGCACCAACGAAATCAATCGCCTCATCATCACCGGCTTCCTGCTGAAACGCGCTATGCAGGGACGGTTGCCGCTGCTGCCGGCTATCGGCAAAGTCATGGATGAGGTCATGGCCGGTCCTTCTCCACGCCAGGAAGTTTCGGGGCCACTGGGCTCCGAAAAAGCGCTGCTCGCCAGTGCGAAAAAGCTGGGTCTGTTTTGCTCAGGGGCAGCGAGTCAAAAGTATCCGACCAACCTCCAGGATCAGCAGGAAATCATGGGCGCGCTGGCCGACATCCTCATGGAAATTCTCGTGATGGAATCGGCGATCCTGCGCGCCGAAAAATTCCACGGCCGCAGCGACATCGCGATTCAACTGGCACAGCTGAGTGCCGCTCGTTCTTTTCGCATCATCCGTGATTCGGCCGAGCGGGTTCTCGGCGCGATCGCAGAAGGCGAGATGCTCAGTACACAGATGGCAATCTTCCGCCGTCTGTCGAAACACGATCCCACCAACACCGTCGCCATTGGCCGCGAGATCGCGGAAGCTGTGATTGCCGCCGAACGCTACCCGCTGTAATCAGGTTCAGGATTAAGGCGGACCCTGCTGCAGCAGTCCTTCAACCAGCACCCGCCATTCTTCTTCCAGCGCCGCCCGATAATACAGCCGGCCCGCGCGCAGGTACCAGTAGTCCGCGTTCGAAAACGAGCCCTCCCGCCGATGCAGATACGCATGAACCGCCATGCCCTCCGTGCTCTCCAGCTCATCCACCAGTTCGTGCGCGCGCGTCCAGTCTCCTTTGGCGTCCCACCAGAGCGCGGTCAGCGGAATCGAGAGGCCTGCGGGTGGTTCATCGAATGAGAGTGCTGCCTGGAATTCGTTCGGCGACATAATCGAACTGCGCCTCCTCCACGCCCCACCATGCTTTTACTGCAGAATGATTTTCCCAATCGTCGCGAGCTGCATATTCGACGTGCCTTCATAGATCGAGCCAATCTTGGCATCGCGGTAGAACTTCTCCATCGGATAGTCCCGTACGAAGCCGTAGCCGCCGTAAATCTCCACAGCTTTGCTGGCAACTTCTTCGGCCACCCGTGACGTGAACAGCTTGGCCATCGCCGCTTCTTTCACGAACGGGACCCCCGCGCCCTTCATGCGGGCTGCGTTGTAGACCAGATTGCGCGCGGCTTCGATCTGGGTCGCCATTTCCGCCAGCTGGAACTGCACTGCCTGAAATTCCGCAATGGCTTTTCCAAATTGCTTCCGTTCCCTGCTGTACTTCACCGCGAGCGACCATGCGCCTTCCGCCAGGCCCAGCATCTGCGCGGCAATCCCGATCCGGCCTTCGTTCAGCGTTTCGATGGCAATCTTGTAGCCCTTCCCAACCTCGCCCACCACGTTCTCCGCCGGCACGCGGCAATCGTCGAAGAGCAGTTCGCAGGTCGATGACGCGCGAATGCCCATCTTGTCTTCCTTGTGCCCGATCGAGAATCCGGCCGTGCCGCGTTCCACCAAAAACGCCGTGATCCCCCGATAGCCCGCTTCGGGATTCACATTTGCGAACACCAGGAACATGTCCGCTTCCAGGGCATTGGAGATCCAGAGCTTGCGTCCGTTCAAGACAAAATTCTTGCCGTCGGCGCGCGCCTGCGTCGTCAGTGAAAACGCATCGGATCCGGAACCAGCTTCGCTCAATGCGTAGGCGCAAACCGAACTCTGCGCCATCTTCGGAATCCACAGACTCTTCTGCTCCGGATTGCCCCAGCGCAGAACCGCATTCACCGCCAGCGTGTTCTGCACATCCACAATCACCGCGACCGCCGGATCGACACGCGAGATTTCTTCGACCGCAAGCACCGCGCTAAAAAAGGAGGCCCCCGCGCCACCCAGTTCCATGGGCGCCTCAATCGCCATCAGCCCCAGCTCAAAAAGCTGCCGCAGGATTCCCGGATCGAGCTTCTGTGCCTCATCCATCTCGCGCACGCGCGGCGCGATCTCCTGCTGGGCAAATTGGCGAACTGTGTCGCGCAACAGCGACTCATCCTCGCTCAGCGAGGTCAGCGGTGCAATGTTTTCGACGGCCGGCTCAGTTTCGGGCATCCGGATACCTCGCAGCGCAGCCGTTAGCGACGCTGGCTGCCAGGCCTGAGCCTATCCTGGCCGCATTATTCTTTGCTACTCCGGGGAGACTTTTCTTCGCAGGCTCGGGGTCAGCGCGGAACAGCAGCCGCATCGAATCCCGCCACCGCTTCCTGGGCCTCTTCGGCCATCACCAGAGGACGCATCCCGCTGTAGCCCGGCATCACTCTCAGCCGCTTCAGGATTTTTCTCGTCAGTCCGGTCAGCGGCTGCTCCGGCAAATCCAGCACCGGCACCCATACCCGCTCGGCCGCATCCCTCGCCAGCAACTTCTGCTCGTTTATCGTCAGACCATACACCGTCACGTAATAATTCGTGTTCGTAATCGAGTGCCGCACCGTCAGCAGGAGCATGTCTTCACTCTCCTGCCCTTCCTTGATCGCCGGCAGTTCCCACATATTGGGCATTTGCGATGCGTCAGGCGGACGCCGCTGCAGCAGGACTTCCGCTTTGGGCCATTGCCGACGCTGCACCAGCGCCAGCGCTGTCTTCCGGCTCAGCATCTTCTTTGTGCGCGCAACAGCATGCTCTCCGCGGGTGGCGCAGCCTTCGCGTACCGGGCACGCAATGCACAACGGCTGCCTCGGCAGGCACACAGTCGCACCCAGTTCCATCATCCCCTGGTTGAAATCGCCAGGCCTCTCGGGATCCACCAGATGCTCGGCTGCGCGCCGCAGCTCACCGCTGCGCGCCACGCCCGGCACCGGTTCATGTCCAAAATAGCGGGTCAGCACCCGCTCCACGTTGCCGTCCACTGCTGCCACAGGCTCGCCAAACGCAATGCTCGCCACCGCCGCGGCCGTATAAACACCTACCCCCGGCAGCCGGCTCAGCGCTGCCGCGGTCTTTGGAATTTCCCCCGCGTGTTCCGTGATCACGGCTCTCGCCGATTCATGCAATGCACGCGCACGCCGGTAGTACCCCAGCCCGCTCCACAGAGCCAGCACTTCCGTTTCTTCTGCCTGCGCCAGCGATTGCAAAGTCGGGTAGCGCGACATAAAACGTGTGTAGTAGTCAATAACCACGGCCACGCGCGTTTGCTGCAGCATTGTCTCGGACACCCAGATCGCATAAGGATCGCGCGTCTGGCGCCACGGCAAGTCCCGCGCGTTCCTGTCGAACCATTGCAGCAAGTTCTGGCGAAAGTCCAAGATTTCTGCCTCTGTCCCCACAAAGATTGTAGGTTTGATTCCAGCCACTTTTGGACTATTAGGCAATCCCACAAAAGGCGAACCTCCGCCTCGGTCACCCCTCTCCGGTCGAGTCAACCTATTTGCTATGCGAACCTTCTTCTCGGTCTTCACCGGCCATCCTCCTGTAACCTGATCAGTTGCCGTATGGAACCGTCTTCCTTCATCCGCCGCCTGCCGAAAGCAGAACTGCATCTGCATCTCGAAGGTACAGTAACCCCGGAAACCCTGGTCGAGCTCAGCCGCCGCCACGATGGCGCCTCCCTCAATCTTCCCCAGGCCCAGGGGCTCTATCAATACACCGATTTCACCGGATTTCTGCTGGCTTTCAAAGCGGTCAGCGAACACCTTCGCACCGCGGATGACTACGAGTTGATCACATGGCGCATGCTCGAGCGCCTTGCCGGCCAGGGAGTGGTCCACGCCGAGGTCTATGTCTCGGTCGGCGTCGTCTACTATTGGCGGCGCTGCGAATTCGAGCCGCTCTTCCTCGGCATGGAACGCGCCCGGGTTCGCGCCGAATCGGAACTCAGCATCTCCGTTTTCTGGATATTCGACGCCGTCCGCCACTTTGGCCCCGAAGAGGCTGCCCGTGTCTTCCATAAGGCCGCCGAGCTGCGCCCGCAGTTCCCCTCCATCATCGGCATCGGCATCGGCGGAGACGAGCGCCGCACTGCTGCCGAACCCTTCCGCGATCTCTACGCCGAAGCGCGCGAAGCTGGACTCCGCCTAACCGCCCATGCCGGCGAAACGGTTGGACCCGAGAGCATATGGGGCGCACTCAACATCGGCGCCGAGCGCCTCGGGCATGCCCTTTCAGCGGTCCACGACCAGGAATTGATGGGCCTTCTGGCCGAACGTCAGATCCCCCTCGAAATCTGCGTCACCTCCAACATCCGCACCGGCTGCTGCCCACGCGTCGAAGACCATCCTCTTCGTCGCTATTTTGATTCCGGCCTCATGGTCACCATTAACTCCGATGACCCCGCCCTCTTTCACAGCGATCTTGCCGAGGAATACCAGCGTGCCCGCCATCATTTCGCCTTTACCGACGAGCATTTGCGCGAGCTCGCGTCCAATTCCATCGAAGCCAGCTTCCTGCCCCCCGAACAAAAAGTAACGTTCCTTCGTTGTATCGAGTCCCTCCAATGAACTATGGATGACGCAACCCGGCAGGTATATAAACGCTCATACCATGGGTCCAGGTGCCACCTGCGCTATCATGGAGCCATGGCGCCCTGGGGAATGCGCATGCTCTGCCGTCAAAAAGACAAAACATCCAGCCTGGTTGATGCCCTGCTTCCTGAGTCGTCCTCGTCCGGTGCCCTGCGTGCCATTGGATGGACCTCGGTAGCACTCGCCGTCACCGCTCTCGGCCTCTACGTCGGCCGCGAGCTCCGCATCCGCTACAAGTTCAAGCGCCGCACGCCTTCAGACTTCTTTGCCCATGCGGGTGAAGAAATGGGCGCAGAGTACGGCGTAGGCATCTAGTACCCTCGGCCCTCAGAAAAGTAGTCCGCGAAACGCGTCCGCCTAAATTGGAAGTCCTTAGTGCGTCCGCTCCACCAGGTAGCGAGCCACTGCCTTCAGGCCCTCGGCCGCGTCTCCATATGGCTCCAGCGAGGCAAAAGCTTCGTTGATCAGGCGGTTTGCATCTTTCCGCGACGTCTCTATCCCAAACACCGCCGGCCACGTCGCTTTATCGCTTGCCACATCTTTGCCAGCCGTCTTGCCCAAATGCTGGGAGTCCTGCGTCATGTCCAGAACGTCGTCCACAATCTGGAAGGCCAGCCCCGCCTTCTTGCCAAACTCAGTCAGCCGCGCCACATCGCTCGATTCGGCTCCGGCGTAAATGCCGCCCGTGACAATGCTCACGCGGATCAGCGCCCCCGTCTTCGCCCGATGAATCGCCAGAACGCTCTCCGCGGTCGGCTTCGTGTGCTCGCCTTCAAGGTCCAGCACCTGGCCGCCAATCATTCCCTCTACCGTTCCTGTCGCTTCGGCGATCAGCCCAACGATTCTGATGGCGCGCTCAGGGGAGCAACGCAACCTGGCCAGCGTTTCGTAGGCAAAGGTCTGCAGTGCGTCTCCTGCCAGGATCGCGATCGCTTCACCAAAGGCCACGTGGCAGGTCGGCTTACCACGTCGCAGATCGTCATTGTCGAGCGCCGGCAAATCGTCGTGGATCAGCGAATACGTGTGCAGCATCTCGATCGCCGCTCCCAGATCGTCGATCCCCTCCGGCAGCCCTCCACCGCCATGCGCCGCGTTCATCGTGCGCCCGGCCTCCCTCACCAGCACAGGACGCAGCCTCTTTCCGCCCGCAAACACGCTGTGCCGCATCGCCCCATGAATCGACCTCGGCACTTCCGTCACAGGCGGCAGAAGCCGCTCCAGCGCGGCGTCCGTGCGCTCCACGCCCTCGCGCAAAATTGCCTGTACGTCCACCCGCATCTGGATCATGTTATCTGAAGCCGTCGACATCAACCTTGCGCCTTCCCTTCGCGGCCAATGCCAGTGTAAATGCCAGCGAAGCCAGCGAAAGTGCCATCCCGGCCCATTGGTCCCTGGTCACACGCCATCGCACGGAGATTTGATTTCTCCCAACCTGCAAAGGAATCACCATCAGCCCATCGCCCCGATGCGGTCTATCCTCTGACTCCGCCCCGTTCCGCGTGACATGCCACGCCGGATAATCCATCAGCCGCAGCACCGCGTAGCTGGTTTGCGGGCTCGTCACCGTAACCGACCTATTCTCCGCGTCCCATCGATCGATCTTGATCTGCGCCTGTATCTTCCGGGAATTGCCGCCAGTCTCCGCCCGCTCGTCAGAAGGCCCGCTCACCACCTCCACCACAGCAATACCCGGCTGGATTTGGCTGTTGTCCGCTCCTTTCGGCGTGTACTCATCGGTGCCCTCAAATCCCGTCGCATGGAACGTCGAAATCTGCGCCTGCGCATTGTCTTCCTCATCGCAGGGCTGCCAAAAGAATGCGGACGACAGGACTGCCATCGCCCCGGCGAGCGCCAGTATCAACGCGCCGCGCAACGCGACAGCCCGCCTCGTGGTTTGTTCCCGCTGAATCGCAATCCCCGCCAACGCCGCAAAGACCAGCCCCAGGACCATCATCCATCGCCAGGGAAACTGCAGATACTTCAGTTCCGGCACGAAACGCCAAACCATGTCGCTCCAGCGCAGCTGCAAAGCGCCGATCGCTGCACCAACCACGATCAGCGGCATCCAGATTGCCACGCGCCGCCTGCGCCCCATCCAGGCCGCGAGTGCTGCTCCCACGACGAGCGCAACCACAATCCACGAAACCATCTGCAGCACCTGGTTGTGATACACCGTGTCAAACCGCTCTTCGGGAGAAACCCCAGCAAGCTTCACATACCCAAAAAGGAAACTGTCCTCGATATGCATCAGAGGGCCGATGGCGCGGCTGATCTCGACCCATCGCTCCTCAAAGGCCGCGGGCACCAGCCAGAATCCGGCCAGCCCCAGGCCCAGACCGACCCCGCCCATCGCTCGTCCCACCAGCCGCCAGCTTTTGTCCCGCAGCGCCGCAACGGCAACCAGCACAGCCAGCGCGTAGCAACCCATCACGGCCGCCGGAGCGTTGGTCAGCCAGATCGCTGCAACGCTCAGCGAAAGCGGCAGCAGCGCCCGCTTCTGCCGCAACCCGTAGAGGACCAGCAGCGGCACCCACACGGCTGCCAGCAGCTCCGCCATTGCGCCGCGCTCGTACGCTACAAACAGCATGTAGGGGTTCACAACGTAGAGACACGCCGCGATAACCGCATGGTCTTCGGCCATCCACTCCCGAGCCATCGCGCGGAAGCTGAGCCCCGCGCCCATCAGCGCCACCAGAGTGAAGGCCAGCGGTGTCCAGCTCCACGGCAAAAAAACGCCCAGTGCTCCACCCAGCATCCAGCTCAGCGGTGGATAGAAAACGAACTGCGGTTCGCCCGCAAGATAATTCGCCGACCCCGCCCAGTGCGGGTAAAGAACGCCCTGCCGCCACTGAGTGACGACCTCGAGCCAGTTCTGCAGATGAAAATCGAGATCCTGTCCACACGAAGTTCCACGCCAGGCCATTGGCAGAACTGCAACGAAGACGACGGCCAGAAGCAGAGACCGCCTTCGTTGCACACGTGTGGCGTTGCTGGAAAGGCTCGCCGGGAAACGAAACCAGAATTTCACCTGGCGCCTCAGGGCTCGAGGCGCAACGTGTGCGCCGTCGCCGCGGCCACCGCCGAATCGCTGAAGGGAAGCGCGAAGGTCGTGCCGCCATACCAGTACGGCCACTGGTCGCGGTAGTACGCGCTGAGCGGATCGCCGGACTCGCCCATGGTGATGTCCTCAGTGGCGCCATCGATGTTCGACCAGTCAATGGTGAATCGCTGCGACGGCCCGAACGCCCGGCCAACCTGCTTTACGGTCGACCCGTCGCCAGACTGCGGCTGGACGCCGGTTCCAGTCCAGTCTCTGAACCACGGCAGCAAGCTGAACAGCGGATGCTCCACATCGACAGGGCGCAGATAGCCGTAACGCCAGCGGCTCAGATCCCTGGGCGCGTGGGCGTGAGCAAGTCCCTGCCGCACCATGTCGGCAAGAAAGTCATCCCAGGTTTTGTAATCGGGCGGCAGCCACGCGGCCGGTTCGTTAGTAAAGATTTGTTCACTGGCAAAGTTGCTCTCTGCCCAGCGATAGAGATGCCAGTCGTCGCCCAGCTTAGGCTTGAGCAGCATGCTGTAAAAGACTGCTTTCGCCGATGCCACGATTGCGGCCGGCGCGGAGTCTACCGTAACGGCGCCATCCCAGGAACGCATCAGATCCGCAGCCTGCCGCAGCTGCGCGTCCGCACGGCTGGCATGGTCGATGCCGTAGGCAAGGCGCTGGGCTATCTCCTGGTCGAACTCTGAATAAACGTCCGTTTGCAGCGTCAGCATCTGCTGTTGCGTGAGTCTTTCCTTCGGCTCCAGCCATTTCCAGATGCGCTCGTTCCGGTAAGGATCGCCCCACTCCAGGGTTAATTCAGGCGGCTGAACCGCAGGTGGCGCAGGGGGCGGCGGTTCTGAGGAAGGCGCAGCCGTCGGGTTGGGCGATACCGGCGTACCGGCAACCGGAGTCGACGGGGGATTCGGGTTGGGCGTCACGCGAGAATTGGCGGTAGCGAGAATTCCATCCGGCGGATCGAAAACCGTCGGCAACTGATCGAATCCTATAAAGCCCTGCCACTCGTGCTGCGCATCGGCAATTGGAACACCAGCCAGCCCATTGGGGCGAAGAGGAATGTAGCCAATGGCCTGATATCCGATGTGCCCTTCGTCATCTGCGTAGACGACATTCTGCGTGGGCGCCCACCATGTGCTCAGAGCAGCACGAAACTCAGTCCAGTTGGACGCTGTGTTCATTGCCAGCAACGGATAGCCGCTCGCCTTCGGATCGTAGACCGACCACTTCAGCGCGAGAACACGCTTCTCGCCTGGAATCAGCGGCGTGATCACAACCCCATGCGCCGTTCGCGCCACATCCAGCGTCACATCGTGGCTGCCGCGCACGTGGATCGTCTCCTGCGCATGTTCCATCGACCGCCACAAACCATCCGTTCCCTGGTACTGATCCTGCCCGTTCGTGCGTTCGACATATACGTCCTGCGTGTCGCCGTAGAGAGCGGTGAATCCCCACGCGACATGTTCGTTGTGACCGGCGACGATCAGCGGCAGCCCTGGTACAGTCACGCCGGCTGCATGCAGTCCTGGCGCCTTGAGACCAGTTTCGTACCAGATATTCGGGATCTCCTGCTCCAGATGCATGTCGTTGGAGAGCATGGCGCGCCCGCTCGCCGTCCTTGAGCCGGCGACCGCCCACTGATTCGAGCCCGGTACGCAACCGAGACAATCGGGGCCACCGATCACTTTGCCCAGGTGCAGCAAATCGCCATCGAGCGCACCATCCTGGCTCTCGTCGAGCGGCACGTCCGGAATATTTTGCTGCGGCGCCGTGATCGGCGGCTCCGTCGTGATCGGCGGCCGATCCCGCCACGATCCCGTTGGATACAGATCCGCTGCGAGCATCGGCCCCAGGCGCGCCGTGACGCGCTCGCGCGAAAGCTTATCGGGCCAGTGCTCATCGAGCATCTGCACCATGCTCATCACCACCAGCATGGAATCCACCGGCTGCCATGGCTTGGGCTGGTACATCAGCAGCCGGAACTCTGCCGGCAGCCGATCCTGATGCGATCCAATGTAAGCATTCACCCCGCGCGCGTAGTCGTCGAAGAGCCTGCGTTGCTGCGCGTCAAGCGTCGCCGTCAGACGCTCCGCCGTCCCCCGCATCGCCAGCACCCGCTGCATCCGGTCGTGCTCCAGCAGCTTCGAGCCCAGAATCTCCGCCGCCTCACCAGCCGCCATGCGCCGCGCCATATCCATCTGCCAAAGCCGGTCCTGTGCCGTGACATAACCCTGCGCAAATAACAGGTCATCAAGGTTGGCCGCTTCAATGTGAGGAACGCCGTGGTGATCGCGCCTGACCGTTACTGGCGCCGCCAGTCCAGGAGTCAACAAGCTGCCACTCAGTTCCGGCAGCGAAGACTGCATCTTGTGCTTCAGCCAAACACCGCCGGTCAGAACAGCGGCGGCCACCACGAGCAAAAACAGAAAAATCAGAATCAGGAGAATGCGCAGCATCGGATGCCGTCGCCTTTCCCGTTCTTCCACTTCAACACTGCGCCCGAGTGCCATCCCGAATCATTCTCTCAAAATCCGCCGCCCAGAAAGCAGTTCGGGCCTCAAAACGTCCCGCGAGTTCGACGGAACAATTGAGGCCCGAGATTATCGCTTTTTTCTGAACGTTGAACGCTGATCGCTTATCGCTCTCCTTACATCGATCCCTGCTGTCGGCTGGCAGGCGGGATAATCCCGTTCATGCGCAGATACTCCACCATCTGCCCGTAGTGATCCATCGAGTGAGCAGCGCAGAACGATGCCATGGATACGCGAGTCGCGGTCCCCTTCGGGAAACCCTGGACTGCGAGGAATGCGTTTTCGGGCGTAATCGTGGCGATCGCCGCATGCGCGTATGCGTAGGAGTCTTTCAACGCCTTCACAATATCGTCCTTGGTCTTCAGCGCTTCGATAGTTTTCTCGTCGACCGCAGTGGCACCAGGCACTGCCCATCCCTGGAAGAACATGTAGTTCGCCTCGGCGAGATGCTTCACCTGCGAACCAAACGTTCGGACACCCTTGAAATCCCCCATGGTGGTCGGCGGTGCAAAGTCATACTTCTCGGCGGGCATCGCTTCGGCGGCGCTTACGACTTCCATCTGCAACAGGCCCAAGAGGCCCGTCAACGAATCGGCTGGAGCTACCGGACCGCTCGGCGCTGCGGCTGGCGGTGCCGTCCCCTGCGCCAGCAGGATGGCTGGCGCCGCCAGCCCGATACAAGCTACTGCACACATCAACCGGCCTAAATACATAAGCAATCTCCTCTTAAGCGGCCACTGGCCGCGCACCAAGCCTACCAGAAGGCCTCCAAACAGATGTCAACCCAGTGACGAAAACCCGGCCTAAACTGGAAGTCATGAACGACCTCGGCCGAATCCTTGCCGGCATGGGTCTGCTGCTCCTGGCTCTGGGCACCATTGTCCTGCTGGTGGGCAGACTCGGGCTACCGCTCGGCCGCCTTCCCGGCGACTTCACCTGGCGCAGCAGGCATGCCACCGTCTACTTACCCCTCGGCAGTTCGTTCCTCATCAGCCTCGTCCTGTCGCTGATCTTCTGGCTGCTGTCCTCCCTCCGCCGTTAAGATCAGGCAAAGCCATGATCCGTTCCGCCACCCGATTGTCTCTGCCCCACGTTGCCGCTGCCCTCTTCACTCCTTGCCTGACTCTCGCGGCTATGCTTTGCCTCCTGCTGCCTTCCGCGTTCGGCCGCGACCGCCGGTCGCCGGAGATCTATCGAGTACGGATTGAAACGACGGCGGGCACTTTCGTCATCGAGGTTCACCGCGCGTGGTCTCCCCATGGTGCGGACCGCTTTTACGAGTTGGTACGCGGCGGCTACTACAACGACTCACGCTTCTTCCGCGTTGTCTCCGGGCGCTGGGTCCAATTCGGCATCAACGGCCATCCACGTCTAGCCGAGCGCTGGCGCCATCGCGTCATTCCGGACGATCCCCTCATCGAACACAACATCCCGGGCTTCATCGCCTTCTCCAACACTGGACCCAACACGCGCTCCACGCAGGTCTACATCAACACCGGCGACAACTCTGCCCGCAACGATCGGGAAAACAGCTTCGCCCCCTTCGGCAAGGTCATCGACGGCATGGACATCGTGGAAAAGCTTTACAGCGGCTACGGGGAACATGCGGGAGGCGGCATGCGCGCCGGACATCAGGATGCGATGTTCGCGGGCGGCAATGAATACATGGATCGGGAGTTCCCGAAGCTGGATAAGCTTATTAGGGCAGGTGTGACGCCGTAGCAAGGCCCCCGTTCTGAATATGAGGCAGGTAAAATGCGGGGCAAACAGCGACCTCTGCGAGATTGCGCAACAGTGTCCTGCTGTTACCGGGGCGGATACCAAGGACGGTCACGCTGGAGATGGTGAATCGGCTTCGCGATGAGGAATTCTATCGTCGGATGGAGGCCGAAAACACTCCTCGTAACGCCCGGAACAATAGAAGCCGGAGCAGAGTCGGTCGGCAGGGTTCCAATCCAGGTTTGAGCGCACCTCGAACCTCAGTGTCAAGTTTCGCTGGCTCGCCGCACGCTGAGTTCGTTCAGTACATAGCCGTCCGTCGTTAGTCGGGCTAAGACTTGTGGCTGCGGGCATAAACAAAAAAAAGGGCCCCTCGGGGTGAGGGGCCAATCTGCCTTGGTTCTCTCGTTGTGTGAGAGCTTGGTTGCGCCTGCCTTCTTACTGAGGCTGGGCCGTTGGCTGCGACGCAGCACCCTGAGGGGAGGGCTGCGCGGAATTAGGCTGCGTCGCGCCAATCGGTGAACCGCCAGACGGCGGGTTCAAGGCTGCTAAACTGTTGGCCATCAGGCTCACGCGAACGATGCTGCCCGGCTTCGCTTCGGAGTTGTCATCCGAGCTGATCGGCGCGTTACCCATTGCCACTTCGTGAATCCGCCACACCGGAATCTGCTTCTCAGCCAGATACCGCACGACCGCTTCGGCCATGTGTTGCGAATTCGCCATACCCGCCTGACCGCGCGAGCGTGAATACCCTTCGATTTCGACCACGTAGCCCTTCTGGCCCTGTAGCTGACTCACCACCTGGTCCAGCGCGTCCTTCGCTTTCTGGTTCAGGACGGTCTGCCCGGGACGGAAGTGAATGTCAGTGTTCGTGATCGGGTGATATGAATCAATATTGGCAACCGTCTCGCCCAGTTGAGCCGTCTTCTCGCTCGCCTGCTGCGCCGTCTGCTGCGCCTGTCCGGCCGTCTGGTTCGCCGTCGTCGCTACCTGATTGGCCTGGTCGGCCGTGGATTGCGCGGCATGAATACCATTCTGCGCCCGCTGATCGACGTCCTTAATGTCGTTGGCGTTCTTGGCCTGCAACTGGTCCAGTTCGTTCAGCCGATCCTTTACCGGATCCAGCTGACGATTCACCCACTTCTTGCGGGCAAAGGGGTTCATGTGACCCCAAAAGCCTTCGTTCGATTTTTCCGGCAGCGGAGCCTTACCGGTTCCCGTCTGCGGATTCGTGGTCTGGTTCTGCGACTGTGCGTTCGTGGAGGCGCCCGTTTGTACCTGGGGCTGTTGATCCGAGGTGGACTGCGCGACCGCTGGCAAAGCCAGACTTGCTGAAACCAGCAGTACTGTAATCGAACCGGATTTCAATCTCATTGTCATAGTGTTGTTTTTCTCTTCGACTGAAGCTTCGGTGGGCTGCGCAGCACCCCGTGTTGCACAGCGATAAAGAGCACTCACCGTGCCAAACCCCTCGACAGGTAGCCGCCATCGCTCAAACCACTTACAATCAGTGCTTTGAATAGAGTGATGATCAGACCGGTTACTACCGTTCGCCCTGTAAAAAACGCACATTCCCGGGGGATCGGGAAGAAATTACGCACATCCAGACCAGCGATTCAGGCCAGGACTTACCGGCTCGTGACTTCGATAATCCGGATCTCCGGATACCCCTGGTTCCAGTCCTGCGGCAGGCTGTCAAAGATTAACCGGAATTCCCGCGTCTCCCCGGAAGCGAGGGGCGCGGCGCTCACTGACTGGGTATCCACATAAGGTTGCCGTGTCCGAATCAGCGTCAGGGGCATCGTTTCTTTCTTTGCAATCGGATTCTCGAGGCCGTGGAATGCCACCTGTACCGTGATGCCAGTAACCGTCTTCTGCCCCTGGTTCGTGATCCGCCCATCAACATACGTGGTCTGCGAACCCGCCATGTTTCCCGCCTGGCTCATCTGGAGATTGCTGATCGGCAGGCTTGCCGCGTAAGGATCCGGCGGAGCCAGTCCCGCTCCTCCCGGATTCGCCGGCTCGCGATGATGATTCACAGCCAACAATGCGCCGATGGCCAACACAACCACGCCGAGAGCAATAATCCAGGGGAGAGTCGACCGCGGCTCGCGCGCCTCGGGGCCATCAGCGCGAAATAGTCCAGGCTCAGAACCGGGCCCGGAACCAGGCTTGCTCGGCGTACTCATGATGGAGGCGATTGTACATCCGGCTTCACCCGCTCCGATTCGCACGACGACGCTCAAACGCGACGGAAAAAACGAAAGGCGTGGCGCGAAGGTAACTCATCCGGCACTCCAACGTGGATGAGGAAAAATATTTCTCAAGTTCAGAGTCGATGTTGCCGAAGAATGTGTCTAAGCAAGCAGTAGATTTCCCCCCTCGTGAGGCCGAGTATGACTACCCTCCCCAACGAGCCACAGAGCTCCGGTAAAAAGCAGGACTACGCGTATCGCATTGCCGC
Source organism: Acidobacteriaceae bacterium (assembly GCA_036490815.1). GTDB lineage: Bacteria > Acidobacteriota > Terriglobia > Terriglobales > Acidobacteriaceae > Palsa-343. Next base: position 83,373 of record DASXDF010000033.1, read on the forward strand.
AGCCGCCGCTGCATTGTTCCTGCTCTTGACCTGGCTTACTGCGTAACCGCCTGGCGCGCCAGCGCTCGCTTCAGCAATACTTCCAGCGCGGCTTTGTGTTCCGCATACTCCGCATCGCTGATTTTGCCTTCCAACCGCTCCGTCTCCAGCTGAAACAGCTCCTCTTTCAGAGCGGCCAGGGTGCCGGAAATCGTTCCCGTCTTCTGGGCCGCACCGTTCACCGGCACGGCTGCTACCGCCTGCGCCCGAACTTCCGTCGCCCTCACTCCTGGCGGCAACGTCGGTGTCAGTGGTGATGGCTCAGCAGCGGCGATCGATGGCGTCTGTCCCGGCTTCGCCCGCAGCATGAAAGCCGCAGCGATCACCAGTGCCAACCCCAGAGCGCTGAAGATGTACCACTTATATTTCTGCAGCGGGTCAGGCGTACCAATCGGCACCGCTCCGGCAACACCACCGCCAGGTCCATTCGCTTGCGTTTGATCGGGGGACCCGGCCGCGGGACCGCCGCCCACCGCTCCCTGATCTCCAGCCGCACCCATTCCGGGGGCTCCCTGTCCCATGCCCTGCCCTGGTCCGCCTTGCGGATTCTGCTGTTCCCGCGGCATCGATCCCGTGCCCGAAACCGTAAAGGCTGCCAACGTTTCCGGCTTTAGATTCGTAGCCAGCCAGGTCTGCGTGCCCGGTCCGCTGGCGTCGCTGCCCAGCGCCTGAAAATCTTTGCCGCCGTCGAAGGTCATGCTTTTCGGCAGCATTACCGCAACGTTCTCCGCGGGTAGACTCACATGCGCCTGCAGTTTTGCACTACCGCTGTAGGGCAGGCGGTAACCCACCTGGAACCGCGTCTCGCCGGGCCGCAACGGGAAGATGAAAGCGTAGTGTCCCTTGTCGCCCACCGGCACCGGCGCGCTCGATACCGCCATTCCACCCGGCCCGGTTGCCGTCGCGCCTTCCAAAACAGCATCAGGCGGCAAATAAAACTCAAAAGTGTGCTGGCTTAGCTGCGTCTTCGCCGGCTTCGACTCATTCCGGATGAAGTAGCTCTCCGTCACACTCAGCCCCTGCGGGTCCGTCTCCATGCGTGACACATCGGCGTACAAGTGCAGCCCGTCGACCTTAGACACCACATCGTACACATCGATATTCACCACCGAAGTGTTCGGCGGCACCGGCCCGTAGTACGACGCCTTCTCATGCTCAACCTGCACCAGGTGCATCCCGGCATTGTCCGGAACGTTAAAGGAGTAGTGCCCCTTTGCATCGATCGTGGTCCGCGCCGACTCAGTCATGGCCTGCTGCAGATCGAGAAGGACAGCCGTGTCCCCGGCCGCAGGCTTGTTCGTGGTCCGGTCCATCACGGTGCCGGAAATCGTAGCCGCACTCAAAGTCAGCGGCAACGCCACTACGGCAAAAAGGGCAAGTCGGGTAATCAGCTTCATGGGTTTCCAGTCTTTTCAGTATTTCAGCTGTGCTGCGGCGATAAGACGTCCGACTCCAGAAGATCGATCTCCGCTACTGTCTCGGCAGCTTCGTTTTCCAGCATCGCGCGCTGCGAGGCATAATCCTCTTCCGGATACTTCCCGGAGCGGTATTCAAAATTCAGGTCGCGCAGGTTGTCGTACACCATTTCGCGCCGCTCGCGCAGATATTCGAGACGCGTCTTCTGGCGCTGTGCTTCGACGTTGCGCTCGGGCCAGAACACGTAGAGAAATGCGCCGATCAGCAGCAACCCGCAGGCAAATAAGCTCAGGCTCATATCTCCGTCTCCTTCCGGATCCGCTCCCGAAGATCGTTCGCCGCAGGATCATCGACCACTACCGGCATGGTCGCGGCGCGCAGCCTCCACTTCTTCACCAGCAGGATGGTTCCGGCCAACCCGAGCAACAACAACGCCGGCGGAACAACCCATGCAACGATGTTGAACCTGGTCAGCATTGGCGCGGCCAGCACAGTGGGTCCATATTCGTTCTGAAAGGCCATCAGGATTGCGTTGTCTCCCTGACCTTTATCGATGGCGGCCTGAAGTTCCGCTGATTCCGCGGCGAGGCTGGAACACCCGAGATGGTTACACAGGAGCAGGACCTGACCGCAGCCACAGGTGCACATCAGCTTGTGGCCAATGTCTTCAAAGCGCGCCTCAGTGCCAGCCGAGCCCATCGTGAGCACACTGAGCACCACTACCAGCGGCAAAATCGCAAACCGAGTCAGGCGGCGCATCAGTCGCCCGCCCGTCCAGCTACAACCGGCTCAGCCGGTGCTGCTACTCGATGCCGCTGCGATGCCAGCGCCGCGCTCATGTTCGGCACCAGCGCAATACCCGTGCCCAGAATCGTGACGATCAATCCAATCCAGATCCACGCCACCAGCGGATTCAGAAACGCCTTGATCACCGGCTGTCCTGTGGCCGGATCTTTGCCCGCATAGATAACGTAAAGGTCCCATGCCAGCGTCGAGTGATTCGCCACAATCGTCGATGGCTGCCCATTCACCGCATAAATCCGCATCTCCGGCGACAACTGCGTCACTTTATGATCGCCGCGATAGACGTCAAGAATCGCAAAGGTCGTGTCGTAATTCGGATTCGAGTCCTCGGAATAATCCAGGCACACCAGACGATACGGTCCCAGCATGAAGCTGTCCTTGTAATTCATCGTCTGCTCGTGAGTCTGGTTGAACGCCTGGCCTCCGATTCCGATGAAGATCAGCACAATGCCGAAGTGAACGATGTAGCCGCCGTACCGCCGCGTGTTGCGCCGCGTCAGCTGCACCATCGATGCCAGCAGATTCTGTCCGGATTTCCCCTGAATCACTTTGGCGCCGCGGAAGAATTCCGCAAAAATGGCCGTAGCCACAAACGCCGCCATCGTGAAGGTGATCCACGCGTAGAATGCGCCCTCTTCATCCGTCGTGAAAATCGTCCAGGGATGCACACCCAGCGGAATAACCGCGATTGCCACGACCAGCGCCACGATGGCCGGCACGATGAAATTTTTCCGGATGCTCTTCATCGACGTCGAGCGCCACGCCAGCAGCGGCCCAATCCCCGTCAAAAACAGCAGGAACACTCCAATGGGCACCGCAACGCGGTTGTAAAACGGCGCACTCACCGTCACCCGATTGCCCTGCACGTATTCCGACAGCACCGGGAACAGCGTTCCCCACAGAACCGTGAAGCACGCAGCCAGCAGTACGAGATTGTTGAACAGGAAGCTCGATTCGCGCGAGACCAGCGACTCCAGTTTGTGCTCGGTCTTCAGGTGGTCATGGCGCAGGATGTAAACAAACGTGCAAACCGCGAGCGTGATCACCAGGAACACCCAGAACCATGTTCCGATCGCCGACTGCGCGAAGGCATGCACCGAACTCACCAGCCCTGACCTCGTCAGCAGCGTTCCAAGAATCGCCAGCATGAACGTCGAGAAGATCAGCCAGACGTTCCAGCTCTTCATCATGCCGCGCTTTTCCTGCATCATTACCGAGTGCAGAAAAGCTGTCCCCGTCAGCCACGGCATTAACGAAGCATTCTCCACCGGGTCCCAGCCCCAGTAGCCGCCCCAACCAAGCACCGAGTAGGCCCAGTGCATGCCGAGGAAAATGCCGACCGTCAGGAAGAGCCACGTCACCATCGTCCAGCGGCGCGTGATGTGGATCCACTTCTCGCCCGGATACCGCATCATCAGCGCGCCCAACGCAAACGCAAATGGCACGCTGAATCCCACATATCCCAGGTACAGCATGGGCGGATGGATCACCATCTCCGGATACTGAAGCAGCGGATTCAGACCGTTGCCGTCGGCCGGCACCGCGCCGGTCACCAGCGAAAACGGAGTGGCGGCCACGTTCACCAGCAGCAGGAAAAATACCTGAATCCCAGCCAGAATCGTCGAGGCATATGCCGTCAGCTTGACGTCAACCTTGTGCCGCACTCGCAGCACGAAACCGTACGCGGACAGCAGGAACGCCCATAGCAGCAGCGACCCTTCCTGCCCTGACCACAGCGCCGCAAATTTATAAGCCCACGGCAGCGCGCGGTTCGAGTGCTCTGTTATGTAGGCAACAGAAAAGTCGTTCGTGAAAGCAGCCCACACCAGCGCGAACGCCGCGCAAGCCGTCGCAATAAAACTGGCAATGCCGGCCCGCCGCGCGGTTTCAGCAAGGCGCTCGGGGGATATCCTCCCCGACCGGCCCGTCGCCAGCTGGCGCAGTGCTACGGCGCCTGCCAGCAGGTTGTACCCGCTCAGAGCGAGCGCGATCAGAAGTGCAAAACTGCCGAATGCAGGCATAGGGATCGACCTTCTGATTGTCGCACTTTCAGGGGATCAGCGACGGCCGCGACAACCAGAGAACACCCTGATCTTCGCGTCAGCAGGCGCGAAGCGGATGTGACGAATCTCACACTGCAGGGGAAGGAGGTAGGAAAAAGACCGATAGAAAACGACTGCAACCAAGGGCGACCGGGACTGTTGCCCGACAAACAAACTGTTCCCTGCTGGCTGTTCTTAGGCTGTCCGGCCAATCGGCTGAATCAACATCGACCGCACCAGCGCCAACAACTCATCCGGAGGGCACGGCTTCATGCGAAAGATCACATCGAGATCGTGATATTCGTCCTCAGCGTCCCCCAGACCGCTCAACACCACCACCGGCAAATCAGGAAACATCATCCTGAGCTGCGACACAAACTCCGGACCATTCATACCGGGCATCAGGTGGTCCGTTACCACCAGGCCTACCGGCCGCAGTCCTCCGGCCTGCTCCAGCATAGCCAGAGCCTGCCTTCCATCGCACGCAACCGCAACACTTCCGGATCGAGCCAGAATGGCCTTCCTGGTGGTCGCCTGGATACAGTTATCGTCCACCAGCAAAATGTCGGCAATCATTGAGATGGGTGATTCCTTGGGAGAGATTTTGGTTGCATGGCCGACTTGCCATTTCTTGACTATTGAGATGCCTTTCCAGCAGCCCAGACCATCCTTTTACCCGTCGGTATCCAGAATGACAAGACCGAAGTAGGTAATAATACATCCCACTTTTGTCACATATTGTGGATTTCCAGCATGCCGCCCAAAAAGTAAAAGCGGAGGGTCGCCCCTCCGCTTTCAGGTTAAAACGCTCCACCCTTAGAAGGTGATTCGTCCGCCGAACTCCATCTGGCGCGGGCTGTTAGCCTGCGAGTCCAGCACGCCAAATCCACCCGGATCGGAGATCGAATCCGAAGGATCGCCGAACTGGCGATGGTTCAGCATGTTGGTCGCAATGAACGAGAACTCGAAGGTAGCGGATTCCATGATCCGGATATCCTTCTTGATCTGCCCATCGAGATTCCAGTAAGGCTGGCCCATGAACGGTCCGACGCCAGGGTTCTTGGTGTCGATGCCGAGCATAGGTGCGCGAATCTGGGCGTACACCGCTGCCGGATCCTTGAACAGGTTTGCACTCCCTGGACCCGAGAAGTGTGCTGAGTGGCCGGCGTTGTAGTGGCTCGTGAACACGCACTGCTCGTTGGTGGCATAGTTGTTCCCGTCCGCGCTGCCGAAGCTCTGCGCGTTGGTCCAGGTACCGCAATAGACCGGTGGCCCCGATCCGGCGGTGAAGATCGGAGAGAACGTCCAACCACCTGCCGCCCGCCCCAGTAGACCCTGCTGGCCTTTGAACCACGGCTCCTGCGCCACAATGTAAGTGTTGTAGACAATCTTCCGGTCGTACGCCTGTACGCCGTACATCTTGCCCAGATCGAATGCATCGTTTGGCGTGTATTCGCTGGTTGCCTGAACAAAAGCTCCAGTTCCGAGCGCCTTGCTGTAGGTCAGGTTATGCTGCATCGTCAGGCCGTGCCAGCCGCGCGTGCCGAAGCTGACGAAAGCGCCGTTGTAGTTGCCGTATCCAATGCTGGCGTTCTCCGCCACGCCGCTGGTCTGCTGCCCGTTGGCGCCGAAGGCTGAACCGGGAATTGGCGTGTTCTCCATCGTTCGCGTGAAGTTAAACTCGCCGTTGTCCAGATCCGACCACAGGCTCCAGACACTCTGCGACGTCAGATTTCCCATCTCCTGATCCAGGACCGCTGCTGTGCAGCTGGCATACCCGTTGCAGTAGCCAGATGCCTTAAGGCTGGATTCAAGGAAAGGCTGTGCCGTCACTGAATTGATGTAGCTGGTGTATGCTGCCGTCCCTGATGCGGGCACGCTGGCGCCGCAGGCTGCTGCGGACGTTGCGCAACCCAGATACCTCTGGAGGTTCGCATAAGCGGTCTGGAACTGCTGGCCGCCCTGCGACATCATGTAAGGAACAACGTTCAGGTTGACCGGCTGATATTCGTGATGGATCAACCGTCCGATGTAGCCGACTTCGAGCAGCGATTTCTGCCCAATTTGCCGCTGGATGGTCAAATCGAACGAGTCCACGTCATTCGGCCGGAAGTGTGGATCCATTGCTTCGTTAGCTGACCCAGCCACCAGATTGAAGCCGGTGAAGGCCGGCTGCGGTAGCGTGGGAGCGGCCGCCGGCAGTGGAGCGGTGTTCCCGTCCACGCCGATGCGGAACGCAGTAGCCGCCGTCGGGTTCGTCGAGCCGCAGCTTCCGTCTTTCATCGCCGTCTTGCACTGCACCGGCTGGATCAGGCCGACGCCCAACAGCGGCACCAGCACCAGGTCCACGCCGTTCAGGCGGCCGTAGATGCGTCCGTATCCACCGCGGACCACCGTGGCCTTGGAAAAGCTCGGATTCCACGCCACGCCAACGCGCGGGCTGAACGAACCGTAGAACGGATCGTAGGGATATTTATCCCCGGCGCCCACGTTGTTGACCAGCGCAAACCCGACCTCCGGGTTGTATGGCATCCCCTGCAGCGCGTTGCTCTTCCGCTGTGCCAGGAAGTCCGCTGTCACTATCGGCGTGTCCGAGCTGTCGACCAGCACCGTGGACTTGTTGTTCTTCTCCACCGGCGGCATTTCCAGCGTGTATCCCATTCCGTAGGTGACCGTGAAGCTCGGCTTCAAGTGCCAACTATCGCTGAAATACCCGTTGTAGTAGTCGATGTTCATCTGATCAAACGCGTGCGTCAACGGCGGGTTCAGCGCCAGTGTCGGACCGCTGCGGGTGTAGGCAACCTGCGCATCGGTGACAATGCCCAGGCCCGCTGCGGCTACGCGGCTGGAGTTCTTGTCCGTGGGATAACCGCCGAGCAGGCCCAAAGTCATCGTGCCTGACCCCGCGGAATCGCCCAGCTGATACGTTGGCGTGAAGTTGATGCCGCCGCCATTGTCGCTGCGCTGGTGGTAGTTGTAATTGTGCTGGTACTGACCACCGAACTGCATCAGGTGGTTCCCCTTCAGCAGCGAGAAGTTATCGCTGAAGAAGTTATCCTGCCCATCCCAGAAGCGCGTCCGGATGCTCTGGGTGTTGACGTTGAAGGGCGCCAGAACATACGTCGCCGATTCTCCGAAAGGCTCAAGCGCTCCGCCCAACCCCGAAACCTGAGGCGGCGCGTTCTGGTCGGTCCACTGCCAGAAGTTGCGCAGGAAGCTGTAGTGGAAGTCGTTGGTCAGGTTCGGCGTGATGCTGGTCGTCAACCCGGTAACGAAGTACCAGGGCTGCTGCGGCCGGTTGGCCTCCGAGGTCGGCGTCCCCAGTTTGTCCCCGGAGAAGAATCCGCCGATATCCACCTGCTGGTTACCGATCTGGCTCAGCTTGTAATACCGGTAGCTGGCAAACCAGTTCCACTTCGGGCTGAACGCGTGATCGATGCGGAACGCCATGTCGTTGCTGCTCGACGGTGTAACCATGTTCGCCGAGAAAGCGACTTCGTTGACGCCGTCGCATTCTGTTCCGAATATGCTCCCGCATCCGCTATTCGAGCTGACATTGCCCTTCGGCATGTACTTCTTCCACATCGCCTCCACATCCGGATTCAAACCGATGCCGCGAGGATCGATGGCTGCCATGCTGTATGGGGTGCCGTTCTCAGTGATGGTGCCGTTTTCGAGACTGTCGGTTGGAACCGCTCTCGTAATCGTCTGCGATTGCGGGTAACGGAAACCCTCGAAGAATCCGAAAATGTACCACCGGCCGCCCAGCAGGCTGGGCAGGAAGAATCCGCCCGCCTTGGCGCCAAACCGGCTGTAGTGGTATTGTGTCAGCGGTGTCTTGGGGTTACTGGCGTTGTTCTCCCAGGTGTTCGCATCGAACCCGTTGTCCAGGTAATACTCGTATGCGCCACCATGCCAGCGGTTACTGCCGCGTGGAGTAGAAAACTCAACCTGCGCGCCCGCTGAGTTGTCAAAGTCCGCCGTCTGGTTTGCCGTGTTCACCTTAACTTCTTCCACGCTGTCCTGTGGGGTCGGCATCACGCCCGTCGGCCCGCTGTCGAGCATGCCGTTCGCGCCCGCAACCCCGGTCGGGTCACCCGCGAAGCTGCCCGTGTATACGGACATGCTGCCGTCCATATCATTCGTGATCTGTCCACCGTCCAGAAGGAAAGTGCTCTGATCGTTCACGGCTCCCGCCACGCTGCCGTCAGGGCTGACGCCAGGCTGCATCGACGTAAAAGTGTTTACGTCGTGGTTCAGACTTGGCAGGGAGTTGATTGCCTCCTGCGAAATGGTCTGCCCCACCGTCGAATTCAATGTCTGGAGTTCGGTCCCGATCGATTGCACTTCGACCGTTTCCGTGCTGCTCCCGACCTTCAGCGCCAGATTGATCGTCAACTGGGTGCCGATCTGGACTGCTTCCCCTTCCGTTCTCGCGAGCGAGAATCCCGGCTTGGTTGCGCTCACTGAATAGGTGCCGGGGGGCACGGACGGAAACACATATTTCCCATCGGTATTCGTGACCTTCGTCATCTTCAGGCCGGCGGAAGCATCAGTCATCGTCACCGTGGCGCCTGGTACCACCGCGCCGCTCTGGTCGGTCACTTCACCAACCACCGTACCGCTGTTTGTTGCCTGGCCCAATGCTCCAATCGCGCCCGCAACGGTACAAAGCACAGCTGCGACCGTTACGATGATCCACCGCAACCTCAGTTGCTTCATCACTGCCCCTCCATTGAGTTCTTGCTCTGCGCTTCGATTGACGACCACCGGGCCAGGCGACATGGGCGATACCCGGATACAGGTAAACCGCTCCGCTACGGATGCGGCCTATCATCCTTGCTTGTGCACCAAAGCAGCTACTGATCTCTACAAAGTGAATACTGGGAAGAAAACAGCGTGTCACAGCCGGGGAGGCTTAATGGCGCAGTATTTAGCAATTGGAAGCCCATTTGCGGACATCCCCCAAACGGGCCATCTATCCAATAAAATCAATGATTTATGACATATAGGGATGAACTGGCGAACGCCCGGTAATCTGGAAATTCATATATCCGTATTGTTTCCTCTCCATATTTGCAGATGACCTTTTGCCTCAATCCTGCGTCTAAGATCAAACACTTCAACCTTTACCTCCTGACTCCACCCGGAATTACCCACCCAAAAAAGAAAAGGCGCCCGAAGGCGCCTTTTCCAGTTCAGGCAGGTTGTGGCTAGAACACGACCCTCAACGCCAGCTGAGACTGGCGTCCCGCAGCCGCCGATCCGACCAGACCGATGCTGCTGCTGCCGTAGGTGCTCGTCGGATTCACGAACTGCGTGTGGTTGAAGACGTTGTCGCTCTCAATGCGGGTTTGGATGCTGATGCCCCGTTCCGCATTGACCATGAAGTTCTTCGCCAGAATCATGTTCGTGTTGTTCGTTCCCGGACCGTGATAAGGATCGCGGTGCACGTTACCGAAGTTGCCTAGCACCTCAGGAGTGAAAGCAGTCAACCCGTTGGAAAACCAGGTCGAAGTACCGTTGCCGTTGCGAACGCGCGGATTGGCGAATTGCAACTGCGCCACCTGGTTCGGAACGTCGGGGCAGGCATAAAAGTTCACGCTCGCCGCGCACCAGAGTGACCGCGAGGTGCCACCCGCATACGAGATGTCGTACGGGAAGCCCTGTGACAGGGTCATAATGCCCGTGACTTCCCAGCCGGCCAGTGCCAGATTCTTCGCTGAATACTCGCTTCCAGCGAACTTCGGAACGATATACAACGGAGAGAATACGAAATGGTTGCGTACGTCAAACGCAGCGTCTCCGTAATTCAGCCCCTTGTTGAACTGGTTGTACCCGCGTGCGCCGTTTTCACCATAACCGGCGTTCTCATAGCTGGACGCATCGTCGAGGGCGTGCGCATAAGTGTAGGCCACCTGGAACATCAGTCCGTGGGTCATACCCTTCTGCACAAATACCTGCATCGAGTTGTAGCTGGACGAGCTGAATGATCCAACCGTCCCCACACTCGCGATGTCCGCATTGTTCCCCACCGTGTGATCGGGGAAGTACAGCGGCTGGAGGTTTCGATAAGCGGAGGTTGTCGGGCTGGCACAGAAGGCCGTGTCCGCCAGGCAGGCCGCGTGCCCTGCTGCTGTGATCGCATCGCTTTCGTAACTCACCTGGTTATGCCGCGCCAACGAGCCAACGTAGCTCACGCGAACCACTGTGTTCGAGGGGAACTCACGCTCCACTCCGAGTTGAATGTTCTCCGCATACGGCGCCCGGAAACTGGGTCCGTAGGTGCTGATATCGAACGGTTCGATCGAGGACCACGTTGCCGCCGAAATCACCTGTCCCTTGTGCGGGAAGGTATAGGGGAACTTGTTTGCGTACACAGTGCCGGTATTAATGTCTTCGTACGGATTGGCGAACGACGGTCCAGTCACGGTTGGGTCCGATCCCGCATAGTCCGTGTCGCCGCCTGAATTCAGGCCGAAGGGAGGCGTTTGCAGGGTGTTCAGCGAGGTTTCTTCCTCGCTGCGGTCGAAGTAGATGCCGAATCCGGCGCGCACGGACAACTTCTTCGCATCGCCGCCCGAGAGCATTCCGAGGTTCGGCGCCCAGGCAAATCCGAGGCGCGGCCCAAATTCTGAGTGGCGGGTGGTGGCCTGTCCAGAGTTATGGCAGCCGCCTTCGCCTGGGTACGCAATATCTGTAGGCGCCCCCGGAAAGAGCGTCGAATTAAAGCCGTTGACGAAGCATGCAATTCCCTCGCCGTCGTATTGATGATTACGCAGCGGCGTGTCGATCGAGTAGCCGAGGCCGTAATCCAGAGTGAATGAGTTCGACAGCTTCCAGCTGTCCTGCGCGAAAACGTAATTCAGGAAGGCGTCCGCCTGAATCGATGCGCCGGAGCCCTGGCTATAGGTGTCAGGAACGCCAAGCAGGAAGTCCAGCGCGCCGTCGCCGCTGGTAAACGCGCTGGCCGTGTTGTCGAAACCAAAAGAGCCGTTGTTTCTGGCGCCAAACGGGTTCGAAACGTTGAACCGCTCGCCTTCATACCCGAACTTCAATGCGTGGTTGCCGATCACTTTCGATACAGAATCGTCCAGCTGAATGGCCTGATCGATACGCGGCTGAGGTCCGTTGGTGCTGAATCCCAGTTCGAAACCAACCTGGTTGAGGCCGCTCACCGAAACCGCCGTCATGCCTTCGCCCGCGGCGTTCTCAGGCGTGATGTCGAAGCCGACGCTTGAGGGAGCCACCGGATTCTGCGGGATGACAGCCTGATAGTTGAATCGCGTATAGTGCGCGGACAGATCGTTCACCAGAGTCGGACCGAACTGATGAACGAAGTCGGCTGTGATCTGATTGATATCTTCGGTGTCCGCATCGCCGAATCCCGGCACCGTGGCGCCCGTAAATGGCAGCGTCTCCGTTTCATTCAACCGGTGGTTGATGAAGATTCCATAGAACTGGTTCTGCGGGTTCAGGGAGTAATCGATTCGCCCGATGTACTGGTTAATGCTCTCGGGCACCACTGGGGTGAACTGGTAGCCGTACGTCCCCTGGTTCGGCGTCGGGAGGTATTTCGTTACGAGAGTTTGGGCAATCGTGTCGAGCGATCCGCTCGGGAACACGCCGCCATTCGAGTAAGCGCACTGTGCCCACGTGTCGCCCGCGCAACCTGGAATGCTGATGGTCGAGGGAATCGGAGTCGCCGTAAACTTGCCCCAAGTCGGAACTAATGTCGTCGGCGGCGCCGCGGGATCTCCGGCATCGACAGAGAAGTCGCCGCCGCGCTCGGCAGTCGACAGAACGTTCACGTTGCCGCCGCTCTGCGGTGTGATCTGCCGCGTTCCCTGATAGCCAAAGAAGAAGAACAGTTTGTCCCTCAGAATCGGGCCGCCCACCGTTGCACCCGGAATGTTCTGGTGATACTTGCTCACCTCAGCCGCGCCTGTCGTGGCGTTGTGGAAGTAAAAGTTCGCCGTGTTCAGGAAGGTATCGCGGTAGTACTCGAAAGCGGTTCCATGGAGATGGTTCGTGCCTTCCTTAATGGTCGCGCTCACGATGCCGCCCGAGTTGCGGTCGTATTCCGCATTCAGCGGTCCGTCGATCAGGTTGAACTGATCGATGGCATCGAGGTTCGGCGCAAAAGCGAGAGTGTTGAGCGCAATATCGTTCGTGTCCGCACCGTTCACCAGATATTCCGATTGCTGCGTCTGCGCTCCGCTCACCGAATAGGTTCCAGCGAAACGATCGCTCGACATCTGCACGCCCGGCAACGTCAGTTCAAGACCGGTAAAGTTACGCCCGATCAACGGCAGCTCTTCCATCTGCTGCGAGTTGATCACGTTGCTCAGCTGCATCTCGCTCGTGTCCACCTGGACAGCCGCGGCGTTGACCTGCACAACTTCGCTGGTCGACCCAACCGTCAAATGAACGTCGGCAACATACTCCTGGTCGATGTTCAGTACGATGCCCGTGGTTTGATACTTCTTAAACGCCGGCGCCACCGCTGTGATTGAATAAGTTCCAACCGGCAGCTGCGGAAACAGATACCCGCCGTCACTGGCCGTCACGGTGTCGAACGACACACCCGTCGCCGCATTCGTGGCTGTGATTTTGACTCCTGCTACGACCGCGCCTGATGGATCCGTCACTACGCCCTTGATTCGGCCGTTTACGTCAGCCGCATGGGCCAGGCCTACTGCAGCCATCACAGCGATTACGACGAGAGCCAACCGTTGCCAGAAATGCACCTTGCTCATACTTTTCAATCCTCGGTTTACAGAAAGTTGGAATGTTGGGCTGAAACTCGATCTCGGTTCCAGTCCCTCTTTATCAATGGTGCCGCAGCTCTTGAGGGATACCCTTGTAAGGCAATTTGCTGGCCAATTCAACGCAACCCACTTCGCACGAGGCTGTACGATATGTCTTTGAAATGTCTTAAGATGGTTATAGTGCTTATAACAAACCGGTTGCTGGATCAATAAACCCATTGTTTTGATATATTCAACTAGTACTTCCAACACCAGATTGATAACTGTACGATTAACGGTGCCACCGCGCGCTTAATCCCGAAATTCATACCACTTTGGTGGGAATGTATGGCAAGTCGGAGTAGTGGGTTTACCCCTCCACTCTCGCCCCTCCCAGGCTTTCCCCTCGCCCATTTCCGGTCACTTTCGCTCGAACTCTTCTCAGCGGTCCTCCCCGGGCCGCCCGAACCTGCCATTCGTGAAAAAATGAGATCAGATGCCCCGACGAGGGGGCACTCAATGAACACCCTCAAAACTGCATTTCTGCTCACTGCTCTCACCCTGCTGCTGGTTTTTATTGGCGAGCGCATCGGCGGCCAGAATGGCATGATCCTGGCCTTCGTCATCGCAGCGGCCATGAACTTTTTCAGCTACTTCTACTCCGACAAGCTCGCCCTGGCCATGTACCGCGCCCAGCCCGTCACCCGCGAGCAGCTCCCCCGCGCCTACGCTGTCGTCGAGCGCATGACCGGCCGCCTCGGTTTGCCCATGCCGAAGATCTATATCATCCCCACCGATGCACCCAACGCCTTCGCCACCGGACGCAATCCAAAACATGCCTCCGTTGCCGTTACCCAGGGCATCCTGCAGCTTCTCAACGACGATGAACTGGAAGGCGTCCTCGCCCACGAGCTCGGCCACGTCCGCAACCGCGACATTCTCACCAGCTCCATCGCCGCGACCCTGGCCGGGGCCATTACATTGATCGCCCGCATGGGCTATTTCGCCGAAATCTTTGGAGGCTTCGGCGGTAGCGGCGACCGTCGCCGTGGGGGCGGCATCAGCGCCCTCTTCATGCTCATCCTTGCCCCTGTCGCGGCGCTTCTCATCCAGCTCTGGGTTTCGCGCACGCGGGAATATGAGGCCGACGCGACCGGCGCCCATATTACGGGCAACCCCTATGCTCTCGCCAGCGCTCTTGAAAAGCTCGACGCGTACTCGAAGCGCATGCCCATGCCCGGTTCGCCCTCAACCGCGCATCTGTTCATCGTGCAGCCTCTCCTGAGCCGCGGCGACTTCGCGAATCTCTTCTCTACCCACCCGCCCATTAGCAAACGCATCGAGCGCCTCATCGGCCGCCCCAGCGTCAACGGCACTCCGTAGCGGTGAGCACGGCATTTCTGAACGCCGAACGCTGACTGCTGCCTCGTTAGAATTTGTTTTTGATCGCTGAACGCTGATCACTGTTCTCAGGGCGCCCACCCCAATCCGTCTGCGCCCTTCCCCGCATCGATCAGCTTCTCCATCTTCCACGTCGCCAGGTTGATCGCCGCCACTTGCCCACTGCCCATGCACGACACATAGGCAGTCTCGCCATCGGGCCGAATCAGAACCTCCTGTGGCGACTTCCCCACCAGAATGGTCCGCGCCAGTTGCAGCTTCTCCAGGTCCACTACCCCAACCTCGTCCTTTGACGGGATCGCGACCAGCAGCCAGCGTCCATCGGGCGTCGCCGCCGATCCGTAGCCCATCCCCGGCAAATCGACCCACGTCTTTACGCTGCGTGCCGCCGTATCGATCACCGCCAGCCGCGACTGTGTCACGTCTGAAGTAAAAACCATCCGATCGTCCCGCGAAATTGCGATTCGCTGAATCTCCCCGGCCACCGGAATCACCGCCACCGTCTTTTGCCCCTTCATATCCAGTACAGATACTGTGCCCGGGCCCACATTCGCCGTGTACCCCATCGCGCCATCATGGGAGATCGCAAGCATGTGCGACTCCTTCTGCCCCGTCGGCACCTTTCCCACAATCATTAGCGTCTTCGGATCGATCGCGGTGATCGCGTCATCCAGTTCAGTCGTTACATACAACACGCCGTGCGCTGAATCAAGCACCGGAAGATGCGGCCGCACTCCGTGCCCAAAGTTGATTACGCCCGTCACCTCTCCCATCGTGAGGTCGATGACCAGCAGCCTGCGCCCATCGATGCCCGGCTTCCCCACTCCGGAGTTTCCGTAGATCGGCAGAAACGCTGTGCGCCCGTCCGATGATGCGGTAATCTCGTGCCCCCATTGCCCGGGCACGTCCTCCTCGATGGTGGCGACCCGGGTTCCGCGCGCTGCATCAATTACCGTAACCGTGCGATCGTCCTGATTGGCTACGAGAAGTTTCTGCGCATCGACCCACGATGCCATAATAACATTTGTAACAACAACAGTTACGAATAGCGCGAGACCGTTCTTCATCATAGCCGCCACTATACTGCGCTGCCTCCCCGATCGCCACCGGGTGCGCCGGCGTCATTGTGTGCCGCTCACCGATGCCTGTACGCTGGACGCGCCATGAAAACTCTTCTACGCACCATCGCCTGGCTCGCGCTCGTTTTCTGGCTCGGCGGACTCTTCTTCTTCCCCATCACCGCATGGGCCGCTTTCAGCAGCATCTCCGATACCCACGCCGCCGGCACCATCGTCGCCAAATGTATCGGCGTTCTGCATCATGAAGGCTTCGTTGCCGGCGCCGCCATCATCGTCGTCCTCGGCCTCGGCTATTTCCTCCGCGCCTTCCGCATGAGTACTGCCTCTCTGGGCATCGTCATCACCGTCATCATGCTCGCCTGCACCGCGTGGTCCCAGTTCAGCATCATCCCGCGCATGGAGCGCGATCGCATCGCTGCCGGCGGCGCCATCGACAGTGTCCCCAAAACCGATCCGCGCCACACCGACTTCGATCGTCTCCACAACGTCTCGACCGATGTCGAGGAAGCCGTCATGCTTGGGGGTTTCGTCCTGCTCATCCTTCTCGCCCGCGACTATCAAACCTGAGCCGCGCCGCGCTCCGATCCTTAAGCCTCTCCGGCCTTCGCTGCCAGAGCCGCTGCCACTCCGATGTTCTTCACCAGGTCCTGCGGCACCCCATGCCGTTGCTGCAGATATTCAGGGCTGTTCCACGAAAGCCACACCGCTCCAGCGCCGTCTTCCGACACCAGGATCTTCAGTGGTAAATCGATTGCTATGCTCGGCGCTGCCAGCATCACCGGCGTCCCAGTCGCAGGATTACCGAAAATCAGCAGTTTGGTCGACGGCATTTTCAAACCAGCCTTCTCCGCTTCGCCACTGTGATCCACCAGCGCAAACAGCTTCACACCCTTCGACTCCAGAATCTTCTTCAGCCTCTCCACGGTTTCATCCGCAGTGTGCTGGCTGCGCTGGCTCACAATTCCATTACCGCTATCAGGCATATCCATATCCCCATGTTCGCAGAAAGGCTCCATCGCACTTCCTCACGCGCTCGTCTTCTCCCCACTTCTCGCCAGCTCCGACATCAACCCCAGCGTGTTCCCCGCCGGATCCTTCACAAATGCCAGCCAAAGATCATGGCTTTTCATCCGCGCCACCAGATGCGGTTCCTGCATGAAGACCACGCCCTTCTCCTTCAGCGCCGCTGACGCGATCTGAATATCGGACACACGGAAATACAGGATCGTCCCACTGATCACTGCCTGCTGATCGCCGGCCCCAATCAGCAGCCGGACCGCCCCACATTGAAAAAATGCCATCGTGCCCGCGTCGAAGAGGAACTTCATTCCCAGCGTCTCCCGATAAAACGCCTTCGCCTCTTCAAAATTCCCCACCGTCAGCGCAATCTGTCCGATTTCCTCGAGATGAACACCCCCATCGTTGCTTTCCATGGTCCAATCTCCATTTCGTTAGCTCAGCTAATGATTTAGCATTAAGCCCGCCATCCATGTCAACCCCTCGCCAGCGCGATGCGGATTCCACCGCCCAGTCCCTCCATTCTGCCGCCATCCGCCTGCTGCGCAACCTGCGCCGCGTCGATGCGTCCTCCGGCCTCAATGCCGCCCGTCTCTCGGCGCTCTCCGTCATCGTTT
Organism: Acidobacteriaceae bacterium; assembly: GCA_036490815.1. Classification (GTDB taxonomy): domain Bacteria; phylum Acidobacteriota; class Terriglobia; order Terriglobales; family Acidobacteriaceae; genus Palsa-343. The sequence goes on from DASXDF010000033.1 coordinate 100,538, forward strand.
TCGCAGGGCCCATCGCTCTCGGCCGGCTCGCCGACGCTGAGCAGGTTCGCCCACCCACCATGACCCGCATCGTCAACGCCCTTGAAACCAGGGGCCTCGTCACAAAAAACGCCAGCACGACCGACCGCCGCACCGTCCACATCACTGCGACCACCAGGGGCAAACGCCTGCTTCTCCTCGCCCGCAATCGTCGCGTCGAGTCGCTCGCCCGGCAGATTCATGCCCTCCCGTCCCACGACAAAAAAATCCTCCACGACGCCATCGCCATCCTGAATAAGCTGCCCCGCGCCTCTTAGTTCGGACTTCGTGAATCCTCGTCCACTCCTGGAACCAATGCCCAGGAATCTCCGTACCTTCCCCCACACAGGCCAGCGAGGTTTCCCGGTTGAAGCTATCCATCGAGAATGTCGGCAAATGCTATGGCGGCAAAGTGTGGGCTCTCCGCCGCTTCAGCCTCGAGCTCAAGCCCGGCGTCCTCGGCCTCCTCGGCCCCAACGGCGCGGGCAAAACCACGCTGATGAGCATCCTTGCGACCATCACCCGCGCCAGCGAAGGTAAAGTCGTCTGGAACGGCACCGACCTGGCTGCCAACCCTAACGCGTTGCGCACCGTCCTCGGCTATCTGCCCCAGGACTTCGGCGTGTATCCCAATCTCAACGCCCAGGAATTCCTTGAATACCTCGCGGCTGTCAAAGGCCTCGACGCGACGGACGCGCGCCGTCGCATCGACCAGCTTCTCAACCTTGTTAATCTCTCCGACGTTCGCGGTCGCCCACTGGGTGGCTTCTCCGGCGGCATGAAGCAGCGCGTCGGCATCGCCCAGGCTCTCCTCAACGACCCAAAACTGCTCATCGTCGATGAGCCCACTGCCGGCCTCGATCCCGAAGAGCGCGTGCGCTTCCGCAATCTCCTCTCCGACCTCTCCGGCGAGCGCATCGTCATCCTCTCCACGCACATCGTCTCCGACGTCGAGGCCACCGCCACCGATATCGCCCTCATCTCCAACGGAGCCCTCGTTGCCCATGCCTCGCCCGAAGAATTGCTGCGCCGTGTCGAGGGCCGCATCTGGGAGTGGGTTATCCCCAGCGCCGATCTCAACGCCGTCAAACAGTGCTATCGCGTCAGCAACACCGTTCGCCGCAGCGATGGCGTCCACGTGCGTGTGCTCACTGCAGATCCGCCTGCCGGCGCGCAACCCGTCCCGCCCACCCTCGAAGACGCGTATCTCGATTCGCTCTCGGTCTATCGAGCCGGGGCGGTCGCGTGACGCGCACCCGCGTGCTCTGGCATTTGGTGAAGGCCGACTTCCTCACCCGCGTCCGCCGCACCAGCTTTCTTCTCACCCTGGGATTCGCCGTCTTCCTCGGCTACCAGACCTTCGCCGGCCACATCGTCATGCGCCTCGACGATTTCCGTGGCATCTACAACTCAGCGTGGATCGGCGCGCTCATGGGCGTCGTCACCAGCTCCTTCCTCACCCTCGCTGGCTTCTACATCGTCAAAGGCTCCATCCTGCGCGACCAGACCACGCGCGTCGGCCAGATCCTGGCCGCCACCCCCATGACCAAAAGCTTCTACACCGTTGCCAAATTTCTCGGCAACTTCGCCGTGCTCGCGGCCATGGTCTTCGTCATGGGCGCCGCTGGGCTGCTCATGCAGTTGTTCCGCGCGGAAGACCACACCCTCGACCTCTGGGCTCTCTTTTCGCCGCTGCTGCTCTACGCCCTGCCCGCCATGGCCTTTGTCGCTGCCCTCGCCGTCTTGTTTGAGACGCTGCCTGTTCTTCGCAGCGGCATGGGCAACGTGATCTGGTTTTTCCTGTGGATCGCTCTCCTCACCGGCGGCATCGCTCCAGCCATGAAGCGCGGCGCACCCGTTACCAATGCCGATTATTTTCACGACTTCACCGGCTTGTCCACGATGATGTACCACATGCGAACCGACATCCTCCAGGTCGACCCCGCATTTCAGAACAGCTTCTCTCTCAGTATCGGCGGACCGCCGCCGCACAAGCGCTTCCTCTGGACCGGCATCCACTGGGACGCCATGCAGGTGGCTGCGCGCCTTAGCTGGTTCGTCTACGCAATCGCCGCGTCTCTGCTCGCCGCACTCTTCTTCCATCGCTTCGATCCCGGGCGCGAACGGTTCGCCTACAAGAGCAAAGAAATCCCCGAGCGCGGTGCGGTCGTTGAACTCGCCGCGGCCCGGCAACTCGTCCAGAGCGATCCCTGGTCCAGCCGCCTCACGCCTCTTCCGCCATCCAGCGTCAGGAACCGATTCGTCTCCGTGGTCATCGCCGAGCTGCGCCTCATGCTGCAAGGCCATCGCTGGTGGTGGTATGCCGTCGCGGGGGGCCTCATCATCGCCTGCCTCGCCGCCCCGCTTTCCTCGTCGCGCGAAGGCATCATCCTCGCGGTCTGGATCTGGCCCATGCTCATCTGGGCGCAGATGGGCAGTCGTGAAGCCCGCTACGCCACCGGCTCCCTCATCTTCTCAGCGCCACGTTCTCTCCAGCGCCAGCTGCCCGCGGTCTGGGTTGCCGGCGTCCTGGTTGCGCTCGCCGCCGGCAGCGGCCTCGCCATCCGCCTTCTCATCGCCCGCGATCTCCACGGCCTTGCCGGATTCGCCGTCGCCGCCTGCTTCATTCCCAGCCTCGCTCTCGCGCTCGGCGTCCTCACCGGCGGCAGCAAGTTTTTTGAGGCTCTCTACATCGCATGGTGGTACACGGGCGCGCTGCACCATCTGCCCGGCGCCGACTTCACCGGTACCGTCGCGGCCAGCAGCCGCCCCGGACTCTATCTTCTTTTCACGATTGTCCTGCTCGTCGCCTGCTTTACGCGCCGCCGCACCCAGCTCGCCTACGCGTGACGCCGGATCAGCAGATCAGCCGCAACAAACACAAAAAAGATCACCGCAATCACGCCGTTCATCATGAAGAACGCGGCGTTCATGCGCGTCAGGTCGCGCGGCGAAACAATCAGGTGCTCCCATAGCAACAGCCCAGACACGGCCGCAATCCCCACTCCGGCAATGGGCCCAAGATGAAACAGCACCACCAGCCACACCAGCAATCCCAGCATCGCCACGTGCATTGCCCGGGCAATCCAGAACGCCGGCCCCGGCCCCAGCGTCGCAGGAATACTCAGCAACCCTGCCGTCCGATCATGCGCCTCATCCTGGCACGCATAGAGCACATCGAAACCCGCAACCCAAAACAACACCGCAGCTGTCAGCACCAGGATCCGCGGATCGAGCGATCCACGAATCGCAATCCACGCTCCCGTCGGCGCGATCCCCAGCGCCAGCCCCAGAAAAAGATGCGACCATCGCGTGAACCGCTTCGTGTACGAGTACAGAAACAGCACCGCCAGGACCACAGGCGAAAGAATCAGCGTCAGCCGATTCAGCCTCCACGCGCCCAGCACGAAAATCGCCGACATCGCGACGGTGAATCCAGCCGCAAATCCCCGGGTCAGCAATCCCGCCGGAATCGCCCTCATCTTCGTGCGGGGATTCGCTGCGTCCAGATCCGCATCCGCCCAGCGATTGAACGCCATTGCCGCCGACCGCGCCGCAATCATGCACAGCACAATCCACCCCAGCTTCACCGCCGGCGGCCAGCCATGCGCCGCCAGCATCGCCCCGGTCAGCGCAAACGGGAGTGCGAACACGGAGTGCTCCCACTTAATCATCTCTAGCGTTACGCCAATGTTGCGCAATAGCGGCATAGACAAAAAATGGACCTCATCCCACCGATGAGGTCCATTTCAGTGTAACGGTTATGCGGGCCACGCTCGCTCGCGGGGCTCTCAAATCCGCCTTACTTGCCCGGCTTCTCCGATCCAGCGTTCGCAACCTGCAGCTCATTGGTCACGCTGAAAACTCCAGGAACGGTGTTCGCCGCGATGTTAGCCGCATTCTTCTGCGCCTGGGTGTCCACCTCTCCGTAAAGCGTCACGTGCCCGTTTTCCACCTGGATACGAATCGGCTTTGCCGGATCGATGAGGTACTGGTTCAGCATCGGATTGCCGTACACTGCGCGGAACACTGCCCGGCGAATGCGATCGTCATTCGGTGAAACCGGATCCACCTGGATGTTGTCGACCACGTCCTTCACGCCTTTCGTGTTGGCCACGATCGCCACCGCATCCGAAGCATCCACCGGTCCGTAAGCGTGGCCGCCCAACGTCACGACGCCATTCTGCACCTGCACCGTAATGGCATCGAACGGCGTCGTTCCGTAGCCGACCATGTCATATGTGATCGCCTTCATCAGCTTTTGCTGCAACTGCTGATCGGGAACCTCGGCGCCAGCCACCTGAATCTCGTTGCGAACCGCCGTCACGCCTTTCGCGTGATGCACCTTCTGATCCGCATTCATCTTCGTCGCAACCGTGTCCACGCTTCCTGTTAACGTTGCTACGCCGTTCTGCACCGTTGCCTGGATACCTTTAAAGCGTGACGAACTCAGGGCCTTCTGCACAGCTGCCTGCGCGTCAGAGTCGTTTTGCGCAAACACCGCAGGTACGGCAAGAGCCGCGGCAAGAACAAAAAGAATTGCTTTCTTCATCGTTTTTTCTCCCAAGGCTGTCTCCATCTTTGTGCGAATTTCCTGTCCGGATTTCCGAACCGAGGAGATAAACCTTCCGATCTATTCAGACACGGAATGTCCCCGTTTGGATGCGCTGCTGCGACAGAATTCGCGGTGAAGTGGCAGATTTTGGCGCGCTCATAACTGATGAATCTGAAGGGATTACACGGGAAGCGGACACCCGCCATCGCTCAGTGATAGCGCCGGTGCAGCCGAAAAATTAAACTGAAAACCCCCGACTCATCACGCACCGCAACCACTGAAAAATCGGGCGTTACACGCCATTCTCCCTGGATCAACTGCTCTGCTGTTGAATTGACGTTCGTCGCATACGTTAAGGTAGCGTTCTTCGAGATCGGTTCCTCCACCGTGATGCGCGCTGTCGCGTTGCCAACCCCGCTCACAAACGTCGGATCGATCCGAACGCTCCCTCCGCCGAAAAGTTTTTGAATCCGATTACTGATCGTCGCATTTAAAGCACCGCCCAACAACGAATCCGCCGTCGAGTTTACCCCGGCCTGCTGTTGCTCCGTGCTGTAGATTTGCTGCTCTTCCTGCGTCCGCCCCATCGCCAGCAACGAAAAAATGTCCTGCTCCGATAGTGGCGGCTCCGACCGGAACGTCGGATTCAGCTTGTTCGTCGCGCCCTGCAGCGCAATTGTCACCGTGTAGTTTTCCACCGTCGTCGTTGCCGTCAGGTCGAGCACCGGCTGGATCCGCACTGGATTGCTGAAGTAAATCTCGCCATGCTGCAACTCGAATTTCTCCCCGTTAAACGTCGCCCGCCCATCGGTGATCGTCACCCTCCCCAGCACCGTCGGCTGCGCCAGCGTGCCACGAACTGCCAGGTCGACGTTCCCTGCCAGTCGCGCGAACGAATTCTGGAAGTTAAGCGATGGCGCCGATGTGATTCGAATATTCAGCCGCACTTTATTCGTCGGCGAGTTCGGATTCGGCGGCAGCGACACTCCACTGCTGCTCGCGATCGACGCGAAATCCACGTCAGGATTAATGGCGAAGCCGGTCAGCGTTACGTGCCCGCTCACCAGCGTGCTGGTCTGGTTTCCCTGCAGACGAATCTGCGCGCTCGCCGTCGACGTGATCCCCTCCGGATACCGGATGCGCACGTCTTTCGCGTCCGCCGTCAAATCCGCATAGAGACCACGATGATAAGTAACGAACCCCCCGACTTTAATCAGCCCGCCACCGCTGTATGCCGTCACGTTCTTAAAATCCAGGCGGTCCTGATCGAAAACCAGTTCGCCGTTCATCCGGCTCAGCCCGTTCACGTAATCTTCCAGCGCCACGTTCACGTTCGTGAACTTCACGTTGCCGGTTAGATCCGGATTCTCGACCGTCCCCTCTGCGCTCACCGTGAAATCCACGTGTCCCGACGAAAGAATGTCTGTATCCAGCGTCTGCGCCAGCGCCATGTTGATCGACCCTTTGGCGCCGCCATGGATAGCCCTCGTGTTTCCGAACACACCGATGAATCCCTCTGTCCGCAGATCGGTATCCGGTCCGACAATGTGCAGCGAGTCCATCTGGAAGATCCCGTCGCGCAGCGTCGCATGCACCTGGCCATCGCTGTGGATGGGAACGTCTTCCAGCGTCACTGCCAACTGGCTCAGCCGAACGTCCCCGTTCAGCTGCTTCGGCTTGCGCAGCGGACCCGCCACCGTTACTTCGCCCGCAATCGATGAACTGCCCCGAATCCCCGTAACGCTGAACGTCCGCAGCAGTGGATCGATATTGAAGCCGGCAATGTTCAGTTTCGCCTGAGTCTCGTAGTCCCCCGTCAACTGTGTCTCGCCCGTCAGCTCCAGGTTCGATGTGTTCAGGTGCGATCGCACGTGCACCTGCAATGCACGTCCCTGCGTATGCGCATCGGCGTCGACTGATCCGGTGAATTCGCGCGCCAGCTGCAGCTTTTGCACGTGCATGCTTGCCTCGAGCACCGGCGCCTCGACCGTCCCGCTTCCCTTCACAGCAAAGTCCACAATCCCCAGAACCGGATACTGCGCGTTTTCAAGCCGCTTGATGTGCGCCAGCTCAAACCCTGTGCCCTGTAGATTGAAGTGCGCCGTCTTCCCCGTGAAGTTGTACCCGCCATCCCCGGTTATCCGTCCGCCATCCATCGCAAACACCAGATGCGTTGCGTTCACGTCTCGGCCTCGGAACTGAACATCGCTGGTCAGCGATCGATAACCTTCGCCATACGCCATTCCGCCCGTCACGCTCAACTGGCCGGTCCCGTTCAGATCTCCAATGGTTCCGTCGGTCTGCGCATGCAGATTCAGCGTCCCCGACACCGGATACGTCTTCCCCGTCAGCGCCATCCACTGCTCAATGTCTGCGTTCTTCACCTCCACCTTCGCGTGAATCGCTGAAGAATCCGCAAACAGGTCCTTCGGCTCACTCGCGCGTCCGTGCACGCCTCCGGAAAATTCAATCGTCGTCTTTCCCTGCACCAGCGTCCCCACGGTCACTGACAGCGACCCCGCGCTGTAGGCCGCATCCGTCGTCAGGCTGTCGAAATGAATGTTGCTTGCCGCCTGCGTCGCCGCCGTCGTCGATCCCTGCGGAACAATATTGAAATCCGTGGCCTGCAAATGTCCCTGAAAATTCGGCGAGTTCAGATTTCCCGTCACCGTTCCATGAAACTGCGCCTCTCCATGCAGGTCGGCCGGAATTGGCGTCGGCTGCCCAGGCGCGGAAATGCCAAATGCCGCCAGAACCGGATCGAACTCAGCCACATTCCGCGTCACCAGGCTCGCATTGATCTGCGACTTGCGCGTCAATGGATACACGCCCATGCTGCCCGTGACCTGAATTTCTGATGCCGGCGTGTGAACATCGAACGCGTTCACCACAACCGACCCATTCCCGTTCCTGTATTCGGCGTCCACCACTCCATTCACTGGCACTTCGTCTGGGCTCGGCGTATGCGGTGGTGCAAGCGTCACCTTCACCGCGCCTACAAGATTCTCCGGGCTGCCCGTCCAGTCCACGTTCGCCGTTCCTGCAGCCGAAGTATCGAATCCCAAACGCCGGAAACGAGGCGGCGCCACCGTATCCAGCACCGAATCCAGCGTGAATCCCGCAAGTTTCGTCCGGATCGTTCCCCGCTGCAATGCGTGCTTCCCAGCAGCCTGACCGGTTTGCGTCGGCGTCTCCCAGTTCACGATGTGCATTTCGCCGGTCAGTACTCCGCCCGTCGCCAGCCGCGCATGAATCCCCGTGACCGCAATCAAATCCTGCGTAACATGCGCAACCGCATCGGCCGTGACCCCCGTGGCGTTCACCGTTCCCATTCGATATCCCCCGCCACTGATCCGCCCATTCCCATCCACCACAAATTGCGACGTGCCGCCGTGTCCGTTGGCCTCCAGCTGCGCCGTGCCAGCTTCAAGGCCCGGAACACCTGTTAAAGCGCGGACCTCGAGCGCGTCGATCGCGCCCTTCATGGTGAATTGCCACTGCGGATTGGCGAAGTTATTGAGCGTCCCACTGGCCCGCAGCACGGTCTTCTGGCTCTTCCCCTGCGGTCCGCTTTCCAGCATCAGCGATACCAGCTCAGCGCTGTTCCGTCCCAGATCTACGGACGCGTCCAGCTGCGAATGCACCGGTATATCGGTGCCGCGCTGCACCACCACATCCTCGGCGTGCACTGTTCCCACGTAGTGATCTCGCAACGGAACATAATTCACCTGCGCCGCCAGATTGTTGACTGCCAGGTTGAATGCGATCTGCTGCTCGTTGAAAATGGCGACCCCGTCGTTCAGAACCGTTCGGCCGACTTGCAGATCAAATATCCGATCCGTCGAATTCCCGGCGGAAGCCTGCTTTGGCTTCGGCTGATTCGTGGTTCCGTCCGCATAAACGATCAAATGAATCACCGGGTGATCGCCTTCCAGATAACTCAGCCCCGTCTTTGCGCGAAAAAACGAAAGAATCTGCAACCGCACAAACAGCCGGTCGATATGCGCATAAGGCGCCTGGCCCGGGGCTTCCAGACCGTGAATTGTAAGGTCGTCCGCCTCAAATTCCAGGTGCATCAAACGCCAGCTGAATTTCTTCAGCTCCACGCGTCCGCCTGTCGATTTCTGCAGCTCCGCAATCACAGCCCGCCGCACTCGATTCTCAAACGAAGGCGTGCTGGCAACCCACGCTAGAATGCCGGCGAGAACAACCAGCACAACCAGCGTCCACAGCACACCGAACGCAATCAGGTTCCGCGCCCGATGCGGATGTGCCGGCTGCGGCGTCTCCTTGCGCAGCGCTTCTTCTTCGGGCGTTGGCTCTGGCATCGCGTTCATCGGTTCCCCGCTGCCGGCTTGGCTCCGAGATCGGGGCTGTACGCTCGGTCCACGATCTGCACATTCCCCTGGTCGTGCAGGCTCGACAACCAGTCCTGAAATAACCCGCTCACCTGTTGCTGCAGCAGGATTTCCTGGATCCGGCTGGAAACGTCTGCCAGGGCGGGCGCCTTCTGGTTGTCCTTCGCCAGCGCAGGCACCAGGGTCTTCTGATAATACGTCGCAACCTGTTCCTGCGTGATGCGAACGCCGCTGCGGAAACGCAGGTCGATAAAACTCAGAATCGCCATGCGCTGACTCCAGCGCTTCTCCACAACCTCCTCGGTCAGATCATTCGATTGCAAAAACCGGTTCCACCCCTCAGCCGTATCACAGTGAATCTGCGCGCATGCGGGTATCTGTCTTTTCAACTCCGCCAGCGATCTGTCTACTTCTGCCTTTGGCGTGGTGGTCGTTTGCTGCTGCTGCTCCATCTGATCGAGGATCAGCGTTCGATCGATCAGCCGCCGCAGTGCGAAATCCGGCGTGTTCTGTCCCGGCAGTACCTGCAGAGGCTCCAGCGCCGAAAGATGCATTTCCTGCTCGACATCGCTCTGTAGCAGCACGTTGGAGCCGATGTTCGCGACTACATGATCCAGTTCAACCGATTGATCGGCCGCTGAAGACGCCGGCGGTGGCGCCTGAGGAGATGAATTCTGCGCATCTGCAACCCCCATCGCAATCGCAACGGACGCGGCCAGCATCGCCAAGCTCGCCCTCGTCCCCGCTCTCATCAGAATGCCTGCCCAATGCTGAAGAAAAAATTAAAGTGCGCCGCCTGCCCATAACACGGCGTCCCGGTAGAACTGGTAAAACAGGTCAGGTTGCTCGAATTAGTCGCATTGGTATTGCCGTAAGTCACTAACACCGGATAAACCGGCGGATTCAGGTTATAGCTCACGTCGAAACGAATCGGCCCAATGGGTGTGTGATACCGCGCTCCAACGCCCACTGTGTGTGAAAAATCGTTGAAGTCGCATTGTCCCGTCGGATTCGTGCTCGAAGACCTTGTCTTCTCCTCCTGCACCGCCGGATCGAGATATGCCTTCGCCGTACAGGTATAACTGTGCGGTTGCTTGATCCGCAGGGCGCTCGGCCAGATATCCGAGGAGTTATTAAAGACGTTCCCCATATCATGAAACAGAACAAACCCCAGCGACCTGCCGAAATACGGCAACTGCGGATTTGGCATGCGCAGCTCCGTCTGGTTCACAAATGCACCGGCGCCGCCAATCGGGAAGCCGGTCAATGAGTCGCGGGGGCCCGCAGAGTTCAATGGAAAGCCGCGCATCGACTCCGGGCCGCCGGCGTACAAACGTTCCGGCAGCGGAATGGATTCGTAGCGCGCTTCTCCAAAAACGCGCTCCATGCCAAACCGCGTGTTGCGCGCGAGGATGTATCTCTTCTGCTTGCCTAACCCGTAATAGGTGGCATTCGACCAGTCGAAATGCACATAGTTCGCTTCCGAGGTCAGAAACGAGTTGTCGGTGGCGAAAACCTGGATGCTGTTATACATGCCGGTCTGCGCATCCAATGGTTCCGGCCGCCGCGTGTCATGAATCCACGTCAATTCCGGCCCGCCTACCCGTACCGGCTCTGACAGCAGCGGAATCAGGTTAGGCGCTACCTGGATCGTGTTGGGGTCCACCTTCACTCGGCGGAACGAAACCTGATAGATCAGCGTGTCGATGAGGTTAGGATGTTGCGTCAGTCGCACATCGCCCTCGGACGTGGACGACGCGAACGTCACCACATTTTGAGCATTGATGTAGCCACCGCCCAGCGATGCATCCAGGCTCGGATGATTCAGGAATCTCGGCCAGTTGTAATTTGCCGTGAATTGCTGTTCCAGCGATCCGTATTCCGATTTGAAATTGATCGACTGATTCCTGCCCCACAAATTGATCCGCGATACATCCAGTTCCACCAGCGCACTTACCCCGAATTTGCCGTTCGGACTGCACGAATACGTCGACGGATTGATGCCCAGAGCAATCAGGCTCAGCGGATTGGGGCAGTTTGTGCTCGGCGTGCCTGTCTGCGCCTGGAATCCTCCGCCGTACGTCACATCCCAGCGCCGCGCTTCATCAAACTGAATCAGGACATTTTTCTTTGGCTCGTCCCCTCCGGGATTCTCCACCGCCGTCGTCACCTGATTGAACAATGTCAGGTTGTAGAGATCTCGCTGCGTCTGCAATAGCTTCGATTGATCCAGCGGATCGCCTGCCTTCGTCAGAATGGCGTGCTTCACCGTGGCCGGATGCGTATATTTCATCCCGCTCATCAGCACATTACGCACAAAATGCTGATCGCCCGCAATCACATGCAGATCGACGTCGATCAGTGTCGGATCCTTCGGCGAAGGGTTTTGCTGCAATGTAACCGTCGCATGGTCGTAGCCGTGATCCAGAAAGTAACCCATGATCGCGTCCCGGTCCGATGCCAGGTTGTTTCCTGAATAAGGCTGCCCCGGCTGCAAACTCAGCTTCGGCCGAATCTCCCCCAGTTGCGATGGCGACGCACCATCGATCCTGTACTCCCCTACCCTCTGTTGCACCCCTTCCACAATGTTGTAGGTCACAGCCAGACTCCGCTCGCCCTTCTTCGACTGCTTCGCCGCTTCGTGGACCTCCGGCGTCACCTTCACGTTCGTAAAACCATTCCCGGCGTACATAGCCGTAATCGCATTTACATCCGCCTCCTGCAGAGCCTGGCTGTAAATCCCATGCGGCACAAAAAACGACGCAGCCTGTACGCTCAGACGCTGCTTCAGCAGCCACGCCCCGAAATAACCGTTCCCTCGAATGTCCACCAGCTCAATGCGGCTTCTTGGCCCCAGGTTCACGTCGTACGTAATGTGGGTGACGCCATCCTTCGCGTCTTCCAGATGCGTGACTTTCGCGTCGAAATATCCTTGCCGCTGGTAGTAATCCCGGATGCGCTTGCTGCCCTCGTTCAGCAAATCCTCATCCAGAGTTCCTTCCGCATAAACCGGAACCAGGCTCCGCACTTTCCCTTGGCTGAGCTTCGCTCCTTCCACAATGATTTTCACGATCGGCCCGCGATCCGCGTCAAATTGGTAATTCAGCCGGTTGCCCGCCGCCTCGTACCGGGTCGATGCCAGGCTGACGTTGGCCTCCAGCCGCTGCTGCTTCTGATACTGCTTCCTCAGATTGCTCAATGCACGGCTTACTGTGTCCGAATTCACCTTCGAGCCGGCCTTCAGTTTTGCCTTTTTCCTGAATGTCGGCGCGTCCATGCCGCTGTCGCCCCCGACTGCCACATCGCCTACCCGCGCCGGCTTCCCCGTGTTCACGTTGAACTGCACGTTGATTTCCGCGTCCGTCTTGTCCACCGCTGTATGCCGCACGATCGAAGCCTGGTAGTAGCCATTCTGCTGCAGAGTCTGCTGCAGCAGGTCCACCGCGCGGCTCAGCTTCTGTTCCGTAAAGGGAGTACCGGCGTTCAGTCGCGTCGAGTAATTCAGCTGATTGCTCAGGTGCGCGTTTTTCACGCCCCGTACCAGGATTCGCCCCAGAAACAGCATCGGAGTGCCCTTAAAAACCAGATCCACTCCCTGGCCCTGCCTCTGCCCGTCCACGGAAATGCTCTGGTAGAGCCCGGTCGCGTACAGCCTGCGCAGGCTGGCGCGCACCTTCACCGGATCCAGCGGCGCATGCGGCTGCTGCTCCAGCTGCGCCGGCAACGGATCCAGGGCATTCCCCATCACGCCCTCAAATCGGATGCTCGTTACCTGAAGTCCGGCCCATCCCTCCAACTTCGTTGACGTCGGCACCGGCTGCACCTTTACCGCCGACTTCTCCTGGGTCGTGTTGTACGAGGGCAGCACGCTTCCCGGTGGAACCGGTGGCGTCTTCTTGCGCTGGTCTTCCGGCGAGCTCGCCGTCGGCGGCTGCGTCGGGTTGATCGGCTGCTGGCCCCATGCGGGCAGCGCAGATGCCCAACCCAACACCAGCACTAAACACAAAACCGGCCCTCGCTGCGATCGAGGCCTCCGGTGCGCCGTCGTCGCCCGGCCCTGTCGCTCATCGTTGCGCAAAGCAGGAAGTACTCTCGAACCCAAACCGCCCTCGTTCTGCACCGGAAAGGTTGTCTGCGGCAAACTCAGACGACCTCTGTCCTGTCTAACACCGCCTGGCCCCGACGAGTTCTCCTCTATATCGCGTCAGCTCGATGGCCCCGGCTCCGGGATCCGCAGTCCCCGAGTTTTGCTCTCAGACATGAGATGCCAACTCAGCCGTAATGCAGCCCGGCCATCGGCGAAAGCGCGCATAACGGTGAATTCCTATACTACTGACAGATGGCTGCCTCTTCCCAGACTGTCCGCGAAAGATACTCACGCCAGGTTCTCTTTTCCGGCATCGGCCTCGAAGGCCAGAACCGCATCGAGCACGCCCACATAGCCGTGGTCGGCGTGGGTGCCACCGGTGCCGCGGCCGCCAGCCTCCTCGCACGGGCTGGCGTGGGGACCCTCACCCTCATCGACCGTGACTTCGTCGAGGAAAGCAATCTCCACCGTCAAATCCTTTTCGATGAAACCGACGCCCGCGATTCCCTCCCCAAAGCCGAAGCCGCCCGACGCAAAATCACCGCCTTCAACAGCGAAATACGCATCACCTCCCAGGTCGCCGATCTGATTCCCGGCAACATCCATGCGCTCCTTGAAGGGGCTGATATCATCCTCGACGCCACCGACAACTTCGAGACCCGCTATCTCCTCAACGACTACGCCGTCGAGCAATCCAAGCCCTGGATCTATGCCGCCGCAGTCGGCTCTTACGCTGTGACCATGAACATCCTTCCCGGTCAGACCGCCTGCCTGGCGTGTATCTTTCCCGAGCCCCCCACCGGGGCCATCGAAACCTGTGACACCTCCGGCATCCTCAACACCTCCGTTAACCTCGCCGCCTCCATCGAAGTCACTGAGGCGCTCAAATGGATCACCGGCGCCAAGGACAAAATCCGTCGCACCCTGCTCTCCTGTGATGTCTGGACCAATGAATGGACCGAAATCTCCGCCGCAACTCCTCGGCCAGACTGCGCCGTATGCCGGGAGCGTGACTTCGCCCATCTCCGCGGAGAGGGCCGTCCGCACATCACCCTCTGCGGACGCAATTCCGTTCAGATCCACGAGCGCGCCCGCCCCCTTGATCTCGCCGAGATGGAAATCCGCCTCCGCCCCCATGGCAAGGTCCTGCGCAACGATCTGCTGCTCCGCTTCGAGCGCGGCGAGCACAAGCTGACCCTGTTCGCCGACGGCCGCGCCATCATCCAGGGAACAACAGACCTGGCCCTGGCCCGCAGCCTGTACGCACGCTTCATAGGTTCCTAGTCTGCCGATTTCTCCTCTTCACTGCTGTCATCCCGAACGCCTGGCCGATCCGCGGTTGCTTTTCGCCGCTCACAGCGTCACTCCACACCGATAACGGCACGTCAGAAATACCGCACTGACACTCACATTGATGCGAAACAAAAGCCCCGGCTCATCGCCAGGGCTTCGTTTTTCCGCCCGAACGGGCGGGTCCGCCTGCACGGCCAGTCCCGGGTCCACCAGGACGGCCAGTCCTTAGAACTGGTTCCAGAGGAACTGGTTATACACCTCGTGGTGGAACTGCACTTCCTGCGGTTTCACAAAGGTGCCCAGCAGCCGCGGGCAACGATCTGCCGAGGCCTGCTTCAGATCGGCATACCTGCCCTTCACATCTTCGCCCAGCAAGGTCGTCGTCCACGCCGAGTTGCGGAAGTCCCCCAGCGCCGTATAAATGTTGTCCGGCAAATACCGCTCCGCCTGGCGCAGATTCTTAATTCTCGACGTCTCCCCCTCGATGCCTGACTTGAACACCGACAACATCACCAAATAAGGATTCGAGTCCGGAGCCACCGACCGCACCTCCACGCGCATCGACCGCTCGTTGCCGATCGGAATACGGATCATCGATCCGCGATCCACCGCCGATGCCTTGATCTGGTTCGGAGCCTCAAAATGCGGATCGAGCCGCCGATACGCATTCACGCTGGAATTGAGCAGCAGGCAAATGTCGTTGCCGTGCGTCAGGATGCGATCCACAAACTTCCATCCCAGCGGCGACAGCTTTTCCTGGCCGCTCGGATCCCAGAACAAATTCTTGCCGCCCTTGCTGATCGAAACGTTGGTGTGCATCCCGCTGCCGTTCACGCCCACCACCGGTTTCGGCAAAAACGACGCCGTCATCCCCAGTTTGGTCGCCACCTGCCGGCAAATCAGCTTGTAAAGCTGGATCTGATCCGCCGCAGCCACCACTTCACCGTATCCATAATTGATCTCGAACTGCGACGGCGCTACCTCAGGGTGGTCCTTCTCGTTCTCGAAACCCATGGCCCGCTGCACTTCCGCCGTCGTGTCGATGAATTCCCTCAGCGGATCGCCCGGCAGCGAGTGATAGTACCCGCCGGTGTTGACGTAGTCGAAATGGCCCGTGGTCGGGAAATTCCGCTCCGCGTCGATACCGCCGAACAGAAATCCCTCGATTTCGTTCGCCGCATTCAGCGTGTAGCCGCTCTTCTCAAACTGCGCCTTCGCAAAGTTCTTCAGCACCCCACGGGTGTCGCCGGTGTAGGCAGCTCCCCCTTTGTCGATCACATCCCCGAAAACCAGCACCTTCCCGGCTCCAAAGATGTCTGCCGGGCCGTAATAAAACGCGCTCCAGTCAATCCCCAGCCGTAGATCGCTCTCCCGCTGCGCCGTGAATCCCCGAATCGACGACCCATCGAACGTCAAATTGTCGAAGCTCTTTACCAAAAATTTCTTGTCGTAGTCCAGCATGTGCAGCCGGCCTTCCAGATCGCAGAACATCACCGTGACCGCCTTGATGCCCTTCTGATCCGTCAGGTATTTCAGCCGCTCTTCCTGAATCTTGTCGAGTGCCACCCGCTTCCGGCGCTGATCCTTTGCCTTTAGGTTGAGCTCTTCCAACTCCTCATACGAAAGCGCCAGAAAATTCCGAAATTCAGTCGACATGCTTCTCCTCTAAGTCTTGATTGGGATCAATATTACTGCCGAGGCTCACCAGGGGCAGGCCGCAACCCCACCATAATCGCCGCCGAGCGGCGCGATTTTCGAGGGCTGCAAAAAGTTTCCGTGGTTCGCATTCAGGTTATCGCGCACGCCCCTGGGAAGTCTCTATATAAAAATTTGTGATAGCGGAAATTTGTCCCGCTTATCGGAACCACCGCTCAACCACCCACCGCCCAGCCCGCCGTGCATTTTCGTTCCCTCTCCCAAGCGGATATGCTTGCACCTGGATCTCGTGAATTCCTTTCAGGCTGAAGCCGTCGTCCTTCGCAAGTGGCCCGTCCATGAGTCCGACGAGATCGTCTCGCTTTTCACCCGCGCTCATGGCCGCATTCGCGGCGTCGCCAAAGCCGCCGCTAAGTCACGCCGCCGCTTCGGCGGAGCCCTCGAGCCCATGACCTGGGTCTCCGCCAGCTACGTCGAAAAACCAAAGCAGGACCTCGTCCGCCTCGACGCCTGCGAAGTCATCGCATCGCCACTCTCCGAGCCCGTCAACTATGCCCGCGCCTCAGCCCTCGCCTTCTACGCCGAAGTCCTTGAAGAAGCTCTGCCCGACCACGATCCCCACGAAGCCGTTTTCCGTCTCACCCTGGCCGTGCTCGACCACACCCGCGGCGACCGCATCTGGATGCCGGTGACTTACTTCTCCCTCTGGATCACCCGCCTCCTCGGCTGGATGCCCTCTCTTACCCAATGCACTGTCTGCGGCGATCCTTTCGGCTCCGACCCCGCCTGGTTCCAGCCACAGTCCGATGGTCTGGTATGCGTTCGTCACAAAAACGCCGGCAGCCGCATTCTTTCAGCTGAGTCGCTCGCCCTGGCCCGCCGCATCTTCCAGTCCCCCATCGCCGCGCTCGCCGGCGAAGACTGGCCCGCCAACCGGTCCGCCGACCTGCGTCGTTTTGCAACCCAGGCCCTCGAGTGGCATCTTGAACGCAGGCTCCACGCGGCCGCCGCCCTGCATAAGCTCGCTGGGTGACGCGCAAATATCAAGACGCAACATCGCGCGTCAACCTGAACCCGCAATCGCTCCCCCGTCGAGGAAATCACAATGAAGATCGCCAATAGCGTCATCGACCTGATCGGCAACACTCCCCTCGTGCAACTCAATCGCGTCACGGCCGGAGCCCACGCCCGGGTCGTCGCCAAACTGGAAAGCGCCAACCCCGTCAACAGCGTCAAAGACCGAATCGGCTATGCCATGATCGAAGACGCCGAGCGCCAGGGGAAAATTCATCCCGACAAGACGGTCCTCGTCGAGCCCACCAGCGGCAACACCGGCATCGGCCTCGCCTTCGTCGCCGCCGTCAAAGGCTACAAACTCATCCTCACCATGCCCGAAACCATGAGCCTCGAGCGTCGCGTGCTGCTCCTTGCCTTCGGCGCAAAAATCGTTCTCACCCCCGGCCCCAACGGCATGAACGGCGCCATCGCCAAAGCAAAGCAGATCCTTGCCGAAACGCCCAACGGCTACATGCTCCAGCAATTCGAAAACCCGGCCAATCCCGCAATCCACTTCCATACCACCGGCCCAGAGATCTGGAACGATACCGAGGGCCAGGCCGACATCCTCATCTCCGGCGTCGGCACCGGCGGCACCCTCACCGGCGTGGGCGAGTACATCAAGCCCAAAAAGCCTTCCTTCAGGATCGTTGCCGTTGAGCCCACCGACAGCCCTGTTCTTTCCGGCGGCAAGCCCGGCCCACACAAAATCCAGGGTATCGGCGCCGGCTTCGTCCCCAAAATTCTCGACACCGAACTCATCGACGAAGTCGTCCAGGTTTCCAACGACGACGCCATCGCCATGGCGCGCCGCCTGCCCCTCGAAGAAGGACTCCTCGTCGGCATCTCCTCAGGCGCTGCCGTCCATGCCGCCGTGCAGGTCGCCCGCCGCGACGAGAACGCCGGCAAGCTCATCGTCGTCATCATCCCCAGCTTCGGCGAGCGCTACATCTCCACGGTGCTCTTCGAAAATTTGCGCAACGAAGCGCAGCAACTCAAAGCCGAACCCATCGATGCCCCCGTCAAGGTGTAAATAAGACTCGCCTCACCGCGGAGTCCTCGGCAATCGCCGAGAATTCCGCGAGTAATCCTGATCGTCGAACCTGTCTCTGTACGCTGTCCGCTATACGCTATACGCTTTCGTCATGTTCGCCACCATTCGCGAAGACATCGACTCGATCCTGGCTAGCGACCCCGCCGCCGGATCGCGCCTGATGGTGGTGCTCTGTTATCCGGGCCTGCACGCGGTCTGGGCGCATCGGATCACCGCTCGCCTGTGGCGTGCCAAGCTTCGTCTGATCGCCCGTCTCCTCTCGCAGTGGGCACGGCTCTTCACTGGAATCGAAATCCACCCCGGCGCTGTCATGGGCCGCCGCGTCTTCATCGATCACGGCTTCGGCGTCGTCATCGGAGAAACGGCCATCGTCGGCGACGACGTCACTCTCTATCAGGGAGTCACCCTCGGCGGCACCGGCCATGAGCGCGGCAAACGCCATCCCACTCTCCTCGCGGGCGTCTTCGTCGGCAGTAACGCACAGGTCCTCGGCAACATCTGTGTCGGCGAAAATTCCCGCGTCGGTGCCGGCTCCGTTGTCCTCCGTGATGTCCCGCCCAACTCCACCGTCGTCGGCGTCCCCGCCCACATCGTCTACCAAAACGGCGAGCGCGTCCTCATCACCGATCCCACCCAGATCAAGGATCCACTCTCCGGCGTCATCATCGCACTCGCCGAAGAGGTCAAGCGTCTGCGCCTCCGCCTCGACGTTCTCGACGGCCAGCTCGAGCTCACCAGCCGCGAGCTCGATCAGGTCCGATCCTTCACATCTGAAGAAGAAGAACGCGACCAGTACCGCAACCAGCAAACCGGCCTCGTCAGTATGGGCGAAGGTATCTGAGCATCCTCATCGAACGAAAGCAGCTAGCCGCCCTGAACCCCAGGCACTCCCCGCGACCGCAACACCTCCACCACCATCACCCGAATATTGTCGTAGTCCGGTTTCCCTGAAAACACCCGGTAGTCGATGGGATTGCCTTCCTCCCCATGCCCCGTGACCTGAAACTGCCGCTCGCCCGCCGCGGCCTGATCCGCGTGCGCCGCCGCCCACGACTTCTGATCGAAGTCGTCGCTCTCGACATCGATCTCCCACACCCGATGCCCGTCCGCCTGCCGCACCAGAAAACGGTAGTAAGTGCGAAATTTGCCCACCGGCTCGAAATATTCCACCGCATCCACGCGATACGCACCCACCGGAAACATCTCCACCAGAAACCCCGTCGCCACCCGTGCGTCCGATGCTCCCGTCCTGTGCAACTCTTCCAGCAGCCTTCGCTCACCGTCGCGTTGCTGCTTCATTCCCGCCGCCGAGTAGGCCGCCACCAGCGTTGTGTGGATCTTCCAGTTGCTCGGATCCAGCTGTTTCGCCTTCTCTGCGTACTGCACAGCCAACTGCCCCTGATACAGCTCCACCGCCGCCGTTGAAGCCAGCAGATTCGCCGCCGTGTTGTTTGGATCCGATTGCAGCACCTGCTGGAAATCCGCCAACGCCTTCCGCGGGTTGTTCGCCCGCAGCGCAGCCAACCCCTGCGCCAGCGATGGATTCGCCGCGACCGTGCTCGGCGTCATGGAAGACACAACTGGACTCGCAGCCGACGGCGGAGCCACCGCATTCGCCCCCCCAGACGTCTGCCCGACTCCCATCCCACAACATGCCAGAAGAAAGGCGGAACAAACTCCGCATCCGGCCCTCAATCGCTTCATCAGGATTTTTCTCAGCTTCACTCTATCGTGTCCGTTGCCGCCGTGGAGTGCATAACCAGAAACCTGCCCTCGCACTCCAGCCTTCGGGTATTCTGAGGGCGCGGTCTCGAACCGCTTACGCAAGGAGAATGGCCGTGACGTTTCTCGTGATTGGAAGCTTTGTAACGATCTTCCTTTTAGGCATCATCTGGGCCACCAGCCGCCGCGCCGATCAGCCCCACCACTAAACTCTTTCAGCCCGTCAAAAAGTGGCATCTCCACTGTCAATTCGTCACTATGAATTTTCATAGCATCTGACAGCTTTCCAGAGGTTCGCACTGAAATCATCTCCGTCGGGGAACGCAATCACTTGCATGCGTCGTCGTATGTAATGATGAATCAGGTATATCCGATCAAGGCAAGGAATACCGGAATCGATATCCCTCAGTGGCACTCAACTTGCTCAGTAGAGACTCTACAGGTTGGCGCTCACCCGAATTTGCGACCCGAAAATAGACAATAATTAGGTCGGGATTCCTCAGAGGTGTTCGGTTTCGGGAGCATTGCACCTCACCCATGCAACGCACGTTTCAAACCCGCATCGCCGCCGTGCTCCTCGCGCTCTTTACCGGGGCCGCGATCGTGTGCGCCTGCTTCAACCTCGTCCAGGAAAACCGCTATCAGTTCCCCACCGATGGCGTCTGGTGGGTCGAAGCCTCTCAGGGCCTCCGGGCTCAGCGCGTTCCCGCCAATAGTGCTGGAGAGAGAGCCGGCGTCAAGACCGGAGACCTGCTTCTTGCCGCCAATAATCACAACACCCATATCGCCGCTGACCTTGGCCGGGAAACCTGGCGCACCGGTGCTTACAACACCATCCACTACACCCTGGAGCGCAATGGCATCCGCCTCCCCGATGTTCCGGTCATCCTTGACATGCAGGACCGCAGCATCCATCAGGGCTTCCGCTTTATCGCCCTGGTCTACCTCGGCATCGGCCTCTATGTCCTGCTGCGACGCTGGACCGCACCCCACTCCACCCACTTCTATATCTTCTGTCTCGTCTCCTTCGTTCTCTATTCGTTCTGGTTCACCGGCAAGTTCAACCAGTTTGACTGGATCATTTACTGGAGCGGCATCGTTGCCGCCGCCCTCCAGCCTGCACTCTTCCTCCACTTCGCTCAGGCTTTCGCCGGCGAAGGCCGCCGCGGACGCGGATGGCTCGTCGCCCTCACCTACATCCCGGGTGCTGCCGTCGTCGCCCTCCAGATCATGGCCCAGACCCTGTGGTCTGCCACCGAACTGCTGCAGCATCGTCTCAATCAGGTCTCCGAAGGCTACGAGGCTCTCTTCTATGTGATTGCCGCCGGCGTCTTCTACCTCCACTATCGCGAGACCAAAGCTCCTCTCGAACGCCAGCAGCTCAAGTGGCTCACCCGCGGCACACTGCTCGCCGTCGCTCCCTTCACCCTCCTCTCCGCAATCCCATACATGGCCGACATCGCCATGCCCGATACCGTCACCAAGATCGCCGGTATCTGCCTCGTCTTTCTCCCTCTCACCTTCAGCTGGGCCATCGTGCGCTATCGCATGATGGACGTCGACCTCATCTTCAAACGCGGCGTTACCTATACCCTCGCCACCGCCGCCCTGGTCGGCGTTTACTTCTCACTCCTCGCCCTCGCCGCAGCCATCGCTCAGGCACGCCTACGCTCCCTCGGCGTTTGGGGACTTCTCTCCGCCATCGTCGTCGCCGCGCTCCTCTTTGAACCCCTCAAGCGTGTCATCCAGCTCCGAGTCGACCGCCTCTTCGACCGCCAAAGCTACGACTACCGCACTACCCTCATCTCCTTCGGGCGCGGCCTCAGCTCCTTTACCAACCTCGACGCCCTGCTCCACGCCATCGTCGATCGCCTGCCCCGTACCCTCCTCGTCGATCGCGTCGCCGTCTTCCTCCAGGATGTTCCGGGAAAATACCGCCTCGCCGCCCATCACGGTCTCCCCGACAACCTCGAGGCTTCCGGCATGGACCTCGGCTTCCTCAATTTCGACGATCCCAATGCCGGCACCCACCTCTTCCTCGAAAACCCGCAGCTCGCGCTCAACCTCACCCCTCCCGAACAGCGCACCACCGCCCAGCTCGACATGAATTACTTCCTGCCCTGTCGCGTCGGTATCCCCGCTTCTCGTGAAGGCCAAATGCAGGACCGCACCATCGCTGTCATCGGCCTCGGTCGACGCGCCGGCGGCGACTTCCTCTCCAGCGAAGATATGGAGCTGCTCGAATCCCTCGCCGGCTACATCGGCATCGCGCTTCAGAACGCAACCCTCTACGCCAGCCTTGAAGAAAAAATCATCGAGTACGAGCGACTCAAGGAATTCAACGAGAACATCGTTGAGTCCATCAACGTCGGCATCCTCGCCCTCGATCCCGACGAGCGCGTCGAGAGCTGGAACTCCCAGATGGAAGTTATGTTCGCGCTTCCCCGCAATGAAGCCCTCCATCAGCCCCTTGATGCCGTCTTCCCCGTTGAGCTGGTCGAGGAATTCCGCCGTGTCAAAGATCAGCCTGGCGTCCATAACCTGTACAAGTTTCGCCTCGAAACCCGCGCCGAAGAAACCCGCATCGCCAA
Organism: Acidobacteriaceae bacterium; assembly: GCA_036490815.1. Taxonomy (GTDB): domain Bacteria; phylum Acidobacteriota; class Terriglobia; order Terriglobales; family Acidobacteriaceae; genus Palsa-343. The sequence continues at coordinate 122,928 of DASXDF010000033.1, forward strand.
TATCGCCATCGCGCCCCTGGTCTCCCGCGATTTCCGCACCGTCGGCCGTATCATCCTCATCGACGACATCACCGACCAGACAGAGATGGAAGGCCAGCTTGCCCAGGCTGAAAAGCTCTCCTCCATCGGCTTGCTCGCCGCCGGCGTCGCCCACGAAGTCAATACACCACTCGCCGTTATCTCGTCCTACGCACAGATGCTGGCCCGTCAGGTCAAAGGCGATGCGAAGCTCGGCCCCCTGCTCGACAAGATCACGCAACAAACCTTCCGCGCCTCTGAAATCGTCAACGGCCTGCTCAACTTCTCCCGCACCAGCGGCGCGGAGTATCGCGAGACCGACGTCAATGTCATCATCCGCGACACGCTTACCCTGCTCGAGCACCAGTTCAAGACTTCCCAGATCAGCGTCGAAACCAACCTCATGTCCAGCCTGCCTCCCATCATGGGCAACTCCGGCAAATTGCAGCAGGTCTTCCTCAATCTCTTCCTCAACGCCAAAGATGCGATGGCGGGACTCGAAGCCAACGGCGAACCCCGCACCCTGCGCATCGCGACCGAAGTCAATGGACACGTCAGCATCTCCATCGCCGACTCCGGATCGGGCATCGCCCCCGAACATCTACGCCGCATCTACGATCCGTTCTTCACTACCAAGACCGCGCGCCGCGACGGCCAGCCCCGCGGCACCGGCCTCGGCCTCGCCGTCACCTACGGCATCATTCAGGAACATTCCGGAAAAATTCACGTGGAGAGTCAGGTGGGATCCGGTACGACCTTCTATCTTGAGTTTCCCCTCTTAAGGAAACCTGCGCATGTCTGAAGGCACCATCGCGGTTCCAGCCAATTCCCAGATTGCCGGTTCGGAACCCTCCCCTCGCATCCTCATCATCGACGACGAAGCCGCGATTCGCGAATCGCTCGAAACCCTCCTGTCCCTCGAAGGCTATACCGTCGACACGGCGGAGAACGGCGAGCTCGGCCTCGAACGCATTGCCGAACAGCCCTTCGACCTCGTCCTCCTCGATCTCGCCCTCCCCGGCCGCAACGGCATCGAAATCCTCGGCACCCTCCGCGAGCGCGAGCTTAACCTGCCCGTCATCATGATCACCGCTTTCGGCACCGTCGATAACGTCGTCGATGCCATCCGCGGCGGCGCTCAGAACTTCGTCCAGAAACCGTGGGACAACGAAAAGCTCCTCGCCGACATTCGCGCCGCCATCGCCCGCTATCGCGCCGAAGAGGAGAACATCCAGCTCAAGCGCGCCTTCCGCCAGCGCTACAACTTTCCCAACATCGTCGGCAAAAGCGATGTCATGCTCCGCATCTTCGACCTCGTCGCTCAGGTCGCGCCCACCCGCTCCACCGTCCTCATCCAGGGCGAAAGCGGAACCGGCAAAGAGCTTATTGCCAAAGCGCTCCACTCCAATTCAACGCGCAAAGACAAGCCCTTCGTCCCGGTCAACACCGGCGCCATGCCCACCGACCTCCTCGAGTCCACCCTCTTCGGTCACGTCAAAGGCGCTTTCACCTCCGCCATCGCGGCCAAGAAAGGCCTCTTCGAAGTAGCCAACGGTGGCACCCTCTTCCTCGACGAAATCGCCACCATGGGCATGGATACCCAGGCAAAAATCCTGCGTGTCCTCCAGGATCGCCGCTTCATGCACCTCGGTGGAGTGCAGGAAATCCAGGTCGACGTCCGCATCATCGCCGCCACCAACGTCGATCTCCGACAGGCCGTCCGCGAAGGCAAATTCCGCGAAGACCTCTTCTACCGCCTCAACGTCATCGCCATTGAGCTACCGCCCCTGCGATCGCGGCGCGAAGACATCCCTGCCCTCGCCCTGCACTTCCTCAAGCACTACTCTGACGAAAATGCCCTCTCCGTCCGCGCCCTCACGCCGGAAGCCATGCGCGCTCTGGTCGACTACGAGTGGCCCGGCAACGTCCGCGAACTCGAGAACGTCATCGAGCGCGGCGTCGTCCTCTCCTCCGGCGGCACCATCGGCGCCGATCTTCTCCCCGGCCATCTCACCGGCTCCAGCTACAGCTCCAGCCTCCTTGAGCACAGCCCTGACGCCTCCCTCTTCGACATCATGGAAGACATCGAGCGCCGCATCATCGTCGACAAGCTCGAGCGCTGCAATGGCAACCAAACCGAAGCCGCCGAGCAGTTCCGCATACCCCTCTCCACTCTGAATCAGAAAATCAAGCGCCTCAACATCGAAATCCGCAAACGCTCCCGCGAATAGACTCGCGCCGTTTGTAACCGATGAACTCGCAACCCGCGATAACACTCTTCACATTTGCCACGTCGTCGCCAGATCCGCCTCCGCCGATGCCTTGTCATTTGCCGTAACCGCAATCGTGCGGTTGTTCTTGTCCACCTGGATCGTCTGCGCGTGCGCCGTACCCAAAATCAGCACCGCGCTCCCCGCAACCGCAACTAGTTCCCGCCTCATCGCCTCAACCTCCGCCCCAAATTGTACTCAAGCCCACACACCACCACCGCCAATGCATCCAACTCGGTGCCCGGCGCCCGAACCTCTGTACCCCGTACCCTGTACCCTGTACCCTGTACTTACCCATGGCTCTTGAGACCATCGATGCTGCCGCCAAACGAGGCGTCCTGGCCCTCCAGGATTACGCACTGCTCTCCGGCCGGGCGCTTTCCAATCTCTTCCGCAAGCCCTTCTACCGCGCCGACATCTTCATGCAGGCCGACATCATCGGCGTCGGTTCCCTGCCCATCGTTATCCTGACCGGCTTCTTCCTCGGCGGCGTGCTCGCCCTGCAGTCGGCCTCCACGCTCGCGCAGTTTGGAGCCGCGGCCTTCACCGGCCAGCTCGTCAGCTTTTCCATGATCAAGGAAATCGGCCCCGTGGTGACCGCGCTCATGGTCTCTGGCCGCAACGCCTCCGGCATGGCCAGCGAGCTCGGCTCCATGATTGTCACCGAGCAAATCGACGCTATGCGCGCCCTCGGCACCGATCCCCTCAAAAAGCTGGTCATGCCCCGCATCGTCGCAACCGTCGTCATGCTCTTTTTCCTTGTCATCATTTCTGACGCGGTCGGCATCGCCGGCGGGGGGTTCGTCTCCATCTCCATGCTCGGGCAGGATGGATCCCAGTACTTCCACACCTCTTACCAGTCGCTCCAATTTCCCGACATCCTCCAGGGCCTCGTCAAGCCCATCTTCTTCGGCTTCATCATCGCCACCATCGGCTGCTTCTATGGAATGCGTACCCGCGGCGGCACCCAAGGCGTCGGCCGATCCACCACCCAGGCGGTGGTTTGGTCTTCCATCCTCATCATTGCCTGCGACTTCATGATCAGCCGCCTGCTCATCGGCATCTTCGGCAGGTAAAACTGGTGAGCATAAACGCAGGCACTGAAGCAGGCGCTAACGGAGCAACACCCCCGCAGAATGCCGCTTCATCCACAGAGCCGGCCGTCGTCTTCGAAGACGTCTCCATCGGCTTCGATCAAAAACCGGTTCTCGAAAACATCTCCTTTCATGTCCGTCAGGGCGAAATGCGGATTCTCCTCGGCCCCGCGGGCGTTGGCAAAAGCGTTCTGCTGAAGCTCAGCAACGGCCTTCTCCGCCCCGACTCCGGCCGCATTTTCGTCTTTGGACAGGAAATCAGCGCCATGCGCGAACAGGATCTCTTCGAGCTGCGCGGCGCCATCGGCACCGTCTTTCAAGAGGGCGCCCTCTTCGACTCGCTCACGGTCCGCGACAACGTCGGCTATCGTCTCAATGAAGAACATCTGCCCGAGGAGGAGATCACCACCCGCGTGACCGAGGCGCTTCGCTTCGTCGAACTCGAGCAGACCCTCTACAAGTTTCCCTCTGAGCTCTCAGGAGGCATGCGCCGCCGCGTCGCCATCGCCCGCGCCATCGTCACCAATCCCCGGCTCATCCTCTACGACTCGCCCACTGGCGGCCTTGACCCCATCACCTCAACCACCATCATCGAGCTGGTCATGAAGCAGCGGGACGTCTCGCACACCAGCTCGCTCCTCGTTACCCATCGTCTGCAGGACGCTTTCGTGCTCTCCACTCATGCTTTTAATCGCACCACGAATCAGATGGAGCCTCTACCACCGCACGAGGCCGATCCCAACACCAGCTTCCTCATGCTCGACAAGGGTCGCCTCGTCTTCGACGGAACAACCCACGAGCTGGTCCATTCCCAGGACCCCTTCATCAAGGACTACATCAGCTGAAAGGCAGCATGTAGGGAATAGGAAGTAGGGAATAGAGTGCGACGGACAGACGTGAGCCTTGCGGTTCAGAGCCGCAATGTTTGAGTAGGGAAAGGCCTGGGCGTTTCTACACCCTATTCCCCATTCCCTATTAGCAATTCCCGTTCCCTACATTCCATTCGCCGCGTCGTGATCGTAGAACCGGAAGAACAGCGATGCCTTCGACACTGGCTCCGCCTTCGACGCCAGCGCTGCCATCTGCGTATCGTTGAATGGCGTAAAGTTTCGCGCCACGTCCACGTTCTCCTCAAGCTGTGCAATCGAGTCGCATCCCACAATCACCGTGCTCACCGGACGCGATAGCGTGTACCCAATCGCCTCTTTCATGGTCAACGTTCCCGGTCCGGTGGCCACCACCATACCTTCCCACGACTTCTTCTGCACCTCGAGCGGCGGCGCGTTATACCCGGTCAGCAAACGCCCCCGCCCCGGAATTTTCATCCCGATAATCCCCATCTGCTTTTCCACCGCCAGTGGCAACAGCGCATCCTGGAAGGTGAAGTGATGCGGATCGGCCGCATTCAGCGCCATCAGAATGCAATCGAAATCGTGCCGGTGCATCGCCTCCATCAGCGCGTCCGGACGATAGTGCCCCGTGATCCCCAGATATCGCACCACCTTCTGCTGCTGCATCGCGAGCAGCGCTTCCATCGCTCCACCTGGCGCGAAAATCGCTTCGACGTCCTTCATCGTGCCAATGTCGTGCAGCTGCCACAGATCCACGTGATCCGTGTGCAGCAATTCGAGCGATTTGTCGATCATCCGCATCGACCCTTCGCGCGTTCGCTCCTTCGTCTTCGTCGCCAGAAACGCCTCGTTGCGCCGCGTCTTCATCACTTCGCCCACATACTGCTCGCTCCAGCGCAGCGGTCCCCCGTAAATCGACGACGTATCGAGATAGTTCACACCCAGATCGAGCGCCCGGTTGATAATCGGCACCGCGACATCGGCGTTGTTCGGGTGCTCCAGCGCCGCCTGCCCGCCCAGCGAGAATAGCCCAACCTTGTATCCCGTCTTCCCCAGGTTCCGCGTCGGCATCGCATCCTGCGTGCGCGGATTGTTCGGCAGCGCCGGCAAATTCGTTGCGCTTGCTCCCCGCGGCAATGCCGCTCCCGTCAACACAGCGGCTGCAGCAGCCGTGGTCCCCTTCAAAAATGCCCGGCGATCCTGGTTGGTTCCCATAGCAGGCTCTCCTTCGCAAATAATAGTCCGTTGTACCACACGCCCATCGCACTCTGATTCGCTATAGCAACGGCGCCGGTTACGACCGTTTGCACTCCCACAAAAAGAGAGGGATGGCATTGAGCCATCCCTCTCTTCACTTGCTCTGTGTCAGCCCTTAGCGGCCGTGCGGATGCCCGCCCTTGTCGCCACCTTTGTCGCCGCCTCTGTCTCCACCACCACCGTGTGGGCGCTCACCGCCCCCCGATGGCCTGCTCTCCGTGTGTGGCGCGGGCCGGCTCGTGCCCTGCGGTGCAGGCCGGCTGTTGTTCGCATTCGGCCGGCTGTAGTTGTTGTTTTGCGGCGGCCGAGCCATGTTGCTGTTCGGTGTCGGCCGATTCGCCGGCGCATTCGGCCGACTGTAATTGTTGTTGCCCTGCGGCCGATTGTAGTTATTGTTGCCCTGCGGCCGATTGTTATTGCTGTTGCTCGGCGTGTTCGGCCGGTTGTAATTGCCCGATGCCGGCCGATTGCTGTTGTTCACGCCCCGATTGAATCCATTATTCTCGCCGCGGTTGTAACCGTTATGTGCTCCCGCTGCGTACCCACGAGCATAAGCAGTGTGAGCCGCCTGCACGTTGTACGTCCGTGCGCCGGGTGCCCGATCAAACCGCCCATAGTATCCGTGATTCACCACCGTTACGCTGCGCGATACATACGTCGCGTGGTTATACGCGACGTACGGATGTGCACCCCACGCGAAGCCCCAGTGTCCGTAACCCCAGCCCCAGTGTCCCCAGGCCCCAATCGCAACGCCAACTCCAAACCCGAATCCAACTCCAACTCTCCAGCCCACCGGCGGCGGAGGCGCATACCACGCGTAGTAAGGACGGAATCCGTACATCACCCACGGATCGTAGTACGGCACATAGACCACCGCTGGATTCGCTGGCTCAATCACAATGTCACCCGGCGCGTATGTCACCGCCAGCTGTGCGCTCGGACGCAAATGCCCCGAGTCATACGCCTGCTGCCGCATCGTCTGCACCGCATTCATAACATCCTGCGGCTGGTTGTAGTATGCGTTGCCCAGCTGTGTCGTCCAGTCCAGGTTCTTGTCCATGTTCGACAGCACCGAAGGAAACGCTGCCAGCGCTTTCACACTGGGATCCCATGACTGTCCGTTCACCGTCTGCGCAATCTGATCCGGCGGCGCTCCACCCTGCGACTGTACGAACCGGTCTGCTTCAACCACCTGCGTCGGATAAGTCGACGCTGCCAGCACCTGTGCTACCAGCGAATCCGGATACAGCGCAATCGGCGCCACCAGCTGGTTCAGCTGATCCGGGCTCAGGGAATTCCAGTTCTGCGGCGGCGCAGCATTCTCGTCCGGCGGAGGCGGCCCCTGATCCGGTGGCGGACCCTGCTGGTCCGGCGGAGGAGGAGGCGCTTCCTGCGCGAACGCAACCTGCGCGATGCCCATCGGAATCATCAGCCCCACCAAAACCAGCGCGATGCCGCGTTTCGAAAATTCAAGGGAGGTTGCGGCGAGCGTGGCCATCCACTTGCCGCCCGTGGGTCGAAATCCTAAAAATTCTTTCATCTGGAGTTCCTCTCAGCCCTTTGCGAGCCGTTCAATTTCGGAGCGGCCCGGGAACGGGGCCGCTCAGCCTATGGGAAACCAATTAGCGCATTAAAGTTGCGCCGTTGCGCCGGTAACCAGCCGTCTTTATATCACGGAATCGAAGAATCGGCGGAGAATGCGAGCAACCAGTTCCGGCTGCTCAAACGGTGCAAAATGCCCCGCGTCTGGAATCTCGTTGTACTCCGCGCCATACCCGCCATTGCGAATCTGCTCCGTCAGCAACTTCATGTCCGCGGGCGGACTCGCCGGATCCTCCCCACCCGCAATCACACAGCACGGCACATGCAATGTCCGAGCCGTTACTTGAGAGTCCGGCCTCGCCGCCAGTCCCTGCTGCATTGCCACAATTGAATCCACCGCAATCGACTGCATCATCTCCCGCGCCTCGGCTACCTTCTCCGGCCATCGCCGCCGCGCCGCCGATCCAATCAGCGTCTCCAGATTCGCCTCAATCAGGTCTGCCGTGCCCCGCTCCTGCACCTTCGCAATCGTCTCAACTCGCTTTGCCCGTTGCGCTTCGTTGTCCGCCTGCGCTTTCGAACAGCAAAACGCGAACGCCTCTGCCCGCTCAGGCATCGTCCGCCAAATCTCGAACAGCGTATACCCGCCGATCGAGCAGCCCGCGAACAGCCCTTTCCCGAGTTCCAGATGATCGAGCAGCCGCCCCGCATCGGCTGCCAGCTTCTCCACCGTGATCGCGCCTTCGCCTCTTTCCGATTGCCCGTGCCCGCGCAGATCCGGCACAATCACTCGGTACTTTCCCGCCAGAATCTCTGCCACCGGCATCCAGAACCGGTGATCTACCGGCGTCGGGTGCAACAACACTACCGGCGGCCCGCCACCCAGCATAGTGTAGAAAAGCTTCGACCCATCCGAATGGAAGAACATCGATACGAGAATACGCTGCCGGCCTGCAGGTGACTCGCTGAACGCTAACCGCTGTCCCCTGCCCTTAGCTAGCTGGGTGGGGGATAAGAAGGAGGCGGCGGCATATTCGGCGGCAGCATCAGCGGCTCCTCCGGCATCACGATCCAGAAAATAATGTAGGCCAGCAATCCCGATCCGCCGCCAAACACCGTCAACAGCACCGTGATCACCCGGACCCACACCACGTCCCACGCGTACGCGTTCGCCAGGCCCTGGCAGACGCCCGCAATCATTCGGCCCATCCGTGGCCGCACCAGTCGCGTCACCGACGTTGTTGGATAATAAGGAGGCGGTGCTATCGGCGGCTGCATCGTCGCGCCGCATCCCGAACAGAACCGGGCATCGTCGGCGAGAGTCTTTCCGCAATTCCTGCAAAACACAGCCATGGCCAATCCTCCTTCGGAGCTTATCGTGATCCTCGGCTCCGATGCAAAACCTTCCTCACAACGCATCGCCGCGGCATTTCCGGTACCGTTGCCGCCCATTCACCGGACCGCCACGCCTCCGCGTACAGTGAACATACGCGCGGAAACCCTCCGGGGTTCCCCGCCGTCGCGGCACTTCAGAACCCGCCCCACCCAGGGCAGCATCCAAAGAACTGCATATCAACATTCTGGAGAAATCCCCATGCAACCCCTGCAGGGAAAAGTCGCCATTGTCACCGGAGGTGGTTCCGGTATCGGCCAGGGCATCGCCAAACGTCTTGGCTGCGACGGCGCGAAGGTCATCATCGATTACATCGGCAGCGAAGCCGGTGCCGACGACACCCGTCAGGCCATTGAGGCCTGCGGCAGCCAGGGCGAAGTCGTCCGGGCCGACGTCACCCAAATGGACGACGTTCGCGTCCTCGTCGCTGCCGCGTGGGATCGTTACGGCTCCGCCGACATCCTCGTCAACAACGCCGGTATGGAGAAAAAATCTGCCTTCTGGGACACGCCCGAAGAGGATTACGACAAAGTCATGGCCGTCAATCTCCGCGGCCCCTTCTTCCTTACCCAGGCTTTTGTCCGCCGTCTGCGCGACGCCAAAAAACCAGGCCGCATCGTCAACATCAGTTCCGTCCACGAAGACATGGTCTTCCCCGGCTTCACCACCTACTGCTGCAGCAAAGGCGGTCTGCGCATGATGATGCGCAATCTCGCCGTCGAGCTCGGCCCCCTCGGCATCACCATCAATAATGTTGCCCCCGGCGCCATCGCAACCCCCATCAACAAGTCTCTGCTCGAGGACAAGCCCAAACTCGACGCGCTGCTCGCCAACATTCCTCTCGGCCGCCTCGGCACTCCCCAGGACGTCGCAGGCCTCGTCGCCTTCCTCGCCTCCAACGACGCATCTTATGTAACCGGGTCCACCTTCGTCATCGATGGCGGCCTCATGCGCAATTACCACGAGCAGTAATTTTCCCTATGCCCTCAAAGATCGAAGACTACGCTCTCATCGGAGATTGCGAAACCGCAGCTCTCGTCAACCACCAGGGCTCCATCGACTGGCTCTGCTGGCCCAATTTTTCTTCCGGCGCCTGCTTTGCTTCGCTCCTCGGCTCAGAGAAAAACGGCTTCTGGCAAATCTGCCCCCCGGGCAGAGGGTGGAAATCCTCCCGCAAATACCGAGACCACACCCTCATCCTCGAAACCACCTTTGAAAATGATGACGGCGCCGTCCGCCTCATCGACTTCATGCCCATCCGCGAGCACAATTCCGACGTCGTCCGCATCGTCGAAGGCATCCGCGGCACCATGGACCTCACCATGGCCCTTGCCCTGCGCTTTGACTACGGCCGCACCGTACCCTGGGTCAACGCCATCGACAATGGCATTCGCGCCGTGGCCGGGCCCGGAATCGCCATTCTCCGCACATCAATTCCCGTCCATGGCGAAAATCTTCACACTGCTGCTGAATTCACCGTCGCCGAAGGCGATCGCGTATGGTTCACGCTTACCTACGGCCCTTCTTTCCGCGACGATCCCAAACCCATCCACGCCGAGCATGCGCTGAGAGATACGGAGCGCTACTGGACGCGCTGGACCTCGCAGCTGAAATACGAAGGGGAGTACGCCGTCGCCGTCGAGCGATCCCTGATCACCCTGAAGGCGATGACATTCCGCCCCACCGGGGGCCAGGTCGCCTCCGTCACGACGTCATTGCCTGAAAACATCGGTGGCCCGCGCAACTGGGACTACCGTTACTGCTGGCTCCGCGACACCACCTTCACCCTGCTCGCCATGACCACCGCCGGTTACTACGACGAAGCAGCCGCGTGGCAGGACTGGCTCCTGCGCGCCGTCGCAGGCAGCCCCGACCAGGTGCAGATCATGTACGGCCTTAAAGGCGAACGCCAGCTGTTCGAGTGGGAAGTGAAGTGGCTCCCCGGCTTCGAGGGTTCACGCCCCGTACGTGTCGGCAATGCCGCCGCCGAACAGCTTCAGCTCGACATTTACGGTGAGCTTCTCGACACCTTCTACCACGCGCTGCACGGCATGAATCGCCATACCTCCAACGATTTCCACGTGCTCATGCTGATCCTCGATCATCTCGAGCAAATCTGGCAGCGGCCCGACGAAGGTATCTGGGAAACGCGCGGTGGCCGCGAACAATTCACTTACTCCAAAATGATGGCCTGGGTGGCCTTCGATCGTGCCATCCTCATCGCGAAAAAGCTGCGCATCAAAGCTCCCGTCGAAAAATGGGAGACCCTCCGCGACACCATCCATGAAGAAATCTGCCGCAAAGCCTACGACAAAGAGAGAAATACCTTCGTCGGGTTCTATGGAGCAAAACATCTCGACGCCGCGCTTCTGCTCATGCCCATCGTTGGCTTTCTACCCGCCACCGACAGCCGCGTCAGAGGCACCATCGAGGCAATCGAACGCGATCTCATGACCGGCGGATTCGTCCTGCGCTACGACACCGCAATCGTCGAGGATGGCCTGCCTCCCGGTGAAGGTGTGTTCCTCGCCTGTAGCTTCTGGATGGTGAGCGCGCTGAAAGCCATCGGCCGCATCGACGACGCGCGCTCTCTCTTCAATCGCCTGCTTGCTCTCCGCAACGACCTTGGCCTGCTTTCAGAGGAATACGACGTCGAGCGTCACCGCCTCGTCGGCAATTTCCCGCAGGCCTTCTCCCACATCTCGCTCATCAACGCCGCTTTCGACCTCGCACACAAAGATGAACCCCATCACCGTGCCCATCGTCATCGCCACGCTGAGCATACTCACCAATCCTGACGTCATCCATCACGAGTCTGTGCAAGACACAGTTACACTTTTTCCGAGGATCACCTCTCTGCATGCATCGCTTTCGCCTCTGGGCCCCCAACGCCGCTAAAGTCGCCGTCCATATCGCCGGCGCCAAACACGCCCTCCAGCGCCACGACGGCGGCTGGTGGCAAGCTGACGTCGATTCTGCCCTCTCTGGCATGGACTACGCATACTTCCTCAACGATGAAGACCTTGCCCTCCCCGATCCCCGCTCCCCCTGGCAACCCACCGGCGTCCACGGTCCCTCCCGCCTCCTCGACCACGCCACCTTTTCCTGGACTGACGCCAACTTCGAAGCGCCGCCCCTCCCGAGCGCCATCGTCTACGAACTCCACATCGGCACCTTCACCGCCGAAGGCACCTTCGACGCCGCCATCGGCAAGCTCGACGCACTCCGCGCCCTCGGCATCACCCACGTCGAGCTCATGCCCGTCAACGCCTTTCCTGGTATTCAGGGCTGGGGCTACGACGGCGTCGACCTTTTCGCCCCCCACCAGCCCTACGGCTCGCCCCATGCTCTCAAGCGCTTCGTCGACGCGTGTCACGCCCGAAGACTCGCTGTTCTCCTCGACGTCGTCTACAACCACCTCGGACCCGCCGGCAACTACCTGGGAAAATTCGGGCCCTACTTCACCCATGCGCTCCAAACACCCTGGGGCGATGCCGTCAACCTCGAGGAGGCGGGCAGCCTCGAAGTCCGCCGCTTCTTCTGCGACAACGCGCTCATGTGGCTGCGCGATTACCACTTCGACGGACTCCGCCTCGACGCCGTCCATGCCTTTATGGATCGCTCCGCCATCAACTTCATGGAACAGCTCGGCTCCGAAGTCCACGTCCTCGAGGCCCACACCGGCCGCAGTTACGTCGTCATCGCCGAGAGCGACCTCAATGACCCGCGCCTCGTCACCGCACGCGAAGCCGGCGGGTATGGCCTCGACGCTCAATGGAGTGACGACTTCCATCACGCGCTCGTCGCCGTCCTCACCGGCGATCGCTCCGGCTACTACGCCGACTTTGGTTCCCTCGCCAACCTTGCCAAATCTCTGCGCGAAGTCTTCGTCTACGATGGCCGCTACTCACCCTACCGCGACCGCATCCACGGTCGCCCCGTCGTGAACCTGCCCGCCTCCCGCTTCCTCGGCTACTCGCAGGATCACGACCAGGTGGGCAATCGCGCCCACGGCGAGCGCCTCGCCCACGACGTCAGCTCAGGCCGCACCAAAATCGCCGCCGCCCTCGAGCTCACCGCCCCCTTCATCCCCATGCTCTTTCATGGTGAAGAATGGGCCGCGTCCTCCCCCTTTCAGTTCTTCACCAACCACGACGAAGAATTAGGCAAGCTAATCTCCGAAGGACGCAAAAAAGAATTTGCCGCCTTCGGCTGGAAGCCCTCCGACATCCCCGACCCGCAATCCCTCGAATCCTTCCAGCGCTCCAAGCTCGACTGGGACGAGCGCAGCAAGCCTTCCCACGCCGCAATGCTCGACTGGTACCGGACACTCATCGCTTTCCGACACGCCAACCACGACCTCACCAATCCCGACCTCACCCTGGTCCACGTCCGCTTCAGCGAAGAAGAAAAATGGCTCGTCATGGAACGCGGCTCCGTCACCGTCGCCTTCTCCCTCGCACAGGACCCGGTCCAACTCCAGGTCCGGCCCGGCTCGTCCATCGCCCTGCGGTCCGCGACCGATATCGACCTCAACGGCTCAGCGCTGACCCTTCCCCCGGACAGCGTTGCCCTTCTCACGATCGAGTAGACCTAAGCACATGACTGCGGTCTCGCACTCTTGCTCTGAACGCTGTACTCTGCTCCCGGTGCTCCGCGCCCCGTGCCCGGTGCCCGATATCCGCTGCCCCGATCGATGACCACCCTCGAGTTCTCTCTCATCCTCCTCGTCACCTCCATCGCCGCCGGCCTCCTCGGCGCGCTCAGCGGACTCGGCGGCGGCGTCGTCATCGTTCCTCTCCTCACCCTCATCTTCCACGTCGACATTCACTACGCCATCGGCGCCTCGCTCGTCTCCGTCATCGCCACTTCTTCAGGAGCAGCCGCCGCCTACGTCCGCGAAGGCTTCTCCAACATCCGTATCGGCATGTTTCTTGAAATCGCCACCACCCTCGGCGCCCTCGTCGGCGCATGGCTCACCACTCGCGTCCCTACACACGCCATCGGCATTATCTTTGGTGTCGTTCTGCTCTACTCCGCATTCACCGCGCTCAAGCAACATCACGACGTCATCACGCAACGCCCCGACCCGCTTGCCCTGCGCCTGCGGCTCGCGGGCAGCTTGCCTATTAGTCCTACCGCGCATCAGGACTACGTCGCCCAGCGTGTCCCGGCCGGCTTCGGCCTCATGACTCTCGCCGGCACTCTCTCCGGCCTCCTCGGCATCGGCTCCGGCGCCGTCAAAGTCATCGCCATGGATCAGGCCATGCGCTTGCCCTTCAAAGTCTCCACTACCACCAGCAATTTCATGATCGGCGTTACTGCCGCGGCCAGCGCCGGCCTCTACCTGCGCAGCGGTTATCTCGCACCCGCCCTCGCCATGCCCGTCATGCTCGGGGTCCTGCTCGGATCCCTCATCGGATCGCGCCTTCTCGTCCGTGTCCACGTCCGGACGCTCAAAATCGTCTTCGCCCTCGTCATCGTTGCGCTCGGAGTAGAGATGATCGTCAACAGCCTGCGAGGTGCGCTATGAACTCGCCCCATCAACCCACAACCCCAACGCCCGGACAATGGACCGACCATCGCATCGAAACCTGGGTGGGCATTATGCTCCGTACCGGCGTCATGCTGGCCGCCGCCATCGTCCTTACTGGCGGCATTCTATATTTGGCGCACAGCCGCGGCCCGCGCCCAGACTACGCCCACTTCCACGCCGAGCCGGCGCAATTCTCCACGCCGTCCGGAGTTATGCACGGCATCGCAGCCCTCAACCCCGAATGCATCATCATGCTCGGGCTGCTCGTCCTCATCGCCACGCCCGTTGCCCGCGTCGTCATGTGCATCGTTGGATTTCTGTTCGAGGGCGACCGCCTCTACGTCGCCATCAGCACCATCGTGCTCGCCATTCTGCTCTACAGCCTCTTTCTGCATCGATGATGAGTTGCAGGCCATTGGCTGCTCCCTACTGGCTGCTCCCTGCCTTTACACCGTCGCCAGCATCCGCACCAAAACGAAAATCGCCACGCCGGCAAAGAACACCAGCGCCATCCGTACCCCCGGCTCCCGATTCACCTCCGGAACCAAATCGGTTGCCGCCACATAAATCGCCACTCCGGCAGATAGAGGAAGCCCCGCCTCCACCCAGCGCGGCAGGAAACCGATAATCAGCACTCCTGCAATCGTCGCCGCCGCCAACGCTACCGCGGACACCACCGCCGTCCGCCGCGTCTGCCCTGATGCCAGCATCACCGAGGCAATCGTGAAACCTTCCGGCACCTTGTGCAGAATGATCGCCACAAAAATCATCCACCCCAGCGACTTCGAGAGAACGAACCCCGAAGCAATCGCCACCCCATCGAAGAACGAATGCGCCGCCAGCCCCATCAACACCGACCAGCCCGTCCGCCGGTGCAGAAATTCGTGCGCGTGCGTTTCCTCGCCAAAATGAAAATGCGGAGTGATCGTGTGTTCCAGCAGATGAATTGCGCAGTACCCGGCCAGCACCAGCATGGGCGCCCACACCGGGGAAAACTTCAGGCTCTCCGGCAGCATGTCCAGAATCGCCACCGCCATCATGAAGCCCGCGCCCAGCGCGATGGAGTAGCGCAGATACCGTTGCGTCCAGTTCCGCTGCACCAGTACCACGCCGCCGACAATGTCGGCAACCGCAGCCAGGCCTCCCAGTGCGAGCGCAAGAATCATCGTTCAGGGTACCGGGCCCCGGGCGCAGGGTACAGGACGGCGGTCATAGCTTTTGGAGCAAGCCCCAGAGCATCTTGCCCACCTCCTCAGCTTGAAATTGGGCCTTCTCCATCAAACCCCTTTTTCCAAATCTCATCTCATTTGCGATGCCAATCTGGGTCTGCAGTTCTAACGTCGATCCCCGGGCAATGGAGACAAAGCTACGAGAATCCTTCCTGGTTCCTCTTCCATATCCCTCGGCAATATTGCTCGGAATCGACACGGCCGCCCGCCGAAGTTGCGAGCTAAGACCGTAGATCTCATCCCGCGGAAAATCGACGGTCAGCCTATATACAGCAATCGAGAGAGCAAAAGATTCTTGCCAAACTCGCAAGTCTTTATACGATCCACTCACGGCAGCGTCCTCCTGTGCCCTGTGCTCGGTTCTCTGTCCCCTGAGCCCTGTTCCCAGTTGCCGGTGCGCGGTGCGCGGTGCCCGGTGCCCGGCTCCCGGTGCCCTGTCATCAGCCGCTATGCCGTATATGCAGCACGTCCCCATCCTGCACCAGATAATCCTTCCCCTCCAGCCGCAGCGTTCCCTGCGACCGTGCCACCGCTTCCGAACCCGCTGCCAACAGCGTGTCCCAGTGAATCGTCTCCGCTCGGATGAAATGCTTCTCCAAATCGGTGTGGATTGCCCCCGCCGCTTCCTGCGCTCGCGAGTTCGCTGGCACTGTCCACGCGCGGCACTCGTCCTCGCCAATCGTGAAGAAGCTGATCAGTCCCAGTAACTCGTAGCTCTTCCGGATCAGCCGCACCAGCCCGCTCTCCGTCAGACCATACGAAGCCAGAAACTCCGTCGCCTCTTCCTCTTCCATCTCCGACAGCTCAGCTTCTACCTTGCCGCAGAACGCCGTCGCTCCCGCATTCGGCCGCGCAGCCAGTTCCGTCAACCCATACTTCGCCGCAGCCGCTCCCAGATCGGCCCCCAACGTCATGCTTTCGGAAACATTCACCGCATACAACACCGGCTTCTGCGACAGGAACATGAATCCCCGGATCAGCTTCTTCTCCTCCGGCGTCATCTCCAGTTCGCGCAACGGCTTCTCTTCTTCAAGAAATGCCTTGCACCGGATCAGCAGCGCGTTCTCTTTTTCCAGATCCGGCGTCCGCATCTTCTTCAAATCTTTTTCCAGCCGCTCCAGCCGCTTCTCTACCTGCGTCAGATCGCTGAGCATCAGGTCGAACTCCACGCTCTTCGCATCGCGCAGCGGATCAATCGCTCCCACATGCGCAATCGCGTCGTCCTCAAACGCGCGCAGCACATGGATCAGCGCGTCCACATTCCGCAAGCTGGTCAGAAACGCCGTCTCCTTCAGCGCCTCCTGCCCAATGGCGGCGACATCGGCGTACTCCACCGTTGCGTGGGTCAGCTTTTTGGGGTTGTATTGCGCCGCCAGCCGGTCCAGCCGATCATCGGGAACCTTCGCAATTCCCAGATGCGCTTCCCGGGAATACCCGCGGTCTTCAACGTTGACCCGCGTCAAAATCCTGAACAACGAAGTCTTGCCTACCTGCGGCAGGCCAATAATGCCGGTTTTCATCGTGATCCTGAGAAAGAATTTGCGTTATGCGGTAATTCTCGATCATAAATCCCGATGAACCCAGGCCCTAATCGCCCGGCGTGCCTCGTGATCCCGCAATGAGCCTCGCCACCACAACCGCCAGCAACACAATCGCGAACCAGCCGAACCAATCCCCCCACAACTGGAACAGCGTCCGGTCGTGGCCCACACGGACCGTCGCCAGCAGCGTAGCAAACGGCGCAGAGTCACTCGCGCCTTCGGCCACCACTCGCCCGCGGTCGTCGGCAACCGTCATAAATCCGCCGCGTGCCGAGCGCACCAGGCTGAAACCATCTTCCACAGCGCGCATCACCGCGATATGCCCGTGCCAAAAAGCATCTATGTGGAAGTCCCACGCCGGCGCCAGCATCAGTCCCACTCCCGACCGTCCATAGGCGCGTGCCGGCTCGGTAAAGTCATAGTCCTTGCAAATCGCCACGCCCCACTTCAGCCCGGCATCCCGGCCAGGCGCTGCAAAGGTCACCCGCATCGTCCCCGGTGTAAAGATGCTCGTCTCGAAAGGCGGCAGCAGGTGCTCCTTGTGGTATCCGCGCACCGCTGCGCCCGGCGTGTAGATGCGCGCTTCGTTATAGTGCCGCGTGCCTTGTCCCGTCCCCGTTACGTGATTCATGCCGATCACCAGCACCGCGCCAGTCCTATCGGCGATTGGCTGAAAGATTCCATCCGCGCCTGCCGTATTCAGGTCGACAATCACCGCCAGATCCTCCGGCATCACCACCACCTTCGCCCCGCCCGCGATCAGCCCCTCGGCCTGCTGCGCATATTGTTCAAAGAGCCGCATTGCCGGGCCGCCCGGATCCACCACACCCCGGCTCACGTCCGACGACACCAACCCCACCCGCACTTCCGGCCCAGGCTGTCGCACCGCCAACCGCACCGCGCCAAAAAGAAGCACCGCGGCCATCACGCCCACCGTCGCTCCCAGCAACCGCACTGCCTGTCCTCGCGACGATCCCCACAGATGAATCCCCAGCGCCAGCCCTACAGGGAACAGCATCAGCACAAACCCCATCCCCCACGGCCCGGCCAGCGAAGCCAGCTGCAAAAACGGCACAAAGTTCAGCTGCGAGTACGCCAGCGACCCACCGCTCCCGTGCGGCCAGATCAGATTCCGTACATATTCAAACGTCACCCACCACGCCGGCAGCGCGATCCACGCACTCCAAAGCGCTCCGCGCCGCACCAGCGCGCGCATCAATAAAACTCCCGCCGCAAACATCAGTGCGATCAGGCCAAAGTTAATGAACCAGGCAGCGTGCGGCGCGCCCAGAATCCCGATGTACCTCCAGAAATTCAGGCAGCCGATCAGCATCGCCGCAAACGCCGCCAATCCCGCACTCCACCCCGTGCGCCCCAGCCCGAACCACACCACTGGCAGCGGAGCGAACCACATCAGCGGCCAGTGCGGATCGAGCCCGTTGCCGAAAAACACCAGCGCCGATGTCGCCACAACCGCCAGCAGCACCCACGCCCCTTCCCGCAATTTATTTCCGTATGCCATCAAAATACCTCCGAAAAGCGCGATGACACAGCGCCCGAAATTCCGTTTCCGAAAGAGCGACGCGCCCACCCACATACAACATCACCAGCCCCTGCAACAATGCTCCGGTTTCAAACGCAATCTCCCACGCATCGTCTTCGCGGAAAATTCCCTTCTTCATTCCCGCTTCCAGCGCGGCAGCCGAAAACTTTGCCGTCGGGGAACGACCTTCACGAAAATCTCCCGGAAACTGCCGCGCTCCCTCTCGCCTCCGCAGAAACATCAATTCGAAAAGCCGCGGCTTCTTCAGCGCAAAATCGAGAAAGCAGTCGAGATTAGCCACCAGCATGCGCGCCGGATCTCCGCCCCCAGCCGCCGATTCTTCCAGTCGCCTCGCCAGCTCCACGAAACCTGCTTCCGCCAGCGCGTTCAGCAACCCATCGCGATCCGCAAAGTGCCGATACAACGCCATCGGCGTAATCCCCACCGCCTTCGCCACCCTCCGCATCGTCACTGCCTCAGTGCCCTCCCTGTCGAGCAAGCGTCCGGCTGCCGCCTCTATCTTTCCTCCCGTCGAGATCTTTCCCATGTCTACGGTGTATACCACAAAGATGTATACGCCGTATACCGACCCCTGGGTCCCCCTCGCCAGCTCTCCAAGTCCCTCCCCGGAACCCTTAACGCTGCAGTCACTGTTTAGCCCATTGATTCTTTGTGGAAATTAAACCCGCTATTCCATTGACCCCGTCTCCTCACGCCGTATCGAATGGTTAAAAGGGTCTTTGTTACTGCCGTCATCTCGGAGAGGCGCGCAGAGAGGCCCCGTTTGCAGAGAATTTTTGCGGGAGCCCAAAGTTTTCACTCAGACAAGATCGGAGCCGGCACGTACCGGCCCACTTTGTCTTCCATCGCAGCGGTTGCGAAAGGCCCGCACGTAATGACTCTGGGGATAGCCGTCCCTTTTCCAGGCGGATCCATTCTCTGTGCCGACTCTCGTATCGAGGCGAACGATGGCTCCTCCGCCGCCGAGAACGAAGCGACCCTCTTGTCCGTCACATCGGGCAAGCGCATCTTCGCCATCACCTACGCCGCCAAAGATCCCCGCGCCGGCAGGATGCTTGCTTCTGAAATTGCCAGCGTCGCCTGCAACGCCGCCTCCCGCCACGACATCGTCCCCGGCATCAAGCGCGTCATGGGCGACTGGTTTCGCTCCTATGGTGTCGCCCAGATTCCTGCCCTCCAGTTCCTCGTCGCCAGCAATTCCACCGACGACAATGCCGGCCGCGTCCTGCTCTGCGAACCTCCCTCCACCGTCATGGAAACCTTCGGCCCCTGCATCGTCGGCGCCGGCGCCCGCTCCGTCAACCCCATGCTCAAGCTCCTCACCCCGCGCTACAACGAGAGCTTCAGTCTTCGCTCCACCATCCTCCGCGTCACCTACCTCAACTACCTCGCGCGCAAGTATGACGCGTCCATCGGCGAAGAAACCGAGATGATCGTCCTCTCCAATCGCGGTTCCTTTACCTACATCGACCGCAGAGAACTGCAGCAGGCTGAAGGCCTCGGCGAAAAAGTCGACTCACTCCTCCTCGACATGGCCCGCCAGGTCCTTTCCGCCGAAATGGAGCAGAATCCCCAAACCATCGCCGAAGAATTTCTCCGCGGCTACTTCGACGTTATGGAGCAGAACCCCCAGACTTACTTCCCCTCCCTCGCCTGGCTGGATAAAGTCACCTCCAGCACCGCCAACACCGGCCCCATCCCCGTCCCTATGCCCACCGGAACCATGGGTTGACCCTCCGGCAGACCACCCCGATTCCCGCCCTCGCATAACTCTGCCACGCCGCTAACTATCCTCCACCGTTAGGTCGACCCCGCGTAAAATGGAGCTCGTAAGCGCCCGCTCCCCGCGCCGGAATGCCCGAGGAACTCAAAGACCGTGTCCGCCGTGCCGAAGAGCCGTCCCCTCCATCCCGCACCATTCCTCGCCCAGCTCAATCAGGTTTTCGGCAACGGCGAGATGGCAGACCTGACACGCGCCTTTGACTGGAGCCGTACCTCCGTTGGTCCCATCGACCAGTGGCCCGAAGCCCTGCTCACGACCGTCAATACCCTCCTTGCCTCCCGCCATCCCATGTTCCTCTGGTGGGGCGACGACCTCGTCCAGTTCTATAACGACGGCTACCGTCCCAGCATTCGCGAAGACAAGCATCCTCGTGCCCTCGGCCAGAATGGACGCGACTGCTGGCCTGAAATCTGGTCCATCATCGGCCCCCAAATCCATGCCGTCATGGCCACCGGCCAGGCCACCTGGCACGAGAACCAGCTCGTCCCCATCAATCGCAACGGCAAACTTGAGGACGTGTACTGGACCTACGGCTACAGTCCTGTCCGAGATGCCGCTGGCAGCATCTGCGGCACGCTCGTTGTCTGTACGGAAACCACCCAGTCCGTCCTGGCCAATAACCAGTTGCAGCAGGAGCGCCAACGCCTCGCAGACCTCTTCCAGCAGGCTCCCGCCTTCTTTGCCGTATTGAATGGTCCCAGCCACATCTTCGAGATGGCCAATCCTCCCTACCAGGAACTCATCGGCCACCGCGATATTCTCGACCGCCCTCTCGGCGAAGCCGTTCCCGAATCCATCGAGCAGGGGTTCGTGGCGCTCCTCGATACCGTTTATCGCACCGGTGAGCCGTACATTGGCCGCAATACTCCCATTGAGCTGGTGCGCTCCGCTTCGGAACCGGCGGAACTGCGCTTTCTCGACTTTGTCTATCAGCCCCGCCGCGACGCAGACGGAACTATTTCCGGCATCATCGTGCTCGGCGTCGATGTCACTGAAAATCGCCGCGTCGAACAAGCCCTTCTCCAGTCTGAAAAACTCGCCGCCGTCGGCCGCCTCGCCAGTTCTATCGCGCACGAAATCAATAACCCCCTCGAGGCCGTCACCAACCTCCTCTACCTCGCGCAGCACTCCGCCACCAAACCTGAAGTCCGCGAATATCTCAACATCGCCGAAGCCGAGCTCCGTCGCGTCTCCGGCATCGCCCGCCAAACCCTCCGCTTCTATCGCCAGTCCACCAATGCCACCCCCGTCGCCATGCCCGACCTCATCGGCGACACCCTGCCCCTCTACCAGGGCCGCCTCACCAACGCCGGCATCCATGTCGAACGCCGCGACCGCTCCCGCCTTCCCGTCACCTGCTTCGAAGGCGAGATTCGCCAGGTCCTCAGCAATCTCCTCGGTAATGCCATCGACGCCATCGGTTCCCACGCTGGCCGCATTCTCGTTCGCAGCCGCGAAGCGACCCACTGGACCTCTGGCCGCCGCGGCGTCGTGCTCACCGTGGCCGATACCGGCTCCGGTATGTCCAAAACAGCCCAGACAAAAATCTTCGACGCCTTCTTCACCACGAAAGGCGCCAGTGGCACCGGGCTCGGTCTCTGGATCAGCCGCCAGATCGTCGACCGCCATCAGGGTATCCTTAGCGTCCGCTCCTCGCAGTCCTCCCATTCCCGCGGCACCGTCTTCACTCTCTTCCTCCCCGCCGGCGAAGACCTTACGGCCTGATTGGTCCCCGCGGCTCACGAGCCTCCGCGATCCTGCGTCTAAGTGTTACAATCCGTCACATTCGAACCCCAGCGAATCGGATTGGCTATGTAGAATGCGGCATAGTAAGCTTTTCCCGGCCCCTGATTCCGTTCCCAAGGCGACCCATCCATGAGCGACTTCCTCTCGGACCTCCGCTACTCCTTCCGCGTCCTCCTCGCTAACCCCGCCTTCACCTTTACCGCTATTGCCGCGCTCGCCCTCGGTATTGGAGCCAACACCGCCATCTTTACCGTCGTCAACACCGTCCTCCTCAAGCCCCTCGGCTATCCCGATCCCGATCGCATCGTTCAGTTGATGAACATCACCCCCGACGGAAACTGGCCCGGCTCCTCCCCGACAAAATTCAACAACTGGCGCACCCAAACCAGCGTCCTCCAGGATGTCGCCGCTTACGACTTCGGTGGTCCCGGCTTCAATCTCACCGGCACTGTCCCCGAACAGATTCACGGCCTCCACGTTTCTGAAGCCTACTTCCGCCTCTTCGGCGCGCCCGTCATTCTCGGCCGCACCTTCACTCCCCAGGAAGACTCCCCTAACGGCGGCAAAGTCGTCGTCATCAGCTACGGCCTCTGGCAGCGCAAGTTCGGTGGCAATCCTAACGTCATTGGCACCGCCGTCTCTCTCGGCAACGAGCCCTACACCATCCTCGGCGTCATCGGCCGCCAATTCCCCTCTGATCCTCCTGCCGATATCTGGCTTCCTTTCCAGATCGATCCCAACAGCACCAATCAGGGTCACTTCTTTCTCACCGCCGCCCGCCTCAAGCCCGGCGTTTCCCTTGCCCAGGCCAATGCGCAGCTCAAACTCGCTTACAACGAATTCCGTCGCCGCTGGACCCTTGCCGACCCCAAAGCCAGCTTTGGCGTTGAGCCTCTCCGCGACATCATCGTTGCCGATGCGCGATCCTCCCTCTTCGTCCTCCTCGGTGCCGTCGGCTTTGTCCTCCTCATCGCCTGCGCCAACGTCGCCAATCTTCTCCTCGTCCGCGCTACCGGCCGCAAACGTGAGTTCGCCATCCGCGCCGCCATGGGAGCTGGCCGCCTTCGCATCGTTCGTCAACTCCTCACCGAAAGCATCGTCCTCTCCCTCACCGGCGGCATTCTCGGCCTCATCCTCGGCTATGCCGGCGTTCGCGCTCTGCTTGCCGTCTCGCCCGCCGATCTCCCGCGCGTCGGCGAAAACGGCGCCGCTGTCTCGCTTGACTGGCGCATCCTCCTCTTCACCCTCGGCGTCTCCCTCCTTACCGGCATTCTCTTCGGATTGTTCCCGGCTATCGGTGCCTCGCGTCCCGACCTCAACACCACACTGAAGGAAAGCAGCAACCGCTCCGGCACCGGCTTCCGCCAAACCATCGGCCGCTCCATACTCGTCATCAGCGAAGTCTCTCTCGCCCTCGTCCTCCTCATCGGAGCGGCGCTCCTCATCCGCACCTTCATCGCCTTGCGCCACGTCAATCCCGGCTTCGATCCGCGCAACGTTCTCACCATGGAAATGTCTCTCAACGGTGACCGCTTTCAGAAAACCACCGCGGTCGCGCAGCTCTCTTTCGAAGCCCGTCAGCGCATCAACGCCATCCCCGGCGTCGAAATTTCTTCTTCCACCTGCTGCCTGCCCCTCGAAGGCGGCTTCGGTCTGCCCTTCGACATCGTCGGGCGCGCCCATGGCAAAGATCCCAATACCGGCGACGCAGGCTGGATGAACATGTCTCCCGGCTACTTCGCCGCCTTCCACATTCCACTCCGCGGCCGCGACTTCACCGATCACGACACCGGCTCAGCCCCTGGCGTCGTCATCATCAATGAGTCCCTGGCCAAAAAATACTGGCCCAAAGAAAATCCCATCGGTCAGCAAATCGTCATCGGCAAAGGCGTCGGCCCGCAGTTTGAAGAAGGCCCGCGCCAGATCATCGGCATCGCCAGCGACATTCACGACGGTGGCCTCAACCGCGACCCCCGCCCCCTCATGATGGTTCCAGAGGCTCAGGTCACCGACGGCATGACCGCCCTCAACGCCGGCATCGGCCCCGTCGCATGGCTGGTCCGCACCCGTGGCGACCCGAACCAGTACATCGCCTCCATTACCGAACAGCTCCGCCAGGCCAGCGGCGGCTTTCCCGTCGCTCGCGTTCGTCCCATGACGGAAGTCGTCGTCACTTCCACCGCGCGCGAAGACTTTAACATGCTTCTCCTCACCATCTTTGGAGCCTCCGCGCTCGTCCTCGCCGCCATCGGTATCTACGGCCTCATGGCCTACACCGTTCAACAGCGCACCCAGGAGATGGGCATCCGCATGGCCCTCGGCGCTGATCGTGGCCGCATCCGCGGCCTCATCGTCTGGCACGGTATGCGTCTTGCCATGGTTGGCGTGGCCATCGGCATCGCCGCGGCTTTCGGACTCACCCGCTTCATCGCCAGCTTCCTCTTCGGCGTAAAAACCTGGGATCCCATGGTATTTGTAACCGTGCCGGTAGTATTATCCCTGGTCGCGCTCCTCGCGGTCTGGATGCCCGCCACCCGAGCCTCCCGCCTCGATCCCCAAAAGGCCCTCCGCATCGAATAGTCGCGATAATGCAGAAGGCAGCGCCATTATTTTGTAACCTTTATGGTTACAGAGCACGCCGTCGCAACCCCGGCCGGACACCAGGCATCCACCCCGGAGCCCGGAGCCCGGAGCCCGGAGCCCGGAGCCCGGAGCCCGGAGCCCGGAGCCCGGAGCCCGGAGCCCGGAGCCCGGAGCCCGGAGCCCGGAGCCTCCCAGCTCCCAGCTGCCTCACTCCGCCCTCAGCGCCTCCACCGGGTTCACCCGCGCCGCCCTTCTCGCAGGAATAAAACTAGCCAGTAACGCAAATGCTCCCAGCAACGCCGCCACGCCTCCCAGCGTCGACACATCCCACGCCCGCACCCCAAACAGGATGCTGCGCATCCCCATCGACGCGCCAATCGACAACACGATCCCAACGGCGATCCCAATCACCGTCAGCAGCCCAGCCTCTTTCAGGATCAGCCGATGCACGGCGCTCCGTTGCGCGCCCAGTGCCATGCGCACTCCAATCTCCCGCGTCCGCTGGCTCACCGAATACGCCACCACCCCGTAGAGTCCCACCACCCCCAGCACCAGCGCCAGCACCGCGAACCCTCCCACCAGATACGCGGAGAGCGCATGCATCACCGCCGTAGGCGACTGATCGATCTGCTGCTCCATCGTGACTTCGCCATACACTCCCAGACTTGGATTGATCGCGCGCAGCGCCTTGACCAACTCCGGCAGAAACACCTTGTCATCACCGCGCGTACGCACTGCCATTGCGAAAAAGGGATCCGGTCCATAGCTCATGGAGAAATACTCCGTCGGTGCCGGATCCGCGTCGAGCGTTGCTTCCCGCACGTCCGCAACCACCCCTACCACCTCGCGCATCGACTTCGGAGACAGCTTGATATCTCCAATCGTCTTTCCCACCGGGTCCTGACCTGGGAAATATTTCCGCGCCAAAGTCTCATTGATGATTGTCACATTGGGGTGGCTCGCATCATCCGCATCTGTGAACATGCGGCCTTCAATCAGCTTCGCCCCAATTACATGTATATAGTCCGCACTGATGTCGCGCTCCATTACATCGTTGTGCTCGCCATGAAATGGCTTGCCCGGTATCCGGATCCAGTCCGTGTCGCAGAAGCACTGCACCGGCAGATCCGACGTCAGCCCCAGCCCCTCAACGCCCGGCAAACTCGAAACTCGCGCGTTGATCTCCTGATACAGGGCCTTCAGCCGCTCCGGCTTCTGCTGCGTCGGATCCGTCATCATCAACTGCACCGTCGCCAGATGCGATGGTTCGAAACCAAGGTCAACGTGCAGCAACCGGTACAGGCTCTTTCCCAATAGCCCGGCGCCGGCCAGCAGCACCACCGCAATCACCAGTTCCAGCACCACGAGGTTCGCTCCCAGCCTCCGCCAGAAGCGTCCCGCCGCCGTTCGTCCCCCTTCGCTCAGTGCCTCATGAAGATTGCGTCCCGCCAGCCGCACTGCGGGCGTGAATGCCATCAGCACCATCGCCAGCAGTGCGACTGCACCCGCGAATATCCATACATGCGCGGTGAGCCCGACGTTGTTCAGAAAAGGCGCTCCCTGCGCGATTTGTTTGGGCAACAGGTTTCGCAACAGCGACATCATCCCCGCCGCCACTAAAACCCCCGCTCCGCATCCCGCTGTGGCCAACAGCAGTGCTTCCGTCACAAATTGGCGCATCAGCCGCGTCCGCGTTGCTCCGAGCGCTCCCCGCACCGCGATCTCCCGCCTCCGGCTCTCCGACCGAACCAGCAACAGGCTTGCGACATTTACGCATGCAATCAGCAGCAGCAACCCCGCGCCGGCCAGCAGCGTCAGCAAAATCGGCCGCACCTTGCCGACAATGAATTCCGACAGCGGTTCCACGCTCGCGCCCTGACCTGTGTTCGAGTCCGGATACTGAATCGCCAGCTGCGCCGCGATTCCCTTCAGCTCGGCACGCGCCTGGTCCATGCTTGTTCCCTCACGCAGCCGCGCTACCCCGTCTAAATTGTGGCAACTCCGGCGCCGCTCGCAGGGAGCCTTTTCCAGTAGAGGGACCCACAATTCCGCTCCCCCGCGCGGAGCGAACGCGAAGTTGCGCGGCAATACGCCCACCACCGTGAAAGGATCGCCGTTCAGGCTGATCTTGTCTCCAATCACATCCCGCCGGCCGCCGAAACGGCTGATCCACGTGCCGTAGCTTAGAATCGCAATCTTTGCCCCGCCCGGCTTATCTTCCCCCGGACGAAAATCGCGTCCCAGCATAGGCTGCACGCCCAGCGTGTGGAAGAACCCGTCGCTCACCCTCACCGCAGGCACCGGCTCTGAAACCGATCCGACCCGCAGCAGGAAACCGCTGCCGTTATAAACATCCAGTGATTGCAGCGTCGTGTTCATCCGCTTCCAGTCGTCGTAGTCGTCGCGCGACATATTCGATCGCGGAAATGCCGCCGCGCTCTCGTCCACGTCCACCAGCCGGCCGGGCGCAGCATACGGCAGGGGCCGGATCAGCGCCGCATCCACAAATCCAAAAATTGCCGTGCTCGCGCCAATCCCCAGCGCCAGCATCACAATCGCCGTCACCGCAAATCCGGGATTCTTCCTCAGCTGCCTCGCCGCATACCGCAGATCCTGCGCCACCGTTTCCGCTCGAAACCCCACCACCTCGTGACTCTGCTCCCGCATCCGCGTTGCGTTCCCAAAGTGCCGCACCGCCGCCGTCCGCGCAGCCTCTGTCGTCATCCCCTTCGACTCCATCGCCCGCGCCATCTCCTCCCGGTGGAACGCCATCTCCTCGTCCAGCTCGCCGGCAAACTTCTCGCGTCCCAGCAACAGCTTCACTTTTCTCCACCATCGGGCGAAGTTCATCCTGCCTCCTCGGCATCGCGCAGCACCCTGCCGATCGCCTCGATCATCCGCTCGAATCGCGACAGCTCCAGCCCCAGTTGCTTCCGCCCCGCCGCGGTCATCGTGTAGAACCGCGCGCGCCGGTTCGTTTCGGTCGTCTTCCACTCGGCCTTCACCCACCCCTGTAGCAGCAGCCGCTGCAGCGCCGGGTAGAGTGAGCCCTCTTCCACCGTCAGCACGTCATTCGATACGCGCTTGATCGATTGCGCGATCCCATACCCATGCAACGGCGCCCGCGTCAGCGTCTGCAGAACCAACATGTCCAGCGTTCCCGGCATCAGTTCGGATTTATCTGCCATAGGGTCCGAACCATAGGCTATCTATGCATAGAAAATCAATGGCTTTGTGACGAAGCGCACCTTCGGATCTGACGACGGGACATGTTTCTGCTGTTTACGAAGCGCGCACTACTGGCTGCGCAGCGCTTCCATGGGCTCCACTTCCGCAGCTCGGCGCGCCGGCAACGACGACGCCAGCAACGCCGCCGTCATCAACACCACCACCACCGGTCCCAGGACCGTCGGTTCGTACACCGTCACACCGTACAGCACCGACGCCATCAGATGCCCCGCCATCATCGCCGCAGGAATTCCGATCAGCAGCCCGATCCCTACCTGCCAAAACGCTCCACGTAACACCATCCGCTGCACGTCGAGACGATCCGCGCCCAGTGCCATCCGAATCCCAATCTCGCTGGTCCTCTGCGCCACCGCATACGCCGTCACACCGTACAGTCCAATCGCCGCCAGTACCAGCGCCAGCGCTCCAAACAGCGACGTCAGCTCCGCCACCATGTGCTGCTGGCTGAAGGCCAGCCGCACCTGCTGGTCAAAACTCTGGTAGCGCGTCACCAGCAGGTCCGGATTCACACTCGCCAACCCCTCCCGCACCCGCTCCTCCAGCTCTGGCACGTTGCCCCGCGTCTCAATCTCAATCGCGTGCAGATAATGCGACTGTGCGATGAAGTGCGCATAGTCCGCCGCTCTCGGATGTGTCGCCGGCAGTTCCGACCATTGCTCCGACGGCATAAAGTACATCGGCCGTATCGGTTCATTCGGATCCCAGTACTGCGCGTCTTCCACCACTCCCACAATCTCGTAGGTTCCAGCGATCGTCGGATCGAAGTCCCCGAAGTGCATCCCGATTGGATTCTTTCCGTGCAGCATCTTCCGAACAAATGTCTGGTTCACCACCGCCACATTGCGGCCGTGCACATCGTCGCTTTCGGCAAACCTCCGCCCTTGCACCAGCTTCGTCCCAATCGTTTCAAAATATCCAGGACTCACCCGGTCCCACGATGCGCCCTGCGAATCCGACCCTGGAGCCGGCGCGGGTTCACCCTCCACATACGCGTTCTCGCCCCAGTTGTCCCCGTCCATCGGGCTGTACAGCGACTCCGCCACGCTTATAACTCCTGGAATCTGGCTCAGCGTCTCATGCACCTGCCGATAAAAATTCTGCAACTGCTCCGGCTTGTATCCCGCCGTCTGCGCGTCGATCTGCACAATCGTCCGATGCGTCGGATCGAACCCGAAATGCTGCCGCTCCATCTGCCGCATGCTCAGAATCAAAAATCCCGCCGCGCATAACAGCACCACCGACACCGCCGCCTGCGCCACCACCAGCGCCCTCTGCGCAAACGTCTCATGCCGTCCCGTCGAACGGTTCGCCCCACGCAGCGCTTCAATCGGATCCCCATGCGCCGCCAGCCAGGCCGGTGCCACCCCGAACAACAATCCCGTTACCAGTGAAACTGCAAACGCGAACCCCAGCACCACCGGCGATGGGCTCGCGCTGATGTTGACAGGATTGTGCTGGAACGCGAGATGCAAAATCAGTCTCGCCCCGCCCCACGCGAACACCAGCCCCGCCAGCCCGCCGATCATCGCCAGCACCAGGCACTCCACCAGTGCTCCCCGCACCAGCCGCTTCCGTGAAGCTCCCAGCGCCGTCCGCACTGCGATCTGCTGTCGCCTCGTTGCCGACCGTGCCAGCATCAGGTTTGCCAGGTTCGCGCACGCAATCAGCAGTACGAAACTCGAAACCCACATCAGCAAATGCAAATCGTCCTTGTACGTATCCTGCATGCGCTGCACGCCCGCCCCGCCCGGCGCCAACCGCAGATATTGTTTCGGAATCAGCGCCCGTGCCTCAGGGAGTGTGATCTTGCCCAGCGGGCTTTCAAGAAACTGCTGCAACTCCACGATCATCCGCGCCTGCATCGCCGCAACATTCGCTCCCGGCGCAAGCCGTCCGATCAAATTCAGGAACTCCGTCTCCGTGTGCTCCAGTTCATGGCTCTCCGGCTCGAGCAGCGGCAGCATATTCAACGGCATCCACAGCGAAGGCGGCTCCGCGCTCAGCCGCTCTCCGTAAAATCCCGGTGGCGCAATTCCCACCACGGTCACCGCATGCCCATTGACCAGCAAATCCGATCCCACCACGCTGCGCTCTCCGCCGAACCGCTGCTCCCACGTCGCGTAGCTCATCACTGCTACCGGCGGCGCGCCCTGCACATCATCGGAGGGTCGAAGCAACCGTCCTGCATACGCCTCGATCCCCAGCGTGGGAAATGCGTTGCCGGAAACAAGCTCGGTACTCGTCGGCTGCGCCGGCTGATTGCGGCCCGCCTGTCGTACTGCCATGTAAACCGAACTGGACTGGAACGCCGCCAGGCTTTCGAATCCCGGCGTGTGATCGCGGAATTCTTTGTACTGCTCGTACGAGAACAACGACCAGTCATTCGGCTTGCCCTGATTTTCAAAATCCGGCAGCCCGCTGTTGTTGCAGCACTGCTCGTTGTCCCCCACCCGCAACAATCCCGCCGGATCCTTCACCGGCAGCGATTTCAGCAGCACCCCATCTACCAGCGTGAAGATCGCGGTAGTCGCTCCAATTCCAAGAGCGAGCGTCAACACCGCAGTCGTGGTAAATGCGGGAGACTTCCGCAGTTGTCGCAGCGCAGATTTCAGATCGGCCAACACTCTCAGCACCCTCCAGAATTCCAGCCGGCGCCGGTCGCGCACAACCCGGCCACTCAACCTTTTTCCTGCACCCGGCCAGCCATTGTCCTGTTCAGGAAGATGCTGAAATCAAAGAAAGCGGTCGCCCCACCCATAATCGCGAGTGTCCGCTCGTAACCGGCAATGTCCATCCCGGGACACCACCGCGCCCTATTCCCTTGGCGATTCCCGATTCCCCGCTCCTCACTGGCTCCGTAGCGCCACCAGTGGATTAATCCGCGATGCCCGTCGCGCCGGCAGATACCCCGCCACCAGCGCCACCGTCGTCAGCAGCACCACCATCGCCACATACGTCATCGGATCGGTAGGTTGCGTCCCAAACAGGAGCGACGCAATTTCCTTCGAAACAACAAACGACGTCACGGTTCCCGCTGCGATGCTCACCAGCGCCAGCACCAGCGTCTGCCACAGCACGCCGCGCTGCACGCGCCCACGGCTCGCGCCCAACGCCATCCGAATCCCTATCTCCTGCGTCTGTCGCGTCACGCCATACGCAATCACGCCATAGATTCCCAGCGATGCCAGCGTCAGGCCCAGCGCCGCAAACAGTCCCACCAGCAGCACAAAAAACTTTCTGGGCGATACGGCGCGATCTACCATCTGCGCAATCGGACGGAACTCCGCCGCTGGCTGGTTCGGATTCAGCTCCCGCAGCGCATGCAGCACGCTCCCCGCCAGGGACGCCGGCGCCACACTCGTGCGGATTACCAGTTCCGCATCGGACGGGCCCTGCTGCGTCATCGGGTAGTAAATCTGCCAGCCCGGATCGCCCTCCACACTGTCCGCATGTACGTCGTCCACCACGCCCACCACGACGCAATCGCCGCCATTCGCCTGCAGGATCCGCCCCACAGCATCCTCGCCCGGCCAATACACTCTTGCCGCCGACGCGTTGATCATCACCACGCGCTGGCTCGTCGGCCCGTCGCTCCACGCAAAGTCGCGCCCGTGCAGCCGCATTCCCATCGCCTCGATGTAACCCGGTGAAGTCACGTAGACCAGCGGCCCATGCAGAGCGCCTTCCGGAAAAGTCTTGCCCTTCGGCGTCGGCGTGCCCCACGCGCGATTGCGGCCCAGCGGCAGATAATCCGTAAACCCGGCCGCTTCCACTCCCGGCAGCGCGCTCACGCGCTCCACAATCTGCTGGAAGATCACTCCCCGCTTAATCGCTCGCGCGTTGTCGGTGGGCGCGCTGTCGTCATAATCCACTCGGATCGACGCGGCCCGCTCCGGCTGGAATCCCAGATCGATATCCAGCACCTTCAGGAAACTTCGCAGCAGCAGCCCCGCGCCCACCAGCAGCACGCACGCCAGCGCCACTTCGCTGATCACCAGCACCGCGCGCAGCCGTTCGTGTTTGCGTCCCGCGCCCGATCCCGCGCCGGAATCCTTCAGCGTCTCGTGCAGATTTCCACTGGCCATCCTAAGCCCCGGCACCAGTCCGAACAGAACCGCGGTCACCACCGCGATCAGAACCGTCCAGCCCAGCGCCTCCCCGTCAATGTGCATCGTGCCCAGCAATGGCAGCGCAATCGACTGCTGATGCGAAAGCCAGAAGATCACTCCATAAGCAAATCCCAACCCCAAGACCGCGCCTGCTCCGGAGAGAATCAACGCCTCGGTCAGCAGTTGCCGCACCAGCCTCCCGCGCCCCGCGCCCAGCGCCGCGCGCATCGCGAACTCCTTGCTCCGCGCCGCCGTCCGCGCCAGCAACAGGTTCGAGAGGTTCACGCACACAATCAGCAGAATCGTTCCCACCGCGCACCACAGCGCAATCAGCGATCGCCGCAGCCGTCCGCTTACATAATCCTTCAGCGTCTGTACCTCGATCGAAACGCCATGTTTGTTGACGTAATCTCCACACGTTCGTGGATATTTAATGTTCCAGCAGAGATGCGGCACCACCATTGCCGCGTCCGCGTTCGCCTGCGCCACCGTCACTCCCGGCTTCATCCGCCCGATCAGCGTCAGGATGTTCCCCCACATCCGCTCATCGTCCAGAATCAGCGGCGTGATCATGTCCACCTTCGAACCCGGAGAAAAAACCGCGGCGAAATCGAAGCTCCGCGGCAATACGCCCACCACCGTCACCGGCCGCCCGTTAAGATCTATCTCCTTGCCCACGATCTTCGGGTCCGCAGCAAATTGCCGCCGCCAGTAGGGATCGGCCAACAGGACGACTGGATGGGCCCCCTGCTTAGCTTCCGCCGCCGTGAAGCTCCGCCCCATCGCCGGCTGCACGCCCAGCACCTGAAGGAAATTGCCGAGCACTTCGATGCCCGTCGCCGGTTGCGGCTCGCCTCGCCCCGTCAGCCGCAAATTATCGGGGCTCGAGAACGCCATGTACCCCGTCACATCCTGGTACGACCGGCTCTGTGCCTTGAACTCCTCATACGCGTCCGCGGAATACGTCGCGCACGATAAACCGCACTTCTCCGGCGGTGGCGCAATCCACACCAGCTGTTCCGACTGAGGAAACGGCAGGGGCCGGACCAGTATCGTGTTCACCACGCTGAACACTGCGACGTTCGCCCCAATCCCCAGCGCCAGTATCAGCACCGCCACCGTCGTGAATCCCGCATCCCGCCCCAGCGTGCGCATGGTGTAGCGCAGATCCTGCCCCAGCACATCCAGAAACGGCAGCCCCCGTGCTGCCCTCTGTTTTTCCCGCGCCTGCTGCACTCCGCCAAATCGCACCATCGCCTGCCTCCGCGCCTCGTCCGGCGCCATCCCGCGCTTCACGTTTTCGTCCACCGCCATCTCCAGATGCGACGCCACCTCCGCATCCAGATCCTCATCCAGCGGCGCCTTGCTGAAAAACGCCCCCACCCGGTACCATCCCTGCCGCAAAAAATCTCTCACGCTCTGCTCCACGCTATTCCCTATTCCCTGCCTTGTTCCATCACCCGCCCCATCACAGCCGCCAGCCGCTGCCAGTACGCCGTATCCTCCGCCAGCTGCTTACGCCCGCGTTTCGTGATCGAATAGAACTTCGCCTTCCGGTTGTTGTCTGACACACCCCACTCCGCGTCGATCCATCCCCTCTGCTGCAGCCGCACCAGCGATGCATAAATCGTTCCCTGATTCAACAGCACCTCGTCTCCGCTCACCTGCTCGATGCGCCGCGCAATTCCGTATCCGTGCTGCTCGCCCATCGCCGCCAGCGTTTGGAGCACCATCAGGTCCAGCGTCCCCTGTAACAAATCCAGTTTCGAATCACCCATGGCTTTTCTCTTGATCCTCTCCTGTGGTACGGCCACATCAGAATTACGCATTAACCTGTGCGATTGCCACAGGAGACTCCTACGCACTCCTCTCGCCCAAAGTTCCCTCATCCGAGTTTTTCCTGAACGCTGTGACCAGTGGTCCGCTCCCTGGGACCAATCACCCTCTTCGTGGCCTATGCCCGATGCCCTCGTCCAGCCCACTGCTCCCGCAAACCGCCCAGAGCCCTTACCGGACCTGGCTTTTTCTGACCTCTGTACGCTGAACGCTGCTCCCTGTACCCTGTTCTTCATCCCCCTTCGAGGACTCACCCCAGATGCCCGCGTTTGCGTGGTTCCCCGCACGGTTGCGCCCAGCAATGCTGTTGTGTTTCTGCGTCTGCCTGGGTGGATCTGCCCAGGTCGTCGCCGTGTCACAACCGCGCCCCACCCTCCGCTACCAGTTCGGCGACAACCCCGCCTGGGCCGGCCCCGCCTTCGACGACAGCACCTGGCCCACCGCACCCAATGGTCAAATCCCCCTCCCGCCTTATGACTCCCATGGATTCCTCTGGATTCGCGCCCAGGTTCCTGTCCGTACCGGATCGGAAGTTCCCCTCGCCCTGCTCTTCGATGGCAATGAGAACCAGCTCATGGCCGACGAAATCTACGTCAACGGCACCCGCGTCGGACAGCAAGGCGCACTGGAACCAAGGACGATAGTCACTCCCTCCGCGGAGCCCGCCGTCTTCGGCATCCCCCTCGGCGCCGCAACCCCAGGCGCCACCGCCGTCGTCGCCCTTCGCGCCTGGTATATTCCTGGGGTCCGCGTCTCCATCGGCCGCATCGCCCCGCGCTTCACCATCGACTCCAGCCGCTTCGTCCGTCTCGCTCGCAGCGCGCGCCATCAGCGCACCCTCATCTCCATCGGACCCCAGCTCGGTGCCAATCTCATCATCACCTGTTGCGGCCTCGGCCTGCTCCTCCTCTGGCGCCGCAGCGGCGGACGCGACATCCTCCTGTGCGGGTTGCTGCTCACGCTCTACGCCCCCGTTGGGATCGTCGCCGATCTGGAATCCCACGGCGTTCTCCACATTCCCTGGATGATCTATATCCTGTCCTATTCCCTCGTCCAGATCGCCCAGATGGACTGCAACCTCGAATTCACCTGGACCATCCACGCCTACCGCAACCGCCTCTTCCTGCGCCTTGGACAGGCTGCCCTTGTCATTTTCAATGTGACCCTCGCCGTCCGCGAGCTGGCCCTGAACCCCTCCCGCTTTGCCGCCTGGTCTATCCCCGTCTCGCTGGTCTGCGTCTACGCCTTCGACGCCATCACCTTTGGCGCAAATCTCTGGGCTTTGCTCGTTCTGCGCCGCAACAAGCTCATCGCCGCTGCCCTCGCCCTTATCCCCCTTTCGGCTACTCTCGGCCGACGCGGCTTCCTCTACTCCTTCTACCTCGGCCCCTTCTATTTCGATACCTTCAACTTCGCCTTCCTCCTCTCCTGCCTCGCCCTCTTCATCATGCTCGGCAAACGCGCCTGGACGGCGTGGGGCGACGCCAACAACCTTCGCGTCGAATTCGACGCAGCCCGCGAAGTCCAGGAACGCCTCGTCGTCGCTCCTCCTGCGGTTCCTGGCTTCCAAATGCAGAGCGCCTACATCCCCGCCACCCAGGTTGGCGGCGACTTCTATCACATCCGTCCCGACGACCAGGGCGGCGTCCTCATCGCTGTCGGCGATGTCAGCGGCAAAGGCCTGCGCGCCGCTATGGCCGTCTCAGCCATCATCGGCGCTCTCCGCGCCATGCCCCTGCTCCGCCCCTCCCGCGTCCTGTTCGATCTCAACCGCGGCCTCGCCGGCAACCTCGGCGGCGGATTTGTCACCTGCTGTGTCACACATATCGCGGCCGGCGGAACCATGATCGTCGCCAATGCCGGGCACCTTCCTCCGTATCGCAACGGCCACGAGCTTCCCCTGGCATCCAGCCTGCCCCTCGGCCTCGCCCCCGACGGCGCCTGGACCGAGTCCACCTTCGAACTCGCTCCCGGGGACGCCCTCACCTTTCTCTCCGACGGCGTCGTTGAAGCCCGCAATCCCCGCGGCGAACTCTACGGCTTCGACCGCACCCAGAAAATTGCGCGACAATCTGCTGAAGAAATAGCTCGCGCTGCGCAGGCTTTCGGCCAGGAAGACGACATCACCGTCCTCACTCTCGCCTTCACCGGAGCTGAGGTGCTTCATGCTTAAGCCAACGTCCCCCGGTTCCCAACCGTCCAGGAATTCTTTCCCTCCCGCATAGAAGTGGTCAGGTTAGTTCGGGTTCAGCTGGGTATGGCGCGATCTTCACAGTTAGCGGAGAATGAAAACCCCGATGGTCCTCCTTCTTTCTGCGCTTCCTTTCTTCTTTGCCACCTGGTTCGCCGTCTTTGCTGCGCGGATGGCTCTGTTCGGCCTCGCTCCTGTCGTCTTCTGGACCTATTGCCTGGGGTCCGTGATCCTTCTGGCGGGGTTGATCGTCGCGTTTCGCCGGGATCTCCCGCGCGCGCATGGGCTCGATAAGGTCGTCTGCCTGGGCCCGGTTCTGTTTGCCACACCGCTCGCGGTGTTTGCCGGCGAGCACTTCACCGTAACCCGCGCAATGACGGGCATGGTCCCACACTGGATCCCATGGCATCTGTTCTGGGTATTGTTTGTAGGGGTGGCGCTGGTCGCTGCGGCGCTGAGCCTGGCGGTCGGACCTCGGGCGGGGCTCGCCGCCTCGTTGCTGGGGTTCATGTTTCTTTGTTTTGTCGCCCTGATGGACGTGGAAAGTGTGGCGGCCCATCTCCACAACCGCTTTGCGTGGACGCTGATGCTCCGTGAGCTGTCCTTTGGCGTCTGCGCGCTGGCCTTCGCGTCGACGCTGTCCAACGACCGCTGGCGGCCGGCGGCAAAGCGCATCGCAACCGTGGCGCGCTATGTCATGGGCGTCATCGTGATCTTTTACGGCGTGGAGCATTTTTTGCATCCGCAGTTTGTCCCCGTCATTCCGCTGGAACTACCGCTGCCGCCGTGGATGCCGTTGCATCCGCTGATTGCCTATGGGGTGGGCGCACTGATGGTGGCTGCGGGCCTGGCAATGCTGGCCAACTGGCACGCGCGGTTGGCGACTACGATTCTGGGACTGATGATTTGCGTCGTCGTGCTGCTGGTGTATGGGCCGATTCTCGCGGTGAAGTTCAGCGACGTTGGGGTGGGCCTGAACTACTTTGCTGACACGCTGTTCTTCGGCGGCGCGATCCTCATTCTGGCCGCTTCGATCCCGCCGGAGCACGCGGAACAGGCGCGACGATTATCCTGAAATTTGACTGCAGGAACAAAGATCCAAATCCGGTCACCGCACCCGAGGAGTTTGCTTCGGACTACTCTTCGCTGGCTCTTCCTCGGAGCGGTGGCCCTTTGGTCGCTGGCGGCGCTCACGCTGATTGCAGCGCGGTGGATCGATCCGCCAACCACCGTAGTTCACATGCAACGTCGCGTGCAGGCGTGGATTCACGGCAAGCCGTATAACGAACACTACGAGTTTGTTCCGCTGCGCCGCATCTCGCCCGACCTCCAACACGCCGTCATCGCTGCCGAAGACGCGCGCTTCTACCAACACCATGGGTTTGACTGGCACGCGATGCAGATTGCCGCGGAAGGCGATATCGAGGGCGGCCGCATTCGCGGAGGTTCGACCCTCACCCAGCAGCTGGTCAAGAACCTGTTCTTCGGAACGGGCCGCTCAGTGTTGCGCAAAGGCGCGGAAGCCACCCTCGTGCCCGTCGCGGAATTCGTGCTCGGAAAGCATCGAATTCTGGAGCTGTACATCAACGTCGTGGAATGGGGCCCGGGAATCTATGGGGCCGAGGCCGCCAGCCGCGCGTGGTACGGAATCCCTGCGAAAAATATAGGGAGGGATCAGGCGGCGCGCATGGCTGCCATTCTGCCGTCTCCAAGGCGACGCCGGCCGGAGCGGATGGATCGCTACAGCGCCCTGATCCTCGAGCGCATGCGACAGATGCGCTGGTAATCGCGAGTAACCTTGCGACTGACACTGAAGATCATTTCCCTTCCGGCTCGTGATTTGGCATACTTGCCTTCCCTGGCACTGCGTCTCTGATGCCTACGGCGATCTCTTCCTGCTTTCGCCGCATTGTTCCCGACGCGTGACGGAGAACCGCTCCCTTCAGCAAAGCTGCGGATGAAACGGGTGCGGTACTGCTCTGCAGCTGGGTTCCAAAGCCGGCGCAGAATCAGATTGGCTCATTGCTGTTCTGGGTGCAACCGACGATGGAGGGTCCATGGCGACCACTGCTCCGCCGCTCGTTTGTCCTCAGGGACACGGGCCTGGCATACTGGGTGCGCGATTTTGTAACACCTGCGGCAGTCCGCTGGCGACGGCGACCTACGGGCAGGGCACGCCCGCGCTGGGTCCGTTCGCCGGGGACCTGACGCCCCCTGCGGGATTTGTGGTCCCAACCCGGATCGCGACACCCATCGCGAATGTGCCGCTGGTGTGTGCCGGATGCGGCGGACTCGGAGCTCGTCTCAAGTCCGACGAGGATGTCTGCACGCAGTGCGGCTGGCTCCGGCCTTTGTATCCCGGATATCAGCTGGATCGCTCCGTCTTTCTGTGGGCAGGGGATGGTCACGCGATGAGCACCCTGCAGAAAGTCCCTGCACTCAACACTGCTGTGCGCTCGGTGTCAGACAAGGTGGGCCGGCCGTGGATCGAATCGACCTTCAACGGCATACGGCTGGGGCCCAGACAGATGCCCGACGTGTGGAAGCAGGCCATTCTTGCGGCGCGTTTGCTCGGGCTGCCGAGTCTGCCCGATGTCTATCTCTCCGGCGACCACATGTGGGATGCATACACCTTCGGCTCAGACACAAGTTCGTTCGTTGTCATCGGCACTTCGCTGGTCAACAACTTCAAGGGCGATGAGCTCCTCTTCGTTCTGGCTCGGGAAATGGGACACTGCCGCGCGGGGCACGCGCTCTGGAAATCGGTGGTCCGCTTTCTCTCCGGCGAACAGCAGCGCAGCGGATTGCTTTCGGGCGGACTGCTGGGAGCCATGAGCCCCAGCAAACTGATCAGCGGAGCAATCGACATGCCGCTCATGGCGTGGTCGCGCCAGTCAGATATCACTGCGGATCGCGCGGGATTGCTCGCCGTCGGCGATGAAGCGCTCGCGCGGCGCGTTCTGCTGGCGTGGTCGATCCGCTCCAGCAGCATGCTCAGGCGCATCAACATCGACGAATGGATGAAGCAGGAAGACGCCAGCAACGACAGCGTGACGCGGTTTTCGGAGATGACTACGTCTTCTTCGATGTACACCACGCGCCGACTGCGCCTCCTCGGCGAATCGGCGCGCGAGCCGGCTTTGATGAGCTGGGCCAACAACATCCAGCCGATGCGCAGAAAGCTGACTCCCGCGCCGGAGCCCGCGCCCCTGCCCCACACAGGTC
Source organism: Acidobacteriaceae bacterium (assembly GCA_036490815.1). Lineage (GTDB taxonomy): Bacteria > Acidobacteriota > Terriglobia > Terriglobales > Acidobacteriaceae > Palsa-343. Next base: position 161,945 of record DASXDF010000033.1, read on the forward strand.
CCCCGCCCCCGCCCTCGGTCGCCAAAGACGGCCTCCGTATCGTATGCACCCAGTGCCGAACCGGCATGACCATTCCCTTTGCGGTATTACGGGGCAAGCCGTCCCTCAATGTCCGTTGTCCACAATGTCACAACGTATCCACGTTGCGCCCCAAACCAACTGCCCCGCCGCCAGCGGCCACCGCTGCCCACAAATGATCCCGAAAAGGAGAATGAACCGTGCCCGATAACAGCAACGAATTTGTCCTCGATCCGGCAGATGGAACCGGCGCAGATGATGTCTATGAAGCCACCCTGGACGGAGATTCCGCCGCTGATCCGGCTGCGGATGCAGCCGCCCAGTCCGCAACCGATCTGCAGGCGCAGGCCGACCAGGCTGTAGCCGACGGCGATTACGCGTCGGCCGCCGATCTCCGCGGACAAGCGGAAGACCAGGCCACACAGGCCGGATCGACCGACATGCTCGACGGCTCCAGTTCCAGCGAACTCCAGACCGCGGCAGACGATCAGCAGACCGCCGCGGCGGATGAGCAGCAGGAAGCAACCGACGCCGCTGACGGCAACTATGCCGCGGCACAGACGGATGCGACCAACGCTGAGGGCACAACCTATGACGCCGACACCACTGCTGGCGGATCGGATCACAGCGGTACCGCCTATGACGAGGCGCAGAACGAGGGCTGGGCGAACTGGGACCAGGAAACTGCCGACCAGGATCAGCAGACTGCGGACAGCTACGCAGCATCCGGCAATGCCGACGATGCAGCGATGTACTCCGCAGACGCCAGTTCCGAACAAGCTACCGCCGACAGCTACGGAGCGGAGGGTCAGGACGGCAATGCTCTCGCTGAAACCGATCCGTCATCGGAGGTCGTCGAAGCGGGCTCAGACGCCACCGCGGATGCCTCAGTCGAGGAAGCGCCGGCCGAGGAAGCCCCCGTCGACGACACTGCCGCGGATACATCGGCTGACGACTCTGCCGCTTAAGCTGCGCGGTTCAGGGGGTCAGGGTGTAAACGTCAACACCCCCGTTGTAGTTGGGGACGTAGACCTGGCCTCCATCGACCACCGGAGGATTGAATTTGTTGAAGAGAAACTGTATGTTCCAGCGCTCCGAATCCCACAGGACCGGAATGGCCTGGCTACCGTCGGCGTTCGCTGTAAAGTTGTCAGGATCGTAGACAAGAAAGCGGCCGTTGGTGACGGTGGTATTGGCATCGCCATAAGGGATGGTGCAAAAGAGAAGCGCAGTTCCGGCAGTGGAACCGTTGCTGGACATCGAACAGAAGCCGCCAGGCATTCCGCCTGGGGTATTTGTAACATTCGCTGATGCAAATTCGTTGCCCTGCGCCAGATACTTAAGTGCTCCCGACGGAGAGATGCCCCAGGCATGGAGCTGACTGTTTTCTCCCCACGCAAAAAGAACCTGGCCGCGCGTAGGGCTCATGTACTGGACCGGAGTCATATGCATGTGGCGCGTCTTACCCCACGGCATGAAGTTGAGCGTGGTGGGATCCGCCGGACAGGCATTCACCGGCCCAGGATCTTCGGTGAGCCAGACGGGGGCGGTGGCCAGCTTGCCGCAATTGGTTTGGGGATTCGCAAAGTCGCCGGGTTTGGTATTGCCGAGGTTTGCAATCTTCGTGACGTAGGCGATGCCGTCTTTGCCAGTCACCATGTAGAAGCCGTAGTTTTCGAGAAGCGCGCCCTGGGCGGAGCCGAGGTCCTCATCCCACCATGCGCCGGGATTGGCTATCTGCGGGTAGACGAGCTGAACAGCTTTGCCCTGGCGGTTTTTTGTTTTGACGATGCGCGCGTGCTTGAGCGAAGGATTCATAGCGGCATTGACAGGCCGCACTGCCTCCGACGGTGCGCTGATGCCCGCGGGCTTGACCGCGGCGGGCGAGGTCGGACCTGGGTATCCACCCGGCGAGCGCGCCGTGTCGCTGTACGGCGTCCACCAACTGACGATCTTGAGTGATGCTGGAGTTGTGCCCGCCGGCGGCGTGTACTGGATCTTGAGAATGGATTCGGCGAAGTCGTTGACGCCGTCGAAGGATCCGTTGCCCGTAACCCCGTAGAGAAAACCCTTAACATCAGCGGCCAGGCCCTGGCCGCCCATCCAGATGCCGCCGCCGAATCCCTGCGTGGTGGGGAGCGCGGCCGTGATCTGATTCGTGGCCACATCGTAAGCTAGAACCCAGCCTTCAGCTCCGGTGCCTAATTCCTGAATGGTGCCGGAGGCAAAGAAGATGGTTTTGCGTCCGGCGATGTTGGTCATGACCAGGGAGCTGCGCTGCTTGCGCATGTAGGCGGACCAGGTTTGTGTGCCGTTGGCGCCGTCGAGGAGGACGGGCGGGACGGCCTGGGAGCCATCCGCGGCGTTCAGCACATACATAAAATGCTTGCCATTTTCCGGCGTGCCATCGGGGGAAACCCAGGCGACCAGGTAAACGCGCGCGGTATCCGGATCGATGACGCCGGTAGAGAGGATTCCCCATTTGTCGTTGATCTGATAACAGTCGATTGTCTGATTCGCCCCGGGACACATAGCGCCGGGACCATTCGGCCCGAGCGAGTCGCTCCCGGTGATCGGCCTGCCAAGCGGTGGCGTTTGCCAGATCGCGGTGCCGGTGTTGGCGTCGACGCCGCGGACGACGTTGGCCATAGAGGGAAGGATCATAACGTCGTGCGTACTGCCGTCGGCGATTTTGACAGCGGGCAGGATGAGGGGTTGGGACTCGATACCGCGCGCGTCGCCGTAGACGGGGATGATGGTGGTGCGGGTGAGGCCTTTGGCTCTGACGCTGGCCTGGGTGAGGACGGTTTCGTTGCGGTTCCAGCCGGAGCGGTCGTTATCCCAGGCGCGGGTGAGGAGCGGCGCCATGGTGGACTGGGCGAGAGCTGTGGCGGATACGGAGATGAGCCAGACAGAAAGCAACCGTTCAATTTGCATGGGATCCTCCGGGGTTGCAGCGGATGATCCGGTGCGGGTGGGATTCCGCGGCTGGCTTTTTGAGGATGTGGTTAAAGATCCTGGGGTGTGAAGAGTCCACAACGTAGCACGTTGCCGCAGCGAAGGCAACGGGGGTTGATAGCTGCGCGGAATTATTTCTGATTCTTCATAAAGCTCCGGACAAGTCCCGCAATGTCGTCGGCCCTGGTGTCGAGCGCGAAGTGTCCGGCATCGAGAATGTGGACCTCGGCGTTCGGGACATCCTTGCGGTAGCGCTCTGGCTCGCCGGAATCGAAGGAAAGGTCGTGCTTGCCCCACACGACCAGCAGGCGCGGCTGCGTTTTCTGCATCCATGCCTGCCATTTGAGATATCCCTCCACGTTGGTTCGGTAGTCGTAGAAGAGGTCGCTTTGGATCTGCGCCTGGCCGGGTGAATTGAGGAAGTTGTATTCATCGGTCCAGAGGTCGGGGTCATAGAGCTCGAGGTTGGGATCGTCGCCGACGTGGCGGGTTTTTGTCGCGGCCATGGAGAGCAGGTTTTTGCGCAGCGCCTCATCGTTCGCGGCGCGGTCGGCCCAGAAGGCGCGACGCGTTTTCCAGTTCACGCCGAGGCCTTCGTTGTGGGCGACGGCATCCTGGACGATGAGGACCTGGGCGCGATCGGGGTGCGCGAGGATCATGCGGAAGCCGACGGGTCCGCCGTAGTCCTGCATATAGAGGGTGTAACGGGAGAGGCCGAGGGCCTGGGTGAAGTCGGTCATCACGGACGCGATGTGGTCGAAGGTGTATGCGAATTGCTGTGGGTCGGGCCAGTCGCTGTGCCCGAAGCCTGGGTAGTCGGGGGCGACGAGATGATAGGTATCGGCGAGGCGCAGGAACAGAGGCTCGAACATGCGCGAGGACGATGGGAGGCCGTGGAGCAGAAGGATAGTGGGGGCGTCTTTCCGGCCAGCCTCGCGATAGAAGATGGAGAGCCCGTCGACTTTTACGGTGCGATAGAAGACCTGAGTTGTCATGCGGGAATCCTTGGTCTGGGCGAGCGCGCCCAGTGTAGTGGCCAGCAGGAGGGCGAAGACTGCCAGGATGCTATGTGCATGGTTCGTGTGCATAGAGCCTCATCTAGTCTGCGATTTCGAAGATCACCTCAAGCTCGACAGGCATTCCCAGCGGAAGGCTGGCCACGCCGATGACGGTGCGGACCGGGAGTTTGTCGGAGCCGAAGATGTCGCGAAAAAGGTCAGAGGCAGCGTCGGCTACCCGTGGCTGATCGTAGAAGTCGCCGAAGGTGGCCATGAAAACGCCAAGGCGGATGACCCGCGTCACTTTGTCCAGAGAGCCGAGATGCTTTTTCGCGGCGGCCAGAACGCCGAGGGCGGCGGTCCTGACGGCGTCGCGTCCCGCTTCTGCGTCAAGCTCCTTGCCAAGACGGCCAATGTATTTCGGCTTGTGGTCGACGACGGGTAGCATGCCGCTGAAGAAAAGCAGATTGCCGGCCTGCACGGTTTCAACGTAGCTGCCGAAAGGAGTGGGAGCGGAGGGAAGCTCGATGCCGAGCGCCTGGATGCGTCGCTCCGCGGTGTTGGGCTGAGAAGCAGCTGTACTTACCATTTGCCTACGTGCGCACCGTTGTCCACGTGCAGCACCTCCCCGGTCACATGACCGGCTTCAGTGAGATAGATAACCGCCTGCGCGATGTCTGCGGGTGGCGTGATCGTCCCCATGGGCGAACGAGCCTTCAGTGCAGCAGGTGGGGCGTCTTTGTGGAGCGGGGTGTCGACCGCGCCCGGCGCCACCGCGTTGAAGCGGATGTGCTGCTTCGCATATTCGCTCGCCAGACTGCGGGTCGCGGTGTCAAGCCCGCCTTTGGTGATCATGGCAAGTGAGGCCGGGGCCTCGGCCCCAGGATTATCGACCAGCGCCGCCGTGATCGTGGTGACGCTGCCGCCAACGCCCTGAATCAGCATTTGGCGGACGACCGGCTGGGTGATGAAGATGAACCCTTCGAGATTGATCGACACCAGGCGGCGAAATTCTTCAATGGTGTATTCGGTGAAGTGTTTCGAGGCGAAGATGCCCGCGTTGTTGACAAGGTGATGGATCGAACCGAATTTGCCGATGGCACTTTGGACAACCTGATCGGCGGTGGATTGCTGGGTAAGATCGCCATCGACCAGGGCGAGCCTGGGGGACGATGCGAACCCTGCGTTAGCCATACTCCGCGCTGTGGCAACCACGTTATAGCCCCGATCGAGAAAAGCGCCGGCGATCGCGGCGCCGATGCCCTGCGAGGCTCCCGTGACGATGACGGTTTGTGGATCGGCCATGTTTCCTTCCTTTGTTTTCTCAGGTTGGGGAGTGGCGCCAATGTGCTGGTTTGATTGCCGAAGGAATTACATGGTGAGGACGACGCGAAACTCGGCTTTGCCGCTCATCATGCGGGCGTAGGCGTCGGCAGCTTTTTCGAGAGGATAGGTTTCGATCATGGGACGAACGCCGCTGAGTTCGGCGAAGCGAAGGGTGTCGTCAGAGTCGGCGGGAGTGCCGGCGGCCCAACCCTGAATCGTGCGGCTGCCGTTGATGAGCTGTACGGGGGATATTTCGAGAGGTTCGAAAGCGGCACCGATGACGATGAGCTTACCGTTAGGGCCGAGGCCTTCGAAGAGTGCAGACATGGCTTTCGAGCTTGGGGCAGTGGCGAGGATCACTTTTGCGCCACCCATTTTCTGAAGCTCTTCGACCGCGTTGGCTGCATTGGTGTCGATATAGAGGGCGGCTCCAAGTTTCTTTGCGAGGGTTACGTTGTCGGCTCCGCGGCCGATGGCGACGACCTTGTAGCCGAACTTATTTGCGAACTGAATACCGAGGTGGCCGAGGCCGCCGATACCCTGGACGGCGACGAGGTCGCCGGGAAGTGCGCCGCTGTGGCGAAGGGCGTTGTAGGTCGTGATGCCGGCGCAGAGCAGCGGTGCCGCTTCCGTATCCTCGAGGCTGTCGGGAATCGACACCAGCGCTTCGCTGGGAGCGATCATGTATTCTTGGTAGCCCCCGTCGTAGCTGATCCCCGGGATTGTGAGATTACGGCAATTACGGAAATCTCCCCGCCGGCATTCCGTGCAGGTATTGTCGTGGCCCCCATGCCAGCCAACGCCGACGCGTTGCCCTTTCTTCCACACAGAAACACCGGCGCCGGTTTCGTCGATAACGCCAGCGACTTCATGCCCAGGAACGCGGGGATACTGAATGCCGGGCCACGAGCCTTCAACGGTGAGGGAGTCGCTGTGGCAGACGCCACAAGCCTCGATTTTGATTCGCACCTGTCCGGCCGCGGGCTGAGGCATCTCGCGGTCGACGATTTCAAAATCGGCTCCGGGCTTTGCGATCTGTGCGGCTTTCATTGTTGCCATCGATGCTCCTTGTGTTTGGCCAGCCATGTTTGGTTTGCTTGACTTGCACGAACAAAACGGCCGCGGAGGCAGCCGCACGCGCGCCTGAGCAGGGAAACCGGGAGGCCTCTTCCCATCGCTGCAGGAAATCGACCCCTGTGGCGCGTTCGAGGATTTTAGTCCCACGTGATTTCCTGTGTATAAACCCGTCCCTCCCCAAACCAGCCCCGCGCCCACAATTTCGTCCCCGAGAATGACGCTGTCACCCCTGCCTCGGCATATTACCGTGGTACTCACCCCGTTCCCCAACAGGGGGATGTTGCCGGCACCCGGGATTGTCGATGATTGAGAAGGGTATATTTGTCGCCGATGCTGCTATCCCGAAGGATCGGACCAATCCGGCTCTGCTTCCGGCGGATTTTCCCATCCATGCTGCTGTTCGCCTGGTTGCCGCTCCAGGCACAGTCTTCCCCAAAGCCGCTCACCAGCATCGCTGCCGTGCGCCATCTCACCCCCGCTGAGGCCGCCACCGCCGTCCCCGTCGACATCACCGGCGTCGTCACCTACAGCAATCCCGCGGAAAATGATCTCTTCGTCCAGGAAGGCGACGGCTGGATCTACGTGCAGCCAGATAAAAAGTATGCGATTCCGCCAGGATCGCGGGTAACCGTCAAAGGCACCACTGGCGCCAGTTACAGCACGCAGATCGTCGCGACCTCTGTTCAGGTCACCGGCGAGGCACGCCTGCCCCCGCCCGCGTTCCTCACATATCAGCAGGCCGTCCAGCGAGCCAACGACTGCCGCTACGTCACCATGCAGGGCATCGTCCGCGCCGCCTCTTATCAGACAACCGCAGGATCGAGCCTCTACCTCCTCCGCGTTGAGGTCAGCGACAAAATGGTCGACGTCGTGGTGGTCGATTATCCGGAGTTTTCCCCCAGCCGGCTCCTCGACGCAACCGTCCGCATCACAGGCGCGCTGGGCGGAACCTATGACGTCACCAACGACCGCATCCTCGGTTTGCGTATCAACGTCGTCAGCAGCAACGCAATCCATGTCGTCCAGTCCTCCGATCGGGACACAGCAGGACAACAGCTGATTCCCCTCCCCGCCCTCCTCCAATCGAACGAAGTCCTCAAGGTCCGCCATCGCGTCTTTACCTCCGGATTTTTAACCCTCTACGATCCTGGCGAAAAACTCGTCGTCCAGGATGGCGACAGCAGCCTCATGGTCGAAACCCGGCAGACCGACCCCCTTACCATCGGCCAGCGCCTCGAAGTAACAGGATTCGTCACAGCCGTCGACGGCGTTGCCGGACTCGACTCCGGACAGTTCCTCGTCCTCCCCGGCGAAACCACCCTCACCCCTCACCCCATCACCTTCGCCGACGCAATGACCGGGCTCTACAACAACAAATTCGTCAGCATCGAAGGCGACGTCATCTCGCAGACCCGGCAATCCAATCTCGACACCATCATCCTTCGCTCCGGCAACAGCGTCTTCCCCGTCGTCTACCGCAAGCGCGTTACTGAGGTCGATCCCTTTCCCTCCTATTCCCGCCTCACCCGCATCCGCGCCACCGGTGTCTGCATGGTCCATGTCCGCGGATTCTGGGGCGCTGTCGAGAGCATTCAGGTGCAGGTCCGCTCCCCTCAGGACATTGCCGTAGTAGCCACTGCTTCGTGGTGGACCCTCGGCCACCTCTTCCTCGTCACCTCTGCCATTCTCGGATTCGCTTTGCTCGTCCTTGCCTGGGGCTTGCGCATGCGCTGGCGCCTGCTCGAAAAAGAAAAGCTCCTGCGCCTCAGCAGCGAGCAGGAAGCTTCGCGGCTCAGCACCCTCGCGCGCATGGAGCAGCAGCGCAGCCACATCCTCGAACTGATCAACAGCTTCAGGCCTCTGCCCATCGTCCTTGCCGCAATCCAGGTCTATGCGGACGAAATGTGGACCGGACAAATGGGCTACACCCACGTATTGCAGAATCGCCGCCTCCATCTGATGACCCAGACCCATCTCTCGCCCGAGGCCGTCGCGCGACTCAAAGATCTCGACCCCTCCGACAGCGAAGAGGCCTGCGCCGAAGCGGTGCGCAGCCACGGACTGGTCGGTCCCAACCCGTCGCGCAACCTCTGGTCCCGTCCCATCCTGTCCAGCCGCGGCGAAGTTCTCGGCACCATGACGTTCGAAGCGAACCAGACCGACCCTCTGACGCTCAACATGAAGGCCTTTGAATTTGGCTGCAACCTCGCCGCCATCGCCATCGATAACCGCCGCTTGTACGAAGATGTGCTGCACCGCTCCGAGCACGATCAGCTAACCGGCCTCGCGAACCGCACCCTCGTCCACAGAAGGCTCGAAGAGGCGCTCGAAGAAGCCCACGCCAACACCCGCCACGCTGCACTGCTCTACCTCGATCTCGACGATTTCAAAAACGTCAACGATTCCTATACGCATCGTGTCGGCGATGCCTATCTGATCGAAGTCGCGCAGCGCTTCAAAACCTGCCTGCGCGAGCGCGATACTCTCGGCCGCATCGGAGGCGACGAATTCATCGCAGTGCTCACCAACCTTGAGGATGCGGAGATCGCTCACAGCATTGCTGAACGGCTCGTGCACGCCATGGATCAGCCCTTCGCCATCGAAGGCCACACCATACACGGCGCGGTCAGCATCGGCCTCGCCTTCTATCCGTCCTCCAGCAGCAGCGCCATCGGAATTATGCAATTTGCCGATCACGCCATGTACGCCGCCAAACGTGCCGGCGGCAACCGTGTAAGCGCCGCCGGTCCGGACCTGGTCCCGAGAACCAGAACCTCGCTGGTCTAGCCGCTCCCACGCGCCCGCGCCTGATTGCCTGTCGCTGGGTAATGGCTGCGATTGAACGGCAACCTGCCGTTCCCATGGCCGTACCGATATCAGGCCGCTGGATCGATCATGTCTTTCGCGGATGCAGGTTCCTCGGGAAGAACTCGTACGCGGCGCCGTTTCGTCAGAAACGCAAATGCCCATTGCAATGCGACGAACAACCGATTCGCGAACCCGATAAGAAAATAAATGTGCACTCCGGCCCAGACAAACCATGCTGGAAAACCTGAGAGCTGTATGAACCGCAGATCCGCGATCGCGTACGCCCTGCCGACGATTGCCAGCTCTCCCTTATCCCAGTACCAGAATGGCTCCGGTGGTGGACGGTTCCCCAGACGGCGTCGAATCAGATCAGCCACGTACCTCCCCTGCTGAATAGCCGGTTGTGCGACTCCAGGCATCTCCATCGGATCCGGCAACTGAACCCCGAACAAATTTCGTACCGGAGCAACGACGTGGGCCGTATCGCCAATCGCAAACACTTCCCCGTGGCCAGGCACGGAGAAATCGGACTTGACCATTATCTTTCCGACCTTGTCTGTTTCTGCGCCGAGCCAGCGCCCTGCCCCAGAGGCGACTACCCCGGCCCCCCAAAGCACCGTACCTGCCTGAATTCTCTGTCCGCCAACAACGATTCCCTCCGCATCCACGTTCGTCACCCGAGTGTTGGTGTGTATCTCGACGCCTAATTTCTCAAGGTGCTTCTGCGCTTTGCTCGAAAGATGCTCCGGATAAGTGGGCAGAATGCGAGGGCCTGCCTCATAGAGCAGAATCCGGGCGGACGCCGGGTCGATATGGCGAAAGTCATGCCCCAACTCTCTGTGCGACATTTCAGCGAGTTCGCCGGCCATCTCTACTCCAACCGTCCCTCCACCAACCAGCGCGAAGGTTAGCTCCCGACGAATTTGCTCGGCTCCGGCATGCTCAATCGAAGCCATCGCCTCGGCTCGCTCGAACGCGCACAGTATTTTGCTGCGGATGATGTCCGCGTCATCGAGGGATTCGAGGCCTGGAGCCGTGCGCCGCCAGTCGTCGTGGTCAAAATAGTTGTAGTGGATGCCCGTGGCGAGGATGAGGAAGTCGTACGGCAGGTTCCCACGAGTGAGATGGACGATGCGTCGTCCTGCATCGATGCCGATGACTTCATCGAGAAGCACGTCGATGTTTTTCTGACGGCGGAAGATGGAGCGCAAAGGGGCGGAGATTTCGTCCGCAGAAAGCAATCCCGTTGCCACCTGGTACAGCATCGGTCGAAAGAGATGGTAATTGCGCTTGTCGATCAGCGTCACGTTCACTGGAGCGTTGCGGAGAACTCGGGCTGCGGAGAGTCCTCCGAAGCCACCACCGACAATGACCACACGAGGTGCCATCGACTCCTCACTTCCTCCGCTCTATCGCGCGATGCTGTGGCGCTGTCAACTGGCTTTTTTCTGACTGTCTTTTTCCTGAGTCAACAACGCGACGCCTGCAGGCTGAGACTGTGCAATGGCAATTGGTGTCGCGGACTGAGCGAGCCAGTCCTCGAACCGGATGCTTCCCAGCTTCGCGTTGTCCTCCGGGATGAGAGTCCTCTCCTCCACCTCGATGCCGTAGTAGTGAGCGTGTGGGTCAGCGACAACCTGACGTGGATCGCTGCGCGCTGCCAGTGCCCGCCGGATGAACTCATCGAGACGAAACTTTTCCGGACCGCCGACTTCCACCATACCGTTGACAGGCGACCCTGCTGCAACCCCGCCCAGGGCGCGCGCGACATCGTCGGCAGCTATTGGCTGGAAAAGCACATGGGGCAAACGCACCTTGTTGTCGACCGTTGAAAAATCCGCGATGCCCCCGAAAAATTCGTAGAACTGCGTCGCCCGGACGATGGAGTAGGGTACTGAGGACGCCCTGATCAGATTTTCCTGTGCAAGTTTTGCGCGAAAATAGCCGCTTGCAACCATGCGCTCCGTTCCTACGACGGACAACGCAACGTGATGTCCGACCCCTGCGGCCGTTTCATAGGTTCTCAGGTTGCGGGTGGCTGTTTCAAAAAACTTCAGCACAGCCGCGTCCTCCCAGGTCGGAGAGTTGCTTACGTCTACGACTACTGAAGCATCTTTCAGCACTTCGGCCAGCCCCTCGCCGGTAAGGGTGTTGACGCCGGTGCTGGGTGCTCCGGCTACTGCTTCATGTCCACTTTCGCGAAGTTGGTTGACGAGCCTGGATCCGATAAGACCCGTGCCGCCGATCACCACGATTTTCATAGTGTCTCCTTCACTTTTGATCGAGGCCTCCCAAAGGCCATCAGTCTCTTGGTTTGCCGAGACAGGACCGCCGATCGATTCGACGATCTATTCCCTGCGATGGGCCCCTGAGGATTCGGTTGGTGCGCACCAGCTCAATGGCTCGTCCATGGTGCGCCGAGACGGGCTGTCAATGCCCGGCGCCCGACAGCAAAAATCTGCCGTCCATCACTGCCAATCAAAATAACTTGCAGTTAGAGAACGTTCGAGGCGCTTCCAGACTTATGTCCGCGCCTTCGCGCTATGGTAGCACCGGTCTGTGAATCAATTCCAAAATCGCCCGCCGGTTCAGAATGCCGGTCAGCGCGTCATAAGCTGCCATGAAAATGAAGTTCGTCGCGCGCCCGCACCGCGTCGTCTCGGGCTTGCTTCAGCGCTTCTTCTACCTCCCTCCGCACTGCGATCTCGCGCTGCAGCTCCGAGGTCCGCCGATTCACCAGACTGTCGATGTGCATCTGCCTCAATTTCAAAATCCCGCCAACCGTGACCAGTCCAATCAATGCATAAAGTGTGCAATGACCATCAGTCAGTTCGAAATGCGGCCTCGGGTGGAATGTTGAACCAACATCTCGGCGTGGTTCCGGCCGATCCTACCCGACCCTTGTCAGAAAGATCACCAGCCGCCCGACCCGTCCAGCCCGCTGCTCCGGAAGGCGTGCGCGTATAGCGTGGGATCTCTGAACACTTACCTTCGAGTGCACCCTGGCCCCTCCTCCTCCTAGCGCGCGGCTCGCCGAGCTCGTTAAAGAGCCGCATCTGAAAGGATGAAGGCCGTTCCTGTCAGCCCTCGTCAACCACCAGGCCAGCGGGATAAATCCCTCGCCTGCTACCTAATTTGCCTGGCCGGCCTAAAAATTAGAATGTGGAAAATTTGTCAAGCTTTTTGCCTTGTTACCAAAGTGCATGGGCAATAAAACGCTTGACACACATGTGCGCGTTAATTTGCTGTGTTGTCAGTGTGGCAGTCGCCTGCGGTGTTTGTTTGAACCAACATCTTGCAGAATCTGGTGAGATGCTGTTTACCAAAAACGTCAAAGTAGGAGATGGTTCCGTACGCATAAATGATAAAACGGCCAGTTTTTACCGCGTCGCTTTGTGCTGCCGACAACGGGTATTTCGGGGTATCGAAGAACCCTGTGCCATTCGGGAACACAGTAAGATCGCTGGGCAGAACCCCTTTTGGGGGTTCTATTATCGGCTGAAATGGCTCGTCCTTTTTAAGCGAACGCAAGGCTGCCATCACCCTTACATGGAAGGCTGGGGTGCGCCCCGTATTCCTAAAATTAAACCGTACCCCGAAGGAATCCGAGGTTGCGATGGTAAAGGGTTCCATGGTGTCGATTCCTACCCATGCCCTCTGGTCCAAGTGGAAGTTGTCAATGGTGGCGTGCAGAGAACTCTGCGCTGTCATGTACCCCAGGATTCCATTCAACTGCGCAACCTGAACAGCCTCCTGAGTGGCTTTTGTGGCCTTTACCATCTCGGAATATTCATAGGCGGCGATTGCAGCGTAGATCGCCGCTGCGGCAAAAGCCGCTGCAGCGCATCCAAACAGCCACCATTGCACCGATATAAGCCGTTCTTGTTGCCGATAATCTTCTTGGTGGGCGGCTGCGGCACTGTCGCTGCCGGTTTCTATGCCTTGAGCAATGCGATTACCAATGGCCCGAAAAACCCCGGCTTCTTCCCGATGTGTTTCCCTGTCGGAGGCACGCTCATCGGCTGCGGAATTTGTCTGCTCATTCAACGCTTCTTGAATCGCCCGCAGCGCGTTGATCAACCGACGAAACATGCGCTTATGTCAGCTTTCCAGAGGAGGATAATGAATGGAGATGAAACACGAATACCACGAAGGACCGAAGGCGGGGGAGAACTTCGAGAAGCTGGCGCGGGCTGTGCTTCAGACTCCGCGAGTAGCGAACCCCAAAGCGCAACCCAAGAAAACTATACGCCGCAAAAAGACCGGCAGCGACAAGGCTTAGAAGGGGACCTCTTGCCTCGTCCCTGCCTCCGACGAGTGGAGCGCGTCGTCATCCTTGCCGGTCAGTTTGGCATAGGTGAGACGCTTTCCGGCAACCTGGCTCATCAGGAAAGCGAATCTGTCGGCGTCGTTAATCGGGTTGTCCTTAGTAGCCCGATTATTGAATCTGAAAACCTGCTCTGTAACGTAGGCGTCCAGGTGAAAGGGTTCCACAGCAACATAGGTGCCGCGCAGGGTGCGACGGAGCAAACTCCAGAAGTTCTCGATTCCCTGAGTGTGAACCTCACCCCGGACGTACTCCTGAATATGGCTCACAGTTTTGTGAACGTATTCGTCCAGACCGTCATAACCCTGCCAGCCGTCTGTGTAGAGTTTGGACCACTTCTCTACATGATTCAGAATCTCTTCCTGCAACGTTTCCCGCTTGACGTTGGGAACAACCTTAGCCCGAACCTGTCGGGACTCACGGTCAAGAATGCCCATGATAGGGACGTTTTTCTCGCCACGGCGGGGCAGCTTGGCCCTGCGGTTGGCGTGCATGAATTTGGGCTTAGGTCCGATGAAAACCTCGTCAGCCTCGACAGGGCCGGAATCGCTCCCGCCCATCTTCTTTGTGGGCTTGGTTCCCATAGCCTCACGGATGCGATGCAGGAGAAACCATGCGGAGTTCTGACGGACGCCGATAGCCTTGCTCAGTTCATAGCTGCTGATCCCGTTCTTGCAGTTCGCCAGCATCCAGATAGCGACCATCCACTTATCGAGTCCAAGGGGCGAATCCTCCATAACCGTGCCCACCTTGACCGTGAATTGCTTCTGGCAGGGGTAGCAGAACCAAATACGCCGCGTCTTCACAAAAGAGTGCTTCTCCTGTCCACAGCGAGGGCACGTCACCTGCCCACCCACCCAGCGATACTCCACAGCCGCCTCAAAAGCGCGTTGCGGATCGGAGAAGTGAACGATTGCGGCCTGAAGCGTGCGAGGCGTTTCCATGAATGAAATAGTACAGTACGCGCACATGTGTGTCAAGCGTTTTATTGTCAGTGCATGTTGCTGACTTAAGGCCACTTCCAGGCAAAAATATTTGGCATGTTTTCAACGCCAACTTGGTATCCTGAAAATAGAGGGTAATTCTCAAAAACAAGGCTCGCCATCCGTGGCGGGCCTTTCTGTTTTTCCCCTCATTTTGCATGCAAAGGAACAAGGAAGCATTTATGAACATCTTCCAGAAACTGGGCGTCAAAATCGCTGACTTCGGCAAATGGTTCGCCGGCGAAGTCAAAACCATCGTTGGTCTCGCCCTTCGCATCGAGCACATCCTACAGTCCGAGAAGCCGCTCGAAAAGCCCTTCATCGCCGGCCTATCCACAGTCGTCTCTGACGTCGAGGCCCTCATCACTGCCACCCAGGGAGCCATCACCGCCGACGGCCTCAACTTCGCCGCCGACTCGAAGGTTTACGCCGACTTCCTCGCCCTCATCGACGACTTCAAGAAGCTCGCCCCTGTGGTCGAACAAGCCATCGTCATCCTCGAAGCGAAATAACCCTCCCGCAGCCATCGTGCTGTGAGCGGAGAAACCGGAGGGCCGGCGTACTCGTCGGCCCTTCCGAACTTAAGACGGATCAACGACGTCGAGTGGGAATCGTGTCTCGCCCGAACGGCTTCCACTACCGATAGCCACAGAACGATCCGAACTCCGGTCTGCTCAATGAGTTTGATGGTAAACCAAGTTAAAAGAATGGCTTACATCCCCCTTGAATCTCTGAACCTTCGAGCGGTGAATGACTTACGAAAAGCCCAGGGGGGTATTGGCACCCGGTGCTCGCGCCGCGGCGCCCGACACCCGCAGTTGCCTCGTGCATCGCCTTATCGCAGCGCCCGGTGCCCAATGTCTTTCCGAAATACCATGCCCTCAAACGAAATCCGGCTCACCGCCGCGTACGCCGATTCGAGCGCCTCTTCCAGCGTCGCGCCTGTCGCCGTCACGCCCAGCACCCGACCGCCGGCCGTCCGGTATTGCCCGTTATCGAATGTCGTTCCAGCATGGAAAATCTCAACCCCAGGAATCTGCGCAGCCTCCTCGAGCCCGGCAATCACCTTGCCCGTCTCGTAACTGCCTGGATAACCCTGTGACGCTGCCACAACGCAAGCCGAAGCGCCTGGCTTCCAGCGAAATACCGAATCGCTTAGCCGCCTTTCCACACAAGCCTCGAGCGCTTCCACCAAATCGCTCTCCAGCCGCGGCAAAATTGCCTGCGTCTCCGGATCGCCGAACCGCGCGTTGTACTCCAGCACCATTGGACCCTTCGCCGTCATCATCAACCCGCAGTAGAGCACCCCAACAAAAGGAGTCTCCTCCGCTGCCATTCCGTCAATCGTCTTCTGCGCGATGTGCTCCAAAACCCACATCCGCATCGCGTCATCGAGTATCGTGTCCGTCGAGTAAACGCCCATTCCGCCCGTATTCGGACCCGTGTCGCCTTCGCCCAGCCGCTTATGGTCCTGCGCCGGAACCAGCGCTGCCGCGTGTTTTCCATCGCTCAAAACCAGAAACGAAAGCTCTTCGCCGGTCAAAAATTCTTCCACCACCACCGTCTTCATCGGCTTGCCCAGCAGCTGCCCGTTGAAAAGGTCCGCCACCGTCTGATCCGCCTGCGTCTTCGTCTCGCAGATCACCACGCCCTTACCCGCCGCCAGCCCATCGGCCTTCACCACCACCGGCAGGTGGAACAACTCCAGCGCTTCCTGCGCCTCCTGCCGCGATTCGCAAACTGCATAATTCGCTGTCGGAATCGTGTGCCGCTGCATGAAGCGCTTCGCGTGCGCTTTGCTCGTCTCCAGCAGCGCCGCCTCGCGCGTCGGCCCAAAAACCCTGAGCCCCCGCGCCTGCATCGCATCCACCAACCCCAGCGCAAGAGGCAGCTCCGGACCCACCACCGTCAGATCCGGCTTCTCCGCCGCAACCACATGCAGCAAATTGTCAATGTCTTTCGCATCCGCCTTCACGCATCGCGCAACCTGCGCAATGCCGCCGTTTCCCGGCGCGCAAACCACATCACTCACCTTCGGCGAACGGCGAATCGCCGCACACAGGGCGTGCTCGCGCCCGCCTCCTCCAATCACCAGCACCTTCATTTGTTGTTGATCCCCACCCGAGCCTACCGCAACGGCGGCTCTGGAACCAAGCCGCTGAAAACTGCCGACTGAACGCTGACAACTGGGTTCACCGCACTGCAATCCACGCTTGCCAAATCACCACCGCCAGCATGAATACGAGATAGATTCGCAATCCCCACGCCAGCCACAGCTCGCCACCCTTCAACCGCCGCCGCGGCAAGGGCGCCCTCTTCGCTGCCACCAGCTGGTCGTGCTCCAGCGTCGACAGCACGAATCCCGCATCCGCGTCGCTCACATGCTCCTGTTGACTCATCTCGTCACTCCCTTACAACCGCCCCATCCACGCAAACGCACCCGGCGCAACCACGCTGATGCCGTAAAGAATTCCCGCGGCTGTCAGCACCACCACCGCTGCCGCTGCAAGGGCGTTCGCCCATCGCGGACTAGGCACGCCGCCCATAATTTCCTTGTCATTCACCAGCAAATACAGAAACACCAGCGCCGGCGGCATCGCCAGCACCGCCACCACGTTCACCACCAGCACCACAAAGACCAGCGGCAATCCAGGAATCAGCACGATCCCCCCAGCCGCCGCTGCGCACACACCCAGCACCGCGTAAAACGATTTCCCCTGATTCACCGGTAAATTCAGGCTGTGCGGCTTGCGCGAAACCTCGCCAAACGCGTAAGCCGACGAAGTGGAAATCGTAATCGCCGCCACGATTCCTGCCTCCACCATGCCCAGCGCAAACAAGCTCGCGCCAATGTGGCCGATGACCGGCTCCAGCGCCTGCGCAAACTGCGCCGCCTCAAAATTCTCCGCGCTGATATGCCCGAACAGCGGTGCCGTCGCCAGAATCGCGCCCAGCGCTGCAGCCGCCGCCAGCGCCGCGCCCACCGCAGTATCGATGCGCCCGAAATGGATGTCCTTCGTCGTCATCCCTTTGTCTACCGTCGCGCTCTGCTGGAAGAACAGCATCCACGGCGTCACCGTCGCCCCAATGTCCGAGAGCACGATCAGCACCGTGTCCCGGGCGAACGGCGGCAGCGGCTTCCAGGTTCCCATCGCATGCCCAACCGCGCCCCAGTGCGGATGCGCCATCAGCGCCACCGGAATGAAAATCAGATTGAAGGCCGCCGCCGCCAGCGTCACCCGCTCCCACGTCCAGTAACGATGACTCATCAGCGCCGAATACAACACCGCTAGTGCCAGCAAAACAGCCGCCCACGGCGGCACGCCAAAAAATCCCAGCCCCGCGCGAATCGCAATGAACTCCGTGATCAGCGTCAGAAAATTACCGATCCCAAGGTCGATCATCGAGAACCAGCCCCAGAAGGGCCCGAACCGCTCGAAGATCAGCTCCGCGTGCCCACGATGGGTGGCCGCGCCCAGCCGGACCGTCATCTCCTGCACGACCACAGCCATGCCGAAGGTCAGAATCACAAACGGAAGAAAAAACCCGACACCAAACTTCGCACCCGTCGCCGCGTACGACAGCATGCTGGGCCCATCGTTCTCCCCCAGCATCACCAGAATGCCTGGTCCGATCAGCAACCACAGCAGCCAGGCCCGCGCGCGCATTCCTCGCCGGCCCCGCGCCGCCGAAACCCGCGCGCGGTCGTGCGCGCGATCGATGTCCTCGTGCGTGACGACGACCTCTTCTTCCGCCGCCAACACCCGCAGCTTCCGCCCGGACTGTGCACCTGCACCCATCCCTGCTTCTTTCGCCTTCCCTGCTTATCAGATAAATCCTGGACAAAAGACCCGCGCATCGGGCGGCGCACCAGGCGGACGCTGCCATTCTCAGGAGTGTACTTCGCTTTGCTGTTGTTTGTAAACCATAGTTAACGCCAAAGTGTTAAGAAATGTTCACACCCACTTTCGCTCGCGCCCTGAGGATCGAATACCCCCGCACCTCGCGGCCAAAAAGTTCTAAAATGTTGAACGGTGATGACGAGCACGTTCATCTCGTTTCCTCTTCTCCGTCGCTTCCGGCGCGGCCGACCCGACCGGGGACGACCCACAACAGCCTGATTGGCCGCTTTTGGACCCGCTCCGCCCCATGGCATTTGCCGCGGCGTCGAGCCAACCCCCTGCGCCTCTCACCACGAAAGGAAACGCACAATGAACACCTTCGGCAGCCAGTCCGAATTGAAATCCGGCGGCAAAACCTACGAGATTTTCCGACTCAGCGCCCTCGAAGAACGCGGCATCCGGCTTACTCGTCTCCCCTTCAGCCTCCGTATCCTGCTCGAAAACCTCCTCCGCTACGAGGACGGCAAAACGGTCACCGCCGACGACATCGAGTTCCTCGCGAAATGGGATCCCAAAGCAGAACCTTCGCGCGAAATATCCTGGATGCCCGCACGCGTCCTCATGCAGGACTTCACCGGCGTCCCGGCCGTCGTCGACCTTGCCGCCATGCGCGATGCTATGAAGCTCCTCGGTGGTGATCCGCAAAAGATCAATCCGCTGCAGCCCGCAGAGCTCGTCATCGATCACTCCGTCCAGGTCGACGAATACGGAACCGGCAACGCCTACACCCTCAACGCTGCGCTCGAATTCCAGCGCAACCGCGAGCGCTATGCCTTCCTCAAGTGGGGCCAGACCGCTTTCCGCAACTTCTCCGCCGTCCCCCCCGGCATGGGCATCTGCCACCAGGTCAATCTTGAATACCTCGCACGCGTCGTCTTCACCACCTCAGGCGCGAAGCCCCAGGCCTACCCCGATACCCTCGTTGGAACCGACTCCCACACCACCATGATCAACGGCCTCGGCGTTCTCGGCTGGGGTGTCGGCGGTATCGAAGCGGAAGCCGCCATGCTCGGCCAGTCCGTCTCCATGCTGGTTCCCCAAGTCGTCGGTTTCAAGCTCACCGGCAAACTGCGCGAAGGCGCAACCGCCACTGACCTCGTCCTCACCGTCACTGAAATGCTGCGCAAGCTCGGGGTCGTGGGCAAGTTTGTCGAGTTTTACGGTCCCGGCATTGCGGAGCTGCCCCTCGCCGATCGCGCCACCATCGGCAACATGGCGCCTGAGTACGGAGCCACCTGCGGCCTCTTCCCCGTCGATGCGGAGACTCTGCGCTACCTGCGCCTCACCGGCCGTCCCGCCGACCAGATCGCGCTCGTCGAGGCTTACTTCAAAGAGCAGGGCCTCTTCCACACGCCTGACGCTCCCGAGGCCGAGTACTCCCAAACCATCGCCCTCGACCTCACGCAGGTCGAGCCCAGCGTGGCCGGTCCCAAGCGCCCGCAGGATCGCGTCCTTCTCCGCGAAACCGGTGCCAGCTTCAAAAAGCAGCTTCCTTCCCTTCTCGGACCCAACGCCGACAAGGTCGGCCAGCGCCAGGCCATTCGCTGGGAAGGCGAAGGCGGCCACATGTCCGCCAACGGCAACGTCCAGTCGACGCACGCCGCGCCCGAGCCCACAAACGGGAACGGCCACATCGCCCACACCGTCAAAGAACGTTTCGGCGTCGACCCCGAACCCTACCTCGACCACGGATCCATCGTCATCGCCGCGATCACAAGTTGCACCAACACCTCCAACCCTTCCGTGATGGTCGCCGCTGGCTTGCTCGCGAAGAAGGCCGTCGAGAAAGGCCTCAGCGTTCCGCCTTGGGTCAAAACATCCCTCGCTCCCGGCTCCCGCGTCGTCACCGATTACTACGACAAAGCGGGTCTGACGCAGTGGCTCGACAAGCTCCGTTTCAACACCGTCGGCTATGGCTGCACCACCTGCATTGGCAATTCCGGCCCGCTGCCCACCGACATTTCCAGTGCTATTGAGGCCCACAGCCTCGTCGCCGTCAGCGTCCTCAGCGGTAATCGCAATTTTGAAGGCCGCATCAACTCCGAGGTTCGCGCTAACTACCTCATGTCACCGCCGCTCGTCGTCGCTTACGCGCTCGCAGGTCGCATCGACCACGACTTCGACAGCTCGCCTCTGGGTAAAGACAAATCCGGCCAGCCGGTCTTCCTCCGCGACATCTGGCCCTCGCAACAGGAAGTCTCCAGCGTCATCGCCTCCGCCATCACCTCCGACAGCTATACGAAGGAGTACGCCACAATTTCCGATGGCGACGCGAACTGGCAGAAGCTCAGCTTCCCCACCGGCGACGTCTACGGTTGGGAGCCGGACTCTACCTACATCCGCAAAGCGCCCTACTTTGACGGCATGCCCGCGCAACCCGCTCCGGTCAAAGAAATCTCCGGCGCACGCGTCCTCGCTGTCCTCGGCGACAGCGTCACCACCGACCACATCTCGCCCGCCGGCTCCATCAAGCTCAACGGCCCCGCGGGAAAATACCTCACCGACCACGGCGTCAAACCCGCGGACTTTAATTCCTACGGATCGCGTCGTGGCAATCACGAAGTCATGGTGCGCGGCACCTTTGCCAATGTCCGCCTGCGCAACAAGCTCGCTCCCGGTACCGAAGGCGGCGTCACTCGGCTGCTCCCGGAAGGCGAGCCGATATCCATCTACGATGCCTCGGCGAAATACGCCGAGCGCGGAACGCCACTCATCATCCTCGCCGGCAAAGAATATGGCTCCGGCTCCTCGCGCGACTGGGCAGCCAAAGGCCCGAAACTGCTCGGCGTCCGCGCCGTCATCGCCGAAAGTTTCGAGCGCATCCACCGCTCGAACCTCGTCGGCATGGGTATCCTGCCACTGCAGTTCGCACCCGGAGAAAATGTTGATTCCCTCGGCCTCACCGGCGAGGAAACCTTCGACTTCCCCGGCCTCAAAGCCATCCTCGACTCAAAATTCTCCGGCGGCCACACCCTGAAAGTCCGCGCCACCGACCCCACCGGCAAAACCAAAACCTTCGAGGCGAAGATTCGCATCGATACCCCGCAGGAAATCCTCTACTTCGAGCACGGCGGCATCCTGCAATACGTCCTCCGCCAACTTGCCGGAGCAACCAAATCCAGCGCCTGAAGCGCATGGACAAAAGAAAAATCGGAACGTCCACGGCTCTGGGCGCGTCTATGCAGACATGCATGCGCGCCCGCGCTTCCTGCCAATTCTCGGATTTGGCCTGTTCGCGCTCGTCGCCGCCCCGCAAACGGCGAACAACCGCAAGCCACCGGCGCCGCCGGCTCGCTATTCCGAACAGGGCGCGATCGCGATGCCGGATGACCGCGCTGACGACTCCTACGCCATCTATTCCCGGCTTATGCCGGGCCAGGAGTTTGCCGGCATGGCGCCCGAACAGACCACCCGGTGGGCCATTGCCCAGATCACTATCAACGAAACCGACCGCAATCCCGCCCTCCCGCCTCTCGGCCAGTTGAAGCCTCCACCGGAAAATCCGCGCGGCTTCCAGGAAGCTGTCCAGGATTACGAGACCAACAAGTACGTTCGCATAGCGTTAACGAAAGATCCCTTTCAGTTGAATCATCCGTTTTCGCTTCTGCGTCCGGACGAAGTCGCCGCATTGCGCTCATCCAGAACGGCAGCGCAGGTCACCTCCGAGACACAGTCGCAGTGGTCAGGCTACCCGGGCGTAACCTTCTTCAGCGAAGTCTATTTCGACAGCAAACATAGGGCCGCGCTGGTCTTCATGAACGACTGGTGCGCGCATCTCTGCTCCGCGGGCAGCTGGATTTATCTTGAAAAACAAGGCGATCAGTGGGTACGTCGTTCCGGGATTGTGACCGGCGGCGCCTAGGCCGCACTCATTTCCCGCGAGCGCGCTCACGCTGCAATTCACGCCAGATCTCGCTCTTGGATACGCCGCGTTCGCGAGCCATGCGCTTCAGCGCATCCTTCTCGGTGAGTCCTTCAGATTTCTCCAGCTCCGCGACTCGCGCCTGGACGCTGGCAGCGCCCGCTCCGGGATCGCCCGCCAGCGGCTGCGCGTCGATCAGGAGAACAATCTCGCCGCGAATACTTTCTCTCATTGCCAGTTCCGCGCGAACTTCCCGCACGGTCCCGCGCAGGAACTCCTCGTGTACCTTGGTCAGCTCTCGCGCCAGCACAACGCGACACTCCACGCCCCACACCGCCTCGACATCCGCCAGCGTCTCGAGGATCCGATGCGGAGCTTCATAGAGAGCCAGCGTCGTGGCCATCGAACACGAGCCAGCCAGCTCCTCCAGTGCCGTCCGTCGAGCCCCCGCCTTCGGCGGCAGAAATCCCACGAAAGAGAAGCGCTCCGTGCTCAGCCCCGCACCCACCAGCGCCGCCAGCACAGCGCTCGCCCCGGGAATCGCAAAAACCGGAACCCCCTCCGCAACAGCCGCACTCACAAGCACCATGCCCGGATCTGAAATGCCCGGCGTTCCCGCATCAGAAACAACAGCGATACGCGCACCGTTCTTCAACTCCTCAATCAGTTGCCCGCTCCGCGCCGCTTCATTGTGTTCATGACTGCTGATCGTCGGAGTCGTGATGCTGTAGCGATCCAGCAGCTTGCGCGTCTGGCGCGTGTCCTCACAGGCAATGCGGTCAGCAGAGCGCAAAACCCGCAACGCCCGCATCGTAATGTCTTCAAGATTGCCGATGGGGGTCGCGACGATGTATAAACCCGGCGCTAAAGGTTCGTCAGTCACGATTCATTGTCAGTGCGTTCAAGACGACGATACTCGGCCAGCAGGCCCATGCTGCTGCTCAGATTCTGCCAGGTGACTATGCCGACGATCCGCCCGCTTTCAGCCACAGGGATCAGCGACAGCCGGCCGCTCCCGATACGCCGAATCAGCGCGCCGAGCGAGTCATCCGGCTGCGCAACCTGAAAGGCACGCGACATGATGGCCTGAATGTACCCGTTCCCGCCGTGACGAAGCGCCTGAATGATTCCCTGCCGCGAGATCACTCCGACCAGTGCAGCGCCACGCACCACCGGAAAGTCGTCCTGCAAACTGTGGATGGCTTTGTACAGCGCGTCTGACAACGTATCCGACGGCGACAGCGTATCAAAGTCGGTGAGCATCACATCGCGCATTCGTACAGTCTCAACTACCGACTGGAAAAGTACGCCCTGATCCTCAAGCTGTGCACCGATGAAAACAAAAAAACCGCCCATGATGAACCAGGGGCTGAGCGAAGCTGCCAGATGCGTATTCGGAATCGCCAGCAGCGCGAGACCAGCGACCACTGCGCCAATGCCCACAATCTGGCCAAGACCAGAGGCCGCTCGCGTGGCCTGCACCACTCCGCGCGTGCGTGAGAATCCGCTGCGCATCAGGCGCCCGGCGTCCAGCGGATACGCCGGTATGAAATTGATAATCGCGAGCGCCACGTTGAGCCATACGATGGATCGCATCAGGTGCGCGGGTGTCACAATCGGCAAAGCCCCAATCGGAACCTGCGACGTGGCGCCCGCGATCAAGCCCGCCACCAGAGCGGCAAACCCAAGGTTCGACAGCGGCCCGGCAAGGGTCAAGGCCCACTGCGCCGATCCTTCCACCGCACGCTCCGCCATCTCAGGGCTTGAATAAGAGAACAATCCGCCGATAGGAAGGAGAAGGATGCTGCGCACTGCCAGTCCGTGCCACGCCGCCGTCATTGCGCGCGCAGCTTCGCGTCCCAGAACCGCGGCAAACAGCAAAAACCATAGCAGCACTCCCCGCCACGACGGGATCCCGGAAAAATTTGTCGAAAGGAGACAAAAGAGCAGCAACAGGAGAAAGAAGTAGTGAATGCGCAGATGCACACCAAACCAGCGCCCGAGCGGCAATGACCATGCGCGCATCTCGTTCTCCTGCTCCTTGCCGTTATTGTAGAGGGTCGACCGATTTTTCCAGGGAGAAACCGATGCGCGTGATTGCCGGACAGTATCGATCCCGGGTGTTGCAGGCGCCGCAAGGGCTGGATACCCGGCCGACCAGCGATCGCCTGCGCGAGACGCTGTTCAATGTCCTCGCGCCTCAGATTGAAGGCGCCATCTTCCTCGACCTCTACGCCGGTTCGGGGGCGGTGGGAATTGAAGCATTGAGCCGGGGCGCGCAGGAAGCCATCTTCGTGGAACAGGCGGACACAGCATTGCGTGCCATCCGCACCAATCTTTCCAGGCTTGGCATTCAGGGCCGCTATGCGCTCGAATCACGCTCAACTGCAGCCGGGCTTCGGCGGCTGGTAGAAGCGCGTCGCCACGCAAATCTGGTTTTTCTCGATCCGCCGTACGCCGCAGATCATGAATATGCGCTCGCGCTCGAACTCCTCGGAACTGAATGCGGGGTACTTCTTGCTCCGGGCGCTCTGGTCGTGGCCGAGCACGAAAAACGACGCGAACTGGACTCGTGCTACGGAAGTCTGCTTCGCTATCGGGTTCTCAAGCAGGGCGATGCGGCGCTGAGTTTTTATCGCGCAGCGTCAACATAAGCCCCGGAACACCACCCGTTGCGCAAATCCACCGTGAAGGGGAGTTCGCGGTCGCTGCTCAGATCCCAGCCGAACCCGTGCAGATCGTCACCGTGAACCTCCGTCAGACGGAGCCCTTCCGACGTGAGTGGCGGAGTCCGCCACGCTTCACCCGCCTCCCCCCACGCCAGCAGCGTCTGATGACCGGCAAAGATCAGCAACCTCTGCTCCGGTAATGAAATGATCTCGAGCACCGGACGAAGAGCAATGTGGGTGAAGTCGGCCGGCCCTAGTGCGTTCACGATATAAGCGTATCCACCGGCAACTGCGCAGAGTTCATCTGCAGCAGGACAACTCCACAAACCACTGGGCACGGCCGGATCCTTAAACCCCAGAGCAAAGGTAGCGAGGAATTTCACTGCCTTGCCCGCTGGCTGAACCAGTACCTCCAGCGCCCCCCGTTCCACTTCCTCCGCCTCGCGCGGATAGGTATAGCAACGAAGAGGCTTGATGAGCGGCCGCTTTAGCAGGATTTCCGCCTTCCACGAATGCGGGAAGACGAGCGTTACGGTTTGGGACGAAAGTTCAGGATCCATTCCAGTTGTTCCGGTGTGTCGGGCACAGGAAAGCCGCGTGCCTTCTCAATCCTGCGCAAAGCCTCAGTCGCATCCCAACCAAGCGCAATCATCACGGAGGCAATCAGGACCGTTGCGCGGCCGATGCAGCCACGGCAGTGTGCGCCGACACTCTTTCCCGCCCGCACGTGATCGCGCAAGTCCTCTACGAGCTCCCGGAATCCCTCCAGATCCGCAGGCGTGCACCGATCCAGCACCGGGTAAGACACGAATCGCATTCCCAATAGCCGCGCGATCCTGCCTTCATCAATCAGTCCCAGATCTTCGCTGTCTTCTCGCGTCAATAATGACACCAGAATGTCGATGCCCTCTTCCCTTACTGCTTCAAGATCAGCCTGCAGTCCCTCTCCGCCGCGCGGGCGCAGAACAATCGCCAGCTTCGATGGCTTGGCTTCTTCAATCCACAAAACCTGCTTCATCGGCTTGTGCTCATAAATTGTTCGATGCGCTCTCGCACGCCCAGCACATGCACCGGCAGCTCGAGCCTGCTTCCCTCTTCAAGAATCGGGATCACCTTGTCGAATTCCGGACCCGAGTGCGCGCCGGTCAGTGCGATGCGCACGGGATGAAAGAGGTCCTTGCCTTTCGCACCCGTCTCGATCTTGATCTCATTCATCCACGCTTTGAATTGCTCTGGCATCACGGGCCCGGAAATCGATACTGCCCGCGCACTAAATGCCGCGAGCACTTTTTGTGCCGATTCCGCAGCCAGAATGACCTTATTCTCCGCATTGGCACGAGCTGCCGCCGGATTGAAACGAAATACGAACTCTGCCTTCACCGGCAACTCATCCAGTTGATTCACAGCGGGCATCAGCATCACCAGCATTTTTCCGAACCACGCTTCCACCACCGGTGGCATCACTTGCCACCCGCCATTGCGAGGTGGCAAAAGACCGGCGCTGGCAAACTGTGCCCATGCCAATTCCGCAATGTGTTCCGGATCGGCCCCTTTCATGTAATGCCGATTCAACCAGTGCAACTTCTCCCAGTCAAAAATTGCCGGGCTGGCGGTCACGCGTTCCAATCGGAATTCCTTTATCAGATCCTCAAGCGAGAAAATCTCGCGCGTTCCGCCTTCCGCACCCCACCCCAGCAGCGCCAGGTAGTTCACCAGCGCTTCCGGCAAAATCCCCATGGCTCGGAAACTGGCAACCGAGGTCGCCCCATGCCGCTTGGAGAGCCGCTCGCGGTCGCTGCCCAAAATCGTCGACAGGTGCGCGAACTCCGGTTGCTTCCATCCAAACGCCTCATAGATCGCAACCTGCTTGGGCGTGTTGGAAATGTGGTCGTCTCCACGAATCACGTGCGTGATCTCCATCAGCGCGTCGTCAACTGTTACGACGTAGTTGTAGACCGGCATCCCATTCGATCGAACGAGGATTGGATCGCTGATCGTCTCGTTGGGAAACTCAACTGCCCCGCGAACAATGTCATGGAAACGCAATGGATGATCCGGAATGCGCAGCCGCACGGCAAAAGGCTCGCCGTTGGCGGCGCGCTCCGCCGATTCCGAATCCGAAACTCCCCGGCAGCGCCCCGAATATACCTGCGGCTGATGGGCTCCAGCGGCCTGCCGCCGCTCTGCCTCCAGTCCCTCCGCGGAACAGAAACATCGGTAAGCCTTGCCCTCGGCCAGCAGCCGATCCGTATGCTCGCGATAGATACCCAGCCGCTCCGACTGCCGGTACGGGGCATGCGGCCCTTCTACGCCAGGACCTTCATCCCAATCCAGCCCCAGCCACCGCAAGTCCTCCATTAACTGCGTTTCATGCCTTACTTCACTGCGATCGAGATCCGTATCTTCGATTCGCAGCAGAAACGCGCCGCCGGTGTGGCGCGCGAAAATCCAGTTATAGAGAGCCGTGCGCGCATTGCCGACGTGAAGAAATCCCGTAGGCGAAGGCGCAAAGCGAACACGAGGCGGGCGAGCAGAGGAAGACATGAACACAATCAACTTCGATCTTAAGCGGCCAACATAATCTCAACAACCCACATCCCTGATCATTTCGCTCCGTCGCAGTAAACCCGTACCGCCCGTCCACCCACAATCACCTTCTCCCCTACCTCCTCGGCGGCAAATGGGTCTTCGATGCTCTCCGTATTCAGCACCTGCTTCCACGGCGAGCCCGCCGGCGGTTCGGGCAGCTCGAATTCCACCCCTTCGGCGGCCGCATTCACCAGAATCAGAAAGCTGTCATCCACGATAGGACAACCGTCCTCATCCGAAATTGCCAGCGTCTTTCCGTTCAGCATCAGCGCCAGCGAGCGGTTCCAGTCCGTTGTCCAGGCATCCTCGCCCAGTTCCTTCCCATCGGTGTTGTACCAGGCGATGTCCCGTACTACCGACCCGCGAATCACACGGTCCTGGAAAAACTTGCGCCGGTGCAGGTTCGGATGGTCGCGGCGCAGATGAATCAGCTTCGCCGTGAACTCCATCAGGCGTTCACGCGATGGGCTCAGCTTCCAGTCGAACCACGTCAGCTCATTGTCCTGGCAGTAGGCGTTGTTATTGCCTTTCTGCGAGCGCGCGAATTCATCGCCGCCGCACAGCATCGGCACGCCCTGCGAAAGGACGAGCGTCGTCAGAAAATTCCGTATCTGCCGTTCGCGCAGCTCGTTGATGGCCGCATCGTCCGTCGGCCCCTCGACGCCCATGTTCCAGGAATCGTTATTATTGGCCCCATCGCTGTTGTTGTCGCCGTTCTCCTCATTGTGCTTCTGGTTGTAGCTCACCAAATCGCACAGGGTGAAGCCATCATGCGCAGTGATGAAGTTGATCGACGCATACGGCCTTCGTCCATCCATCTCATAAAGGTCTGACGACCCCGTCAGCCGATAAGCGAAATCCGACAGCAATCCGCTGTCCCCCTTCCAGAAGCGCCGTACCGTATCGCGATAACGACCGTTCCACTCCGCCCACAGCACTGGAAAATTGCCAACCTGATAGCCGCCCTCGCCCACATCCCATGGTTCGGCGATCAGCTTAACATCGGCAAGCGTCGGATCCTGATGGATCGTATCGAAGAAGCTTGACAACTTTGAAACAGCATGCAGTTCGCGCGCCAGCGTGCTGGCCAGATCGAAACGGAACCCATCCACGTGCATTTCCGTCACCCAGTAGCGCAACGAATCCATTACCAGCTTCAGCACCTGGGGGTTCATCACGTTCAGCGTGTTCCCCGTACCCGTGTAATCCATGTAGTAACGCGGGTCGTCCTGCACCTGGCGATAATATGTCGTGTTATCGATCCCCTTCATCGACAACATCGGACCCATGCGGTTGCCTTCGCAGGTGTGGTTGTAGACCACGTCAAGGATCACTTCGATCCCCGCCTTGTGCAGCGCCTTCACCATCTCCTTGAACTCGACCACCTGCCCGCCAGTATCGCCCGATGAACTGTAGCGCGACATCGGAGCAAAATAGCTGAGCGTGTTGTAGCCCCAGTAGTCGCGCAGCCCCCTATCGACCAGATGACCCTCGTCGATGAAATGATGAACCGGCAGCAGCTCGACGGCCGTAATTCCCAGCTTCTCCAGATACGCAATGCTTGCCGCGCACGCCAGCCCCGCATAGGTCCCGCGCAGGTTTTCCTCCACTGCTTCATTGAGCTTCGAAAAACCACGAACATGAACTTCATAAATGATGGAGTCCGCTAAAGGAATTTCCGGCCGGCGATCCCCCTCCCAGTCGAACTGCTCGTCGATCACTACCGCCTTCGGCACGCCCGCCGCTGAGTCTTCATCATTGCGCTTCAGATCGTTGCCGCTTGCCACCTCATAAGGAAAAATTGGCGCCTTCCAGTCAACGTCGCCCGTCAGCGCTTTCGCGTACGGATCCACCAATAGCTTGTTCGAGTTGAACCGCAGTCCCCGTTGCGGCTCCCACCGTCCTTCCACTCGATAGCCATAGCGCTGCCCCGGCTTAATGTCCCGGATCAGTCCATGCCAAACAAACGCAGTGCGTTCGCGAAGAGGTACGCAATCGATTTGCACCCCCGATTCATCGAAAAAACAAACCGAAACTCCCGTCGCATTTTCTGAGAACAATGCGAAATTCGTTCCGATGGCAGTGGGTGTCGCGCCCAGGGGATGGGGCCGTCCGGGTAACAAAGTTCGACGCATGAAAGTCATCTCTCGCGGAGGAAAAGTAGGGCAGCGAATACTCAGATGCAGAAAATGACCTTGCGCGCGCAACCGAGCCTCATGATGCCATCCCCAGGCCCACCAGGTTCGCTGCGGCGATAATCACTGCCATGCCCGTCCATAACAGCCGCACCGGCCGCCCACCCGCGCCGCGCCATTCCCCAAGAGCCAGGCCGACGATACCGCCAAACAGCACATAGCAGCTCATGTGCAGCATCCAGTTCACGAAGCTCAGATGAGCCGGAATGTTCGCCGCTCCCCACGCATAAAAGAAAAACTGCAAATACCAGAGAATCCCGGCCGAAGAGGCCAGCGAGCTGTTCACGACCAGCGTCCCTCGATCCTGCGACCAGTCTCTGCGTAGAGAAATGTCTTTACGCCACGCCAGTCGTGTAAAACAGTAGCCGAAATTCACCAGCGCTCCGCCACCCATAATAATTACGTAGCTCGGCAACGCCGCGTAAAGAGGCTTCACACCCACCAGCTGTGCCGCAGCGGCGATCGGTCGGGCCGCATCAATTGCAAACGACATACCCGATGAAAAAATCCCACACATCACGGCGAGCATCAGCCCCTTGCTGAGATTGAATTCCTCTGCCCTCACCCCCATGCGTTGTTCCTTCTGATGCCCCGCCCACGAAACAACAGCAATTCCAACAAGAGCCAGGCCAATGCCCGACATGGTGAAGAGACCGCTGCGGCTGGTGAACAGGTAAGCAAGTTGCCCATGAATGATGGGTGGAACCAGTGTGCCGACAACCAGCGTCACACCGATCGCAACCCCAATGCCCAGCGACATTCCCAGATAGCGCATGGTCAGGCCGTAGTTCACGTTCCCTACGCCCCACATACAACCGAAGAGAAATGTTTTCGCCAACACCCCTGCCGGAATTCCGCCATAAAATCCGTGAAAATCTGGAAGGAGGATCAAGCTCACCGTCAGCGGAAGCAGAATCCACGAGAAAATACCCGCCACCGCCCAGGTGGTTTCCCAGGACCACTTCTTTACTTTTTCGATAGGCGCATAAAAACACGCCGCAGCGGCGGCCCCAACCATATGCCATCCGATTCCGCCAAGAATGGCAGAGGTCATGACGGTTCCTTTCGATGCTGGCGCCCGCTATACAACCTGCACTTCGGCCAACGCGCAAACTTTGTCTGCAATCAACTGGGGCTGGAGCGAGCCGGACGCCTGCTCGATCCGCGCCCATTGTAGGGCGAAATTACCGAGGGTCGAACTTTCGGCCGAGCATCGCTGTACAGGCAGTCCGGTCGACTGCTGAGTTAGCGCGTTGAGGTATTCATTCTGGCTGCCACCGCCAACCACACAAATATGCTGCGGTCGGCGCCCCGTCATCTGCCCGATCTCTTCAATCAGCGATCCGTAACGCGCAGCCAGACTGTGAAAAATCAGGTTCGCGTAGTGGGGAGCCGCGTCGCATCCAGCCGGCAACAACGCCAGCCCCTGCTGCCTTCGCTGCTCATTGATGCGCGACGGCATATCGCCCGGCGGCAGCAACGCCGGATCATCCAGATCCAGCAGGTTGCCCGGTGCCGGCAAGCATCGCGCTTCCGCAATCAGAGCCGCCAGGCTACCCACGCCATTTTCGTCCCACACATTCATGCACTGCCGCAGCAGCCACATGCCAGGGATGCCGCAGTGAAACAAAATCCCGCCGTCCGCTGCTCCCAGATTCGTGAATCGCCGCGCAAACGCATCGTACGTGCGCAGGCTCTCAGCCAACGGTGCACCCACAAGAGACCACGTCCCGGAGCTGATGTAAGCCCAATTTCCCCGTCGTTCGGGAATGCCCGCAATCGCCGACGCCGTGTCGTGACAGGCTGGTGCAATTAGTTCCGTTGGGCCAAAAGCCGGCAAACGAGCCAAATCTTCCCGCAATTTTCCTAACCGCGTTCCCGGAAAGACGATCTCCGGAGCAGCCGCGCGATCCAGCCCCAAAACCTCGAAAATTTCATCTGACCAGTTCCGGGTTTCTGCATCCACCAGCCCGGTGTGAGTCGCATTGGTATACTCTGCAACGCGCGGCCCTCCCAGCCATTGCAGAATGTACTCAGGCAGATTCACCCAGGCTGCGGAGTCTGCGATACCGCTCCGCTTGTCCGCATAGATTTGGTAAATCGTATTGATCGGCTGAATCTGCACGCCCGTCCGCGCGTAAAGCGTCGCGGCCGGAATCTTCGCATGGACTTCCTGCATTGCGGTCTGCGTTCGTTCGTCGCGATAGCAGAACGGCGGCGCCAGCGGCTCTCCAGCGTCATCGAGCCGCACATAATCGACCGCCCATCCCGTCACCCCAATGCTCGCTATGCCTTCCGGCGCAAGCTCAGCGCACTCACGAAGACCAGTTTCCAGTTCTCCCGTGATGCGATCGAGGTCCCACCGCCATCCGGCAATCCCCTGGTCCCGCGGACCATTTTCGAAGCGCCGCACCATCGAAATCCGCGGCTCTTCACCCGCTCCGCGCAGCAGCGACAC
The DNA here is from genome assembly GCA_036490815.1 of Acidobacteriaceae bacterium. Taxonomy (GTDB): domain Bacteria; phylum Acidobacteriota; class Terriglobia; order Terriglobales; family Acidobacteriaceae; genus Palsa-343. The sequence goes on from DASXDF010000033.1 coordinate 194,115, forward strand.
CCGGCAACTCTCCGCGCCCAGGTCGATTGCGACCAGCGCTGGAATGCTGCTCACCGCAGAAATGCCTCGGGCAGACCGCCGTCCACAGGAATCAAGTGCCCGGTTGTGCACCGCGTGTGCGGCCCGGCAAGAAACAGCATCGCCCGCGCGCAGTCGCCTGGTTCAATCGGCTGATGCGTCAGCGTCCGTTTGGCATAGAATTCCGCCAAAAGATCGCGCAGCTGATCGTCCGTTGCTGACACATCGAAGGCAATGCCGTATTTCGTCAGCGACGCAATCACGCGATCCCGCGGAAACATCGTCGACCCTTTGACCACCGTCGCCGGACTGATCCCGTTCACCCGCACCCCTGGCGCCAGCGAAACTGCCAGTTCCCGCACCAGGTGGCTTAGAGCCGCCTTGCTCACGTCATACGCTTCACTGCCCCGCTTCGGAACCACCGCGTTCGCGGAGCTCGTCAAAACGATACTGCCCTCGATCTGCTCCGCCGCAAACACCTTTGCCACTTCCTCGGCCAGCAGGTAATTTGCGGTCACGTTCAGGGCAAGAGTCGTCGACCACATCGCGTCGCTGATCGCGCCCTGCGGCGATGACGGAAAAACTGCTGCCGTGTTGATCAGAATGTCGAGCCCGCCGAATCGCCCGACCGTCTCGCGCAGGGACGCCGCAATTGAGTCGCGATTGCGTATATCGACAGCGATTGCGGCAATCGCCTCTTTGCCGGCGGCTGCCCTTGCCTCCTGGGCTACCGCCTCCGCCCCGGCAAGGTCGCGGTCAGCGATCATGATGTGCGCCCCGCGTTCCGCCGCCAGCAGGGCCGCCGCGCGGCCAATGCCGCTGGCCCCGCCCACGATCAATGCGATCCTGCGGCTCAGTTCCTTCTCCGCCGGCTGCCGGCGAATCTTTGCCTCTTCCAGCAACCAATATTCGATGCCAAACGCCTCTGCGGCCGGCAGCGCCACATAATTTGTATAGACCTCAAAGGCTTCGCACGGCGCCGCTGCTCCGGCCTGCGGCACATCCTTTACCGGGGTCTTGCCCGCCAGAGCAGTCGCACCCTCCATCACGTGAATCGCGTTCGTGTAAAACTCACCTACCACGCGTGATTCGCTCTTGGTCTTTCCAAACGAAAACATGCCGATCCCAGGAATCAACACCACTGTGGGGTTCGCATCGCGCATCGCAGGAGAATCCGCCACCCGGTGTTTCTGGTAGTAGGCCGCGTATTCCTTCCGATACGTATCGAGCGCGGTTTCAACCTTCTTTCGGAGCGCCGCAACATCGTCCTCCGCTGCCGCCGGCACAAACATTGGCCGAATCTTGGTTCGGATAAAGTGATCGGGACAACTGGTGCCCAGATGTGCCAGCGCTGCCCCATCCTTCGAATTCACGAAGCGAAGCACCTCGTCCAGATCCACCCAGCCGCCGATGAACCGCTTTTGCTGCGACACCCGCCCACGCACGAAAGGCAGCAGTTCCATCGCGACGTCCCTGCGATCCGTTCGAGGCTGCAAAATCGCACCGCCAAACAGGCCCTCGCCGCTGTGCTCCACATGTCCCTGAACAAACTGCCCCAGATGATCGATCATGGTCAGCGTGTTCAGATAACACTCGCGCTGCGTCTCTCCCCACGTAAACAGACCGTGCCCGCCCAGGACGATTCCGTCGCACCCAGGATTCTCCTTCACAGCCAGTCGCATCATCAGTCCCAGTTCAAACCCCGGACGCTGCCAGGGCACCCACACCAGCGAATGGTCGAACTCCCGATTGAACTCCTCCATCTTCTCTTTGCCATTCGCAGCCGCGGCCATGGCAATAGCCCAGTCCGGATGCAGGTGATCCACATGCCGAAACGGAAGGAAGCCGTGCAGCGGCGTATCGATAGATGCCACCGTTGGATTTACTCCAAACGTGCACATCGGATACAGCTCCACAACCGCGTCTTCCTGCGCCACGCCCTTGTACTGCCTCTCAATCGCCAGCAGCTTGTCCAGATAAAGAGTCGCAAACCCCGCCCTCTTGATGCTGCCCAGGTCACCGCCACTGCCCTTCACCCACAACACATCCGTCATCTGACCAGTCAGCGGATCGGCCTGTTCAACCTTGGAGCTGGTGTTTCCACCGCCAAAATTGGTAATCCGCAAATCGGCTCCAAGCAAATTCGACCGGTAGCGCAGCAGTTCCGGCTCATCCAGCGTCGCGGCGGTTTTCTCATCCCACAGATCCTGCAGGTAGCGCAGAGCGGTCAAGGTCTTCATCGATTCACCGTCCCAAATAATGCCATACCGAATATCAATAGGGCAATTGTTTCAGATTTTAAATACCAGGTCTGTTCTGATTGCCTTGCACTTTCGCCTCTGCCGCTCCATCGCGGAGCATCTTCGCCGTCACCAGCTTGTGGTCAACATAGTTGTACGGCGGCACCGTCAGGCCACGCAGAATTGAGAGCCCCAGCTGGATAAGCCGCGGCCCGTAGGTCCCCGCCTCATGGGAAACGGAGCCGATCCAGGGTGTATCCCCGCGCTTCATCTCTTCCATTGCTTCGGGAATACAATCCTGTCCCGCGATCGCCACGTGCTTTTCGCGCTTTTGTTCACGCACCGCTTCAAGAGCGCCCAGAGCGCTCGAATCGGTCGCAGCAGCAATAAGAATGTGTCGGTCCTTCGGATGCCGCTTCAAAAATTCCGCGATCAGGCGAAAACTTGGATCCCGCATCCCTCGCCCATCCACCCTCACAAACTTCTCTACCGGAAGATCCGATATCTGGTTGCGGATGCCCTGAAATACCCCCGTGATTCGGCTCTGCACCAGGGGTCCCGCGTTCTCGATGTCCAGCCCCAGCACCCAATCTACTTTCCCGGTCCACCTTTCGACCACATACTCGGCCAGCAGACCGCCCGCCTCAACCCCCACGCGATAGTTGTCCACGCCAAAATAAGTCGCATGCGGATGCGGAATATCGACGGCAATCAGCGGAATCCCCGCAACCGCGATCTTGTCCGCGATGATGGGCGCAACCTCCTGATCGATCTGAAACTCGATGACCAGATCGACCCGATCCTTGACGAATTCTTCCGCCACCTGAACGGCAGTCGTCCCGTCATACCGGTTGTCCAGCACCAGCAGGTCGACTCCTGCCTGCGTCGCTGCATCGCGCAGGCTCGCCGTCACTGCTTCAGAAAACGGCATCTCCCCGGATTGCTTGCCGAATCCAAATCGTACTTTCCGCGGTCGAGCCGCGAGCCGATAGAGCCCTTCCTGCGATTGCGCCAAATACCCGCGGTGCACAAACGTTTTTAGAATGCGGTAAACCGTGGTCTTCGAGATGTGCGTCCGCTGGTAGATGGCTTCGAGCGACATCGGCCGTTCGCTCTTCTGCAAAACCTCCAGTACGTCGAGGGATTTCGACAAAATCGGAATGAAATACAGGCGCTTGGTCGACGTTTTCGGCAAGGTAGCCTCGGCTAGGGTCAACGCAGTTATACCATCACGATTTCAATGGGGAAACGACGATGCCGCAATCGAAATCTCGCGCAATTCACGCATAGGTCGCCACTGAACGCGCGTTTCGCTCCCGGCGCTCGTTCCGGATCTGTTCAACGTATCCGCTGGCTGCAAGAGCCATCAGCGGATCTGCCGGCAGTCCTCGCGAAATACGCCACTCCCGCAACAGAGGCCGTACATCGGACCAGAAACCCTCCCGCAGACACTCCTCCGCCTCCACCAGCCGGCATTCGTCCTGCAGCCCGGCGAGCCGTTCACGATCGACCAGCGTAGCCTTCGCGAATATCTCCTGCGCGGTACACACCGTCTGCACCATAGCTTCCATCTTGCCTTTAAGATTGTGGCTCTGGTCGATCATGAACGCCGTACTCGTCAAGCCATCGCTGTCGGACAGCAACTCGTGAAAGATCCTGAAAACCTGGTAAGGATCGATGGAGCCCAGCGTCAGATCGTCGTCAGCATACCGGCGATCATTGAAATGGAAACCACCCAGCATCTTCTCCCTCAGCAGCCACACCACAACCTGTTCAATATTCTGGCTCGCGTAATGATGCCCGGTATCTACCAGCACACGTGCCTTCTCGCCCGTTTCCCGCGCTATCAAAAGTGACATGCCCCAGTCGGCTAGATCGGTATGGTAAAACGCTGGCTCAAACGGCTTGTACTCCACCAGCAGCCGCTGGTCCGCGCCCAGCTCGCCATGTACTTCCGCCAGCGACTCCGCCATCCAGTCGATGCGCCTCCGAATACTTTGCGTGCCCGGGTAATTCGATCCGTCCGCCAGCCACATCGATATATCCCGGCAATGCAGCTCCTTCGCGATTGCCACCGATTCCAGCAGATGATCGACCGCCATCCTTCGAATTCCTGCATCCGGATTGCAAATGGATCCGAATTTGTACTCCTGGCTCTCGAAAAGGTTCGGATTGATTGAACCCGCGCGGATTCCGTGCTCCCCTTCCAGTTCGAGGATCTTCCGTGCGTCTCGTATTCCTCCCGGCAAATCCCACGCCACGTGCAATGCCAGCGTCGGCGTCGCTCCGGTGAGCGCATGAACCTGTGCCGCGTCGGCAAATTTCTCCTCGATCGTCGCGGCCGCCTCTGCCTGCAGAAACTTCCCAAACCGCGTACCGGTGTTGGCAAATCCCCACGAAGGCAGTTCAATCCGCAGCGAATCCAGCGCCTCGAAGACCTGTTTTTGGTGCGCGGTCAATGTCACTTCTCCCAATTGAAATAAGTTCCCAATTAAAATGCGACAGACAGCCATACTACTGCCCGAAATTTGACGCGTCAAAGGAAGAATTGATTGGCTGCCGAAGCGTATCTCCTCCACCACACCAACCGCAACAACGAAGAAAGGAGCCTCCGGGCATGACACGTATATGTTTTCTGCTTAAGGTCCGCGCCGGGAAGATCGAAGAATACAAACAGCGCCATGCATCTGTCTGGCCGGAAATGCTGGCCGCCCTGCGCGCCACCGGCTGGCACAATTACTCGCTCTTCCTGCGCCCTGATGGCCTTCTTGTCGGCTACCTGGAGACCCAGGACTTCGATCAGGCCCGCGCCCGTATGAAAGACCACCCCGTCAATGCAAAATGGCAATCGGAAATGGCCCCGTTGTTTGAGTCACTCGATCACGGAGCCGCCGATACGAGCATGACCCCACTCGAAGAAGTGTTCCATCTGGCCTAATGCTGGAAACCCCATTCTCAGGGATGCTCGTACGCGTTAACGCCAGTAGTGTCCTTGAGGCGCAACCCACGGCTGTCGGCGAAGGCGACCCGGCCACCATCCGCGGCGCGAACTGCCACGTCGGAGAGCTTCCAGTTCACCGCATCCGCCACCTTCCCCGCGGACTGGGCCTCGATCGTAACGTGATCGAACTCAAAATCCTCCAGAGGCGCCTCCGGTGACGCGCTTACGTCAAAGGCAGTCCTGGCGGCCGTCGCCCTCAGATTCCAAATATGTACGTTGCGAAAATGTGCCAGCCCCTGCGCCGGAGCCACCGGCGTAGCCAGCACCTTGTAGTACGGAGGAACATCCGTGAGTCCCGCCGGAATCGTCGCGTAACTGTAACTCGGATTCCAGTTCATCGTGATGTGGATCGGAATCGCCACATCCTCCAGTTGCAGGTCATGGATGCGGATGTTGTCCGCCCAGCCTCCCCGTGTGTGTGCCGATTTGAAGAGGACGCCGGACGGCACATGCCCGAACGCATGGATGTTGTAAACCTCCACGTTGCGAAATCCCCCCGAAGTCTCGCTGCCAATTGTGATCGCGGCCGCCCCATCACGCACGGTTGAATCCCGCACCACAATATCCTCGTCCGGACGCGCCACCCGCAGCCCGTCGGAATCGCGCCCGGCCTTCAGGCATAAGGCGTCGTCGTTCACTGAAATGTCCGCGTGCTCCACCAGCACGTGTTTCGATGAGTCGATGTCGATGCCATCCGTGCTCGGGCCGCGCCCGCCGACGTTGTTGCGAATCGTCACGCCGTCCACATGCACGTCATCGGAGTAGCAGATGTGCACCGTCCAGAAGCCTGACCGCGTCAACAATAGACCGGCCAGCGTGACATGAGAAGACTTATAGATCTGGATCAGTCGCGGCCGCCGCGCGTCGTAGTCAGAAGCCCAGCGCAAACCCTTCGGTTCATATTGCCGCCGCAGCGTCCAGTAGCTGTCCCACCACACTTTTCCGTCGCCATCAATGGTTCCCGTCCCCGTGATGGCCGCATCGTGCTCGCCGTACACATTTACCAGCGCGGCGGGCCAGCTCATCTCGATGCCCGCCACGCGCGTCGGCATCATCGGATAATCCGCGATGTCGTGCGATCCGATAATCGTCGCGCCGCTCTCGATCTTCAGCGTAACCCGCGACCGCACGAAGATTGATCCGCTCAGATAGGTTCCAGGCGTTACAACGACCGTGCCGCCGGCCTTTGCAGCCGCATCAATCGCCGCCTGGATCGCCTTTGTATCCAGTGCCGATCCATCGCCTTTGGCGCCAAAATCCCTAACCGGGAAATCCTTGGCGTAGAGCGTGGGAGCACACAGCACCGAGCCCAGCGTGAGACAAGCGACAAAACCCACGACTCTCAAGCGCCTTCCTCGTTCACTCCTTCGTTGCGGCGAACACAATCTCGTCACCATCTGGATCCTCGATCACCAGCGTCTTCGCACGCTTCTTCGCGGTGAGCCCCAGCGCCCGCAACCGCTCATCTGTGCGCCGAAGATCAGCCACGGAAAAGATGAGATGAAACGGCAGAGCATTCCCAGTCTCCCCAGTCGGCGCCGGCAGAATCTCCACCTGCAGACCCGGCAATCCAGGCAACGCCAGCGCGGTATACCCGGGCTCCAGCGGACGCGCGCTCGGCTCAAAGGAAAGTTTGTCCGCATAGAACGATGCAGCCGCAACAGGATCGGCCATCGGAACCCCAACCCCCGCGATGCGCTCCGCAATCCGGTCCGGGCCAAGATGCTGCCCGCGATCGAGCGTGTGCTTCGACCCCGGCATGTACTGCGTGTATTCGATATTCTGCGTAGCCACCCCGCGCAAATCGGACGGCGCTCCCGGTTCTTCCGGCCCCTGGAGCGTAAACAGCAGATTGCCGGCCCCCGCCCGCTTCACCGGCGTCGGAGTAAGACCGTGACCGACATAATCCTGATAAACCGCGTTGATGTCCGCCGCCTCGAAGCAGACATGCATGAACCCAACCGCGTCCCCGGCCTCCCGCCGTGGATACAGTTCGATAAACTGGCGATCATTCACCTTGAAGAACGCTTCAGTAGGCGCGCCGCCCTGGTCCATCGCGAACGCCTCCTCGAAACCGAGCTTCCGAAAGAAAGCCCGCGAGCGCTCGAGATCGGCAACACGAATAGCAACATGCGCAATGCCGCTCAAATGCGACGTCGATTGAGCAACCCCCGCTACACTCGCGGCGAATAACAGAGCGCACGCAACGAACCACCGCCTGCGCGCAAACGTCCAGGCCTTCATTGCGACTGCCCCGCCCTCCGTCCGTGACCGTTCGCCATCTCCGCAACCTGCGCCCCGGCCAGCAGAAAGCCTCCCACGCCATAGTTGTAACTGGACGACGGCAAATAGTGCGCCGGCGCCGCACCGGTCTGCTGGATATTCCCCAGCCGTCCATCGGCGTAAATCTCACCGACAAGTCCGCGCCACGCCCTCGCAATCACCGGCGTGTACTTCGCGCGATCCAGCACCCCATGGTTCACCCCCCACGCCAGCCCAAACGTGATCAGCGCCGAACCAGAAGTTTCCGGCTGCGGATAATCCGTCGGGTCGAGCAAATCCGAATGCCACAGCCCGCTCTGCTGATCCTGCACCGCCGCAACCGCTGCTGCCATCTCCCGCAGTTGCCCTTCATATTTCACGCGGCTCGGATAATCCTTCGGCATAAAGTCGAGCGTGCGCGCGATGCCCCCCATCACCCATCCATTGCCGCGCGACCAGAACATCGGATTCCCGCGCTCGTCCGTCTTGTGCAGGAATGTAACGTCGCGGTAATAAAGGTGCCGCTGCGCATCGTAAAGAAGGTCCGACGTCTCCCACCAATGCTTATCGATGTATTCCAGATACTTCGTGTCGTGCGTGACGGCATACATGCGCGACCACACAGGCGGCGCCATAAACAACGCATCGCACCACCACCAGGGAATCTGTGCCTGCCCTTCGGGTATCCGCGCCGCACCGCCGGCCAGCAAATCATCCAGCGCCGCCTTCGTCGGTGCAATCTTCTCCGGCGCAGGCTTCAGCAAATCCAGCTCGAGATAAGTCTGCCCAACACTCTGGTCGTCCGCGTTCGGATGCTCCGATCGCAGCTGCCACTGAAATTTCTCCGCCATCCCCTCCATCGCATCCCGGTACCGCGGATCATCGAGCGCCGGCGATGCTGCCATAAAACCGCTGTACAGCGCACTCCATGTCCAGATGCGGTCGAAGTACGGTTGCGACCATCCCAGCTCCCAGTCAGCAACTTTGCGCATTGCGGCACGCACATCGGCTGGACGCATCGCTCCGGACAGCTTCGCCCTGGGACCCGGATTCGCTGGGGCATCGCCAAAGTGGCGAGCAATATCGCGGTCGATGCCCTGCTGGTCCTGAGTTGATATCGCCGGCGCGGCCTGCGCATGTGCCGGGGGCTGCGCCAGCAGCACCGCCGTTGCCACCAAACATCCGCTCAAAATAAAACGTCGAACCACAGTCGCCATCCTTAGTTGAACCTCATCGTTCTGAATTCTTTGTCTCGTTCGCCCCAGCAACAATCCGCAGCGGCCCCAGAAGGCCCGAGGGCAACGGCTCCAGATGATCCGTATCCTGCGGAGCGAAGCGCTTTCCATAACGCAGCCACAGCAGTCGATAATCCGCTGGTGCTCGTCCCGCCAGCTCATTGATGGCAGTATTCGCAACCACGATCTTCAGCTCGTTCGCTCCAGGATGAAGCAACGCGCCGATCGGCAACGTCAGCGGCGGATGCCACACCGACCCCGCCAGCTTTCCGTTGACATACACCACCGCAGCATCCCGCACCGGCGAATCGAACCAGGTGCGCATCCCTGGCAGATTCAGTTGAGCACGCTCCACCGGCGTCCCCACGCCGAAATCCAGAGCTGCATCGCCGGCGCGTGCGACATTCTCCGCAAGCTCCACCGTCCGCGTATAAGTCGCCGTGCCGGAGTAATACTTGCCGGCCGCGTCATCCGCCCAGGAATGCAGCGTCTGCATCGTTTCGCTTGAACCACTCTTGTCGAACGAAACCTTCCAGTCATGACTCAGATCAATCGGCGCGAAAACTGTTCCCGAGCCTTTCGCCTCTCGCCCCATCGAATGATCCGAGAACACAACGACGCGCGACTCATACGGAGCCAGCGACATCTTCAGCGTAGGTCCGCTGCCAGCGCCTGCAAATTTACCACTGAAAGGATCCCACCACTCAGCGGCGCTCCTCTGCGTACGAAACGTTGCCGTGAACTCGTGCGGCTGATTGTCGGTGTTCGCGATGAAATAAATATCGGCGTCCGTAAGTTTGCGATGGATGAATCCAACTTCGGGCGCAACCGGATCGATCGCCACGTCCGGCTTCAGAACGCCTCGAATCGCCGCGCCCAAATCCGAGGTCCTCTCCACCAGCTTTGTATTCTTCGCGTCTGCCGCAAACAATGCCTGCGAGATCTGCTGCACCGCTGCCCGGTCTCGTGGATCCTCCACAAATCCCGGTGCACGCGAAGGCAAACTCTGCGTCGCCAGAACCACTCCGCCACCGCGGGCGTACTCCTCGATCTTTCGATACGTCGTCAACGGCAGCCGCTCGATATTCGGAATCACCAGAACCGGATAACGAATCCCCACGCGATCGATGGCCGCCGAATCAATGAAGTCGAAGTTGTATCCCGCATCCAGAATCGCCGGGATCAGATCCGGCCCCAGCAGCTCCGGCATCTGATCGCTCACGCTGGCCTCACCCAACCGAAACCGCCCCTGCGCGTCCTCCTCCGGCAATAGCACTGCGATATCGTTGGCTGGCTTTCCCTGCCGCAACAGCCAGCTCATGCGCGTCAGATAGCCGGTAATGTCCGGCATCACAACCCACCAGGGATTGTGATTGTTAAACACCGCCGCCGCGTAGAAAGAATTTCCAGGCTCCCCGGCGGAAGACGGAGAATACGGCCAGCCGTGCCCCACCAGTTGATTGATGCCCTGCAGAAAAAATGTGTCCGCTTCCGCCTTCATGTCCAGCGGTGTCGCTCGAAACGGTGGCGAGTGCAGCCACGTCCATGTTTCTGACGACGTCACCGGCCGCCCGTAAACATGGCTTGCCGAAGTCGCCCATCGCGTGTACGAAAACGGCCCGTGCCACTGCGAACCCTCGCCCTCCGGCAAGTCGACCCGGGAGTTGCTCGACAACGTGACCGCGGGAACCCCGTAACTCTGCGAACGAAACTGCGTGTGATGCGCGCGGGCCCACGTGTTGATCGCCGCGAGGTAATTTTCATCGATCAGTTCCGCCAGCGTGCGTCCCCAGTCGTACCGCAGGTCAACTGCTTCCGGTCCCGTTCCAGCCACCAGTTCCGGCAGATGCGGCGTCAAATCGTAACCACGGCGGTTACGAAATTCCTTCAGCAAGTCTGGCGTCCAGTCGGATTCGTAGACCTCCAGGCTGTCGCTGAAAACGGAATAGGGCGGATGGTCGCCAAACGCGCGCACCAATGGTTCCGCCACATTCTTCAGATGATCCTCGACCGTGGTTGCGCTCAGGTGGTCGATGACAAACCCCTCGGCGCCATCGGCCGGCCGCTTCACCTGCTGCCCCGTCCGGCTCGAAATAAAAAAAAGTGCCACCCGCGGACCACTATGTCCCGGCGGCAACACAAGCCGTCCGCCTTTCATCTCCTCGACCCGCTGCGCACCAGCCGCATCGTAGTGCCCCACTGTCCCCGAGGCCACGAATGCTGCCAGCAGCATTTCGCCGCTCTCCATTGAAGGCACGGCAACTGACGCCTCGTCCGATGAAGCCGGAACCTCCGCCACGCGCAATCGGCCTGCGGACTCCGTGACTGGAACCCACGCCCCGCCATAAGGCCATCCGCTCCCCATCGTGAGGCTGACGCGCATGCCCAGTTCGCGCCCGGTATCCGCGGCAAATCCCACCATGCGCAGGTATTCAGGAGACAGAAACTTCATATTCCGAAATCCGGTTTGCGGATCATCGAGCTGCAGCGGATACACCGGCTGAATCTCAACACCACCAATGCCGCCGGCCTTCATCGTCCGCAGTTCGCGTGCCAGCTCATCGCGTTCCACCGCCGGCCCGAACCACCACCAGCGCATCATCGGCCGCGCATCCATTGGAGGCGAGACGAAGTTACGCCGCAGCCCGGCAAGCGGATTCTCCCCCGCTCCGGAAGGCTGCTGAGCCAACCCTGCTGAAGAACATGCGAGGCAAAGCAAAATCACGCAATCAATCGACCATCGAAATCGAGTCATAGATAACGAGTCACGAATCCGGGGAAATATCCTGAGAGCGCTCCATCCTACCCTGAGCCACTCCGCCGTTTGCCGACGGGCGAGAACCCATCCAATGCGGCCACGCGGCTCTCACCGCTGAGTCACGTTCCCTCCCGCCCCCTTCGTAATGGACGCCCCATCCGTCGCCTGAATCGCCACTTTGGTGACGGATACATCGGCATTGTTGATTGACAGCCCATGTTGCGCTTCGATCCGGATATTCTTCAGGATTACACCGCGGATCGGCGCCTCCGGCAAACCCGCGATCGCTCCGGCTGAAACAATATCCGTCGCTGTTACATTTTCCAGCGTGATGTCGTGGAAGTGCGGCGTCAGCCGCGTTACGGGTTGCGCCGGATCCGGATCGGGCGGCAAAACCTTCGGATAATACTCGCTGATGATCAGCGCGTTCTTCACGTTCTTCATGTCAATATCGCGAAACGACAGGTCGCCAACGTCATTCCCGCGATCCCGGTTAGCCTTGATGCGGATCCCGTTGTCGGTTCCATCGAAGTGAATCCGTTCAGCGTGGATGTTCTTCGCTCCGCCCGCGATCTCGCTGCCCACCGAAAGTCCATGTCCGTGAAGAAACGTGCAATCGGTGATCGTAATGTCCCGGCTTGGATCGTCTGGCCCCTCCGAATTCGCCTTCCCCGATTTGATCGCAACATCGTCATCGCCCACATCGGCAAAAACATGCTCGATGCGCACATTCGACGATGAGAAAGGATCGATAGCGTCCGTGTTCGGCGAATGCTGCGGCGCCAGAACCTTGATGTTCCGAATCGTTACGTCTTCGGAGTAGTAAGGCACCAGCTGCCACATCGGTGAATTCTGGATCGTCACTCCCTCCACCAGCACATGCCTGCAATGGTCGAAAACCACCAGCCGCGGCCTCACGTGGTCAGACCCCATCACCCCATGATCGCCTTGGGTCCGAGCCTCCTGCCACCAGCTCTCCCCGGCGCCGTCGATAACCCCGTCTCCTTTGATCGAGACATTCGTCGCATTGGTCGCGCTCACCAGCGACTGCAAACCCGGCGCGCGAAACTCCGTCTTCGCCGGGTAATCCTGATGATCGGGAGATCCCAGCAGCGTCGCACCCTTCTCCAGTTCCAGAGTGATATTGCTCCTGAGCACGATCGGTGCACTCAGCCAGGTCCCCGCACCGAGCCGCACGGTGCCGCCCCCACGCTGCTCGCACGCGTCAATGGCTTTCTGAATAGCACCCGTGTCCTTGGCAATTCCGTCCACCTTCGCGCCATAATCATGCGGATCGCAAAGCGCAGCGGCCGCGAATCCCTCATCCGGAGACATAACAAAGAAAATCATAGAAACAAATCCCGCCAACGAACACAGGGCGATATTGAGGCGTGGAGTCACTAAAATCCTCGTCATCGATCAGGTCAAATTCAGAAACCAATGATACGCTGGATGGCGGCCAGTGGTCATACCACTCCTGGTCCGCCCGAGTTTGCTCGGGACATCCTTTCCGCGAGGATCGAGCCTTTATGACTTCCTTCCGCTCCGACCGTCGAGAAATTCTCCGCATGAGTGCCCTTGGTTTGGGAGCTGTGGTCGGCTCCGCTGTACCTGCCGCGCACGCCGCTCCTCATACGCCAGCTTCAGCCGCCGGGCCCGGCCTCTTCGACATTCGCAACTATGGTGCTGTCGGCGATGGCAAAGCCGTCGATTCGCCCGCCATCAACAAAGCCATCGATGCCGCAGCGGCCGCCGGCGGCGGAACCGTGGTCTTTCCTCCAGGCACCTGGCTCAGCTTTTCCATTCATCTCAAGAGCCATGTCGGGCTCTACCTTTCTCAGGGCGCGATCCTGCTCGCTGCCGATTCTCCTCTCCAGGGAGCGACCACTGGCTACAACGGGGGCACCTACGATCCGGCCGAGCCCAACACGCCATGGGAGGACTACCAGGATTACGGTCACAATCACTGGCACAATTCCCTCATCTGGGGCGAGAACATCACCGACATCAGCATCACCGGCCCAGGCCTGATCTATGGCAAAGGACTCAGCTTCGGAGCCAATCGCAACGCCCGCGGTAACTACCCAATCTATGTCGCCGAACTGGCCGGGGTCGGAAACAAAACCATCGCCCTCAAGAACTGCCACAACGTGTTGTTCCGCGATTTCTCCGTCCTCAAGGGCGGCCACTTCTGTCTTCTGCTCACCGGCGTCGACAACCTCACCATCGACAATCTCACCCTCGATACCGACCGCGATGGCATGGACATCGACTGCTGCCGCAACGTCCACGTTTCGAACTGCACCGTTAACTCGCCCTGGGACGACGGTATCTGCCCCAAGAGCAGCTATGCGCTCGGCTATGCCCGCGCCACAGAAAACGTGACCATCACCAACTGCTACGTCACAGGAACTTACGAGCTCGGCACAGTCCTCGACGGCACCTTTAAGAAATTCGCTGCGGACGCCCACGTCGGCCGCACCGGACGCATCAAGTGCGGTACCGAATCGAATGGCGGATTCAAAAACATCACTATCTCCAACTGTGTCTTCGATGGCTGCAACGGGCTCGCGCTTGAAAGTGAGGACGGCGCCCTTTGCGAAGATATCGCCGTTACGAACATCACCATGCGCGACATCGTCTCGTCACCTATTTTCGTTCGTCTCGGCGCGCGTCTGCGCGGTCCGAAAGAAACCACCAAAGTTGGAACCATGCGCCGCATCCTCATCAGCAACCTCACCAGCTACAACTGCGCCTCCAGACTTTGCTCCATCCTCAGCGGCATTCCCGACTATGCCATCGAAGACGTCAAGCTCGACAACGTTTACCAACACTCCCTGGGCGGCGCATCGCAGGATGCTCTCGCCATCCGCCCCCCCGAATTCGAAAACAAGTATCCGGATCCCGGCATGTTCGGTCCCATGCCATCCCAGGGTTTCTTCCTTCGCCACATTCGCAATCTCGAAATGAGCCACGTCGAAATCGCCGCGGCGTCCCCCGATCCGCGCCCCAGCTTCTATCTTGATGGTGTCAACCGCGTCGACTTCATTGCGGTCACCGCCCCCAGAGGGGGGGCAGCATTTCATCTCGACAAGGTGACGGATCTTCGCATCCTGCTGAGCCGGGCCGCCAAGGACACGCAGCTCGACAATGCCGACAATCAGACTCTTTAGAAACCGCAGTCCTCTGGTCCGCAACAGCCTCCTGAATCTGGCGTAGGTTGGCAATGAGTTGTGGTCTGACCAACCGAGAGTTGCACTCCATTACTCGCGCTTGGGGAAAGCAGCAGATACCACCATGACCAGTCCTCTCGGACTGAGCACCGATCAGGATTATTTCCGTGGCATTCGGGACTGCGGCGATACCGTCGCCGGACGCCTTTTGTCTCCACCTCAGATCAACAATTTCCCCAGTAAGTACAAGATTCTACAACAACTGAGCAGGATCATGCCTCGCGTCCTGGAGGCAGAATAACTTCAGTTTGCAACGCCTTCTGGACGCTGGACAAACCCTTGCGCGTGTTTACGCTTGACAGGTCCATTCTGCGTCCCCGATACTGTTTCGGTTTTGAGTACAGGTCAGACCTCTGAACACACAATCTGACAAATCAGTAGTTTCTTTGGAGGCTTCTATGAGGAGCAGACGCTCTTTGCTAACGGCAGGTTTTGGGCCGCGCTTTACGGCTCTCTGTGTCACAATCCTGCTGCTGTTCTCGGCACAGATGAAATCGCAGATAGCCGGAACCGCTAACGTCCAGGGCGCCGTCCAGGACTCTTCCGGAGCGGTCATTCCAAACGCCATAGTCACGATCACTGACTCCTCAACACGGGTAAACCACTCTGCAAAGACCGACAGCGCAGGAGTCTATGCTTTCCCCGGTCTGATCACAGGTACGTATAGCCTCAGCGTCACTGCTCCTGGATTCCAGACCTATGAACGAACCGGAATCGTTCTCGAAATCGGCAGCAGTATCGCCATCAACGTCGTCCTCAAAGTCGGGGCGGCGAACACAAAAATCGAAGTTCACTCCGAAGGTCTGGCTCTTCAAACCGAGGATGCAACTTATAAGCAAACCATCGATCAGAAAGATATCAGTGAGATGCCGCTCAACTCGAACAGCCGGCAGATCACTGGCCTGCTCACGATGTCCGGCGGCGCCAACACCGCCCCGGGGAACGACTTTACCGGCAGTAAATACTCCTATCAAACCATCTCAATCTCCATCGCCGGCGGCAATGGCAACACAACGCTGTGGCGTCTTGATGGCGGCGATAACCAGGACTACATGGGCAACGGCAATATGCCTTTTCCGTTCCCCGATGCCGTCAGCCAGTTCAGCGTCGAATCCACGGTTCTTGGCGCCCAGGAAGGCGAACATACTGGCGGATATGTCAACGCCGTCACTCGCTCCGGCACCAACAGTTTCCACGGCTCGGCGTTCGACTTTATCCGTAATAACTATCTCGATGCAACTAACTTCTATTCCACATCTACCGATACCCTGCACCAGAATCAATATGGAGGTACCTTTGGCGGCCCCATCCTCCGTGACCGAATGTTTGCTTTTGCCGGGTACCAACATCTCCATGGCGATTCATCTCAGGCCAGCACGCAGGCTACCGTCCCGACCGCCGCTAATCTGGCTGGAGATTTTTCCATAACCGATGGCGTTCCTGGACCTGGAAACACCACCCCCTGTACCTCGAGCAAGAAGCCCATTCAGTTAGTAGACCCGCTGACTGGCGCCACCCTGGTCGGCAACATGTATTCCTCTGCTCCTACCTTCAACCCGCAGGCGCTGAAACTATATAACTACCTGCCGAGGCCAAACCCAGGCTTCGATGTGAATAATTGCGGGAATGTCACCTACGCGATTCCATCACGGGTATCCGACAACGAGTTTGTCACCCGCGTCGACTACACCATCAGCCCAAAGAACAACCTCTACGGCCGTTATTTCATCGACGGCTACCAGGCTCCCGCCTTCTTCTCGCCCACCAATATCCTCATTACCACGCAGTCGGGGAACACCGAACGCACGCAGTCTTTCACGCTTGGTGAAGTGTGGACGCTGAGCCCCAATTCCGTAAATCAGGCCCACGGCACCATTCTGCGGCGCTCCAATGTCCGCGGTTATGCCGCCAGCGACATCAATGCCAGTACGCTGGGCATCCAGCTCTATCAGGCCATACCCAACGGTCTCCAGATTTCCGAAGGTAAATTCACCATAGGCGGCGGCACCAATTCACTTTCCCATTTCAATGACAATGCTCTGGCCATCGATGATGACTTCACCCTCGTGCGCGGCAAGCACCAGATCGTCCTGGGCGGTGAGTGGGTGCAGAATGAGCTGAATATCGTCAACGGATATGAATCCAACGGGATCTTCACCTTCAATGGCGAATACAGCGGCAGCGGCCCCAACGGCGGCTCCACCATTGGCGATCAGAACCTCGATTTCCTCCAGGGCACGCTGAGTGCCTTCCAGCAAAGCAAACAGCAGCAAAATGCCCTGCGCGGGACGATCCCCAGCTTGTATGTACAGGACACCTATCACATTTCTCCACGTACTACGCTCGTTGCCGGCGTGCGCTGGGGTCCCAACTTCATGCCCGTGGATTACTTCAATCGCGGCACTATTTTCAATATGACCAATTTCCTGTCGAATACGGTCAGTTCTGTGTATCCCAACGCCCCTGCTGGCACGCTCTTCTATGGCGACAAAGGCGTTGCGCGAGCCTTCACCCGGAATTCTCCCTGGCAGTTTTCTCCCAACATCGGCGGCTCTTGGGATCCATTCGGTAATGGCAAGACAGTCATCCGCGCCGGCGCCGAGTTAGCCTACGACAAGCCGAATTTCTTCACCGGCCAGCGTACCCAGCAGAATCCACCATTCGCTACTGCCATCAGCAACTTGCAAACATCAGGATCGGCCCCATTGTCATTCAGTGCTCCCTGGTCCGTCGGCTCCATCACCACCAGCCCATTTCCTCAACCGATCATCCCCACACCGTCGATCGCCGCCTTCTATCCGCAGTCGCAATACATCGTATTGCCCAGTCAGTTTCACGCGGCGTACACCATCCAGTGGACCCTCAGCGTCCAACACGAGTTTCCGCGCGGCTGGCAGGGTCAGGTCGACTACATCGGCAACCGTACTGTTCACGATCCTCTCGGCCTTCCTCTCAGTCCAGCCGTCTTTATCCCCGGTGTCTGGGGTGCCGGCGGAACAGGCTGTTCGCCAATCGTGACCACTGGCGCGGCCGCCGTAAAAGCCGGTGCTGCGGGAACTCCTTGTTCCACCACCAAAAACCAATCCTCGCGGTTCGCACTCACCATCGACAATCCCGGCCAGGGCAACCAATACCTGGGCGGCGGTCCGGGCTCCGCACTGGTCGGAGATGAGGGCGTCGCCAGCTATAACGGCCTGGTCGCTACCATCCAACACCGTGTTTCCACAAACTTCAGCCTGCTGGCCAACTGGACCTGGTCCAAATGTCTCGACGAGGCCGACGGTCAGGGCGATCTTGCCGGAACCAATGTCCAGAACCCTGCTAACCCGCGGCTCGACTGGGGACCCTGCGGCTTCGATTACCGCGACATCGAAAATGTCGCCCTCGTTGCCAGCAGCCACTTCACGCGATTCAATAACCTCGAACGAGCCCTCGTGAACCGTTGGGAATTCGCTCCACTCTTCCACATCACCAGCGGCCAGGCCGTCAATGTAACCGCAGGCGCGGACGACTCACTCACCGATGTTGGCAACGATCGCCCCAACCTCGTTCCGGGGGTCAGCCCCTATGCCAAAGTTAACTTCAGACAGGGCACTGGTCCGGCGAATCGCGAATACTTCAATCCGGCAGCTTTCTCTGAGATCTGCCCCAACAATGTAACCGCTGGCTGTACAGCGGCAGGAACCTACGGAAACCTGGGCAGAAACGCCTTTCGGACACCTCCGTTCTTCCAGTTCGACGGCCAGGTTTCCCGCATCTTCCCGCTACACGAGCATCTCAGTCTCGACCTTCGCCTCGAAGCGTTCAACGTACTCAACCACCCTAACTTCACCTTCAGCAGTGTGACGCAAACTTTAACCTCTTCCAGCTTCGGACAGATCGCGACCCAGGCCGGCGCCGGAGCAAGAGTTTTCCAGGGAGCTGCGAAAATCGTCTTTTAGTCTCCAGAGCGTAGAGACAGGTACAGGCCGCCAGCCTTTCCCGGCGGCCTGTTTTTCCACAAATAGCGGGGGATAAAACTCGAGGGTATGCGACGATGCCCCTGACTTAATCGCGATTCCCCCATTCTCAGCCTGCGGCTGGCTCCGCAGGCAGATACGTTCTGCTCACGGCAACATATCCTTCTCGGGCAACAATCTTGCCGCGCTCCCGATACTCCGCCTCGTCGCGGGGTTGCGTTGTGGCCAAACCATCGACATACCGGTTGTACATGCAGAATGCAGCGGCAATCAGCACCGTGTCGTGAATCTCCAAATCGCTAGCGCCCAGGCTGCGTGCGTGTTCAACATCCTCGGTAGTCACATTCTTCCCCCCGCGCTGCACCTTCGCCGCAATCACCAGCAGAGCTTTCAGCTTCTCTGAAATTGCCGCATGCTGGAAATCCGCCTTCACTCGCCGCACCAGCTCTTCGTCACCGTTGAGGTGCGCCGCAGCAATCGCACCGTGAATGTTCTGACAAAAGAAACAGTCGTTCAGAGAAGAAACATAGGTCGCGATCAGTTCGCGCTCCCCATGGGTCAGCGAATTCGGCCCCGCCAACAGCACCTCCACCAGATCGTTCAGTGGCTTCGCCGTCTCGGGGCGAAAAGCCATGGCGCCGCGGATGCCGGGCAGTCCTTCCGGCAGAGCAATGTGAGGCATTTGATTGGTCCTTTCCAGTTGGGGATTCCAGATCGTAAACTGACCCAGAATCTTCCCGGCCCGTGAACATCGTCAAGCAACTAAAGTTGGAATCGCTGCCCGCCCCCTACGCGGATACCCTCGCCCCCCTCCACCGATCGGAGCGTCGAGCTTGTGCCCCTCCATCTTTAGATGGAAGACATCGCATCATCCAGTCCGATAAGGTAGGCAGGACTTTGCAGCGCTCCCGCAACCCCGGTGCCTCGCTCCTTCGAACCCTCGTTTCTCTGGTCGCCACGGCAACCGTGCTCGCCGCGGGTTGTCGCTCCGGCTTGCCGAAACCGCAGTCCGCTCAATACACGCAGTTCGTGCAGGCCTTCTACGTGGGTCTTGCCGCAATGGAAGTAGGCAACGACGTGCGGGCCGAGAATGAATTGGCCCGGGCCACCCAGCTCGCGCCGGGCGAACCCGCTGGCTGGGCGGACTGGGGCATCCTCGCTCTGCGGCAACGCAACTTCGATCCCGCCAAGCTGCGTCTGGATCGCGCTCACTCCCTGGTTCCCCGCAATGGTCAGATTGATGCCGATCTGGGCGTGCTCGAAAGCGCGCGAGGCAATTCTGCCGAAGCCATCGTTAACCTGCGCAAAGCCGTGGATATTGACCCACAAAACCTCCGCGCCCTCTATTTGCTCGCTGTCGAAGTGGAACGTCAGGGCGGCCCCAACAGTGAGGCCGAGTTCCAGCAACTGATCCAGAGAATCCTCACCGCCCAGCCTGACAATCTGGCTGCGCTCGTCGAACTCAGTCGGATCGCTGCGAAGCGAGGCGACACCAGCACGCTTCGTTCTGCCGTTAATCGAATTGTCGCGAAGTCGTCCGCAACGTGGCCGTCAAGCGTCCAACAGCAACTCACCGCGCTTCAGAACGCTGCGCAGACGGCGCCCGCTACCGCCTCTGTGCGCACCGTCTTCCTGCGCAACGTGTTGATGCAGTTGCCGGGCTTCCGGCAGAACCTGGCAGCGATCAAGGCGCAGCCCGGCGAAGAAGCACAGCCGTTTCTCACCTTCGTGCGCCTGCCCTCGCCTTCGTCGCAGCCCGCGCCGGCCGATACCGCGCTCAAGTTCATCGCGGAGCCGCTTGCCACCACGCCAAACGAAGCCTGGGACTGGGTCGGCGCGGTCTATCTCGATGACCAGCAGCCGCCGGCGCTCCTAACCGCCAACGCGAAGACCGTGCAGTTCGTCGGAGGGCCTTCCTTTCCCTTCCCAGGCAATGGACACGATGGCGCCCTTGCGCCAGAGTCCATCTTGCCCGTCGATTTCAACTACGACTTCAAAACAGACCTGGTGCTGGCTGGCGCTGCCGGCGTTCGCTTCATGCGCCAGGATTCTCCTCAGAAATTCACCGACGTCACTCCGCAGACCAAATTGCCGCCCGCGATTCTGAACGGCGCCTATTCTGGCGCCTGGGCGGTGGACATTGAGGCCGATGGTGATCTCGACATTGTCCTCGGCACCCGCTCCGGGCTCCCAACCATCCTGCGCAACAATGGCGACGGCACCTTTGCACCGATCCATCCGTTCGCCAACGTCTCCGGTCTGCAACAGTTCGTCTGGGCCGATCTCGATGGCGATGGCAACCCCGACGCGTCTGTCATCGACAGTGCCGGACAACTGCACGTCTTCCATAACGACCGCACGGGGATCTTTCGTGAGATCACTTCCCTCCCGAAACTCTCAACCGTCGCTGCCATCACCGCCGCCGACACGCGCCACAGCGGGACCCTCGACCTGCTGGCCATTCAGGGCGACGGTGCCATCACGCGACTCGTCGATGGAGACGGCGCCTGGACCACTACAGAAATCGCCCGGGCCCCCATCTCCTCGACAGTTCTGAAGAGTCCGGTCCGTCTCCTCACCGCTGACCTCGACAATAACGGTGCGATCGACCTGGTTCTGGCCAACGTTGGCGGCGGAGGCCCGCCGCTCATCTGGCTCGGAAACGCAGACGGTACCTACTCTCCTCTGGAACAAGCCGTGGACTCGCAGCGGATCTTTGCCGTCGCGGATATCGACCATTCAGGCCACCTCGATCTGCTGGCGCTCAACGCGAGCGGCCAACCTATAAAGGATGTGAATCACAGCAGCAGGAATTATCACTGGCAGATGATCCGTACCCGCGCGGTCACGGCGGTTGGTGATCAACGCATCAATTCCTTTGGCGTCGGCGGCGAAATCCAGGCACGCGCGGGGCTCCTGCTGCAAACACGGCCCATCGCTGGACCCGAAGAGCACTTCGGCCTCGGTGAGTGGACCACCACCGACGTCGCGCGCATCCTCTGGCCCAACGGCGCGGTCAACGCCGAGTTCCAGATGAATGCCGATCAGCAGGTTCTCGCCCAGCAGCGCCTCAAAGGCTCTTGCCCGTTTCTCTTCGCATGGGATGGGCACCAGATGAAGTTCGTCAAAGACACCGTGCCATGGGGGTCAGCCATCGGGTTGCGCATCAATGCCCTCGGACCGGCTCGCATCGCCGCTACACAGGAGTGGTACAAGATTCCGCGCAACGATCTCGCCCCTCGCGACGGCGCCTACGATCTGCGTATCACCGGTGAGTTGTGGGAGACGTATTACTACGACTGGCTGCAGTTGATGACTGTCGATCATCCGCAGGGAACCGAGATCTTCACCGACGAACGCTTCGTCGTGCCACCCGTCAAGCTCGCCATCACCGCAACGGAAACGCCGCATCCGATCGCGCACGCTGTCGACGACCGTGGCAACGACGTAACGGATCTTTTGCGCACAGCCGACGGGCGCTATCTCGACACCTTCGGCCGCGGCCAATACCAGGGCATCACGCGTGATCATTTTGTGGAGATTGACCTCGGAGGTGATCTTCCTGCGAGCGGCCCACTCTATCTCATTGCGCGTGGATGGCTGCACCCCTCCGACTCGTCGGTCAACGTTGCCATTAGTCAGGGACAACACCAGCAACCGAAACCGCTCAGCCTCGAAGTTACCAACGTTCGCGGCGGATGGACGGTCGCGCGCCCCAACCTCGGCTTCCCTGCTGGCCGTAACAAAATTTGCCTCATCGACCTCACCGGAGCCTTCGCCCCCGGAACACCACACAAAATCCGCCTGCGCACGAACCTCGAAGTCTATTGGGACCAGATCCAGTGGGCGCGCGGCCTCCCCAATACACCGCTCAAAACCACACATATCGACCCCGCGGCCGCCAACTTGCGCTACCGCGGCTACTCCGAAGTGCGCCAGGCGAATGCATCGTCACCCGAGATCCCCGACTACAACCGCATCGTCTCAACTACGCAGATCTGGCGCGATCTCCAGGGCTACTACACCCGCTTCGGCGATGTTCGTCCGCTGCTCAACCAGATCGACGACCGTTACGTCATCATGAATGCCGGCGACGAATTAGCTCTGCGTTTTAATGCGCCCCCGCCTCCGCCTGACGGATGGGTCCGCGATTATGTCCTTGCCGGCGATGGCTGGATAAAAGATGGCGACTATAACTCCACTTTCTCCTCCACCGTGCAGCCCCTGCCGTATCACGCAAAATCCTGGTATGACACGCCACCGGGACCGCTCGAAGATGAATGGGTCTATCGTCAGCACCCGGCAGACTGGCTCACCTGGCAGACGCGCTACGTAACACCGAATCCCTTCCGCGATGCCCTGGACCATGAACCTCAGCGAACCGCGGAGGCGGCGTCGTCGCGATGAAGCCCATTCTCGTCGCCCGCGTCGGCGTCACCTTCCTCTTCATCGGCATGCTTGCCACGCCGTGGATGATCCGCCACTTCTTCCATACCCAGGCCAGGCCCGGCGCCGGTCACACCGACTGCCAGGCCGCACTCACTCGCTACGGCTTCTGCTTTCAGGAAGTCTCTCATCAGGCCGGCGTCAACTTCGTCCACGAAGCGCCAATTCTCGATCCTAAACTCGATGGCATCATGCCCGAAGTCGCCTCCATGGGAGCATCCGTCTCCATCGTCGACTTTAATCGCGATGGATGGCCCGACATCTATGTGACCAATAGCCGCATCGGCAGCCTCAATCATCTCTACCGCAACAACCACGATGGGACTTTTACCGATGTAGCGAAACAGATGGGCATTGCGGACGTGAACCAGCCCGATACCGGCGTCTCCATGGGGGCAGTGTGGGGAGACTACGACAACGATGGCTACGAAGATCTCTATCTGATTAAGTGGGGCCGTCCCGAGTTATTTCACAATGATCAAGGTCACGGCTTCGCTCGCGTAAGCGACCAGGCAGGTCTGCCCTCCTGGATAAATGCCAATACCGCCGTCTGGCTCGATTACGATGGCGATGGTCTCCTCGACCTCTTCGTCGCCGGCTACTATCCGGAGAATGTCGACCTGTGGCATCTGAAAAACACCCACATGATGCCCGAAAGCTTCGAATACGCCACAAATGGCGGCCGCAAATACCTGTTTCACAATCTTGGCAATGGTCACTTTGAAGAGGTCAGTGCAAAAGTTGGTATCGACAGCCGCCGCTGGGCCCTCGCCAGCACCGCAGCCGATCTCCGCGGCACAGGTTATCCCGACCTGTTCGTCGCCAACGACTATGGCGTCTCCGAACTCTACCTCAACGATCACGGGAACTTTCACGAAGCCGGCCAGCAGACTGGCGTAGGCTTCGCCCCCAAGAGCGGCATGAATGCTGCCTTCGGCGATATCTTCAATCAGGGAAAGTATTCCGTCTACGTTTCAAATATCTCCGAGGAGGGCATTCTGCTCCAGGGTAATAATCTATGGGTTCCGCAGGAAGGCAACGGGTTGCACTACGCCAACCTCGCTCGGGATCTGGGAGTTGAGTTAGGCGGTTGGAGTTTTGGAGCCCAATTCGGCGATCTCAACAACGATGGCAACCTGGACCTCTACCTCGAAAACGGCTATATCTCGCTTTCCCGAAATCGCAGCTATTGGTACGACTTCTCGAAAGTAGCCGGCGGCAACAGCTCCATCATCAGCGATGCTTCGCATTGGCCTGCATTCGAGGGCCGCAGTCTCTCCGGCTACCAGCAAAAGAAAGTCTGGATCAACGACGGCGCAGGCAAATTTGAAGATGTCGCGCAGGCCGTCGGCGTCACGGATACCTACGACGGCCGGGCTGTCGCCCTCGCCGACCTGTGGAACACCGGCGTCCTCGACGCAGTCGTCGCGAACCAGCGTGGTCCGCTTCTTATCTATAAAAACACTGTCGCGCCTGGCAATAACTGGATCGAGTTCGATCTGGAAGGCACAAAAAGCAATCGCAGTGCCATCGGCGCCCAGGTTACGCTCTTTTGGAACGGCCAAAGACAAGTGCAGTCTGTCTCGGGTGGAACCGGATTTGCCTCAGAGAACGATCGCCGCCTGCACTTTGGACTCGGGAAAAGTCCTCAGATTGAGAAGGCCGTGATCCGCTGGCCTTCAGGAGCTGTGCAGACGCTCGACCACCTGGCGACCAACCGGTTGATCCACGTGAAGGAGCCGGCATGAATCAGTCCGCAACTATCCATTCTCACGCGGCCCCACCCCAGGCCGCGTGGAAACGCATGCTCGACAGCCGCTTCTCGCCTCCCGTTTTCATCACTCTCATTCTCCTCGTCGGCAATCTTTCCTTTGGAATTCTCGAAAGCTATCAGAAAACCCTCCTCGCCATCGTTACCAGCATCATCGGCGAAATGATCCTGGGCCGAATCTTTCTGAAGAAGTGGCCGCATCCTGCAAGCGCCTACATTACAGGTATCAGTGTCGGCATCCTCTTACGGTCACCAGCTTTCTGGCCCTATTTCCTCTGCGCCGCTCTTTCCATCACTTCGAAATACGCGCTCCGCTTCCGTAATCGTCATATCTGGAACCCCTCCAACCTCGGCATCTGCGCTATGCTCTTTCTGGCCTCGGACTCGGTCGCTGGCCTTAGCATCCAATGGGGCAATAACTTCGCTTCACTGGTCGTTATCTGGATTCTCGGCTCGCTGATTCTCTGGCGCGCGCGCCGCTTCCATATCACCACGACTTATGTCGCGTCTTTTATTGCGCTCTCGTTTCTCCGGGCATGGATCACTGGCGATCCCTGGCAGTCTGAAATATCGCCAATCACCGGACCGATGTATCAACTCTTCATCTTCTTCATGATTACGGACCCAAAGACCACCGTCCGTTCCCGCACCGGCCAGTGCATCGTTGCGGTCGCCATCGCCGCCGTAGAGTTCTTTATGCGCCTCGGCAGCAGCGTTTATGCGCCGCTCTATGCCCTCTTCTGGGTCGGACCCGCCGCTCTCTTTATCGAAATGTGGCTGGATGCTCGCCGCGCTCCTGTCATCCCGGTCCCTATGCAGAACCAGCAGACCGTCCATCCTTAGCAGCGCACGGTTTCACGCTCAAATCCGCAACGCCGCAGCATTCCCGCAACCTCTTCGCAGGAAGCTCCGAGCTTGCCTGCCGCGTCAAATAAATCATTTGTGTCGACCGGATACCAGTTGCGTCTTTCCAGACGCCCCAGCCCTGCAACATCAATTGGATCAATCACCGCAAGAATCGCCCGAACAAGTGCGTCCGACTCCTTTTCAGTCAGGGGGTACCGCGCACGGTCGAGCAGGCGCTTGGATTCGCGTCCGAACTCAGGATGGCTGCACAACAGGAACGATGAAACGAGATCCGCTTTGCCCAGCCTTCGCGCCGCTTCGGAGTAGCTTGCGGCCCCGAAGTAGAGCAATGAAAGGGCAACAAATACAGGAAAGTTATTCATATTCGCATAAAGTCCGCTAACTAGCCGGGCTGTGGCTAATAACTCAGCATCGGTTCGCATGGCATATTCCTGCAGCTGAACTGAAAATTCCTCCGTTTCCCAGGTCTGCTCGATAATCCGCGCAAGCCGTTCGACTCCCAGTAGCGTCAGCGGAAATCCACTGGAGAGCAGCGGATCAACAAATCCCGCAGCCGAAGGCAACTGAACCCAGCGACGCCCTGCCGCCTGTGCCGAACGAAAACTGAGCCGCGGAATATGCGTGAAGGGGCGCTCGACCCTCGCTTCGGCGAACTGCTCTTTCAGCGCCGGAATCAGGTCCAGTACCCGGAACCACGATGGCTGTCCCTCACAGAACCGCATCCGCAGCGCAAATTCATCGGTCGCCGCAACTCCGGCACTTGTCATTCCGTTGTTGAACTGCAGCACCCAGATCCATCCACCGTCGAAAACGTGATGCACCGCCGCGTCGTCGATAGGGTAGGGTGGATCCTCTGTTGTTCGGCTGTATCGCGTATCCCCCAACCGCCGCACGCCGGAAAAGTGTGAATACAAAGCCTGGGTCGAAGGGTAATCCGGTATCCCACCCTCACCACGTTGCAATGCGCGATGGATAAATCCTCGTGGCCCGGTTGCGTCCACTACAACCTTCGCCCGCAATTGCATATCCTGCCCGTTACGTTCCCCCTCAAGTCCAATCTCAGAGCCGTAGTCGCGGAGTCGCTGCAAATTTGTTTCTTCGAAGTAAACGACGTCGAGCTTCTGCGCCTCACGAACTAGCAGCTGATCCAGGTCCGCGCGATACCAGTGAGTATCGGCAATCTCATCCCGCGGGCTTGCCTCCACCAACAGTTGGTCCTGACGATCAGGGTCAGCTACTCTTGCAATGCCGGCCACATGATGATGAAACGTGAAGCCGCGCTTAAGGCCGCAGGTGACGCCCGGATATGCCTTCCGCCAACTTCCCCACTTCGCGAGTGGCCGAAGCGACGGCAGATCGTAACGAATCGCCAACTCTTCAAGCAGCAGATTGGAGAGTGGCGTTGAGGACTCACCGATAACTACCCGCGGATGGGCTCCCCGCTCAATCAGAGCTACAGAATGCCCCAATCGGCGCGCCACCATCGCCATCAGCGATCCAGCGAATCCTGAGCCTACAACCGCGATATCGTAATCGCCGGTCAGCTTCTGCCTCCACATAGCTCGCAATCCACAAGCGGCGTAACTCGCTGCTCAAGATTCATTGCGCGCAGCCGCGCCACACGCGCTTCCTGGCAAGCGTTGCATCTCGGTTGTTGACCTAAAGCCCATAAGTCAACAAACACGCGGCCGCGCCCCAGCGATATTCCATAGGCAGCTGCCGCTTCTACACTCGCGAGCGACGGTGGCGAAAATTCCCCGATTGCGCTCAGCTCTTCCATCGCACCGTTGCCCGCACGTGTTGGAATCAGTGAGGCCGCCGTGGCTCCACAATCGAACGCAAAGTCCAGGGAGCGTGCAGCCCACTCCACTGACCCTTCTTCCTTCATAAACGGTGGTTTCACCAGAATGAAAACCCGCAGGTCGACATCCTCGTTTCGTAGTCGACGCGCGGCTTCTTCAAATTGCTCCACCGTCATTCGCTTGTTCAGCCGGCTCAGGATCTCCGGTTGCACGGTCTCAAGCCCCATCGCTACTTCAAGACTGCCATCAAGTCGCTCATTAAACTCCAGGCAATCACGCCCCACAAGCGCCGGATGGCACTCCACAATCACTCGCTCGAAGGCAGCGAGACGCGACACAATCACCGGATACTCCTCCGGAGGGATAGCTCTCCTGTCAAAGAAACTGCCGCTGTTATAAAGCTTGATCTGCCGAGCCGGCCCAAGATGGGCCAACGCATAATCTATTTGCGACGGAATTGCTCCAGCCGGCGCACTCTCCGGAAGAGTATTGCGCCACAGATCGCACATCACGCAGCGCCAGGGACATTCGCGATTCGTGAGAAAAACCGTCGCAATCGGTATGACTTCCCCCGATGCGCAGCGCTCTTCTTCGACAAAGAAAGCCCACGGTCTTAAAGGATCTACTACCTTCCGTTCAGGACGTCGCGCCAGGATCCACGCATCCCGCTCCACTACGGTCTCTGGATACGTCGTCAACCGAACCTCAATGGTAGAGCGACAGGAACCGCTCTCTGTATTCGATCTCCTGGTGCGGCAGCCGCGAACGAAGCACACCCGTCGATATTGCTCCGTGCTGGAAGCGACGCTTCGGAAACACCGGCATCTCGAACCCGGTAACCGCCTTCACGCCGCGTGCAACGATTTCACCTTTTAACGCGTAAAGCCGAGCGACGCTGTACTGCGTCAGTTCGATGAATGGAATCGCCTCAGCGACCGCAATAACGTCGGGCCTCGTATAAGGACTGAACCCCTCAAGACCATAATGATGCGCCGTCGCATAAGTCCGCACGTAGGAACGACTAAGGCCGCCGCTATAAGTCAGCGAGTGCTTAATCTTGCCGACGCCCCAGCCTTCCTGGTAAAGCATCGAATTGTTAATCACGCTGCGGATGGTCAGTTCGGGGTTTTCTTCTATAGGATAATCCTTAAGATTCTCGTCGCCGCCATCGCCATCTATCAGATAGCGCCACGTCGGATACCGTGCGCGAATCCCACGTCCCAGTGCCAGCGCCATCGTCGCCGACTCCACGTCCAGCGATTTGTAATCTTCGATGATACGAACCGTCTCGCCGACATCAAGTCCGGATGGATCGCCGCTGACTGGCTCGAGAAACAACGATAACCCCAGGCGTTCAAGGAACATTTGCGCCTGCTGCAGATCGGGACCATCGCCCAAGTCCAGAACAAACGCCTTCAGTCGGCTCGGACTCATGCCGAGATTGTGCATTACTCGATAAGTCGTCAGAAATACGCTGCCGCTGTCGATACCTCCGGAGAAACACACACCAATAGGCTCACTTTCCGGAATGGTTCGCAGCCATCGTGCAATCTCCTCCGCAAGAGCGGCGACATAAGTCTCACCAATCACATCCAGATCCGTAGTCAGAGTTCCCGAGGCTGGAGTAAAAAATCGAGTGTAGACTGGATCCGGATCCGGGCAGCCAATCAGTTGCAGGTCAACCACATAGTGCGCCGGCACCATCCGCGTGTAACTGGGATGAAACTGGTTGTCAAGTCCTTCCGATTTAAGCCACTCAAAAATCGTGTCGATGCGCGAAGCAACAATCAGCGCCGGGCCTTCCTGACGCTTTGCCAGAAAATAACGCATCGGCCTGTCGAGCGAGCGCGCCATCCGCACCGTCTTGCCTGACTTTGCAAGCAGCGCAAACGATCCCTCAATGTGACGGACTTCCTCAGCAGATCTATCGAGCAGAACCCTGCGAGCCTCATCAAGACTCATGCTGTACAGCCGGTTCGATCCCGGCTCGATCAGATCGACAACCCGTTCGACGTAATGATCCATTCTGCGCCTCGAAAGCAGTGTACGCGGTGCGCCTCAGGAAAATCTGCAGGGTGCCGGTATCTCCCCTACGCGCTCAACGCCGCCAACGAGTCCTTGATCGTCGGGTTGGCGCCATTCTCAACCGCTCTCCGCCGAATCTGATGGAACCGCGACAACAGCCCGTTAGCTTTGGAGAGGGCCGCGATCCGTTCCGCATACTCTGACAACTTTATTCCAGGAATGGCAAAGATCGCCACATCGTCCGCCAAAATATCGAGATAAGCACGCGCCCCGCAACACCCGAGACTCAAGGCCGCGCGCCCAGTATTCATCACCTGTGGCACCACGGCGCACGCCGGGCGGCCCATGGCAGGGGCAACCTGATTTTCTACTTGCTGCGTCGCTTCCGACAAAATCAGCGATTGGCCCGAGTTCACAAAAAGCAACACCACGTCAGGCCGAGCCACAGCGTGTCCGAGCGGTGAATAAATCACATGCTTGGGTCGCGTTTGCAGCACCGGAATCTGCGGCAGGTCCTCCTGTCGCACATATCCGAGATCGGCAAACACCTTCAGCGCGTCCATCAAATCCGTCTGCTGTTCCGGTGAAGGTTGCAAATTATGCGTATGAACACCAATTGCGCAGCGATTATGATCCGCGGCGGCCGTCGCGAATACAGCAGTCGCGCCGTCCTCCCAGAATCGGCATCCTGCGGCTGCGCGGCCAGAATGGTTGGGGACATCGTCAGGCACGGAGTCGCAGAACGAGATCGCCACGGGCGGTTGTTCCAGATGAAGAGAAGCAATTAGTGTATCGGCGATCGCGCCAAGATCTACCTGCGACGTCATAGTATCGGCAATCCTCGAAAGTTTTTCCAAAGTCGTTCTCGTCCGGTGCCGCGGATCCCCGAATCTCTAGCTTTTCTTGTCGGCCGCCTCAGCAGTGAAACCCAGGTCAGAAATAAAGCTCCTTAACTCCGATTCCTTAACATACGATGCCTCATACCTGATCGTCACCATAGCCTCGGGATAGGTTGCCTTCACCCACTTCACACCCCTTTGTTCTCGGAGCATCGTCTCAAGGCCAACCGCACAAGTGACACATGTAAATCCCTTCACACGATAAGAAACCGTCGTTGTCTGGACGGCGTGCGTTGCTTCCATTGCAGCAAGTGTTCCCGCGCCTGCCAAAGTCATCATCTGGACGAACCGTCTGCGTTGCATGATCACCTTCTCCTGAATAACCATCTACTTAGCTGCAGCCAAACCTGGTTCATACTTCCATGCTGTTTGAATTGATGCCTTGTCCGAAAACCGCGTGTCCGTGTATTGACTAAACTCGATCCTCTTGTTCAGAACGCCTGTCTCGATCATCAAATCGCGCACCATATCGAAATCCGCCTTCCGCGGTTCCAGTTGCGTGTACACCACGCGATCCATCGGCTTGGTCAGCGCCCACCGCAACAGCGCCGGCTTCTGGTTGTAGTAGTAGCGGCCTACAAAATCCGCCGCGTCCTCGCGATACGGCTTACCTTTGTCCAGCCATAAACCCGACCGAGCGATACCGTCCACCAGAACCTGCACCGCCTCCGGACGCTTATCGATCAGATCCTGTCGCACAACAAGTATGCACGACATGTAATCCGGCCAGT
Organism: Acidobacteriaceae bacterium; assembly: GCA_036490815.1. Taxonomy (GTDB): domain Bacteria; phylum Acidobacteriota; class Terriglobia; order Terriglobales; family Acidobacteriaceae; genus Palsa-343. Next base: position 225,362 of record DASXDF010000033.1, read on the forward strand.
ATTCACGCGCCTGGAAAAGGATGCGGCCGAAGCCGCCCATCTCCGCCATCGACGGAAATGGCTCTCCCATTACAAAGCCATCGATAGCCCCCGCCGCCAGCGCACCCGACACGTCAGGCGGCGCCATCTCCACCATCCTGATATCGCCCGGCTTCATGCCCCAAACCTTCATCGCGCGAAACAAGATCAGTCGCTCGTCGGAAAAGCGGCTCGGAATTGCCACCGTACGTCCCTTCAAATCAGTGAAGTTCCTCACCGGTCCGTTTTTCTTCACAACGAGGGCGCTGCCATAACGATGCCCCAAATACACGACCTTAATCGGCACTCCCTGCGACGCCAGAGCAATTGCCAGCGGCGCAACAATAAACGCCGCCTGCACCTTATTCGAGATAAGTGCCTCTTTGATCTCCGGAAATCCCTGGAACATCCGCGGCAGAAACAACTCGCCGTTCTTAGAGAACTTAGAAATGTAATCTGTCACCGGGCAAGTCAGCTGGCACGTCACCGGAATGTAGGCAACCACAATCTTTCGCTGTGTAGGTGGACGAAACTCATTCAGCGCCACATCCCAGTTCACGTTCAGCCATGCGTGTAGCGCGGTAATCAACACCAGCCAGGCCGCGCAGAACAACACCACCTTCTTAGGACTCAAAGCGAAACCCCCATCGTACCGAACGAAGCTTCTCCAGTCGCCGAAATCCGACATCCAGAATCAGTCCGATCAATCCAATTATCAGAATCGCCGCGACCACCAGGTCATATCGCTTGCCGGAGTTACGCGAGTCAATAACCAGAAAGCCCAGCCCCGACTCCACCGCGGTCATCTCCGCCGCGACCACTACCAGCCACGCAATGCCGAGAGCAATGCGCAATCCGACCAGGATCTGCGGCAGCGCCGCGGGAAACAGTACCCTGGCCAAAAGCTGCGGTGGCGTCAGCCCAAAGTTCCGGCCCGCGCGCCGATACACCGAAGGCACATTCGCCACTCCGTTAATGCAGGCGACCACAATAGGGAAAAACGCACCCAGAAAAATCAGGAAAATCGCAGCATCATCCCCGATGCCAAAGAAAATGATGGCAACCGGTATCCACGCGATCGGACTAATCGGCCGCAGGATCTGCATCACCGGATTCACTACCTGGTTGGCTGCAGGATACCAACCCAGAATCAGCCCCAGCGGAATGCCGATGATCGAGGCCGCACCAAAGCCAAGCGCCACACGCCGCAGCGAATCGACAATGTCGCGCCACAGAACATGGTGGCGTAGTAACTCGGCCATTCCTCTCTCTACCTCGAGCGGTGAGGGGAATACTTTCGTTCCGCTCCAGCGAACGGAGTAGTACCACAGCGCGAGCAGCAGCGCCGTCGCAACGGTCGGCCAAAAGAACCGTTCCCACCTTGCGGGTTGGCTCAGCGCATTCATAGCTTGTGAGCCAGGCCAATCTGCTGAAAGATTCCGTCACGCAGTTCCAGATAACGCGGTGAGCTGATGTCGCGTGGATGCGGTATATCAATTTTCACAATCTGCTGAATCGTCGCCGGCCGTGCACTCATCACCACCACCCGATCGGCCAGTTGCACCGCCTCATCGATATCGTGTGTCACAAAAATAATGGTTTTCCGCTCCGCTTCCCAGATGCGCAATAACTCACCACGCATGATCAGACGCGTAATGGAGTCGAGCGCGCCGAAGGGCTCATCGAGCAGCAGCATGTCCGGATTTACAGCCAGCGCTCGCGCCACTTCCACGCGTTGCTTCATTCCCCCGGAAAGCTCCTGCGGATAAGTCTTCTCGAATCCCTGCAAGCCCACCATCTTCACGTAATGAGCAACTCGCTGTTCGCGCTCGGCCCGTGGTAGCTTCGACAGCCCAAAACCAATGTTGCCTTCCACCGTAAGCCACGGAAAAACTCCGCGCTCCTGAAACACAAAGATGCGTCGCGGGCCTGGCGTCCGCACCGTCTCGCCGTCCACCGTGATCGCACCGCTGGTCGGCGACAGGAATCCCGCCATCGCGTTCAGCAGCGTCGACTTTCCGCAACCCGACGGCCCCAGCAGGCACACAAATTCCCCATCACCCACTTCAAGGTCGATGTTATTCAGAACTTCGGTGCGCTTGCCGTCCCGCTCAAAGACCATGCTGACGTGGTCCACTGACAACTTCGTCTTCAGCCCGGCTTCGGCTAACACCGCCTGCGTTTGCGACACTAGTCCTCCGAATAACCCCAGCGAAACGACTTCACTTTCTCCAGCGACTGCATGCCAACATCCAGCAACAAACCGATGATTCCGATGATCAACATCCCTGCCACCACGAGGTCGTAGCGATTGCCCGCGTTGCGCGCATCCACAATCAAAAATCCCAGACCCGAGCTCACCGCAATCATCTCGGCCGCAACAACCACCAGCCACGCGATGCCCAGCGTTATGCGAAGCCCGACAATCAGGTTCGGAACCACCGCCGGATACAAAACGCGGTAAACCAGGCTTGCCGACCCCAGCCCGAAATTGCGGCCGGCATTCACATACACCGCCGGAATGCTCTGCACTGCGTTGATCGCCGTCAGCATCAGCGGAAAAAAGCAACCGACAAAGATCAGAAATACCGCGGCAAGATCGCCCACTCCAAACCACAAAATCGCAATCGGGATCCAGGCCAGTGGAGAAATCGGCCGCAGAATTTGAAGAATCGGATTCAACGCCATCTCCGCGCGGCGATTCCACCCGATTGCGAGTCCCAGCGGAATGGCCAGCACTACCGCCAGCGCGAATCCCCATGTAACGCGGAACAGCGATGCAACAACGTACTTCAGCAGCAGCCCATGCTGCACCAGATCCACCAGTCCGCCAACCACTCCCCACGGCCCCGGCAGCAAATGACTGGCTTGCCTCCGAACCCCAATCTCCCAGAGCAGCAGGACACCAATGAACGCGAGCGGTCGCCACAGAAGGCGCGAGTTCATTCTCGCCGCGTGTTCAACCTGCATGGGTGCGTTCCTCATTGCGCACAAGTGGCTTGCGGCCGCCGTGACGCCGTCTTACAAACTCAGGATGATTTGCGAGCCTGGGGGCTCAGGGATTGCCGTTGCGCGTTGATCTTACCCGCTTCAGGATCAATTCTGCCTCAACCGAAAGATGGAACCTTCAGCCCATCCCGGGGCCGTTTGGTTCCCCGGCCTCTTCCCGTTCACCCTTACCCCCGTCCGTACCGCCGTTGCCTTTTTCCAGATCGCGGTCTTCGGCCAGCGTCACGAAGATCGATCCGTTCTCCACCGCAAGCTCAATCCCTGCCGCCTTCGCCGCTTCCTCGAGCGCAGCATCCAGCATCGCCACTGGATCCCGGCTCACTTCCAGCCGCCGCATCAGACCCTCACCCTTTTTCGCGCCCGCCGACAAAATTATCTTCAGACCCCGACGCTTGCACCGCACCGCCGTCCCGTCCTCCAGCTTTACGTTCATCGGTTTGATATACGCGTCGACATAGTGAACACCGATGCCCGACTTATCGTCGGTCTCCTGCGGCAATTTGTTCTGAACATCCGGATTCACATCGCAAAGTTTTACTTTCAAGCTCGGCTCCGCTCCAATCCAATTCCCTTCGATTTCAGAAATGCATCCATCGTCTTTCTAAATGCGCGGATGTGGTCCGGGGTGCTACCGCAACACGCGCCGATAATGTTTGCCCCCGCTTCCAGAATGGGTACCAGCCCTCTCACCATCTGTTCCGGCGTTTCATCGTAGACCACCTTCATGTTCACCAAACTCGGCTGGCCGGCGTTCGGCTGCACCATCACCGGCAGGCTCGTCACACTTTTGTATCGCTCCACCGCGATCAGTGCCCGCATCATATCCATTCTTGTCCCGCAGTTCAGCGCAACAATATGCGCCCCGTGCTCCTCCATAAAAGACGCTGCCTGCTCCGGCTCGACCCCCATCATGGTCCGAAAAGTCGACCCATCCAGCGTCACGTCGTACGCCATCGATCCAATAATGCAAGCTGCGCCCGCCTTCTGAGCGGATTCAATCCCGATCTGCAGTTCCTCCAGTGAAGTCTGCGTCTCGATAATCACTGCGTCCGCTCCTCCTTCCACCAACGCGGCCGCCTGTTCCTCAAACGCACTGCGCACCTGTGCTTCTGTAAAATCGCCGTAAGGCTCCAGCAACCCGCCAAACGGTCCCATGTCGCCGATTACGTAACCGTCACTGTCACCCAATGCCCTGCGCGCAATTTCCACGCCCGCCTCGTTGATTTCCGGCACGTGGTCCGCCTGCGAGTGGCGATTGAGCATAATTCGCGATCCGCCAAATGTGTTGGTCAGAATGCATTCCGATCCCGCCTCCACGTAGCGCCGCTGGACCGCCAGCACGCGCTCCGGATGCGTCAGATTCCACACCTCCCCGCAGTTGCCCTGCTCCAGACCGGCAAACATCAGCTGCGTTCCCATCGCGCCATCGCATAGCAGCGGCCGCTCCAGAATCGCTTCCTGCAAAAGTTTCTTCGTCATGATTCCGTTGCCCGTTCCCGTTCTTTTTGTGCCAATGCGTAGTGAATCGTCTCCAGCACCAAACCCCACTTATGATTTCGGCTCGCGGCCTCGCAGAAACATCCCGCGCCGTTCGCTTCGCGCCGCCACGATAAAACCGCGTTCAGCTTTTGCCCGCTCAGCGGCTTCTCCCGATCCACAGCGCCCATCAATCTCTCGGGATTCTCGATGTACTGGCACATGAACGTATGTCCCGTATCTCCTTTCACCGGGGCACACTGCTGCTCGCAAATCGGATAGCCCTCCTCCCGCGACCCCAGCTTCACCCGATAATGAAACGTCATCGGCCGCCCCATGTTCGTGCACGTCGTCCCGTCATACCGGAACACCACGTCCAGTGAGCCATCCTTCTGCTCGTCGATCAAGAGCCGCTCTCGTGCCCATCGTGCGAGCGCCTTCGAATTCACGCTATACACCGCGTTCACATCGAGCACAGGCGGACGCACCGCAACCAGTTCTCCCAGTCCACGCGGTGGCTTTCGATACGGCGCCCGCCGGTACTGGCATGGCCCAAACGAACAGTTTTCGCACGGTATAAGTTCCCTTACACTCCGCAATCGCTCCGCGTGCCGTGTCACTCCGAAAACCGCCAGCTGCGATTTCCTCGGCCGCAGCATCCCGGACTCAAGCACCTCCAGCCGCGTTGGAAATGCCTCCTTCCGCGTGCGCAGCATCAGCTCCAATAAACGCGGCTGCTCCGCAACATCCCACTCCGGATACCCTGGACTGTAATGCGGCAGCACGGCCATCCCATGCTGCTCTGCCCAGTCGCAGAGCCGCGCTCCGGTTGTCGTCGTCAAATGCTCGACCACTGCCGCGGCATACATCTCCAGGAAGAAATACTCATCCGGCTTATCGTCCGTCCATCGCCGCTGCGCTTCCTCCTCCGCCTCCGGTCCCGCGCCCACAGCCACCAGAATCACGCTGTGCGCTCCGGCCTGCCCCAGCGTATTCTCCAACCCCTTGCTCGCGAACCGCATTCCATCAATGCAGACGGATTGACTGTCCGTCGCGAACGTTTCCGCCTGCCTCGCATACACCCACGGCCGCCCGTTCTCCGCGTACCAGTCCCGCGCCCGCTCCGCCAGTTCCTCCGCTCGACCCTCAAGTGCCCAGCCTCGCGGATACCCGAGCAGCCGCACATACTCCTCTGCCTGCACATCAACCTCGACCCGCGTGCTCGCCAGCTCGAAGCCCTCCCCTACTGCGAGCATGGCATCGGCTCCACCGGCTTGAACTGGCAGCCCTCTACAAAAAAATCAAAAAAGTTAGGATGCGTCTCCAGTCGGCAGTGCTCTACCCTCTTCACCAGCTCTACCAGTTCCCGCCGCTTCGCATTCGATAACAGCAAAATCGTCGCGCCTTCAATCGCCGTGTTGCCCGCCTGCACAATCTTCGCCGCATCGATCGACGGCACCAGCCCGATCCGTTTCGAAGCTTCCACGTTCAGGTGCTGCCCAAATCCTCCCGCCATATAAAAGACATCGATGTCCTCGAAATCAATTCCGTATGTCGAGAAAACAACGTGCAGGCCTGCGACGTTCGCACCCTTCGCCTGCGCCAGCTCGTTCACGTCGCTTTCCAGCAGAAAAACGTCTTCGTCTTCCGCCTCCCCACGCCACAACACGATCCGCCGGACATCATCTTCGAAACGGCCTTTGTCATTCATCCGATCCGTCCGCAGCAGCTCGCTCAGCACATCCACCAAACCTGAACCGCAAATGCCATCTGGCCGCACATCTCCGATTACGCGCAGTTGAAAACTCCCGTCCTCCGCAATCCCCACTTCCTCGATCGCCCCTTCCAGCGCCGGCATCCCGCAGGCAATTGCTCCACCCTCGAACGCCGGTCCCGCCGGACAAGATGCCGCAAGCATCCGATCCCTGTTGCCGACAATCAGCTCCGTATTCGTCCCGATATCCATGATCGCGATCAGCCGATCTTCATGCGCAAAATCCGCCGCCAACATCGCCGCCGCCGCGTCGGCGCCCACATGGCCGCTGATAATCGGAGCCCCATACACCCGCGCCTTCGGATGAATCGGCAGCAAACTCCGCAGCCCGCTCTGCTCGAGGCTCGTCGTCGCGCGCTTTCCTTCGGCCATCTCAATTTCCGTAATCGATCGGTACGGTGTCTGTCCGATCGAATACACGTTCTGCCGGAAGAACAAATCCCGCATCGTCGAGTTGCCCACCACCACCATCTCGTAGATCGTTCGCGGATCGACCGGGAACTTCTCAATGGCATGCGTCAGATATCCCGCCAGCGTCCGCATCAGCAGCTTGCCCGGATGATCGGTGTCGTAAGCGATCCGCGACATCACCTCGGCGCCGCCAAACCGCTGCGGATTCTCAAACGATGTGTCCGCGATCAACTCGCCGCTTTCAAGATCCAGCAGCCGCACCACCACCGTCGTCGTTCCCAGATCCATCGCCAGCCCATGAATCGGCCCTCCGCAGCGATCCACTTCAACGCCGTCAATCAGGATGCGATCCCCGTCCCGCGTCACCGTCGGATCGAGCCGAATCGCTCCGTCTCCCACCGGCAGTCCGTACGCCTGTCGCTCAATGCGCATATGGCCGCGCCGCATCGTGTGACATCGTACCTGGCCACTCGCCGCCGTCACATGCGCCTGGCACGACAGGCGGAACTTTCCCTTCAGATGCTGCTCTGCCTCGGTCTGAGGGGAGAGCAGCCCCATTCCCTCCGCAACTTCGACCATGCACTCTTTGCATTTGCCCTGTTTGCGGCACGACGTCGGCACGTCGATTCCCAGCGCTTCCGCCTGATCGAACAGCGATAGCTCTGCCCTTGCCTCGATGGATTGTCCGTTGATGCTGAGGTGAACCGCCATAGCCCTGGGCTTTCCTGTCAGTCTTTCTGTCAGCCTTCCCGCAGCCCCTTCGCCTCCAGCTCCGCCCTCACCGCCTCGGCCACTTCCCGTGCGGAACCCTCGCGCTCCTCTTCCTCACTCCACTCCCACTGCGCCAGATAGTCATCGGCCGCCTGCAGTCCGCGCTTTGCCGCCAGAATATCCACCTTCAGCATGAACTTCCCGTCCAGCATCACGATTACATCTTCGTCGTCATCCTCGGCCCTGATCTGGGTCGGAACTTCCTGCCAGCAGAGGACCTTATATGTCGCCATCGCTGTTACCAATTTTCCAGGCTAACCCTGCGCCGCAAGTTTCAGAAACAAATCCACCGCTGCCGATGCGTTCGCTCCGTATCCATCAGCGCCAATCTCATCGGCAAACATCTGGCTGATCGGCGCGCCGCCCACCGCCATTTTGATCTCCGTCCGTCCCGCCGCATTGAACCCATCGATCACCGTCTTCATGTACATCATCGTGGTCGTCAGCAGCGCGCTCATCCCGATGATCGTCGGCTGGCATTTGTCCGCCGCCGCCATAAACTTCTCCAGACTCTGATCCACACCGATGTCGTGCACTTCGAACCCCGCGCCCTCCGCCATCATCGCTACCAGATTCTTGCCGATGTCGTGCAGATCGCCGCGTACTGTCCCCATCAGCAAAATACCCTTCGGCCTCGTCGTGCTGTCCTTCGATGTCAGCAGAGGTTTCAGCACGCTCATCCCCGCCTTCATCGCCCGAGCCGCGATCAGAACCTCCGGCACATACAGCACATTGTGCTTAAAATCCTCGCCCACCACACTCATGCCCGCAATCAGTCCCTCGTTCAGTACTTCCTGCGCCGTCCGCCCCGCGGCAAGCGCTTCCCTCGTCATCTCTTCCACCCTGGCGGCATTCCCCTCGTACAGATACTGGTTCATCAGCGCGTAATCGGGCATCAGTCCGGATCCTTAACCAGCGCTCGCAACCGCATGCGCGCCACGCTTTGCGTTGAATTCTTCCAGCGCCTCGAGCATCGCCAGGATATTCTCCCGCGGCATTCCCGGGCTCGTCCCTCCACCCACAGACAGAATGATCCCCTCGCCGCCCGATCCCTCCAGCACCTCGAGCGTCTCGTCCTTTACTTCTTCCGGCGTTCCGCGCACCGCAATCTCCAGCGGATTCACATTCCCCATCAGGCACATTCGGTCGCCGACGCGCCGTTTCACTTCGGTGATGTGCCGCTGCTTACCCCAGTTCAGCGCGTTGAAACCCGTGTCCGGCAGGTGATCGAGGCATGCATCCACTTCCGCATCATTGTGGTACAGCTTCACCCAGTCCTTCGGAAACGCATCGCAGATGCGCTTCAAATAGGGGTGCGCGAACTCGAGGTAATGCTCTTCGTTGATGAACCCAACAATGTCGTCGAGAATGAAAATGCTTTCGACCGAATCCCCCATCACTTTTTGCTGCGCCTTCAGCCAGTCGATGATCACACGCGTACACAGGTCGATCAGCTTATGCGCGCCTTTGGGATTCTCCACCAGATCGATCATGAAATTCGTCGTCCCACGCACAAATCCCGCCGTGCACAACGGCCCGCGCGACGTGACCATGGGCAGAATGTAGCCCGCATCCAGAATGCGCTGCCGCGCCATTCCGATCCGATGCAGCGTCAGCCCCGCAAAACCATCCGCCTCAACTTCATATTCCGGAAACTCGTCGATATCTTCCAGGTGATACAGCGTGTGATATTCGCTCGGTGTGTTGTCCTGCCAGAATTTGATTTTCGCGCCCAGGATCGATGGCTCCGCCGCCATCCCGTACTCCATCCACCACGATGGAATAAAGATGATGTCCGGAAACTCCTGCATGATTTTCAGATTCGACTGGAACCACAACTCCGGATCCAGAAAATAATCCAGGTGTTTGATCCCGAGATATCCAGGAATCCACGGGCTGTCGACGATCAGCGCCATCGGGATCTTATCGAGCTTTTCCCGGCGCACCGCCCGCTTAAAAGTCTCCCATTGTTCTGGCCGCATACTTTTTCCTCTCGGTCATTCTGACAAACCAACACCCTCTGACCAGACCATAGAACTCAGGTTAAGAACAACTACTACGCCAGCCGGCCCTGTCTGCCATGCGGATCTCCTCACGGATATTGTTTACAATAACAACAAATCCGCAGACAAAGCCACGAATTTCTGCTGGGGCCAACGCGAGCCGCCACGCCAAACCAACTGATTTGCAGAGGAATAATCCGACCGCCTCACCGCACTATCTCTTAAACCTTTTGCCTGCCCAGCACCCAATTCTCTCCCGCCGCCAACGCCAGAATCGCGCCCAGCGCTACAACCGGCACCGCAAACCCCACCCGCAACGATCCCGACCTCGTCGAAATCAGTCCCGTCAGCCATGGCAACACCGCACCCCCACTGGCCGTTACCGCAAATACCCACCCCGTGTTGCGATGATCCTGCACCCGCGCCAGCATCCGTGATACGCCAATAGGAAACACAGGGCCAAACCCCGCTCCCGCCACCACCACTGCCACCAGCACCGTCGCCGTCGCCTGCGGTACCACCAGCATCACCGTCGCAATCAGCGCCACAACCAGACCCGGCAGCAAAACCGTGCGCTCCCCCAAACCTCTGAGCGCGATCGATCCCGCCCATCGCCCTGCCAGCAGGGCCATCCAATACAACGACACCACCAGGCTCGCATGGACCAGCGTCATCCCGCTGAACCGATGCGCGTACGTCGTAATCCAGCCACCCACCACCGTCTCTACGCCGACGTACAAAAACAGAAACGCCGCGAAGAACGCCAGCACCCCAGCCTCCGATCCCAGCGAGGCTCGCGCCCCAGCCACAACGCCGAACTCCGGCTCACGCCACAGGGGCAACAGAGCTGCAAACATCCCCGCCGTTCCCAGCGCGATCAGCAACAACAAAGCCTGCAGAAATCCGTTGCGCTCTGCTGCCGCTATCAGCCATGGACAAGCCACTGCCCCCATCCCCCACCACAAATTCACCAATGAAATTCTGCGCGCGCGCTCCCCCGCACCACTCTCCGCTGTCATCGCAACCGTCAGGTTGGTCGCCGTCACCGAGAAGCCGATGCCCAGCCCAATCAGCGCAAAGGCTGTCAGCGCCAGCGCAGGACCCAGCGAGGCGGCGGTCCTTCCCGCCACCGCCAGCAACAAAATCCCCGCCGTCATCGACGCATACCCCAGCGGCAGATTCCGCCTCAGCCAGTGCGGAGAGAAAATCGACCCTATCGTCGAAGCGGCGAATACCGCCGCAAAAAATGCGCCCGACTGCACATCGCGCAGCCCCCATCGCGCCGCCATCACCGGCAGCAGCGGCCCCGGCAGCACTGTCACCATGCCGCACACCACAAATCCAAAACATAAAACCGAAAACCTGGGCCGGCTGGTCATCGCGTGCCGATTCTACCGCGCCCCATCGGCGCTGTTCTCAACGCTCAACGCCTTCTGCTGAACGCTATCTTTTCCTCATCCTCGCTGGGTTCGGCGGCAGCGTCGATTCCCGAATAATCAGCTCCGGGACGATCGGCACCTCTTCGGGATAATCCTTCATCCCCCGGATTCTCTGCAGCAAAAGCCGCGCTGCCGTATTCCCCATGTTGCTTAATGGCTGCCGAATCGTAGTCAAACTCGGCGTGTGATACGCCGCTCCCTGAATATCGTCGAATCCAATCACCGATACGTCCTCGGGCACGCGCAGTCCGTGATCGCGCAACGCCCGGATCGCCCCGATCGCCGCAATGTCGTTGTACGAAACCAGCGCCGTAAAGGGCCGCCGCGATGCCAGGAGGCGCGGAATCACCGGATAACCCAGCTCCGGTGATGACAGATTCTGCTCCAGTTGCACCACCAGATCCGGCTGCACTTCAATTCCCAGCTCCTTCGCCACCGCCATCAGGCTCTTCCAGCGATCGTCCGAATCCGAGCTGAAGGTCTGCCCGCGCATGAAGCCGATCTGCCGATGCCCCAGCTGATAAAGATGCCGCAACATCAAATCAGCCGCCCGCGCGTGATCCAGCACGATGCGCGTCACGCCCGGCAGCGGCTTGTGCGCCGCCACCGCCACCACCGGAAGCGGCAAACTATGCTGCAGCGCCGTGTCGATGGCGATAAACCCCTCTACCGACCGATCCATCAGCAACCCCGGATACTCCTCGATCAGATCCGCCTTCCGCCGATGGCTCGCCGTCAGATAAAAATAACCCTCCTCGATCAGCACTTCCTCGATGCCGCTCATCACCAGCACCGAGTAACCGTCGCTCAGTTCCGGAACCAGCACCCCCACTGAAAAACTCTGCCGGCGCCGCAGCGACCGCGCAAAAAAGCTCGGTCGATACTCAAATTTCTTCGCCGCGGCAATCACTCGATCTCGCGTCTCCTGCGGAATCGACCGCACCCCCGGCGCGTTGTTCAACACCAGCGAGATCGTCGCCGGAGAAAGATCCAGATAATCTCCAAGCGTGCGCAGGCTGATTGGCCTCGGCGGCAGAAATTCTGACCTCGCCGGCCCGTCTCCCGATCCCTCCCGCCCACTTCCCGGCTTCTTCGCCGATGCCTTCCTGCGTTCGGCCATGACCCTCGTTTCAGCAACGCCCCCAGGCATCTGCAACTAAAATGGCAGACGCCTTGCCGCCGCTTGGTTTCGCGCTATCCTTATATCACCCCTGCCACCTGATGAGGCTCGTTTTTCTTGAGGTTACAGGCCTTCGGAGTCTCCCTCGACCGTGATCAATCGCGAAGAAAAGCTGCCCGGTGTCCGCCTCGCCGCAATCCAGTACATCATCGCCATCGTTATGGCGATTCTGGTCTTCGGCCTGTGGCGCCTCCAGGTGGTCGGCGGTCAGAACTACCACGCCCTCGCTGAAGCCAATCGCATCCGCAAAGTCCCGATCCTCGCCCCCCGCGGCAAAATCTTCGACCGCGAAGGCCGCCTCATCGTCGACAACTACCCCTCCGTCTCCTGCTTCCTCGTCCGCGAACAGGGTCACGACATCACCCCCGACCTGCCCCTCATCGCGCGCGGTCTCCACATGACCACCGACCAGATCGACGCGATCCTCAAACGCTATAAACTGGCGCCTAAATATCAGCCGCTCCCCCTCCGCCAGGACATCACACCCGACGAAGAAGAGTTCATCGAAGCCCACAAAGACGAGTTACCCGAGCTCGACACCATTCAGGAACAACGCCGCCTCTACCCTCGTGACGGATTCGCCGCCCACCTCATCGGCTACGTAGGCGAAGTCAGCGAAGAAATGCTCAACGACCCGCGCTACGCCATGTATGAGCCCGGCGACGTCGTCGGCCGCTCCGGCGTTGAAGCTTCCTACGACGGCATCCTCCGCGGAGAAGACGGCTCCGAAGACGTCGTCGTCGACAGCCACGGCCGCGAAGTCGGTCACCTCGGCACCGAGCCCGCCAAACCCGGCCAAAGCATTCGCCTCACCATTGATCTCGATATCCAGCGCGCCGCCGAAAATGCTCTGGGCAACCGCAATGGCGCCATGATCGCCATCGATCCTCACACCGGCGAGGTCCTCGCGCTCGTCAGCCGCCCTGTATTTGATCCCAACCAGTTCGCCGTCCGCATCAGCCGCGATTCCTGGAATAAATACCTTACCGATCCCGAGCACCCTCTCATGGACAAGGCCATCCAGGCGCAGCTCGCTCCCGGCTCTACCTTCAAAATCATCATGGCTTTTGCCGGACTCGAAGAAGGCGTCGCCCAGGATATGAACGTGCATTGCTCCGGCGGCGTCAATCTCTTCGGCACTTATCAGCGCTGCTGGGTCAAGACCGGTCATGGCCCGGTCAATATCGATAAGGCCATTTATCAGTCCTGCGACGTCTTCTTCTATACCCTCGCCGCCCGTCTCGGCATCGACAAGATCGCGTTCTGGGCCCACAAAGTCGGCATGGGGTCCAGAACCGGCATCGATCTGCCCGACGAAGTGTCCGGGACCATGCCCTCTGCCGAATGGAAAATGAAGAACTACCACCAGAAATGGTATCCGGGCGAAGTGACGTCGGTCGGCATCGGCCAGGGTGCCGTCGCAGCTACTCCGATCCAGATGGTGCGAGCCATCGCTGGCATTGCTTCCGGCGGCGCTTTTCGCCGCCCTCACGTCGTTTTTCCCGACGAGCTCAAGCCCGATGTCCGTCAGGCCATCCTCGATTCCTACACCGGCTCCGGCGACTCCACCGTCCCCATGGCTCCTGCCATCTGGGAGACTATTACCGACGCTATGGCCCTCGTCCCCACTCCAATCGGGACCGACAACAGCGCGCATCTTGAAGGCATCGATTTTGCCGGCAAGACCGGCAGCGCCCAGACCATGAGCAATGCGCTCGCCGCTAAACTCGGCCATGCCCATTCCGTCAATGACAATGCCTGGTTCGTCGGCTTCTCTCCGCGCCGCAACCCTGACATTGCCGTCTGCGTGCTCTTTCAAGCTGGCGAACATGGCCGCCTCGCCGGTCGCCTCGCAGCGCGCGTCATCGCTGCCTACGTCGACAAGCAGCGCATGCTCGATCACAATCTGATCGCGCAGCAACCAAAGAAAATCGAAGTCGGTGCCCTCTGGTCCAACCCCACCGCTCCCAATACCCTCGGCGGAAAGCCCCTGCCTACAAAGCTCAGCCAGAAATCCACTCCCGAACTAGCGTCCATCCGCGGCGGCCACTTCACCGTCCCCGTACAGCACTGATCCTGAACGAAACCTATGTGGCGCCTTGGGTGCTGCCGCTGCGTGTTGATGCTAGCGTGCTGCGAAGCAGCACTACGGTAGAAGCCACGGGCTTCAGTCCGTGGAATCAGCTCGGCCATAACGAGCTTTAACCTCGGGAATGCGCCTGCACCACCGCCGCCACCAGCCCGTCCAGATCGTGAGGATTGGCCTCCGCCGTCGGTTCCCATCCGTTTTCCCGCAATGTCCGGCTCGTAATCGGCCCAATCGACACCGCCCGCAAATCCCGCGGAACCCCAACACCTGCCGCTCGCAGCAAATTCAGAAAATTGGTCACCGTCGATGAGCTGGTAAACGTCGCCGCATCCACCCCATGCCCGCCCGATCCGAAAATCGTGCCTACCTCTGTTACAGATCGATCCGGAATCACGGTCCGATACCCATCCGCCACATCCACTGCAGCGCCGCCCGCCCGCAGCGCATCCGGAATCACATCCCGCGCCACCATCGCCCGCACCAGCAGCACCCGCTGCCCCCGCACCCGATGGCCGAGCGCCTCCACCAACGACTCCGCCACATACTCCGCCGGCGTCACGGCCACCTTCAGCCCCAACCCCTCCAGCGCCCTAGCCGTCCCCGATCCCACCGCCGCAATTCTTAACCCCGCAAACGCATCAGCAGCGACCCCCAACACCCGCATCCGCCCGGCCAGAGCCTCAACGCCATTCGCGCTCGTCACAATCAGCCACGCATACTGGCCCAAATTCCCAAGCGCTCCGTCCAAATCCGCATACGACTCCGGCGGCACAATCTCGATCGCAGGAATCTCCACGACCTCAGCCCCCAACTCCCTGAGTTTTTCTGATAATTGTCCTGCCTGATGCCGCGCCCGCGTGACCAAAATCCTCCGCCCCGCCAAAGGCAGTCGACCCTCGTCTCGCGATTCCGTTTTTGTATCAGGGCACGAGTTCACTCGTGCCGTTTCTCCTCCAGATGAAAGAGGGGCTTCGGCCCCTGCGGGCTTTTCTTTCATGTCAAGCCACTAAGCCCCTGCTACCGGTGAGCCCGACTCAGGCGCCCCCGCACCCAGCAGCCGAGCCGCACCCTGTTCCAGCAACCGTCCCGCCACTTTGCGCCCCAGCGCCTCGGCCTCCACATCCATCTGCCGGTCCAGCACCACCCGCAGCACCTCCGACCCATCCGGCACCGCCACCGCAGCAATCACGCTGTACCCCTCATCGCCACGGAAGCAATGGATCCCAATCGGCACCTGGCATCCGCCGCCCAACCCCGCCAGCGCGGCCCGCTCCACCGTCACCGCATACCGCGTCGCCTCATCGTCCAAAAACGAAAGCGCCGCCAGCGTCCGCTCATCGCCCGCTCGCGCCTCAATTGCCAGTGCGCCCTGCCCCGCTGCCGGGCAAAGAATCAGCGGCGAAAAACATTCCCGCCGATGCGCCGTCAGCCCCAGCCGTTCCAGTCCCGCGCTTGCCAGAATGATCGCGTCCACCTGTCCCTCGGCCAGCTTGCGCAACCGCGTGTCCACGTTTCCGCGAAATTCCACGCACTCCACATCCGGCCGCTGTGACTTCAACTGTGCCTGCCGCCGCAAACTGCTCGTCCCAATCCGCGCTCCCTGCGGCAGCGCCTCAAAGCTCGCGTACCGCACCGAAACAAAAGCGTCTCGCGGATCCACCCGCTCCGGAATCGCCGCAATCGTAAACGGCTCCGCCAGCTCCGTCGGCAGATCTTTCAAACTATGCACGGCCAGATCGATGCGCCCCTCGAACAGCGCCTCCTCAATCTCTTTCGTGAACATCCCCTTCGCATCGCGCTCCGTCCCACCCACTTCTGCAAACGGAACATGCTGCATGGCATCGCCCAGTGTCTTGATAATTTCAATCGCGACTTCATGCCCCGCCCCGCGCAGCCGATCCGCAATGTGGTTCGCCTGCCACAACGCGAGCTTCGACCCCCGCGATCCAATGCGCAGAACGCCGTTCACTGCAGCGGATCGTGAATTGATGGGGAACTCGGGCATGAGAATCAGCATACCGCGTCAGCCGCAAGCTCCTGCAGTGACGTCTTTGAATCAGGGCACGACTTCACAGCTGCGAAAAGGCCTGTTTTGAAGGGGCACGGCTTTTAGCACAACTGCGAAGAGGCTTGGTTTGAAGGGGCACGGCTTTTAGCCGTGCCGTAGACCTGCAAAGCGATCACGGCTTCAGCCGCTGAGGGGGGGTTCTCCATTCAGAACGTTTTCGCAAGCTTTTCAGTCGCGCCAAAAGCTCCCGCAATTGTCGGACTTTAGTCCTTGCGCTTTTCCGCCTCGTTCGTATCGTCCGGCGCACCAGGTTCACCGCTCGCGCCGTCCTCTTTATGCCCATAGGGCTCGAACATCCCCCGGATTGTCTCCAGCGCCGCCGCATCCCCGTCTCGCGCCGCAGCCTTCAGCGCCTGCAATGGCATGTGCATAAATTTGTTCATCAGCCCGCGCGTCAGCGATTCCACCGCCGCCTGCTGCGCCGGCGTTAGCGACTGTAACAGCTGCCGCTGCCTGTGCAGCTCAGTCTGGCGCAACTCCTCCGCCGTTCCCTGCACATCCACCAGCACCGGCGCGATATCGATCGTCCGAATTCGCCGCCGGAAGCGCTCCGTCTCCTCCGCGATAATCGCCTCGGCCCGCGCTGCCTCTTTTCCCCGATCCACCAGGTGCGACGCCGCCACCTGCTGCAGATCGTCAATGTCGTACAGGAACATCCCCTCCAGCTGATTCACCTTCGGGTCCACATCCCGCGGCACCGCAATATCAATCACGAACACCGGCCGGTTCTTTCGCCGATGCAGAATCTGCTGCGCCGTCGCCATGCCAATAATCTGTTCCGCCGATCCCGTCGACGTAATAATGATGTCCGCCTCGTGCGCCCGCTCGTCCAGATCTTCAAACCGGATCGCCTGCCCCAAAAACTGCTCCGCCAGGCGCAGCGCCCGATCGTGCGTGCGGTTCGCCACCATAATCGAGTCCGCGCCGTGCTGCATCAGATGCCGCGCCGCCAGCTCGCTCATCTTGCCGGCCCCGATAATCAAAATCTTCTTGCCTTCGAGCGATCCGAATATCCGCCGCGCCAGGTCCACGCCCACTGACGCAATCGACACCGACGACGACCCAATCTCCGTCTCCGTCCGCACCCGCTTCGCTGCCGAAAACGCTCCCTGCAGCAGCTTGTCCAGTGGCCCCTTCACCGCCCCAAGTTCCCGCGCCACCGTCCACGACTGCTTCACCTGCCCCAGAATCTGCGCTTCGCCCACCACCATCGAATCGAGGCTAGCCGCCACGCGGAACATGTGCCGCACCGCCTCTTCATCCTGATACCGATACAGGTGAGGCTCCAGTGCCGACCGGTCCAGCGAAAAATGATCCGCCAGAAATCCCGGCAGCTGCGGTTCCAGGCCGTTATGCGCTACCAGCAGTTCCACCCGGTTGCAGGTCGAGAGGATCATTGCCTCTTTCACGCCCGGCGATGCCAATAACGCCCGCGTCGCGTCCGGTAACGCGTCGCTGCCGATAGCCAGCCGCTCGCGCAGCTCCACCGGCGCCGTGGTGTGGTTCAGACCTGTCACCAGAAATCTCATTTCAGTCCAAATCCATGGGCGGAACTATGGACCCCGCTCAGCTTATTCGCCGCCCACACACACAGCATCACCACAAAAACACTTGACGTGATCCAGGCCGCCCTCCGCCCGCGCATCCCCACACTCCGCCGCACGAACAGGATCACCACGTACAGGCCCCACATCACAAACGAAAGCAGAACCTTCGGATCGGCGAAGTAGCCAACCCCCACCTGCTCCTGCGCGACCACAGATCCGGCAAACAACCCCACCGTCATGCACACGAAGCCAAGCTGCAGCGTGCTCTGCGTTACCTGGTCCATCGTCGCCAGCGGCGGTAGCCACGTCAGAAATCCGCGCGGCCGCGTCTTCTTGCGAATCCCCAATCCCGCCTTCGCCCAATCCTTGCTCTTCAGCCGCTTTTCCTGAATCAGATACAAAAAGCTGGAAAGAATGCTGAATGCCAGCGCCGCATACGCCACCAGCAGCATCACCACATGGAATGCGATCCACCCGTTGCGCACCATCGGCGATCCAAACGTGTACCGCTCAGGCCCAATCGCCGGAACCACCGTCAGCAGGAATGCCAACGGGAGAGCAAACAGCCCAAACGAAATCGTCCGGTAAACGAAAAAGGTGAACAGGAAGACTCCGACAATCGCCAGCGCCAGCGTCGAAACAATCTCCACCGTCAATACTGGAATCAGATGATGAGCCGCCGCCAGCATCTCCACCGTCGCCACCAGATGGAAGAACCAGCCCCCCATCGCCACCGGCAGGCAGTAACGGTGTCCTCTCGGATGGTTTCCAAGCACCGCCGGTATCGCCAGCAGACTGGCGACCCCGTACAAACCTGCCGCGATGCGTAACCAGAGGAGAAACATAGGGAAATCTCAGTGGGGAGCGCAATCCAGGGATTACTAAAAGTATAAATAACGCCCGGATTCCGGCCCCACTGCCCTCATTATCCGAACCCGGCCCCGCCCCGAATGTGAGCTAAATCACACAGCAGGCCAACCTTCTTTAAATCAGGACGCGAGGCAATTGCGCCCATTATCGCCCCTGGCGACCCTTGGCATCGGCGGTTGCGCGGTGCCTCGGCTGCCCGAAACGTCATTTCGAATGCGATAGTACCTGGCCTGATCTTTCCCTCGCCATCGATCTGTACTCATTTGACTTTGGAGGTCCATGGTTTTGCGATGGGGTTCCTGCGAGGCCAGGCCATGGCGGCAGGATGAGTGTGGTGATTGAAGCGCCGTCCACTTGCGCGGTCCCAACCCAACTCCGCCTTCCACTCCCCTGCTGGCTACTCCCTGCTAACTACTCCCTGCTCTCTGCCTCACTTCCGCAGGAAAAAGCCTCTCCGGCTTGCCTGTCCCCAAATCCACCAGGCTCCCCAACAGCTGGTTGAACGTCGCAGCATCGTTGGTTTCAAGTACCCATCCCACCAGGTGCCCCTCGACTGCCACAACCACCGCACCCATCATCTGCTCCCCACCGGTTTGCAGATCACTGTCCGTCAGCGGCTGGCCCTGTGCCGCGCAAAAGCTCGCCCTGTGCCCCTCGAGCACGTACGCCGCCGGCTGCTCCACTGGCATCATCCCCATCACCGTCGTCCCCTGCTTCACCAGATTCCGCAGCAGCGGATCGATCGTCTTTTTGTTCTTAAATACCTGCGCAGGAAAACACCGCGCATCCACGTCCAGCAATCCGACCCTAACCCAAACTCCGCCAGTTGCTCCGCCCCCCTCGTTGCCCTTCCCCACAGAGAGCAACACCTTCGTGCACGTATCGGTCCCTGGATGGTCCGGATCCGCCTCCTCATCCCCGCCAAATAACATGCGCTTGCCCACCAGCGTCACTGCAGCCGCATCCCTTGGCGTCAGGTCCGCCGGATATTGAAACGTCAAATGCAGTCCAGGATTTGTATAGGTCTGGACCGCCGGCGATCCCGCAGCGCCAGCCCGCGCCGTGCCGGTTATCCCCGTCGTTTGCGCTCCAGCCGCCACCGTCGCCAACAACACCGCGCTCAAGCCCAACTTCATTCCCGCCAGCCTACCACCCCATCATCACGCTCAGCGACGCTCGCCCCCAATGAGACAATATCCCCTGTGCCCCGTCTTTCCAGCGGCGTCCTCGGCTTTCCCGATTTCCGCGGGTTCACCCGCTCCCTCATCCTCTGGAACCTCGGCTCTTACTTCGGCCTGCTCATCCTCGGCGTCGTCGCGAAAAATCTTGCGCTCGGAATCGCCGCCTTCCTCGCCCTCGACCCTGAGCTCGTCCTGCATCACTTCTGGATCTGGCAGCTCCTCACCTACTGCATCATCCATCCCGGCTCCGCCATCCTCGCCACCGCCTTTGAGTTGCTCTCCCTCTGGTTCCTCGGCAGCATGCTCGAGAGCATGAACGGCGCCCGTTGGCTGGCCGAGCTCTTCTTTGTGTCCGTCTTCGGCGCCGGCCTCACCGCCGTTGCCCTCGCCCTCGTCATGCCCGGCTCCGGCGTCGTCCTTTACGGCTGCTTTGGCGGCATCTTCGGCCTGCTCATCGCCATCGGCGTCCTCTATGCCGACACGCCCTTCATGATGTTTCCCTTTCCCCTCACCATCAAGGCCAAATACCTGGTCGCCGTCTACATGCTCATTGCGCTGGCCATGCTTTTCTCCGCGCAGCGAGCCTTCGCCTTCGCGCAACTCGGCGGCGCCCTGTTCGGATTCCTCTACCTTAAATTTTCCCCGCGCCGCGGATTCGCTCACGCCGGCAGCGAAACCGCCTTCGGCCTCCGCAACCGTTACTACCGGTGGAAACGCCGCCGCGCCGCCAAAAAATTCGAAGTCTACATGCGCAACCGCCGCGACAATTAAAGTCAGAAGAGCCCGCGGTTTCTGTCCGATTCCATCGCGCATTTCAGGGAAATAAAATCCCACCCTGAGAATGTATCGCCGCTAATCACCCTTATGCCGCTGCTGCTGATGCACCAGAACCAGAGGAGGGCTCTGAACAGCACCCAGTTGCATTGTGGATAAACTTCATCGCACTATTGTCCGGCTCTCCCTGTGAAATTTAAACCTACCGCTGGTGAGGAACTGGCGCTGGAGCCAGAACGGGAGTAGAAGCTGACGCTGGTGTCGGAGCTGGCGCTCCGCCGCAGAGTTGAGCTTCAACATCGGCTTTCAGCTTGCCGGTGCCGCAAAAGCGTGTTGGCAGTCTTCTGTATGTTGCTTCCATCGCCTGCCGTAAACGGCGTGAAATCTCCCAACGTTGCATATTCGTGATCGGAACTGTCCGGATCGGGAAAATAAAAGGTACATCGAACCGCATCGTTCGGATGTTTCTTGTTCGGCTTTGCACACTCGGAAGAGAAAAGAACCTTGGTGCCTGGTTGGACGTTATCCAGAAACCACTTGTTGTGGTAGGTCTTCGCAGGGTTGTATGCGTTCGAGCCCATTGCTGAGAGAAACGTCAGGCCCTTGTTGACAGGAGCTTCCACACGGTAATCCCCGGCGTCAGTGTGCAGGAGGTGGATGCCCTGGCCGCCGGGGCCGAGTTTCGCATCTGTCATGTTCTTGGCCAGGGTTACATCGCTCCCCGTTTCTACGCGGAGATTCTGGTCCAGAATGGCCACCTGATATGCAGAGGCGTGCTTGTAGGTCTTAACGGCCTGTGCAACACCAAGTACTGGAAAAACCCAGAGAATTATACTAACCACGCTGCGTGGCGTGACTCTCATTTGACATTCCCTCATCGGATTGCGAGATAAAGGATTTTCGCAAATTGCGGCAACCAAGTCTGTGATGGAATTCACACACTTATCCCGACCTTAGCCAAGTCATTCAGGAAGGTTGGTCGCTACCAACTTGTCGTTTTCGGCTGTCGGCCGGCCAGTCGAAAATGCGACGCACACAATCCACCGGTGCCACCCCACTCGCCACCCTCTAAACCCGAATCAGCGCAATCCCAGACTCTGCATCCATCTCCTTCCGCAAATGCTCGGGGCTCTCCGTCAGCACCACCTCACACGTCGGCCGCACCTTCGCCTCCAGCAAGTGCCCGCCATGCGCCGACCCGTCCCGCCGTCCCACTACCACATGCGCGTGCACCTGCGGCTCGCCATCCTTCAGCGCAATGTCTCCAATCAGCGACAGCAACTCCACCTGCTCGTCCAGATCCACCGCCGTCTCGTACTTCTTCGTCTCCCAGTTGAACCATCCCAGCTTCACCGACTCCAGCGCTCCTATCGCCTTGAAACTCGACCCCGCCAACTTCTCCGACTGCGCGAACTGCTTCAGCCCCGCCGCCAGTTCATCCCCCGTATCGAAGATCAAAACGTAAGTCCTCGGCCGTTCCTCCACCTGTTTGCTTCGCATCTGCTCCTCCGCACCTTTCTGATGCGGCCTCCGCACCATCGCGGCCACTGCCAACCAGCAACCCCGATCGCCTGCCACAGCAAAAAACCCCGGGAAAACATCCCCCCCCGAGAACCCACCCCAACCGCGACCCCACGCCTACCCACCCCTACACCCACACCCCACACCCACACCCACACCCACACCCACACCCCAAAAGCAGAACACCAGGTTCACCCCACAGCAAGAAGCTTCGTCTTCCGTGATCCAAACATCCATGCGATTCACCTCCGGGCCTGCCCCAAAGTACTGCCCTGTCCCGTTTCAGGAAATCAAACCCCTCAGCCCCTCCCATCCCTCATCCTGCCGCCCTGAAGCTGCCCCTCCCTTCTCCATCGATCGCTTAGCGCGCCCATTTGCCCCCTCTCTCCCACACCCATACAATCAATCTCGGACCTCCTCCCTCTATGAGCGATCAGCCCGAGATCAATCCGCCGTCGGTTTCTCCGGAGTGGGCGAAAACCGAGCTGGCGCGTCACCCCCAACGGCCTTACCCCATGGACTTCATCGAGCGGATTTGTACCGATTACAGTGAGATTCACGGCGACCGCTCCTTCGGCGACGATCCCGCGATGGCGTGCGGCATGGCCCGCTTCGACGGTCAGGAAATCATGGTCCTGGCCAACCTCAAAGGCCGCTCCACCAAAGATAAAGTCAGCCGCCGCTTCGGCATGCCCAACCCCGAGGGCTATCGCAAAGCACTCCGCTGCATGAAAATTGCCGAGAAATTCGCCCGCCCCGTGCTTTCCCTCATCGACGTGCCTGCCGCGTATCCCGGCGTCGGCGCTGAAGAGCGCGGCCAGGCCGAAGCCATCGCCCGCAATATGCGCGAAATGTCCCGCCTCCGCGTTCCCATTGTCGCCGTCATCACCGGCGAAGGCGGCTCCGGCGGCGCGCTGGGCCTCGCCGTCGCCGACCGCGTCCTCATCTTCGAGAGCGCCATCTACTCCGTCATTCCCCCTGAAGGATGCGCCGCCATCCTTTGGCGCGACGCCTCTTTCAAGGACAAAGCCGCCGAAGCCATGCGCATTTCCGCTACCGACGTCCACGGCCTCGGGTGCGTCGACGACATCATTCCCGAGCCTCCGGGTGGCGCCCACGCCGATCCCGCCGGAGCCGCCGAGTTCCTCGCCGAAAAGCTCCGCTGGCACCTCAACGAACTCACAGCGCTTCCCCTCGACGAGCTTCTCCGCCGCCGCTACGACAAGTTCCGCAACATCGCCCAGTTCTACACCACCTGATCGCAGGCAGGCATCGAATTAGCCCTGATGATTTCCCTTCACCGCGCCTCATTTTTTAACGGAGCAACCGCGTGAGCTTTCTCCAACGCTTCTCCGCGCTGCTGTGGTTCCTCGTCGCCGCCGCCTGGTTTCTCTTTTCCGACCTCGTCGCCTCCCGCGCCTCCGAAGGCCTCAGCTCCGGCGATTTCGAAGAGCCGATCTATCGAATCCTCCTCCTCTTCCTCCTCGTCACCGGCTACTGGGCCATGAGCCGCATCGGCCAGCGCCGCATGGATTCCGCCAAAGCCACCGGCCTCGCTCCCCGTCCCGGCTGGGCACGCGAGTTCGCGCTCGGAGCAGCACTCGGCTGGGCAGGCGTCCTCGCCTGTGTCCTGCCCGTTGCCCTTATCGGTGGCCTCGTCATCACCACCTTCACCAACGCACACCAATACGCCGTCGCGGTTCTCGACCTCATCGCGCTCGCTGCCGGCACCTTCGGCGTCGAAATCGCCTTCCGCGGCTATCCTTTCCTCCGCCTGGTCGAAGCCATGGGACCAGGCCTCGGCGCTTTCTTCATGGCCGTCATCTACGCCATCTGGCGCACGCACGCCGCGCCCACCACCACCGCCTCGGTGCTCGTCTCCTTCTCTCTGGGACTCGCGCTCGCCCTCGCAGTCCTCCGTACTCGTGCCCTCTGGGTCGGCTGGGGACTCCACTTTGCGTGGATCGCCACCATGAGCATGCTCTTCGGCCTGCCCGTCTCAGGCTCCATGGGCTACTCACCCGTCGTCGCCACCAACGCCAACGGCCCCGCGTGGATCACCGGCGGCAGCCAGGGTCCCGAAGGCTCAGCCTTCGCTGTCCTCGTCTCGTTGTTCCTGCTTTACTTCGTGGTTCGCATCACCAGCGACCTGAAACACAAATACGGCTACACGGAAATTATCCCCGCCGGCATTCCCGTCGACATCGACGCAGCCGCCCGCGCGCAGCATGAAGCCGCAATGGCGCAGGCTCCGCCACCAGAACCTTCGCTTGTCCAGATCCTTCCAGCGCAGCCCGCCGTGCCGGCGTCCGTCGCCGCCCCAGCGCCCCAACCGGAATCCGCAAACGAAGAAGCTCCGCCGGCCGCCACAGAGCCGCCCCAACCGCCTTCGGAATAAAACCAGTTCCGCAATTAGGCCGCTATTCTTGTGCGGGACCCTGACCTTGCAACGTCACTTCAGCCGTCTCCGTCCGCCCTCTCCGAATCGGACTCCGATCGACCATCCTCTCCCCGCCCTCGCGCCGATACACGAAAGTATCCAGCCGGTTGAATCCATCGTCGCCCAGCTTCTGCAGCAGTAGCGTCATCGTCTCATCCACGATGGCATTGCCACGATCTCTCAGCGCATCGAAACGTGCCGTCTGTTCCGTTGCCCGTGTCCCGCGATCTCCCTGGAATCGCCCGTCCTTCCAGCCCAGCGAGTCCTGCATCTCGTCGCTCCACGCCGCGACCTTCTCGCTGCCATCCAGCAGAATCGAGTACGCAGTCGCCCACTCGTCGTCCGTCAGCCCGATCGACGCATGATTCAACCGGCTCCAGTCCACGCGCGCCTGCTTTTCGCCTGTGATCGTTTCTTTGCGTGCCGCCAGATCGTCCAGCCCGATCTCCTGCACGAAAGCCGTAAACGTCGCCTCGTGGCTCGGTCTCGCGGTCAATGAATCGGAGGGCGAGACGGCGACCGCGTTTCGAGTCTGCGGTACCGCCGTCATCGCTTCCTGCGCGCGCACCGGCTCAGTCGCCACCAGAGCGCATACTACCCCACCAAAAACTGCAAAATCCTGTACACGTTTGAAGAACCCTGGCATAAATCCTCTTTCAATCAGTCGTACAATTCCGGCGCTTACCGAATCCGATACCGCACACCCGCGCTCACGCTGAGGTTTGTCATCGATCCATACGTGAACCCAGGCCAGTACTGATACTCCACATCGAACATCCGCAACCGGATCCGCGAGTTCACCCGGTAATCCATCCCCCCACCCGGCGCCATCACAAAGTAGTTGCCCCAGGCGTAGTGATAGGGAAAGTCAAAATACCCATCCCCCGCCAGGAACTTCACATACGGCCGCCACTGCGCGTTCTGTCCCATGCCCGCGAGCTGATACCGCGGCCCGACCAGATACGTCGTCGCATGGGTCTTCTCATACTGGCGAAACACTTCCCAGTTCGTCTCGCCTTCGATCCCGTAATGCCAAGTAAAGTTCGCGTCGACAAACGCCGTTCCGCCCAGCAGCCAGTGCTGCCCGTACTGCAGACGATTCGCGTTGAAGCTTCCTCCCACCGCCAGCGACGACCAGTCCCCCGTCGCCGCTTCCGGAGACTGCGCGTGCGCGCTCGCGCCTGCGCTCAGCAATGCGGCCACGAACAGAGCCCAGGTCACCCATTTGCGATGCGTCATGTTTCCAACTCCGCTCACTGGGTCACCGTCACCGTCAGGTTAGCCACGTGCGTTATGCCTGTCTGCGTACCGGTTGCCGTCACCTGGATCACATAGTTCCCTGGCTTCGCGCTGTTCAATGAGAACCCGCCGCAGCCCGTCATCAGGAACGTCGTCCCTGCCAGCATCCCGATCACCACCAGCATCCGCAGCGCAGCCGCATTCTTCCGGAACCGCCAGAAGGCGAACCCGAACAGCGCCGCGCCCGGGAACACGCACGCCGCCAGCATGCCGCTGCCGCCGAACGGACTCTCGTTCTTCGCCTGCGACCCCGACGCCAGCGGAGAATTTGTATCCACATTCAGCACCACCGACGCCGTGCCATTCTTGCTGAGCGTCACGTCGTTCGTCGCAAAGTTGCAGGTCACCGAATACGGCAGCGAATCGCACCCCAGCGCAATTTTGTCCGTAAATCCATCCTGCGAACCCAGATTGATCGTCACCTGTGCCGACTTCGTCGTCGGAATGCTGAGCGACGTCGGATTCAGGGCAATCGTGAACTCCGTCGCCAGCGATACCGTCACCGTCACCGCGTTCGATACCGATGGCGCATTCAACGCGTCGCCGCTGTAGTGCGCCGTGATGCTGTACTGCCCCGCCGCCGGATTCAGACTGAACGTCGCTGTTCCGTTCACGCCTACCGTCGCCGATCCCAGCGTCGTGGTCCCATTCATGTAGGTAATGGTTCCGGTCGCCGCCCCACCGTTGCTCGATGTGGTCGTCGTCAGAAGCGTCAGCTCCTGATCCGTATTGATGCTCGTCGCCGAAGCCGCCAGTGACGTCTGCGTCGCATACGCCGTCACCTTCTCCGTAATTCCGGTCGATGTGCTCCCCGCGTCGTTCGCATCGCCGCCATACACCGCGGTGATGTTGTGCGTGCCCACCGTCAAAGACGATGTGGTGTATGTTGCCACGCCGCTCGCGTTCATCGCCACGGAGCCCAGCGTGTTCGGTCCATCCATAAACGTCACGTTGCCCGTCGCAACTCCGCCGTTCCCGGTCACCGTCGCCGTAAAGCTCACCGGACCGGTCACCTGAACCGTTGAATTACTCGTCACCAGCCTCACTGCCGTAGTCGCCTGACTCACCGTCAGCGAAAGCGCCGCGGATGTGCTGCCCGTGTCATTCGAGTCGCCCACGTACGTCGCTGTAATCGAGTAGCTCCCCACTCGCAGCGTCGACGTAGTGAACGTCGCCACGCCAACACCGTTCAGCGTGCCCGCGCCCAGCAACGTCCCACCGTTGTAGAAATTCACCGTCCCGGCAGCCGTTCCGCCGTTGGTCGTCACCGTCGCCGTCAGTGTAAGCGCCTTACCCGCAATCGACGGATTCGCACTCGCCGCAATCGCTGTCGCTGAAGAAGCGATGTTCACCACCTGCGATATCGCCACCGACGTGCTGGAGAAATCATTCGTGTCCCCACCATAGGCCGCGATGATCGCGTGCGTTCCCGCCGTCAGTGTCGAGGTTTGGAACGTCGCCGCTGCCGTTGTCGGTCCCGCCGCTGTCAGCGTTCCCGTCCCTATTGGCGTCGACCCATCCAGGAACGTCACTGTTCCCGTGGGCACCACCGTCCCCGTCGCCGTCACCACCGCCGTCAACGTCACCGGCGTCCCGTGAATCGACGGATTCGCGCTCGACGCCACCGTGGTCGCCGTCGTTTGTTCCACGATCTGCGTCAGCACCGACGACGTCCCGGTTACGTTGTTCGTATCCGTGTAGTTCGCCGTAATCGGATTGCCCCCCACCGGCAGATTCGCCGTTGCGTAGGTCGCAATATTGCCATTAAGCGTCCCGCTGCCCAGGAACGTCGCCCCGTTATAGAACGAAACCGATCCCGACGCTGCAATTCCCCCCGACACCGAAACCGTCGACGTGAAAATCACATTCGTCCCGTATGCCGAAGTGTCATTCGCGCTCGAGCTGGCAATCGTCACCGTGACCTGTTCCTGCACTACCTGCGACAACGGGTTCGACGCTGCACCGCTGTAGTACGTATCGCCGCTGTAATTCGCCGTGATCACATGCGTCCCCACCGCCAGGTTCGTCAGCTGCAGGCCGGCATTGCCGCTCGCGTTCAGCGTCTGCGTCGTGCCGATCGGGTTCGTTGTTCCCTGGAACGTATCCGTGAACGTCACCGTCCCGGTCGGCGTTCCTTTCGTTGAGTTCGGATCCTGCTTCACGCTCACGTTCAGTGTCACTGCCTGCGCGTAAACCGAAGGGTTCTGCGTAGAGCTCAGCGTCACGATCGCGCCGTTCAGCCCCAGCGCCTCGCCCACCACCGAAATATTCAGCGGCGAATCCGCCGAATTTCCCGTCAGGTTCACGTTCCCCACCAGCGGGTTCGGCAACGGATTGGCCGTGCTCGTCGGCGCAAATTCAGCCGCCACCAGGCAACTCGCATCCACTGCAACGTTGCTCGTCAGGCTGCATGTCGAGTTGGCCGCAGCCAACGCCGCATTCGCGTCTGGCGTCATCGCTGAAAATGTCAGCGCCGCATTTCCGTCGTTTTCAACGGTCTGGGTGTGCGGCGAACTCACCTGGTTCGTCCACAATTCCGGCTGGAAGAACAGCGTTGCCGAATCAGCAGAAACCTTTCGAATCAAATGGTCGAAGTATTCCGCGATCAGCAGATTTCCGCCCGCGTCTACCGCAACGCCGTACGGCGCGTAGATCCCGGCGCCGGTCGCGATCCCTCCCCCAGTGAATGCGTCGCCATTCTGTCCGTTGCCGTACGTGAAGTCCGACTTCCCGTCAATATAGTTATCGTCAGCGTTCGTTCCGGCAATGGTCGTTATCGTCAGCGAAACCGCGTTGACCTTCCGCACAACATAGTTGCGCGCGTCGGCGATGTAGACGTTCCCGGCCGGATCGCACGCCACACCCAGCGGCGAATAAAGCTCTGCCGACGTTGCCGTTCCGCCATCCCCCAGATAAGCCGGCGTTCCGTTGCCGGCAAAAGTGCTGATGTTGCCGCTCGTATTCACCATGCGCACACGATTGTTGCCCGAGTCAGGAATGTACAGATTCCCCGCATAATCCAGCGCCACACCAAACGGCGCGTTCAGCGTGGCGTGGATCGCCAGCCCCCCGTCGCCTGCGAATCCCGGCACCCCCGTCCCATCGCCTGCAATCGTTGCGATATTGCCTGTCGCCGCCACAACTTCCCGCACTGCGTTGTTGTTCGTGTCCGCGATATAGAAATCGCCGGCTGCATCCACCGTCACGCCTTCAGGCGAATTCAGCGTTGCCGCCGTTGCCGCGTTTCCATCGCCCGTGTAGCCAGGCGATCCGTTGCCCGCGACGGTCACAATGCTCCCCGTCGTCAAATTCACCTTGCGGATCACGTTGTTGTTCGTGTCCGCAATGTACAAATTCCCCGCCCCATCCACCGCTACGCCGCCCGGCTGATTCAGTGATGTCGCCTTGGCTACCATCGACGTCCCGTCATAGCCTGCGCTGCCGTCTCCGGCCACCGTCGTAATCGTTCCTGCATTCGCGCCCGCGGCAAATACTTCGCGCACCCGGTTATGGTGCGAGTCCGCGATAAATAAGTTTCCCGCGCCATCAACCGCCACACCCGAGGGCAAATAAACGTCCGCCTGGGTGGCCGGGCCGCCATCGTTCACCATCGTCCACTCGCCCACCTGGCCCGCCACGATGCTCACCGCACCCGGCACCATCACCGCCAGCGAGCCTTGCCCAATCCCCGTCACATACGCCGTTCCCAGCGTGCTGTTGCCCGCGTCCAGCAGCACCACCGCGCCGTTGCGCGACCCCGGATACTTCGGCGCGAACGCCACCGTCACCTGGCAGCTTCCCGAATTAATCCCGACGCAGCTGTCCGTCCCCGACTCGGTAAAGTCCAGGTTCGGCGCTCCCATCGTCAGCACTTCCACCCTGGCTACTGTGCCGGCGGCCTGCACGTTCACCGTCACCGGTTCGCTTGCCGGTGTCGTCGTGCCCCCCGCGGTTACGGGAAAAACCGTTTGGGCCCGGGCCGCTGAAGCAGTCATCAGTCCCACCGCCGCAGCGGTCATCAGGACTGGAAATATCGCTTTCGCTAACCGAGCCCGCAGGTTGGTTCTGGAATCAAGGCAGGAGTAAAACAGGGTCATACAAATCCTCGTTATGATCTCTCCGCCGGCGCCATTCTCGTTGCGGATCAACTCGGCGGAGGGCAGCAGGGCGAGCTACTGAACCAAGCCGACAAACGAACGCGGGGAAGGTCAGTCCCTGTTACCGATATGCAGGAACATAGCATGCACAGTCACCAGGAAAAATGACTTTGGTAAGCGATAACTGGTACTTCTGTGTTACCCCGACACACGCGGGGCAGATGCGTGAACCATAGAGGGAATCGGGATTACTACAGTGCCCCCATTTCCACAAAATCCTGTCCAATAGCTGCAAAATAGAACCATGGCCTCAAGGAACATCCGGCCGATTTCCCCTCCACTGACCCCATCCGCCACCGTGTTACCTCCCGCCTCCGGCTCCGATTGGCCCGATTTCTCGAACTTGCCGATCAGAAAGCTGATAACCGCCCCAAATTGTGTATTGCCGCCCCCCGGCCCATTTCGCTATCCTCCGGCACATTCGGAGTTCAGTTCGCAGTCGTTAAGGTTCTTCTATCCCGCGAAGGCTCCCGAAGGAAGATTGGGTGGCTGAAACGTTAACTAACATCACCGACGCAGAAACATCGCCGCGCACCGACCAGGAGTCGGCGCCGCGCAGGACACCGGCCGGCATCGGCGGCTGGCTGATCTTCGTGCTGCTTGAACTCTGGATCGGCGCCGGCTTCAGGCTTGTGGCTGGAAGCCCCCGCGTCATCGCCTTCATCGGCATCGGCGGCGTCCATGTCAACCGCACTCCCGCCGGGCTTCTGCCCGCCATCACCAGTATTGCCTTTGGCTTCCTCGGCGTTCTTGCAGGCTTGCTCCTCGCCAAAAAAAGTTCCAAAGGACTAATCTTCGCCAAGATCGTTCTCCTCATTGAGTCCGGCTACTACGCGATGTCCCTTTTCAACGTGCTGGTTGCCACCGGACCCGCCGTTGCCACCGCCATTCCTGCCTGGTTGAGGCCGGCCGGCTGTCTGCTCGCTTCTGTCCTCTGCGTCTTCTACTTGTTCCGGTCCAGGCGGGTTGTGAACACTTTCTTTGCAGCATCCGCGGCCGCAGCCACAACGGAAACGGATTCCGTTTCGAACGAGTCCGACGATCCCCGCATCTCGCGCATTCGCACATGGGATGAATTCACTCCCGGCCAACCCGGGGCCGATTCCGACGCTGTCGATCCACGCATCGAACGCATTCGCCCCTGGGCGGAAACCCGTTTCGTCCTGAAGGCCGAGCCGCAACCGCAACCGCAACCGCAGGAGACGCAACCTTCGACGCAGCCCGAAGAGCAATCTGTCGCGACGCCCACTGTAGTTTTGCCTCGCCCCAGGCGGCCGAAAGAATCGCACCCCGTTCCGCAAACTGAAGAGAGTAAGCCGTGGTCGTGGCCCCCCGAATCAAAATCAGAGCCACACTCCGAAGCCCCATCCGAGCACCTCCAGGAACCGCATCCCATGGTGCAGGAACAAGAGTCGCAACCCTGGCCGCCTCCTGAAGAGATATCCCCCGCACCGCAAGGGGACGCGTTCCAGCTTGCACCAGAATCGGAAGACCCTCAGCTCGCGCCCACAGCCGAACAACTGCTGCCCGCTCCGGAAGCCATTGAGCCAGACATCGAGCCGGAACCAGAGTCAGATCCGACGCTGGAGCCGGCCTATTCCGTGCAATCCGTTTTGCAGCCAGTTGATTTCTATCCGGCGCCAGAGGCCGAGGAAACCGAGCCCGCAATCGAGGAAACCGAGCCAATGCTCAGTCCGCAAGCTGCGGAACTCGAGCCCGGAACCGAGCCACATACTGACAGGCCGCAACAACCCATTTTCCAGGCTGAAGAATTTCAACCCGAGCCCGCGGCCCAACACGCCCAGCCCGAGCCGCAACCCGAGCCCGTGGCCGAAGAACTGGCGCCCGTCCCCGATCTGAACGAATTCCTCACCTTAAAAGCTCACATCATCGACGGTACCGCCCGGTGGCTCTCTTCGCCCTCGAACAACATGGTCCACGCCTCCTTCCTCCGAGACGCGCGCACCTCCGGCGAACTGGATGCCGTCCAGGACAAGCTCCTGCGCCAGGTCAGCGAGATTTGCGACCGCGCCTGGTCGATTCAGCCCGGGCAGTTCCCCTCCTTGCCCAACACTGCGGTTGCCAACAGCTCGCTTGCGAAAGAACTGCAGAAATGGTCCATCGCCCAGGCCGAGGACCGTCTGACCCGTTCATTCGATATCCGCGCGGCGATGCAGATCAACGGCCCCTTCGAGAACCTCATTGAGGATCGCGACTATCTCCTCGCAATTGTGGAAGAAAATTCGTCCGACAACAGCATCGGCAAAAAACTCGGCCTCGCCGAGTATGAAGCCAGCTCTGCACCCGAGATCGCCCTTGCGCTGATCCTCCAGGCGCAAAGAGATATGTATCAAGCCGAGATGTGGGCGCAAGTCGCCAGCCTCGCCGGCGATTCTGAATTCGTCCACACCTTTGCGCAGGAGGGCTCAACGTCCTTCCAGGCCTCCCTCCACAACTGGAGTGTCCGTCTCAGCCAAATGCACGAAGACCGTCGCCTGTTTCACCCCGTAGGTGTGTAGGTCTGAGTTGCCCTGAAAACGGGCGTCCGAGCCCGCGCGCGAAATCCTGAGCGAGCCAGGCGAGTCGAAGGACCTCTCCGCCCCAGACCTCAACGTCAGCATGGTGGGCCCGGAGGGATTTGAACCCCCAACCAAGGGATTATGAGTCCCCTGCTCTAACCGTTGAGCTACAGGCCCCTGTGCTCTCTCAGCATCATAACGATTCGCAACCAAAATTCCTCTGCGCCTCGTCAGCGGCCGGCGCCCGAAGAATCGTCAGCAGACAACAACGCCACCTCCGAACCCAGCGGCGCCCCAATTGCGACGCGCAACCCCACCGTCATCAACTCCCGCCCCGAAACCAGCGCATCCTTCGCTGTGCCGTCCTCAAAGTGAACGCGATATTTCCGGTCCGCCCTGAGCCCCGCGAGCCGGAACCGGTGCTCTCCCTCTCCAACATCCGACCCGCGAAACGCAAACACAGCACCCTGCTTCCTGCCAGGATCCCAATACTCCATGCCGTCCCAATGAATCCCATCGGGCCGCGGTGCAATGTGAAACAGCTGCGCATCGCGAATCAGCGGACGCAGCGTCTTCCTGTACAACCCGAGCTCCCGCCGCGCTGCCGCATGCTGCTCCGGCGTCCAATCCCGCGTGTTCTGCATCACGCTGAACCAGCCCATCATGCCGCTGCGCAGCGCGTAGACAAAGTTCCCGACGGATGGCGCCGGCCATTTGTCGACATACGCCTCCAGCATGGCCGGCGGCAGCACGAAGCTCGCATCGTAGAAAGCCTGGCGGTTCGCCAGCGGCGTATACGTATCCACGATCGAGAAATAATCGCCGTGCGCCGCGCTGCCAAAATCCACCATCCGCCCGCCGTCGTTGCAGATCTCCAGCAGGATTCCCGGATGCTTGCGCCGCAGTTCCTCGTAAATGCTGTAATACGCGCGCACCGCGTGATAACTCACATCGGTGGAGTTCGCGCTGGTCACAATGTCTTCCCCGTCGTAATGCACCACGCTCATCCGTTCAGGATCAGGCGCCGCGTGCGGATGATCCGCTCGCGTGCAACCCTGCGCCACCAAGTAGCCGTCGTGTTCCAGCATGTCGAGGTGGTCGTCCGTCACAATGCGCTCGACCTCGCCCGCGGCATAGTCGCGCGCCGCCGGAACTCCCAGGTCGATCGTTTGCCCCTTGAAATCCTGTGGCTTCCAGTCCGGCGCAACGTCCGCCACCAGCCAGTCGCGCACCTTCGGATCGCGCAGGTTTAAAGCGCCCGGCTCGGTGTCCAGGCCCGCCTGGCTCCAGTCCACCCACAGCCCGAAGCGCAGCCCATGACGATGCGCATCCTCGGCAATCGGAGCCAGCCCATGCGGAAACTTCTGCGGATTCGGATACCAATCCCCCACTCCGCGAAACCACCCTGCATCGAGGTGGAACATTTCAAACCCGAGATCCGCAGCATCGGCGATCATGCCCTCGGCCGTATGCTCGTTGATATCCATCCCGATGCCCCAGCTGTTGTTTACCGTCAGCGGGTATTGAGGATCCTGCCACGTTCGCGGATTGCCCAGCACCGCGCGCACCCACGGGCGCAGTTCGTTGCCAGCCCCATCGTCGCCTCCCGCAAAAGCGCCCAGAAACACCGTGGGCGTTTCAAAAATATCTCCCGGCGTGAGCCGAGTCATCACCGGCCCCGGTTCAGGATCGAGCCCCAGCACCGCGCTCAGCCGATTCGTCCCGCGATCGAGCGTCAGCCGCGTGCGCCCGCTGAATTCGATGCCCGCAAACCATCCACGCCCCTCCGTATCGCGCTTCATCACGGCTTCATATGGAATCACTTCAGGCACATCGCCGGGCGACGGATGCGCAAACGTCGTCGACCACCCCGTCCAGCGGTAGCCTTCTCCAACAGCAACGCGATGAGTCCCCACCGGCGACGGCCCGCCCGCACCCTTATCTATATAGAGGTGCTCCAAGAGCTCACCCCCCGGAATGCTCCAGCTCACCCGCAGGCTGTCCGGCGGTGCCATCCACCACTCCTCGCCGCTGAGGTTTTCAATCAAGGTCCGATGCTCCAATGGACCGAACCTGGCACGCGCCCGCCACTCCCACGTCAGGCGGAGATGCGGCGTCTGCGACTCGTAAACGAACGCAACGCGCCCCGCACTCACCGACGACCGCGCTCGAACCAGCTGCCACTGCAAAGGAACGCGCTGCCCCTCACGAAGAATCCATGAAGGTAACGGTTCGGCAACGGTATTAGCCCACCGCGGTCCCCCAGGCCCTTTCAAGTCGAGCACCTGCGGCGCCCTCGCGCCCGCAACCAGATGCATCGTGACGTCGGACGTCGACAGCGTTCCCTCCATTCGCGCCTGCGCGGGGCACGACAGGACCGCCACCAATCCATATCCCGCACAACATGCCATGCGCGCTAAGGCTTTCAACGGCCGATCCTCAATGAAGCTCCACAACCATTTGCTCGTGAACGAAGGGTACTCCGCCGTCCGGCTTCGAGGCTTCCGGCTTTCCCGGCGCCCTCGCGAACGTCAGCCGATACCCACCGCCGCTCAGAGGCACGGCCGCGCCGCCGTCAGCAGTGCCCACGCTCCACGGTGTCTCAATTTCAACCGACGCATGCTCGCCATCGAACACGTCCGCATCCAGCGTCAACCGATTGTCCACGAACGCCACACCGGTCAGCTTGAGCTGCACACTCCGCCCCCCAATCGTCGGATCCGAATCGGGTGCCACCACCCGCACACCACCTCTATAGGAAATGCGGCAATCAACCGGCGCATCGCCCACATCCAACTCCACCTTCGCGTGCGCATCCTCTTTGTGCGATGCAACCGTCACCGGCACATTCCTGCGATCCACCACGGCGCGCACATCGGACGCACCCAGCGGAATCTCCGGCGCAAAGCTCACATGCACCGCCCCGCCGCTTGCCGAGAAATTTGCCTCCACCGCTCCAGGCTTCTGCTCCAGGGCAACCGCCATCCGTGCCTGACCCACCTCAATCTGGCTCACCGTCACACGATCCCACCGTGGATCGAGATGCGGCGCCAAGGAGAGCCGATGGCGACCGCCATCGATGTCGAGCCCCAGCAGTCCATGCACCGTCGCGCTCAGAAATCCTGCCGGCGACCACGTCTGCTCCGGCACCGATTCCACCTCAGGATGAAAAACATCGCCCGCGGTCAGCTCATGCAGATGTCCGAGCGAATCAAGATGGAACCACGGCAGCAACGATCGAAAGATCGGCCACGCAATCGCTGGTTCGTCATCGCGCCAGAATCCCTTGGCCATCTCCGCTGTTCCCAGCGCCGAAATGCTGCCCGACCCATACGAGTTGGGATCGAAATGTGCCGACGCCGCCGACATTCCGCGCGTCCCCCAATCCGTCTCAAAACCGCCCGAGGCCAGCCGCGCCAGCGCTGTTCCCTCCTGTTGCGGCGTCAACAAGCCCTGCCCCAGCAACCCCGCATGGCTTCGCTCATCCGTCATCGCCTGGCCGCTCTCCGCATAGCCGGAGATCCAGAAACCCTTCGCCGCATCCCAGTAGCGCGCAGTAAATGCCTTTCGCGCGGCAGCCGCGTCAACTGCAGCGGCGGTGGCCTCATGCCCGGTGGCCGCGGCCATCTCGCGGTACCCTTCAGCAGCCGAAACCCACGCCGCCGACAGCCCCACATCCTCCCGCATCCGCTCCTGTTCGTTCGCGCCTTCTTTGCCCGCGGGAATGCCGGGCAGCGCCGTCGCCGGATCGATCAATGCACGGCAATAAGCAAACGCCGCTGCAATCGCGCTCCAGTGCTCGCGAACAAACTCCGTATCGCCCGTCGTCCTCGCGTAGTCCGCCAGCGTCGACAAAAAATCGAAGGTGATGTCCACGTGGACATACATATAGGGATACTTGCCTGCCCAGTCGATGAACCCCGCACTCTGCGAAAGTTCGTGCCACATCATCCCGCTCGCCGTGTTCTGGTATTTCAGGATGAAGTTGAGCTCCTCCTTCGCCCGCGCCGCGTTGCCCTCGGCCAGCAGCGCTTCGGTCGCCACCAGCCCGTCGCCGGCAAAGAACCACGCGTACTGCGGCCGCCGCGAGCCGCGCGAGGGACCATACCCCGCCACCATGCCACACCCCAGTTGCGCATTGCATACCCACGCCTGATCCAGCGCGATGCGCGACCACCGGATCGCCGCGTTCAGCTGCGCATCCGGCGTCTCAATCTGCAAGCCCGACGCCAGCACCGCCTGCGTATGAGCCTCCGCCGCCACCCGCAGCGCATCGGCATTCTGCTCCAGCGACTGCAGCTCCTCGCCCGCGGCCTGTCCCCCTTTTCCCAGCGCAGCGTAAACCGCTGCATGCCCATCCACCGGATGCAGCACCATCGACTGTGTCAGATTCTGGCGCAGCGTGCTGTTCACCACCTCGCTGTGCGCGGTCTGCTGCGGCGAACCAATCGCCGCGCAGTAACCCGTCGTCGCCTCGCAAATCTCATACGCGGAAAGCCCCTCGCGCCATCCCAGATCCTGCCCGCCAATCGCCCCCGGCCACATCAGATTCAGCACCGGCAGCAACGTCACGCGCAAGTCCACGGCGCGCCGCCCGGCAACGTCGTAGCGCACCATCACCCCCGCGCGGTCCAGCGGCACAAAAAGGTGTTCCCGCACTTCGAAGTCCGGGCCCACATAAATGCGCACAATCTCATCGGGCCTGGTTTCAATGCGCCGCAGAATCGCCGCGCCATCGATAGCCTCGCTCGTCCCCGGCAGCAGGAACTGCACGCGATACTTCTCAAACAGCTGGAAGGGATACGCCCACGCTTCAAGGCCGCCTTCGGGATAGCCCATCAGCAGCGCGCGCTCGCCATGCGCCGCCACGAATCGCGCCGGTGCTACAGCATCAGTGCTCAGCGTTAAATTCTGCGCGCCGCCCCTCAGGACGAACGCCGCCACCAGCGCAGCCAATGACGCAAGCTTCACGCCTCTCACCACGTCAATGTGACTGCCTTCCCTGTGTATCCCGCAGCTTCGGGAAAGCGAATCGTCAGCCAGCGAAGTCCCTGCTCGTCCGCGCCCAGTTCCGCACCCGCGCTGGCCAGCTTCTTCTGTGGAACGTTCTCGCGAACCTCGAGCGTTTGCCGGCTGCCGCCCGGAGCCGACAGTTGCAGCGTAAGCGAATGCTCGCCGTACGTCTCCGAAAGCACCTTCATCTGCCCTGTCTCGGCGCCGTATTCCGGCAGCTCTTCGGTGATGCCCGCCTCGACCGCTTCTAGCGGAATCGCCAGTGTTCCGCCGCTCATCCGCGCTCCCGCAGCGTGCGACGCCAGATGAATTTCCGCGTCGCTGGCCTGAACCAGCAGCTGCGCGCCCTGCCGCCGCAGCGTCAGGTCCACCTTCCCCGCGCCAAACGGAAGCCGCCGAATCGTCGCGTGATCCCAGGCCGCCGGCAAATGCGGCGTCACCATCAGCGTCTTCGTCTCCGCGTTCCACTCCAGACCGAACATCCCTCGCAGCACCGGCGAAATCACCATCGCCGACGACCACAGTTGATGCGCCGTGCTCCTGCCGAACACCTGAAAGAACTGCCCGGAGAGCAGCTCCGTCACGTTCCCCGGATCCTGCACCCACGTCAGGTTCGCATTCTGCATCAGGTGAACATAGCCCGAGAGCGGATGTCCGTTCCGATACTCCGCCACAGAAACCCATCCGGTAAACAGCGGCCACACCGATCCCTGGTGATAGCTGATCGGATCGTAGAACGATGTCTTGTCGCTCAGGTCGCGCAAACCCCAGTCCGTCGAAAAGTCGCTCCCCGCCCACTGCGCCATCATCGGCTCAGCATGCGCCAGGGTCCAGTCGCCATCCCACCACGCCACCGACGGATAGATCGTCGCCGTCGTATCCTGTCCCGCCTTTCCATTCCAGCTGAACGCGTAGCCACGCGAGTCCGGCTCGTAGTATTCGCTCTCAATCGTCTTCCCGATGCGCGCCGCTCGCTCGTGCGCCTCACCCGCCAGATCGCCATGTCCCGCGGATCGCGCCAGATCTTCAAACGCCAGACTCGCCTGCTCGTCCAGCGTCGCGAGATAAATCTCCTGGTGCGGCATCGACGGGATCCACGACTCCACCCAGCCCGACCCTTCGGAGTTGTCGTAGATACCATCGCCATCGCTGTCGTGCGACGCCTCAAATCGCCATGCGCGCTCGATCCCCGGCCAGATCGACGCCACAAACGCCCGGTCGCCGCTGATCTTCAGATAATCTTCCACCGCCATCGCCAGCAACGGCGTCGCGTCCGATGAGGCCCACGGGTACGGCAGCGAAGCCCAGTCCACCAAATCCGCCGTCTGTGACCGCTCGTGCATAATCTTCCCATCGGCGCGCTGATGATCCAGCAGGAAATGAATCTGCTCGCGCGTCGTCTCGTAATCGCCATAGCTGTTCACCGCATAGAGGGACCACAGCGAATCACGTCCGAAGAACCATCCGAATCCCGGCCGAGCTGCATCCGCCGATGCAACAAACCCCGCGGTCAGCGCCACGTGCGTTGGATCGGAAGCCGTCTCCACCCGCAGCTGCTCAATCGACGCCTCCGCCCACGAGAAAGCCGCATTCAGGTCGGCGTCGGGCGTTTCAAGCGCAGTGCGGCTCGCCAGGAAGCTCCGATAAAAATCTCGATTGCCATCGACAATCGCGTTGGTCTCCTGATTCAACCGGTCCAGAGCCTGATGCAGCACGTTTTTCGTGGCAGCCTGCGCGGAGTTGGCATACGTAACCAGCAGCGGGTACCTCTTCCCCGCGTCCTGCTTTGGATCGAAGTGCAGCACAAATTGCAGCGGCCATGTCGCGGCTCGCTCCTGATACGGTGGCAGAATGCCCAGCGTCGCGCCGGGCATCTCCAGCGCCGCCGCCTGCTCCGGAGTGGTGAGGTGCAGGATGTAGAAACCGGAATTGCCTTCGCTGATCCACTCCGGTGAAGGACGATCCGGCGACTCGGCCGGCCACATCCGCTGCATCACTGGATTGAAGCTGAACGTGATGGTCATCGGCCGCACA
The DNA here is from genome assembly GCA_036490815.1 of Acidobacteriaceae bacterium. GTDB lineage: Bacteria > Acidobacteriota > Terriglobia > Terriglobales > Acidobacteriaceae > Palsa-343. Next base: position 264,955 of record DASXDF010000033.1, read on the forward strand.
GCCTCAAACTCATACAGAACCATCGCTCCGGGAATCGCACCATCGTGCTCCCGCGCAGGCTGCGCCGGAGCCAGCATGGTCTGCCGGATCGTGAAATTCGCGTGCGAGTAGGTGATCGTGGTGCGGTCGGGCTCCACATCAATATCCGCGGCACACTGATTCACATCGATGGGCACCGCATAATCCTGCATCTCCACCGACATGCGCATCTGGTTCAGAATCTTCCAGGGATACCGCCAAACCTCATACACGCCGTCCTGCTGGCCCAGCAAAGCGCCGCGCGGTCCCACTACGGAAAACGGCAGCTGCGCAATCGCCGGCCGCCGGATGTGCAGCTCGCTCTCTGCGGAATCAGGAAAAGATGCGAGCGCCGTCGATGTCGACTGCGTGAAACCAACAGCGCTCGCCAACAGGAAGCAACTCCAGAGGAGGCTCTGAAAAAGACAGCGCTTCAGCACAATACTTGTTCTCCGTAAGTCAGGAAAACCACGGCCTTCAGAACGTGGCGGTCGCGCCCCGGTCGGCGTGCGGCTCCTGCCCGAGCACCCAAACGTTATAGCGCGGACCTTCAAAGGCTGCCTGGCCTGATTGGCGTTCCGGATGGCGCGGCATTTGCCTCACCATCCGGAACTGTACATCAAAACTGGAACCGGGCGGCGAATTGCAGACGCCTCATTGAGGTTCCATCCTGCTCGGAATACGTACCCTGAATGTAGCCTGCGTTGTTGCTGTCTCCGCAGTCGATACAGGTGTTCGGATTTCCGAGGTTCGCGTGGTTGAAGACGTTAAAGGCTTCCACGATCACCTGCATCTTCAGGTTGTCGTGGAGGGAGAAGTTCTTTGCCAGCGTGGAGTCGACGTTGAAGAACCCGGGTCCCCACAAAGCATCGCGCCCAATGTTGCCGAACGTGTCCGCCGCGGGCCGCGCATAAGCTCCAAAGGAGTTATCCGCCTGGCCCGGAGGCTGCAGCACGTAAGGCGACGGCTTCAGATAAGGCACGCGGTGAGCAATCGGATCCAGACTGCCCTTCGAGATGCCAAAGCTCTTGCCGGACACCTTGTTCAGGAAGCACGCATTGTCGTTGGACGCAATGTCGTTGTCCTGATTGCAAAGCTGGTAGTTGGTCGTGAAGGGGATACCGCCGTCCAGTGTCAGGTTGGCGTTCAGCTGGAATCCGCCGATCACCTGGTTCATCCACCCAGGCACGGTCGCAGCAAACTGCTTGTCGTGGCCGAACGGAAGATCGTAGTTGCCCGCAAAAACCCATGCCTGACGGCGGTTGTAGTAACCGTTCCCCCGGCCGATCTGGGGATTGACCAGGAATTGATACGACTCGTGCGTGATGTCATGCGACCACGTGTAATGGGTCAGGAACTGCAGCCCGTTCGTGAACCGCTTGTTCAGGATGATCTGCAGCGCGTTGTAACTGCCCGTCGCCTGGTTCGCCATGTAATCGATGCGCTGCGTCCAGCCATGCGGCACACCATACTTCACGCCCAGCTGCGATTGAGCTGTGCCATCGTAGTAAGGCTGCCGCTGCGGATTTGTGTACCAGCAGGCTGAATCTGTAGCCAGTGCCGGATCCGTTCCCGCGCAGCTCGTGCCGCCCGACGACGTATTGTTGGGATTGACCTGCTTGAATCCCCGATAGGTGATTTCGTTCGCGTTGTACGACGGCGACGAATCGAACATGTTGTGCCACGCTTCGCTGCCGACATAGGCGACCTGCAACGACATGCTCTTCGTGAGCTGCTGTTCCGCCGTCACGTTCCACCCGGCCACCGAAGGCAGGCGTACCTGCGTGGGGCGAGCGATCTGGTAGATGCCGTCCGGCAGTGCATAAGCGCCATTGCTCGGGATGGCTGGGAAGGTGTACCCCGGCGGTCCAGCCGCGACTCCGCCCTCCACCGACGTGAGATTGAAGACCGCCGCGGCGTTCGACACAGGATTGACGCTCTGTTGGATCTGCGATGGGAAGGACGCGGTCAGAACGTCGCCAAAGCTGTCGCCGGCCCAACCCTGTCCGTAAACGATTCCGTAGCCTGCGCGGACCACGGTGTTCGGCCGTGCCTGCCAGGCCACGCCCAACCGCGGCGCAAACATGGCGTAGTTGTTGGTGACGTTCACCTTATTGTTGAACTCACCCACGCCCGCGATGCCCAGAATGCCCGTCTGCAGATTCAGCAGGCCACCGGCTCCCGATGCGGTCAGCGATTCCGGAGTGTAGAGCTCCCAGCGCAGCCCGTAGTCCACCGTGATGGAATGCGTGGCCCGCCACTGATCCTGCGCGTACGTGAAGAAGCGCGTCTGGCGCGACTGCGCGTTGACGTTGGCCGTCTGTGTCCGCCAGAAAGTCGTGGTATCGCCGGTGAGGAAGGTGGCAAAACCAACACCCGGTGACTCTACGCCTCCGGCGCTCACGCCCGAAGTGCGCGACGACGCGAAGAAGTAGGTTCCCGAACGCAGGGCATTGCTGGCGATCGTCACCGTCCGGTTTTTGCCGTAACGGTAATCGACGCCGAACTTGATGTTGTGATTGCCGAACGAATGCGACCAGTTATTCACGAATTGATACTGGCTGGTCTGCTGCAGCGTTGGGTTGGCAGACGTTCCGTATTCGACGTTCTGCCCGCCATTGGCACCGTTCGCCGGGATATCGATGTTGAACTGCGGAAGTCCGCCGTTCAGCGATAGATCTCCGACGTTGGCGTTCGGAATGCCAAGCTGATTGCCCAGCGGCTGGTTGCCATTCGGGCCTTCGGTGTTGTTGTAAATCCGGTAATAGCCGAACCGAAAATCAGTCAGCCAATTGGCGGAGAGTACATAGTCGCCGCCGGAAGCGAGGCTCGAGTAGTGGAAGGCATCGGTTCCTGCGAAGTTGCCCGATCCAAAGCCCAGGCCGCCCGCCGCTCCAAAGAACGGTGCGCCGCTCAGGCTGCCGCCGAAGTACGTGTAGCGGCCAAAGACGTGGAGCTTGTCGCTCAACCGGCTGTCGATGCGCACGTCCGGCTGATTCGTGCTGAACGATCCCGAGCCCGACGCCGCATAGTTGTTCTCAACCGCGGTCGTCGAGACATTCGGCGCGGGCAGCAGCTTGAAGAAAGCAACCGCAGCCGCAGAAAGGTCTCCGGCCGGAATGATGTTGCCGGCGTACGCCGTGCGGCCCGCGTTGCTCGCATCCGTTAATGAATTCGGCCTGTAGATCTGTCCCACCGAGAGATAGTCGCTCAGGTCGCAGTTGCCGCCCGACGTGCAAGTGGTCTCCGCCTTTAGCGTCGGTACCGTCGTCAGCGTCGATACGCCTGTCTTTTCCCGCAGCCCCTGATAATCCCCGAAGAAGAACAGCTTGTCGCGGAAGATGGGTCCACCGACGGATCCGCCAAATTGATTGTGAAGGGTCGGCGCCAACTTATCGTTCGGCGGCGCATTCGCGAAAGGATCGCGCGCCTGCTGCGCATCCGATCTACGATATTCAAACGCAGATCCGTGGAAGTCGTTGCTGCCAGACCGGGTTTGCGCCGTCACGAGCCCCGCGACCGCCTTGCCAAACTCCGCATCGTAGTTCTGCGCGGTCACCTTCATTTCTGAAACCGCGTCGAGATTCGGGTTGATCACCGCCACGCCGTTCAGCGGCTCCTGATTGTCCGTGCCGTCCAGCTCATAACCGGTCGCGAAAGGCAGCTGACCGTCCACTTCAATCGACTGGCTGCGTTGCGGGTTTCCCCCGCCTTCGCCTGGTCCCCAGCCAATGTAGGTCGTGCCCGGCGTCAGCAGTTCAAACGCCGTGAAGTTGCGATTCAGATTCGGCAGGTCCTCCACCGCGCGCTCGTTCAGGATCGTCGTCACATCCGCGCGGTCGGTCTGCAGCAGAGTCGTCCCTCCGTTGACGGTCACGCTCGTCGAAACCGCGCCCACCGCCAGCTGCAGGTTCACCTCGGGCGACGTGTCGGCATACACGATAACGCTGGCCACCAGCGCCTTGCTGAATCCTGGCGCTTCCGCCGTTACGCTATAGGTGTCGGGGATCAGGTGCTGCATCCGGTATTCGCCGCTTTCGTTCGTCTGCGTCGTCACCGAAGTTCCCTTGCTGATGTCCGTCACGGTCACCGTGGCGTTGGGGACCACAGCGTTCGCGTTGTCCGTTACCGTTCCATAAATCGATCCGTAAACGGCCTGGGCGCTCGCCGGTTTCGTCGATGCCATCCAGCAGAACATCGCCAGCATCGCAACCAGCAGAAGCTTCCCGTTTCTGCGAAGGCCCATCCCCGAATTCATTTGTTTTGAATTGCTACGCATACAGCCTCCAAATTTCCTGTGATCAACCGGCTCGACGTCTTGCGTCCCGAAACGCGCCTTAGCCCGTCGCGAAAAAGAAGAAATCCGTGCCGCATTCTGTGCCAGCGGCTTGCGGACTCCCCATCCGACCGTGAAGTATCTTTGTTCTCATCAACGCCCGACAACGTTTTTTACGGTGATTTGACCCGTCAAATCCCGTGTGAAACACTTCAAACGGTTGCGCAATGCCAGTCAGTGATGCAGTTGCCGAAGGGAATGAACAGCTCGCCAGCGATCAGCGTTGGGCCCTGGTCAACCGCATCGCCGCCAGCCAGCACCTCAAAGGATCACCTCGCCTCTGTGAATTCCTGTTTTACATAGCTCGATGTGCAATTCGGGATGCGCCCGAAGATGCAACCGAGCAGCAGATCGGCATTCGCGTCTTCGGTCGCGCCCCCGGTTACAACTCCAGCGAAGACAGTATCGTTCGCACTCATGCGCGTCTGCTGCGGCAGAAGCTTGCATCCTATTTCGCCGAGGAAGGTCACGCGGAAGACCTGCTGCTTGATGTCCCGAAGGGACACTACCTTCCCGTTTTTCATACCCGCAATCAGCCCCAGGTCGTCGTTGCTGAGCCGTCCATCGCTCTCTCGCATCCATCAGCTCACGTCGAAGAGCCTCACGTCGAGGTCGTCTCGCCCGTTGTGTCGTCTCGCCGCTGGCCGGTCCTCGTGGCGCTCGCATTCGCCATCGTTTTCGGCGCCGCCGCGCTCCTTTTGACGTGGCGCGGACATGTCCCATCTCCTGCGGAGAATGCCGCCGATGCCTTTTGGCGTCCGTTTCTGAACACGGACCCACCGCTCGTCATCTATAGCAACGCCCTCTTCGAAGGTGATTCGACCCACGGGCTTCGCTACGCTCCTCCCAGTCCCGGACAACAACCCGAGGCCGAAGGGCTCATCGATACCTATACCGGCGTCGGAGAATTGTCGTCGGTCTATACCCTCACACGCTTCTTCGATCGCCACCACGCCAACTTCATCCTCAAAAGAAGCCTGCTTGTCACATGGGATGAAGCCCAGTCGCGCAATCTCATCTTTATCGGATCCCGCGCGGAGAACCCATCCCTCCGCGTGCTGCAGCCGACCACCGACTTCACCATGACGGCCTCGCCGGATTCAGCCGGCGTCGTCAACGTTCATCCGCTCCCCGGCGAGCCCGCTGTTTTCTCCCGCCCCGAGCATCCGCTCACGAAGGACTACGCCATCATCGCGTTGCTGCCCGGGATCCAGCCCGGAAAACACATGGTCGTCTTCAGCGGATTGATGACCTTCGGCACCCAGGCCGCTGTCGATTACGTCAGCAATCCCGAGACGGCTGCCATCCTGATGAGCAAAATCGCTGGACCGAAGGGCGAGGTTCGTCCCTTCGAAGCGGTGCTGGAAACCAGCATCGGCGGCGGCGTTCCCATGCAAACCCATCTCGTCGCTATCCGCGTCCACTAAGCAGGACGCTCATCCGTCACATCGGACCAGCATGGTCATCGCTCCGATGGCTCTGCGCCGCAAGCTCGTTCTCCCGCTTCGCCTCGTCGTCCTGTCCTGCCATGCGATACGCCTGCGCCAGCGATGCGTGCGTCACATAGTTCGATGGATCCATCTTCTCCGCGTGCTTCAGATACAGAATCGCGGTCTGCACGTCCTGCCTCCGCAACAGCACCCGGCCCAGCAAAATAAACGGACCCGTGCTGCTTACATCCAGCGATACAGCCTTGGTCAGCGCCTGCTGCGCCTCGTCCAGCCGGTTCACCCGCAGATACGCATCGCCCAGCCGCTCGTACACCAACGCGTAGTCCGGATTGATCGCACGCTCCGCCTCAAATTCCTTCAATGCTCCATCGATGTCGGCGTTGAGTAGCGCCACTTCGCCCAGCAGTAAGTGCGCCATCGGGATCTGCGGCGAATGCTCCAGCGCCTTGCGCGCCTCCTCCGCTGCCTGGCGCGGCAGGTTCGCATGCTGCAGCATCGTCGCCACCAGCAGGTAAGCCGCGCCGGAGTCCCCGGCAACGTCAAACTGCTTCGCAAACGATGCCCGCGCATCGTCGTAACGGTTCGCGTTCAGATAGCAGAGCCCGAGCACATAGTTCGCGTCCGTTCCCGCATCCGGCGTCCATTCCTTCACGCGCTCGAGATAAGGAATCGCCGCCGCCGGCTGTCCCATGCGATAAAGCGTCAGCCCTTCCATCTGCACCGCTTCAATGTCTCCGGCATCCTGCTGCGTCGCCTGTGCGAAGGCCGCCTTCGCCTCGGCGAGTTTCCCGGTGCGGTAATACGCCAAGCCTAACTCGCGCTCTACGCCTTTCGGAACCGGCCGCATCGCCGCCAATTGCTCAAGCAGAGCAATGGCCTCAGCCACCTTGTCGCGCTGCAGTTCCTCATGCGCCTTGGCCAGATCGTCTGCCGGAGTCGAACCCGCCGGAAGCTGCGCTGCAAATGCAGGCACCAAGAAGAGCAGACAAATGAAGACTCCTGCTGCACGCATCACCGATCAGCATACTGCGCACCCCATGCGCTTGACCAAGGACACCGGTAGAATTCTGCCTGTGATGCTCCCGGTCAGCACGGCCAGATCCGGCCAACGCAGAAGAGTTGCTGCCCGTGCACGCTGCGCATCCTTCCCCTCGATCGCCCTCCTCGTCTTCCTTTTTCCTGCCTCACCCTTGTTGGCGCAGCAGCAGGCCTCCCAGCACGCCCAGCCCTCGTCCAGCATGTCGTTTCGCGATGTCAGTCGCGAGGCTGGCCTCACAACCGTCTCCCATTCGTCCGCGGAACGCCGCTACATCGTCGAAACCATGGGCGGCGGCGGCATCGCGCTCTTTGACTGCGACAACGACGGCAAGCTCGACATCGCCGTCGTCAACGACACCACCATCGATCGCTATCGCGCCGGCGGCGATCCCATGATCACCCTCTACCATCAGGATGGAACCGCCGGAAAACTTCACTTCACTGACGTCACCGCGACCGCCGGACTCACCACCCGCGGCTGGGGCATGGCCATCGCCGTCGGCGATTACGACAACGATGGTCTGCCTGACCTCTACGTCACCGGCTACGGACACAACGTGCTCTATCACAACCTCGGCGGATGCCGGTTCGAGGACGTCACCGACCGCGCCGGTGTGAAGCTCGGCGGATTCAGCACCGGCGCTGCCTGGGCCGACTATGATCGCGACGGCCACCTTGATCTGTTCGTCGCCCGCTACGTGCATGCCGACCTCGACCACCTTCCCCCTCCCGATCCCGGCGCCGCTGGCTATCGTTCCGTCATTCTTCAGATCCCCGACGAAATGCCAGGCGAGACCGACTTTCTCCTGCGCAATCGTGGCGATGGCACCTTCGAAGACGTTTCCCGGAAGGCCGGCATCAGCAGTTCCGCCAGGCTGCATGGTATGGGCGTCGTCTGGGGAGACTACGACAACGATGGCTGGCCCGATCTGTTTGTCGCCAACGACGGCGGCACCAATTTTCTCTACCACAACCTCCGCAACGGCACCTTCGACGAGGAGGGCATGGAGACCGGTACGGCCCTGGGCCTCAACGGTGAAATCTTCGGCAACATGGCGGGCGATTTCGGAGACTTCAATCGCGACGGCAGGCTCGACCTCATCGCGTCGCGCTACAGCAAACAACCCCTCAGTCTGTATCGCAACGATGAGCTGACATTCACCGACGTCGCCGTCGAAACAGGCCTCGCCCGAGACACCGTCAACCCCGTGAAGTGGGGAACCGGCTTCGGCGATTTTGACAACGATGGATGGCCCGACATCCTCATCGCCAACGGCAATTTCTCATCGCTGATGGACAAGTTGCAGGGTGAGGTGAAGTTTCGTGAGCCCATCCAGCTCTTTCGCAATCTCCAGGGACATACCTTCGAAAACGTCGCCGATCAGTCTGGCCTCAACGCAGGCACGCTCCAGTCGCGCCGCGGTACCGCCTTTGGCGATATCAACAACGACGGCAATCTGGACTTTGTCGTCTTCAACGTCGACGGTCCTCCCTCCCTCTTCATCAACGAAACCCGCAATGCGAACCATCGCGTGCTTTTTCGTCTCGTGGGAAGTAAGAGCAACCGCATGGCCATCGGTGCGCGCATCACCGTGGAGGCGGGCGGCATGAAGCAGATCGACGAGGTCCGCGGCGGAGGCAGCTACAACTCGACCAACGACACCCGTCTGCACTTCGGCCTCGGAAACGAAACCACTATGTCGAAGATTGAAGTGCGCTGGCCCAGCGGTCTCGTCCAGGAATTTCACAACGTCGCCGCCGACGCCATCTACCAGATCGACGAAGGGCAGGAAATCCGCAAACTCACCACACTCATCCCTCCCTCAAACTGATCATCGCCCGCCGCCCATTTCCAGCTCCCAGCTCCCTGCTCCCAGCTCCCTATTCCCTACTCCCAACTCCCAACTCCCGGGGTCCCTACTCCGCCCTTAAAGCTCTGCTCGGATCCACCGCTGCCGCCCGCCGTGCAGGAATCCAGCTCGACCCCAACGCCACCAGCACCAACAATGTTGCCGCCGCCGTCAGTGTCACCGGATCCCACGCCTTCAACCCAAACAGCAGGCTCGCGATCACGCGCCCCAGCGCCAGCGCCCCGGCGAGACCCACCACCACGCCCGCAGCCGTCATCCACAATGCCTCGCGCAGCACCATGCCCAGCACCTGCTCCGCGCGCGCGCCCAGCGCCATGCGAATCCCAATTTCGTTCGTGCGCCGCGACACTGCATACGCCATCAACCCATAAATTCCAATGCACGCCAGCGCCAGTGCCAGCACTCCAAATCCCGTCGTCAAATCCGCGAAGATGCGCTCGTTCATCAACAAATCGTCGATCTGCTCCTCCTGCGTCCGCACATCGGTCAGCGGCAGGTTTTGATCCACCGACTGCACAGCCCGCCGCAACGAGGGCGCGATCCCCGCCCGCGCCGTGTTCGTCTTGACCGCAAACGTCATTCCCCAGTCGATTTCTGGCCCCTGCCGATAATCCACGTAGAAAATCGGAGGCGGCGCCTCGCGCAGGTTCCCGTACCGCGTGTCCGCGCACACCCCCACAATTTGATACACCAGCTTTTCGTCCTTCTCGCCCGACGTCCTGAAGCTCTTGCCAATCGGATTCTGATTCGGAAAGAACTGATTCACCAGCGCCCGATTCACCACCGCCACCTTGGGCGATGTCTCCGTATCGGTCGGCGCAAAACTTCTTCCCACCACCACCGGAATCCGGAACGTCTCAAAATAGCGATCGCCTACAACGGCGTTGAGAGCGCTTTCCTCTTTTCCCGGAGCCACCTTCGTGCCCAATGGCGTGAAATCGCTGCTGTCGTAACTGTTCGAGAGCGGCGCAACGCTGGTCGGCGCCACCGACTGCACGCCCGGTACCGATGCCAGCCGCTCCGTAATTTCCCGGAACAGCGCGATCTCCTTCGCCCCCGCATACTGCGACACCGGCGGCCGCACTTCAAACAACACAATGTTCTTCGGATCGAACCCTGGATCGATCCTGCCCAGATTAATTACCGTCCGCAGAAACACGCCCGCCACCACCACCAACAGCGTCGACAGCGCTACCTGGAAACCCACAATGGCTCGCCCCGCAAAACCCTTCCGCCGTTTGGTCGTCGTCAGCGCCGTGTCTTTCAGCGTGCTGTTCACTTGTGTGCGCGTCGCCTGCCATGCAGGCCCCAGCCCGAACAAAATTCCCGTCACCACCGAAAGCGCAGCATTGAACCCAAACACGCCCCAGTCAAAACCGCCCTGCATCACCATCGGTTCGGTCGGGCTGGAGAGCATCGCGAGAATTCCGATCCGCCCGAAGTATCCCACCAGTAAACCCGCCAGCCCGCCCAGCGCCGCCAGCAGCAGGCTCTCCGTCATCACCTGCCGCAGGATGCGCGCGCGTCCCGCCCCCAGCGCCATCCGCACGCTCATCTCCCTCTGCCGCGCGCTCGATCGCGCCAGCAGCAGGTTCGCCATATTCGCGCACGCCAGCAGCACCACCAACCCAACCAGCGCCATCAGCACGTACAACGGCTTCGCCATCTGCCGGCCGGCCTGGTTCAATCCGCGGCTGCCATCCGTCAGCACCAGATTCGGAATGGACTCATCCCGCCCCACCGTCATCGTCGCGCGCACCGCGCTCTTCAGCGCCACATCCAGTGCGGCATGGGCCCTCGCTTCATCCACGCCCGGCTTCACCCGCGCCATAATCAGCATCCACCACACTTTGTCGCTGGTCAGCAGCGAGCTTTCCGTGCGGTATGGATTCACCAGCGGCTGCATGTTGAACGGCATAAAAATTTCGGGCGTTTCCTGCGTCCCCTTCGCCCCCGTAAACCCCCTGGGATTCACACCCACCACGGTTACGTTGACCAGGTTCACCAGAATCGTCTTCCCAATCACGTCCGGCGATCGATTGAATCGCCGCGTCCAGTACCCATCGCTGATCACCGCCACCGGCGACCCGCCCGGCTTGTCATCGTCCGCCGGCCCAATCGCGCGCCCCAGTTGCGGCTGCACTTCGATCTGCTGATAAAAATTTCCCGAGACCACATCCGCCTGCACCACTTCGGCCTCGCCATTCACCGTCACGTTCACACGCCCCAGGTTTTTGAACGCGAACAGATCCGCCAGCTCATGATTCTGTTTCCGCATCAGCTGGTACACCGGATACGAAAACGATGTGCTCGTCATTCCATCGGCCGTCTTATCCCAGTCGCCCCACGAGCTGTGAACCACCGTGTTCCGCCCTGATTTCCATGCGAACAACCGCAGCTCTCCCGGATGCGGCACGTTCAGCCGATCCAGCAGCACGTGCTTCGCAATCGAGAAGATCGCCGTGTTCGCCCCAATCCCCAGCGCCAGCGATCCAATCGCCACCGCCGCAAATCCCGGGCTCTTCCTCAGCATCCGCACCGCGTAGCCGATGTCGCGCCGCAGATTCTCCACCCACAACAACCCCTCATGCATTCGAACCGTCTCCCGCACCTGCGTCACCCCGCCAAAATCTCTCAACGCCTTCCTCCGCGCATCTTCGTCGCTCATCCCGCGTCCCCTGTATTCCGCCGCCGCCATCTCCAGATGCAGCCGCAATTCCTCATCCATCTCCGCATCGAGCGCCCGCCGCCGAAACAACGCCGCAATGCGGCTCCCGATCACCTTCAACCCGCCCACGTCACCCTCCACAACACCTACAGGTCCCTGCGCGAAGCGCGTTCGGCTGGACGGCTAGTCCCGCAAGGCCCGCATTGGATCCACGGACGCCGCCCGCATCGCCGGCAGATACGCCGCCACCAGCCCCGCCAGCGCCACCACTCCGCAAACGCCCGCCAACACCACTGGATTCCTCGCCCCCGTCCCATACAACATCGACTGAAGCAGCGACGCGGACCCCAGCGTTGCCACAATGCCGATTGCAATTCCTGTCGCCACCAGCACCCCGGCCTGCCGCAACACCATCTTCAACACCATGCCGCGCTGCGCTCCCAACGCCAGCCGCAGACCAATCTCCCGCGTCCGTCGCGCCACCGAGTACGCCATCACCCCGTACAGCCCTACCACCGTCAACACCAGCGCCAGCCCCGCAAACGCGCCCAGCAATACCAGCGCAAAGCGCGGCTGCGCCAGCTGCAACCCCACCAGGTCCCGCATCGTGTGCACATCCGTCACTGGAATATCCCGGTCCATCGACGCCACCAGTCTCCGCGCCTCCGGCTCCAGACTCATCGGATCCATCCTCGTCCTCACCATCGAGTACAGACAGCACCACGTCGATAGCTGGCTCGCCGGCAGGTAATACATAGGTTCAACATCCCTCTGCGTCGCTCTCCGCCGAATGTCTCCCACCACTCCCACAATCGTGCGCCACGCCGGACCCTCCGGCGTTCCGTTTCCCGCTCCCGGCTTCAGCTTCTTTCCCAGCACGTTCTCCCCTGGAAAATACTTCTGCGCGAATGCCTGGCTCACGATCATCACCTGCGGAGACTCCACCGTGTCCCCATCGCTGAAATCGCGCCCCATCAGCAGGGGAATTTCCATCGTCCGGAAGTACTCTGTCGAAACGACGTCCACAGTTGCGCCCGGCTGCTGCCCCTTCGATACACGGTGCTCGGGATCCTCGAAGGACAAGTGCGCGCTGTTATCCGTCATCGGCGGCAGCATCGACCCGGCCGCCGCCTGCACTCCTGGCAACGCGCGCAGCTTTTCGAAATATGGCCGGTAAAATTCCGGCCGCGTGTGCTGGTACCGCGCATCCGGTGTCTCAAAATCAAACGTCAGTACGTGGTCCGGATTGAATCCCTGGTCGTTGTTCGTCAGCTTCACAAAACTCGTCGCCATCAGCGCCGCGCTCGTCGTCAGCAGAATCCCCAGCGCCACCTGGACCACGATCACCCCCGAGCTCAGCCGATGATGACCGCCCACATCGCCGCGCCCACCTTCTTTCAGTGTCGACAGCAGATCAGCCTTCGCCGACGTCACCGCCGGAACCATCCCGAACAGCACCCCCGATACCAGCGAGGCCACCAGCGCGAATCCCAGTACCGCCAGATTTACGCCTGCATCCGCTGCCCGCGGCACGCTGTTCCCGATCAGCCGCAGAACCGCCGGCGTGGCGACAAACGCTACCCCGCATCCCGCCACCCCGCCGGCTACGCTCAGCGTCATGCACTCCACCAGCAGTTGCCGCATAATCCGTCCGCGATTCGCCCCCAGCGCCGAGCGCATCGCCATCTCCCGCTCCCGTTCGCGCGCCCGCGCCAGCAGCAGATTCGCCACGTTCCCGCACGCAATCAGCAGCACCAGCCCCACCGCGCCCAGAATCACCGTCAGCAGCAAGCGCGTATCACCCAGCAGCGCGGTCAGCTCTCTTTGTACCCGCGCCGAACTGCGCTTCGTGTTCGTGTCCGGATACCGCTTCGCCAGCCGCGCCGCGATCGCCTTCATCTCCGCATCCGCCTGCGCTACCGTGACCCCCGGCTTCAACCGCCCCATTACCGCCATCGAATGGCTGCCGCGATTCGCTGTCCCCGCTCGCGGCGTTCCATCGTTGTCCACTGCCAGCGTCGTCCAGAAGTCGTTCTTCGGCGCGTCCACCGGGAACCGGAACGACGCCGGCATCACGCCTGCAATTGTGTAGTTCTCCCCGCTCAGGTGTGCCGTCCGACCAACTACCGATCGATCCGAGCCGAACTGTCCCACCCACAGCCCATGGCTGATCAGCACTATCCGCGATCCCAGCTTTTCGTCCTCCGGCCGGAACCCCTGCCCCAACTCCGGCTCAACCCCCAGCAGCGGTAACAACTCCCAGCTCACCACTGCGCCGTCCAGGTGCACCGAGCGCTCCACGCCCGTCAGCGTCAGCGACATGTCGTGATACGACACCAGCCGCTCGAAGCTCCGGCTCTGCACTCGCCAGTCAAAGAAATCCGGATATGAAACCGCGGTGCTGCCGCCGCTTCCCATTGCATCCTGCGACCCTACCTCCACCAGCCGCTCCGGATGCGCATACGGCAGCGGCTGCAGCATCACCGCGTCCACTATGCTGAACACCGTGGTGTTCGCGCCAATTCCCAGCGCCAGCGTCACCATCACTACCGCCGCAAATCCTGGCGACTTCCGCATCTGGCGCAGCGCATATCCCATATCGCGCCGCAAATTCTCCACCCACAGCACGCCCTCGCGCTCGCGCACCCGCTCCCGCACCTGCGTCACTCCGCCGAAATCTCTCAACGCCTTCCTCCGAGCCTCGTCCTCACTCATCCCCCGCCGCCGATGCTCCTCCGCCGCCATCTCCAGATGCGAACGCAACTCTGCATCCGTCTCGCGATCGAGCGATCGCCGCCGAAACATCGCAGCCACCCGGCCCAGCTGTGCGCTCACCCATCCCATTTCAAACTCCCAACTGCTACCGTCACTCCCTATTGGCTATTCCCTGATGGCTACTCCTTACTGGCTTCTTCCTCACTCCCCCCTCAACGCCTCCACCGGATTCACGCTAGCCGCCGTCCATGCCGGACGCAGCGTAGCCATCACCACCGGCACCATCAAAGCGCCAATCGATAACACGTACACCAGCGGGTCATTCGCCTTTACTCCATAGAGCTGGCTCTTTAACAACTGCGCCAGTCCCAGCGCCACGCAGGTTCCCGCCGCCGCGCCCGCTGCCGCCGGCAGCACCGCCTTCTTCACAAACAACACCGCAATCCCCTCACGCCGCGCACCCAGTGCCATCCGCACGCCAATTTCCTGCGTCCGCTGCGCCACAAAGAACGCCGCCACGCTATAAATCCCCACGCACGCCAGCACCAGCGCGATCCCCGCAAACCCCGCCACTACCGCCATGTTCAGCCGCGGCTGCGCCACAGCCTTATCCAGCAGCTCATCCATCGTCCCCACATTGGCAATCGCCTTCTCTGCATCCAGCCCCCGCACCTGTTCCTCCGCCGATCGAATCAGCGTCTCCGGCGGTACCTGCGAACGCACCACGAAAAAGCGCTGCGTCACTCCGCCGTCACCGTCCGCCGGCCAGTACACCTCCGGCCCCGCAGCACTCGCGATCGCTCCGCCCGTTCCGCGCAAATTCGCAATCACCCCGACAATCTCATGCGGCGTGCCGTCCACCAGCAGATGCCGCCCCAGAGGATTCCCTCCCGGCAAATACTCCCGTACCAGTTCCTCGTTCACCAGCACCGGATAATTCTTTAGCTGCGAATCCTCATCACTCAGCGCGCGTCCGGCCAGCAACGGCGTTCCCATCGCGGCCAGAAAATTGCCCCCGATGTTGCGATCCTCTGCGTTAATCGCCGGCTTGCTCGCGATGCGCGGCAGCCAGTCAGCATCGAAATTGCTGCGCAGGTGGTAGTCCGTCGCCGGCGGCGCATCCGTCTGTCCTACCGCCGTCACCCCCGGCAATGACTCCAGTCGTCCCTGCACATCGGCAAAAAAATTCCGGACCTCCGCGCCCTTCGTGCCCCACGGCAGCTTTATTGAGAACGTCAATAGATGCTCCGGCTCAAATCCCAGTGGGTTCTTCACCAGATGCCACAACGACTCCGCCATCAGCGTCGCGCCCACCAGAAGGACCAGCGACAGTCCTGCCTGCACGGCCACCAGCGCGCCGCGCAGTCTGTGTCCGCCACCGCCCAACCGCGCCTCACCACGTTTCAGTGCCGTGTTCAGCTGTATCCTTCGCGCTTCCAATGCCGGCGCGATTCCGAATGCAATTCCGGTCCCTACCGCCATCAGCGCCGCGACACCCGCCACCGGCCACCTCATAGCCACCGTTCCCGGCACGCCCAGCCGCCCCGGCAGCTTCGTAGCCACGCCCCTCACCAGCGCCCATGCAGCCGCCACACCCACCCCGCCGCCAATCGAGCCTAAAACCAGACTCTCCGTCAGAAACTGCATCGTCATTCGTCCCGCCGATGCGCCCAGCGCGCGCCGCAGCGCCACCTCCCGCCGCCGCGCCGTCGCCCGCGACAACGACAGGTTCGCCACGTTAATGCATGCAATCAACAACAGCAGCCCCGATGCAATCGTCAGCACCAGCAACGCCGGCCGCATCGAGCCATAACGGTTCTCACGCAGCGTCTGGCTCCTGAACCGCCACATCCCATCGCTGTCAGGATGCTCCTGCCCCAGTTGTTCCCCAATCCGATCGAGGTCTGCCTGCGCCATCCCCAGCGTCACGCCCGGCTTCAATCGCGCGAAGACATTGATGAACCGCGACCCCTCGCCGCGATCCTCCGACGGATTCGCCTCGAACTCGCCGCAATGCCACAGCTCCACCCCGCTCGGCACCTCGAACCCCTGCGGCATCACCCCAACAACAATCACGGCATTCTGATCGAGTGAGATTTGCTGGTTGATCACGCCCGGATCGCCGCCAAACAGCTTCTGCCAGGCCGCGTAACTCAGCACCACCGTCTCCGGCATATGTGGCCGGTCATCGCGTGCGTCGTAAGTCCGCCCCAGCAACGGCCGCACGCCCATCACATCCCAGAACCCCGCGTTCGTCCGCGCCTTATGCAGGCTCACTGGAGCTTTCGTACCCGCGATCACCGTCCCTTCATCGAAATAGAAGAACGCCATGCTCTCGAACGACCGGTTTCGCGCCTTCACATCCCAGAATCGCGCCATGCTCATCAGCCCGCCAGTCGACTGACCCGTCGTCCGCACATCGTGGATCGCTACAATCCGGTTCGCCTCCGGAAACGGTAGTGCCCGCATCAGCGTCGAGTACACCAGCGTGAAGATCGCCGTCGTCGCCCCAATCCCCAGCGCCAGCGTCAGCACCACCACCGCTGCAAACCCCGGTGATCGCCCCATCTGCCGCAGTGCATACAACACATCGCGCCGCAGACTCTCCACCCACAACACACCCTCGCGCTCCCGCACTCGCTCTCGTACCTGCGTCACTCCGCCAAAATCCCGCAGTGCCTTCTGCGTTGCCTCATCGCCTGACATCCCGCGTCGCCGATGCTCCTCCGCCGCCATGTCCAGATGCGCGCGCAGTTCCTCCTCCGTCTCCCCATCGAGCGCCCTCCGCCGAAACATCGCCACCACCCGGCTCCCAATAGTCCTCATCCAGGTCCTCGGTTTCCACTCACTGCCGCTACTGGCTATTGGCTACTCCCTACTGGCTATTCCCCACCAGCGATTGGCTATCCCCTGTTCCCTGTTCCCTGCACTAACAGGAACCGCGCCATCGTCGCCGCTACCCGCTCCCAGCTCTCTGTCTCCTTTTCAATCTGCACTTTCCCCGTTTTCGTCAGCGAGTAATACCGCGCCTTCCGCCCGTTCTCGCTCGTCCCCCACTCCGCCCGAATCCATCCCCTCTGCCGCAGCCGCAACAGAGCCGGATAGATCGTTCCCTGGTTCAGCCGCAGTGCCTGCTCGCTGATCTGCTCGATCCGCCGCGCAATTCCATACCCGTGCTGCGGCCCCATCGACTCCAGCGTCTTCAGCACCATTAAATCCAGCGTCCCCTGCAGCATCGGGGTCCCCGCTGCGTCCGCTGTGGGACGTAATACGTCCGGCTTGTCCTCTCCCACACTTCCTCCTGTTGGATTTCTACAGATACCCCACCCTCCATTCGAATGTCAACAGGTAGCCAAATTTCCCACAGGACGAGCTGAAACTCGCGTAAGGCAAAAGCCGTCTCTTTCCCTCGAACTCTCGCAAACCTCAACGGCATGGAGCGCGGCGCTTTTTGACGTTACGGCTGAAGGGAATAACCATTGCGTCTTTATGGAAAACTTACCCCCGTTTCCTGTAGTCTGGAGAATGCCCAGCGTGGGTCGTCTGGAGGTGTAGTTCTTTGGCGGAAGTTCGCATTCAGGAAGGCGAACCGCTCGAAAATGCCTTGCGCCGCTTTAAACGCAAGGTCCAGCAGGAAGACATCATTAAGGAAGTCAAACGTCATTCCTTCTACCTCAAACCCGGCGAAAAGCGCCGTGTGAAGGAAGCGCTGGCACGAAAGCGGAATCGTAAGAAGGCTCGTAAAGAGCAGGATTAAGTCAACCCAAACCGATCTGTTCAGGTCCCCAGACTCCAACAGATCTGGCTCGTGCCGGCAGCAATGCCGGCCGGGTCGAGGACAGCCCCTCACGTGCGCCCCGCTCGCGCCGCTGAGTTGGCAGATCGGATTGATTTCTTCTCACTCCGTTCTCACGGAGCGGAATTTGCGGCAACTTCGCCGCTGTTGTTCTTTGCCGCAACTCAACCGCGGCACGGCAGCCACGAGATTTCATCCGTCGGGACTTTCCAACCCCCTCGGACTTCGCTGCTGCCACCAGGGCCCCTTATCCAATTCGAAAGTACCGTGCTGGCATCGGCCAGCGCGTCGCAGCAAGCCGGTATCGGCACCACCGATGCCGGGCGATCCGGGCGCGCCGTCACTCTGGCGCTGTTAGAACGGGTGCTTCGGGCAAAGGCGAGGGAAGCGGGATGGATTTCGTCGACAAAGTTCTCAAATGTGCCGACTGCGGGACGGATTTTGTCTTTACAGCCGGCGAACAACTCTTCTTTTTCGATAAGCAATTCAAGAACGATCCGAAACGTTGCAAGCAATGCAAGGCCAAACGCGCTTCCGGCTCTTCCTCCGCGCGCCCGGAAACCCGTACTGTCTGCTCAGAATGCGGAACGGAAACCACTGTTCCCTTTAAGCCCACCCAGGGGCGTCCCGTTCTCTGCCGCAGCTGCTTCCAGCAGAAACGGACCACCATGAGCCAGGCCAGCTAGCAGGCGAACCACCTGCCGCGGTTCGCCTGCGCACCGTTCAGAAATGTTCGGTTGGGATCGTGTGCCGCGCCTCGCCCACGCGCCGGCCCGGCTATTCCCTACTGGCTATCCCCTATTGGCTACTCCCTGTAGTTACCGCGCGTCCGCCAGCTTCCGCGGCTTCTTCGCCGCAGCCGCCTGCACCGCGGGCAGCGTCGCCACCGGCTTCCCACTCTCTTTGCTCTTCTTGTCCTCGTGTGCCACCAGCATGGCCTCAATCTGCCGCAGCAAATCCTGCGTGTTCATCGGCTTCACCAGAACCTTGTCCGTGTCCGATGTCGTCACCCACTCCGCATCCTTCGGCGGATACGCCGTCAGCATTGCCACTGCCGGCCGATTCGCGGCCTTCTTCGCCGCCGCCGCGACTTCCTCGCCCGCCGTCTCACTCTCCATCCGCAGGTCGGTGATCACCATGTGATACTCGTTCGACTTCAGCTTCTGCTTCGCCTCTCGCGCGGAAGCCGCCGTTGTCACTTCAAAACCGCTGATCTCGAGCACCGCTTTCAAAGTCAGCAATATCGCAACGTCGTCGTCGACTAATAGAATGCGTCGTTTCATATCAACTCCTGGTCCCAACTCCCGTTCTTATCGCTGGATCGTACACGAAAAAAATGACACTTGCTGCAGAGACATCGCCCGTTCGGCTCGCCGTCTGACCCCGCTCGTATCCCATTGATACACTGAGCAACGTGGCAGAATATCACGTCGAAAACTTCGGCTGTCGCGCAACCCGCGCCGACGGGGAGGCCATTGCCGCCAACCTGCGCCACAACGGGCTCTCGCCTGCCGACCAGCCCGGTTCCGCCGACGTTATCATTGTAAATACCTGTAGCGTCACCGCCGAAGCCGACCGCCAGGCCCGTGCCTGGCTCCGCCGCGTCCGCCGTCAAAATCCCCAGGCCCGCATCGTCGTCACCGGCTGCTACGCTCAGCGCGCCCCCCAGGAACTTGCCGCTCTGCCCGAGGTTGATGCCGTCATCGGCAACAGCCACAAGTCAATGGTTCCTGAAATAGCGCTCAAGCTCATCTCCCCGCACCCGAAGCCTGCCCTGAGCAAAGATCGCGTCAGCGATCGAGTCGAACGAGTCGTCCCGACCGAAGTGCGCCCGCCTTTGCCGCGCGAAGCGGAGGGTCCTGCTTTTGTTTCGCTCCGTTCACTCGTACCGAAAATCCTTCACGACGAGCTCTTCGCCCACTCCGAGCTTGCCACTCTCCCCTTCGCCCCCGACTCTGGCCAAACCCGACCCAACCTTAAAGTGCAGGATGGCTGCGCCAATCGCTGCTCCTTCTGCATCATCCCCACTACCCGCGGCCCCTCGCGCTCCATCTCCCTCGCCACCTGCCTCGACAACGTTCGCAGCTTCGTCGACCAGGGCGGCAAGGAATTAGTCCTCTCCGGCATCAACCTCGGCCGCTGGGGCCGGGACCTCCAGCCCGCCCAGCGCTTCGAAGACCTCGTCGCCGCTATCCTCACCCAAACCTCGCTCCCGCGCCTCCGCCTCAGTTCCATCGAGCCCATGGACTGGTCCCCCGACCTCCTCGCCCTCTATCGCGAATTCGCCACCGTCGACTCACCGAGCCGGGTTACCCGCAACCTGCAACCTGTAACCTCCCCGCTCCCTGGCCCCTGCTCCCTGTTCCCGCGTCTTTGCCGGCACACCCATCTCCCGCTCCAATCCGGTTCCGACACCATCCTCCGCCGTATGTACCGCCGCTATCGCCCCTGGCATTATGCCGAGCGACTCACCCAAATCCGCGAACTTCTTCCCGACGCCGCCATCGGCTCCGACGTCATGATCGGATTCCCCGGTGAAACCGATGCCCTCTTCCAGGAAAACTACGACTTCATCGCCGCCCAGCCCTTCACCTACCTGCACCTGTTCCCGTTTTCTGCGCGCCCCGGCACCCCCGCCTGGGAACTCCACCGCCAGAATCCAGTTCCCGACCGCGCCGTCCACGAGCGCATGGCTGCCCTCCGCGCCCTCATCGCCGAAAAGTCCCGCGTCTTCCGCACCCGCTTCATCGGACGCAGCCTCTCCGCCATCACCATCGAAGCCGGCCCCAACGCAACAACACAAGCCGTCACCGACAACTTCATCAAGCTCTCCATCGGCGAACCAATCCCCGCCAACACCCTCGTCACCGCAACCATTACCGCACTCCGGGACGACGGCCTCTTCGGCGCCACCGCTGCCTGAATCCCGCTGCCTATAATGGCTCTTTCTCAGGTGAGGCGCGCGTCGTCGCACCATCCAGCTGAATCCGAGGTGCCCTCATGCGCCGACCTATTCTCACGCTCGTCTGTCTCACCGCAGCCGCCTTCACCACAACCGCGCGCGCTCAGCAAAAATACTTTCAGGATTGGCCCGAAAACGCCGACCCTCATTCCATCGGCGACCGCGTTGCGCTCCACTTTCTGTCCAGCGCCCACCTGACCCCGATCAACTATCCAGAAGTCTGCGCCTGGTTTGGCGCGCTCAAATACGCCGAGGCCACCGGCAACAACGCCCTTCAGTCCCAGCTCCAGGCGCGCTACACGCCCCTGCTCACCCCGCAGTTCGCCAGCCTCATCCCCAACCGCGAACACGTCGACGACGAAATCTTCGGCATCCTGCCCTTACAAATCTCGATGGAAACGAAAGACCCCTCCACCCAACAGGCCGGCCTCCACTTCGCCGACCGCCAGTGGAGCAAGCCTCAGCCCGACGGCCTCTCCGGCGAAACCCGCTACTGGATCGACGATATGTACATGCTCGTCATCCTGCAGCTCGAGGCGTATCGCGCCACCAACGATCCCAAATACATCGATCGCGCCGCCAACGAAATGGTCTCCTACCTCCGCAAACTTCAACAGCCCAACGGCCTCTTCTACCACGCGCCCGACGTCCCCTTCTTCTGGGGTCGGGGCAATGGCTGGGTCGCCGCCGGCATGACCGAAATGCTCCTCTCCCTCCCGGCCGGCAACGCTCATCACGCCGAGATTCTCGCCGCGTATCAAAAAATGATGGCCGAGCTCCTCCATGATCAGAATCCCGATGGCTCCTGGCGCCAGCTCATCGATCATCCTGAGTCCTGGGAAGAAAGTTCCTCCACCGGCATGTTCACCTTCGCCATGATCGAAGGCGTCCGCCACGGCTGGCTCGCCGAAGAAACTTACGGCCCCGCCGCTCACAAAGCCTGGATCGCCCTCGCCGGCTTCGTCGATCAAAATGCCGACGTCACCAACATCTGCGTCGGCACCAACAAAGAGAACAGCCTCGCCTACTACCTCGCCCGCCCCCGCCACACCGGCGACTTCCATGGCCAGGCTCCCGTCCTCTGGGCCGCCCGAGCGCTGCTGGAAAAATAGCAGGCTCTCGCTCCGCCCACATCAGACAAGGAATTTCTTCATCGGCTCCCAGTAGTGCGCATTCCACCCCGCCGTCAGGTGATCGTAATCCCCCGCCGGGAACGCCGTGTGGTCGAACACGACCACCGTCCCGCTGCCACTCGACCTGAATTCGAATTTCACGATCGAAAAAATACCGGCAGGCCAATCGGCAGGCCGCCACGCCTGCACAATCCGCTGACCAGCCACAATCTCCACCGTTCGCCCTACAATCATCCCGCCGAACATTGAAAACGCCCCGCCCTCGTGCGCATCAATCGTCGCCGGCAGCCCCGTACACGCCGCGAACTGCTTCCCATCCAGAAGGACACTCGCTATCCGCGCCGCCGATGCCGGCAACACTACCTCCTGGTGCAGCGCCGTGCGCGGATCATCGGGGTTTCTGGGTGGAAGCTGCGGCATGCTCTGCTCCCTCGAATCAGCCCGCAAAATTGACGGCAGAGCGAAAGCGCCGAGCGCTGCAACAAGGCTCCCGGCAAATTGACGGCGTGTCGAACTTTGTATCTTTCCCCGCATCGATCCCCCATGGAAAAGCTGAGGGCATGGAAACATGCAGGCAAAATATGTTCAAGATCATATTTTCCTGGACGACTCCTTTCCTCTCCTCGCATACTGGTCCTCATCGCACCAGGAAGGAAGAGCATGCCCTATCCCGAAGGACATCGCGACCAAACCAGAGCCAAAATTGTCTCGAGCGCGCGACGCCTCTTTAACCGTCACGGCTTCGACAACGTCTCCCTCGACCAGATCATGGCGGGCGCCTCTCTCACTCGCGGCGGCTTCTACAGCTACTTCAGCGGCAAGAGCGATCTCTACGCCGAAGTCCTCGGCTGCTTCTTTACCGATCCCGAATGGCAAAACTGCTGGGAAGGTGTCGAAGTCGACCTCGCCTCAAAACAAGCCGGACCGCAGGTCGTGCGCGCCTATCTCTCCCGACAGCATTTTGAAGACGTGGAGAACTCCTGCCCTATGGTCGCTCTCCCCAGCGACGTCACCCGCGGCAGCGAAAAAGCGAAAAAGGCCTTTGAAACTGTATTCGAGGCCATGGTCAGCGTCCTCGCGCGCAGCGTCGCCGCTAAGGGTCATCGCCGCCAGTCGAAAGCCGAAGCCATCGCCGCGCTCTGCGTCGGCGGCATGGTCGTCGCTCGCGCCCTCGCACATCGCGAGCTTGCCGATCAACTCCGTGAGCGATGCATGTCCGTTGCCATGGAACTCGGCGGCTGGAACACCGCCGCTCCCCGCACCCATCGAAACGGAACCGCAAAACACTCCGGCGAATTCAACCCGAAATCAACCCGCGGTGACAAATCCGTGACAACTCGACGCCGCGTGCCGGCATAAGCTCACTCAACATCAACCGGTTTACCTTCGGCCTCGTTCGCATCTTCAGGCTTCCACACCACAACTCAAAAAGAGTCGTTCAATCCACCGCGATTCCAGGTTTCTGCCTGGTTCTCTCCATCTTTGGTCCGGGATCCGTGGAAGAAGAACGATCGATCTGAGGCCAGGGAACGTGTGGCCTCTTCGGACGCCTGCGTGCGGGTGCAAGCAGGCGTCCGGTTTTGTTTTTTCAAAACCTGCCACCAGATTTAGTAACCGCCAGGAAATGGATTGCTCTGTCGGCGCGAAGCGTGCCCGCCTGAAGCAGCAAGCTTCATTGGATCGGCATCTGCAGGTCCGGCCCATCCGTCGTCCGCGGCGGACGGCTCGCGAATTCCCGCTCCAGCCGGTCGTTCACGCCCGACTGTGCAAATTCCGAAGCCACCCGAATCCCGTTCATGATCGCCCGATCGTTCGACGACCCGTGCCCGATGATGCAAACTCCGCGCACGCCCAGCAGCGGAGCGCCGCCGTACTCTGAAGGATCGAGCCGTCTCCTGAACGCATTGAACGCCCGCCGCGACAGCAGCGCGCCCACCTGCGCCGTCACCGTCTGCGTGAGCGAAACCTTCAGCATCTCGCGCACCAGCCGGCTCAAACCTTCCGACGTCTTCAGCGCAACGTTGCCCACAAATCCATCGCACACGATTACGTCACAGTTGCCGTTATAAATATCCCGGCCCTCGACGTTCCCGATGAAATTGATGGGCAGCTTGCGCACCAGCGCCGTCGCTTCGCGCGTCAGGTCGTTGCCCTTGCCTTCTTCTTCGCCGACCGACAAGATCCCCACCCGCGGCCGCGGAATTTTCAGCACGCTCCGCGCGTACAGCTCGCCCATCACCGCGAACTGCTCCAGGTTTTGTGGTTTGCAGTCGACATTTGCGCCTACATCCAACAGCACGCACGGCGATCCCGACTGCGTCGGCACCACAATCGCCAACGCCGGACGATCCACCCCCGGCAGCGCGCCCAGCGCCATCTTCGCCGTCGCCATCCCGGCTCCGGTGTTGCCGGCCGTAAAGAATCCTGCAGCGCGCTTTTCCTTCACCATCTTCAGCCCCACGCGCATGGAGCTGTTGCGCTTCGTGCGCACCGCGTGCGCCGCCTTCTCGTCCATGCCGATAAACTCCTCGGCATGCACAATCGAGATGGCGAGACGCGAGGTCCCGAACATCCCGTTCAAGTGCTGGCGCAGGATCGGTTCCGGCCCCACCAGATGCACGCGCACCGGCAGGTTACGGCAGGCCAGGATCGCGCCTCGTATCTCGGGCTCCGGAGCTTTGTCCGAGCCCATGGCGTCGAGAGCGATGTCGATGAGCATCGATCGCTGAGGCTACTTGGCTTCCTTGACTTCCAGAACTTCGCGCCCTTTGTAATAACCGCACTTGGCGCAGGCGCGATGCGGAAGTTTCCGCTCGTGGCAATTCGGACATTCCGACAGCGATTGCGTTGTCAGCGCGTCGTGCGCGCGGCGAGTGGAGGTGCGGGTCTTGGAGTGACGCCGCTTTGGATTCGGCATTGCAAATTCCTTTCGATCCCCGGCACCGTTCCCCGGGGCAAAAACTTCAAGGTTCGACCTTATTCGTCTCCGGGCCCAGCCGGCTGCCCAAATCTGCAAGTGCCGACCACCGCGCGTCCGCCGGTTTGGCCTCGCAGCCGCACGATTCGTCGTTCAAATTACGTCCGCAGCGCGGGCAAAGTCCCTTGCAGTCGTCGCGGCAAAGCGTTCTTGCAGGAAGGGTTAGCAGTACCTGTTCCCGCAGGACGTCTTCCAGCACCAGACCGCCTTCCTGATAATAACCGATTTCGGTATCAGGCGCGCCCAGCTCTCGCTCCGACGGCCCCGCATCCACGCCCAGCGGCCGAAACAGCAAATCAAAATCGCCCTTCAGCTCGTGCCGCACCGGCTCCAGACACCGCGCACACGGAACCTCAAACGTCCCCGCCCACTCCGCGCGCGTCCGTATATCCGCCACCACCTCTTTCGGGCCGCGATGCTCGCGCAGCATCTCCGCCTGACCCTTCACTGCAAGGTCTGAGGTCTGCGTCGCTTCATCTCCGTAATCGATGGCGCCAGGAGGAAACTTTAGATCGAAACTTACCGGCTCGCGTTCGAGGTCGAGCAGGGCAATCAGCATCGGAATTCCTTCACCGTGGGGCTACCTTTTAGGTTACGGTCTGCGCCATCCCAGGTCAACAACCCCGCAGATCCGAGCCGGCGGTAGAATACCTCCACCGATGTCTCCACTTCGCTCCACCATCGTTGAGATTTCCCAGATCGCCATGGCGATTGGAACGCTCTCCTGGGTCTGGGTCCTCCTCACCCGTCGGCGCCGCGTCGTCACCCGGCAGGAGCACAAAGCCGGTATCCAAGCCCTCTTCGACGGTAAGAAGTAGCCGCTACCGCCCCGTCAGCGCCAACGCCGCATACGCAGTCGCCGCGTCCGTCATAAACAATGCCGGATCGCTCGCCGGATCCCGCTGCTTGTTCAGCGAAGCCGCAACCCACGTCCCGTCCTTCTGCTGATGCGCAGCCAGCCAGTCCAGACTCCGTGCGAGCATCGCATCGCTCTTCGGTGTACCCACCGCTCTCAATGCCACTACCGTCAGACCCGTCGCATAGCCATCGCTGGCCGCCGGCTGCGCTGTGTGATCCACGCGCTCCCGCGCATCCAGCGTCGCCGTCCGAAATCCCCCATCCGCCTGTTGCTTCTCGCGCAGCGTCTTTATCAACGCCGCCCGCTCCGCATCCGTCAGCAATCCCGACTCCTTCGCTGCAGCCCACAGCACATACAGCTGATTGATCACCGGCTGCGCCGCGTAATTCCGCTGCAGATAATCCCGCACCCGATCCAGATGCTCCCACGTCTTCGGCTCCTGCGCAAATCCATCCGGCAGATTCACCGCCTCTGTCATCAGCAGCGCCGCACCCTGATACCCCGACTCCTCCGACTCCCACGGACCCAGGTGAAAGTCCTGCCACTTCCACGCGCCCGCCAGCGGATCGTTCGTCTCCTGCAACGCCCACGCATTCTCAAACGCCTTCCGCGTGATCGGCCGCACCTGCCCCTGCGACTGGTCATAGCTGGCCAGAATCACAGCGTTCAGCACCGCCTCCGTCGCATGCGCTTCCGCCGTCTTTCCCTTCCCATTTTTCTCATCGGAATAAAACGGAACCATCTCCGTCCACTCGCCGACGCGCTTCTCCACGCTCGCCAGCATCACCTTCTCCGGCGCCGCCATCGCCGCATCGCCCAGGTCCCGCCGCAGCTCCGGCCGCACCATCGCATACGGCACCACCGTGTGGCACGAGATGCAGACCGTCCCATGATCCTTCTGCGCCCGCGGCCACGCTTGCCACCAGGTCTCGCGGCTGTCCAGATACTTCGCCGCCCCATCCCGATTCCACCTGGGCGCCCCCGCATCTGCCACGCCAGCCACACTCCCAGCCCCATGCACCGTCCGCGCAAAAAAGCTGCCCGCCACCACTGCCGCCGCCAACAGCCCCATCCCAGCGCTTCGACCTTTCATCCCGACTCCTTTAAACGCTGCTTGACGCTGGCTAATCGTACCCCAGCAGCGTGGCCATTCCGCGTTTCTGCACGCCCCTGTTGCTTTCCCAAAGGAACTATGCCATGCTCCCTGTTGGAAACCCAAAGGGGCGGCATGAAACAAAAATCCGATGTCCAGCAAGGCACCCTCGGCCTCATGGTCCTCAAGACACTCGATGTCCTTGGAGCCCAGCACGGCTATGGCATCGCCCGCCGCATCGAGCAGATCAGCGGCGACCTGCTCGCCGTCAACCAGGGCACGCTCTATCCCATCCTCCTCAAGCTCGAACACGAAGGCGCCGTCGCCTCCGAGTGGGGTGCTTCGGAGAACAACCGTCGCGCGCGCTTCTATCGCCTCACCGCTGCCGGCAAAAAACGTCTCCAGGCCGAAACCCGCGACTGGGAGCAGACCACCGCCATCGTCGCCAGGTTCTTCGAGGTCAAGGCAGGAGACCTCCAATGAGAATTCTGCGCCGCTTCTTTGCCCGATTCGTCCAACTTCGTCACCAGCCGCGACGACCGCCGCCTGCGCGAAGAAATGGAAGAGCATCTCCAGATGCAGACTGCGGAAAATATCCGCGCCGGCCTTTCGCCCTCTGAAGCTCGCCGCCAGGCCGTCCTCAAGTTCGGCGGCGTCGGCACTGTCCGCGAAGACTACCACGCGGAGACAAGCCTGCCCTTCCTCGAAACTCTGTTGCACGATCTCCGTTTCGCGCTGCGCCTCTTCGCGAAATCCCCAGGCTTCGTCGTCGTCGCCATTCTCACCATGGCGCTCGGCATCGGCTCAACCACCGCCATCTTCAGCGTCGTCGATGCCACGCTGCTCCACCCCCTGCCCTATCCCCACCCCGAACAGCTGGTCCGCATCGAGGAGGATTTTCCCGGCCTTGGCGCGCGCGACGTTCGCTTGTCCGTCCCGGAGTGGAAGGACTTTCAGCGTTCCGGGATTTTCCAGTACGTATCGCCGGAGCGAAGCGGGTCCGTCGATGTCACCGGCTCGTCTCAACCCGCGCGCATTCAGTTCAAGTCAGTCGCGACCAATTATTTCGCGCTGCTCAACGTCAAGCCCGAGTTAGGCCGCGTCTTCAATCCTGACGACGCAACGCCGGGCTTCAACCTTGAAGCGGTCATCAGCGACGGGCTCTGGAAACGCGCCTTCGGCGCCGACCCCCACATCCTCGGCAAAACCCTGCGTCTGGACAACGACGTTTACTTTGTCATCGGCGTCATGCCGCCTGATTTTCACGATCAGGGCCGCACCACCGAACTCAGGAACACCGAAATATGGGCCGGTTGCGGCTTTTCTGCTCTGCCGTCGCCGCCCCCGGCGCGCAGTACCCGCACATTAAAGACAGCCATCGCCCGCCTCCAGCCCGGACTCCCACTCGCCACCGCACAAGCCCGCCTCGATGCCCTCGTTGCCTCCTTGCGAAAACAATTTCCCGCCGACTATCCACCCGAAAGCGGATATACCGTCCATCTTGTTCCCCTGGGCGACACTGTCGTCGGCGATGTGCGCCAGCCCCTGCTGCTGTTAATGGGTGCGGTCGGATTAGTTCTTCTCATCGGATGCGTCAACGTCGCCAATCTTCTCCTCGCGCGTGCCACCGCCCGAGGACGCGAAATGGCTATTCGCCAGGCCCTGGGCGCGGGCAGAATGCAACTCATCCGCCAACTCCTCACCGAAAGCCTGCTCCTCTCCCTCCTCGGCGGGATCGCCGGTCTCGCCGTTCTCTTCCTCACCCGGAAACTCCTGCTCGAGGTCATCCCCTCCACCCTGCCCAGGATCAATACCATTTCCATCAACTGGACCGTGCTGCTCTTCGCGCTCGGCGTCTCGGTCCTCGCCGGAGCCTGCTTCGGTCTCGCTCCCGCCCTGCAAGCCTCGAGGCTCGATCCCATCCACGTGCTCCGCCAGGAAGGCCGCGGCTCGAAAGGATCGCGAAGCCAGACCTGGACCCTCCGCGCTCTGGTTGTTACCGAGTTCGCGCTCTCCCTTGTGCTCCTCATCGCCGCCGGCCTTCTTTTGCGCAGCTTTTGGGACCTCTACAAAGTCGGCCTTGGCTTCGATCCAGAAAATGTCATGGCCGTCAGCCTCCGGCTTCCCGCGCCCAACAACCCATCCACCGATGTGTATGCGACCGCTGATCAGGAAGCACGATTCATTCGCGAAATCCTGCGTCGCGGCCAGTCCCTTCCGGGTGTCAAGGAAATCGCCGTCGGTAGCCAGGAGTCGCTTCCCCTGAATCACGACAGGAATCCGGTCCCATTTGTCCTTCAGGAAAGCAGCACCCACAGCGACCTTCCCCATCAGGTCCAGGAATCGAGCGTCACGCCGCAATATTTTCACCTGCTGGGAATTCCCCTGCTCCGCGGCCGTCTGTTCACCGAGCGTGATGTTGACGCTGCCCCCAAAGTCGCTATCGTCAACGAGGCCTTTGCGCGAACCTGCTGGCCCAACCAGGATCCGCTCGGCCAGCGCCTCAAACTGGGCGGCGCGGACACTTCATGGACGACGGTGGTCGGCGTCGTCACCAATGCCCGCACCGAGTCACTCGAAGACGCGAACATTCCGCAAATCTATCTCAGCTCCTGGCAGAGCACCGATAAGAATCTCGCCATCTTCCTGCGCGGCAGCCTCGATCCCGCCACGCTGCCGCAGCAGGCGCGCGACATGGTCCAATCCCTCGACTCCGAGCTTCCCGTCTTCGGCGCAAAAAAACTTCCCGACGTTGTTTCCGGCTCTCTCGCGCAACGCCGGTTCTCCATGGAAATGGTTCTGCTGTTTGCTGTCACGGCATTGCTGCTCGCCGGTATCGGCGTTTACGGAACCATTTCATATATCGTCAGCGAGCGTACCCGCGACATCGGAATCCGCATCGCACTCGGCGCGCAGAGAAAGACCATTCTGCATATGATCCTGAGCCAGGGACTTGCACTCGCCCTTGGCGGTGCCGCGGTTGGGCTGGCCGGCGCGTGGATTGTGTCGCACCTCATGGCCGGCTTGCTCTATGGCGTCCGTCCCGCCGACCCCGTCACTTTTGTCGCTGTTACGCTCACCCTCACCACCGTCGCACTCGCGGCCTGTTACATCCCCGCCCGCCGAGCCATGCGCGTCGACCCCCTGACAGCCCTCCGCTACGACTGAACGTTTGCGGCGAATCCGCCTAACGTGGCATTAGCCTCTGAGGGATTTTGTTCCATGGTCAGTTGCAGCCCAACGAAAACGAGCAAGGCCAGCATTCAGTCCGGTGCCCTGCACCCGGTGCCTGGTGCGCGGCCCGCGGCGCACGGTTCCCTCGCGTCCACCAATGCAGCACCCGCGGCCGCCAATGCTGCATTCCTTGCGGAGCCGAAGTGCCCTCGCCTCGATCACTTGCCGTAGCCCCCAACCGACTCCCAGCGCAAGTTACACAAAACAAGTCACCGGCCTCAAAAGAAGTTGAGTGAGGCCCATATGACCGGGGCGGCCTCACCGGGACCAGGGTGCTTTCCCAAATTGCTCCCGGCATCACTTCCGAGAAAGCGGACTGTCGATTCAGGTTGAAATTCATGGCGCAGAGAATTCTTCTGCTTGCTGTGGGGTGAACCTAACCGTCTCCATTTTCGGGGTGAGTTTCGGTTGGTTGTACGGCTTTGTGCGGCGCGAATTGAACTCGTGCTTACGCGCTCGATAACCAGCGCCGGCTGGCGGGGGATGTGCAACTCCCGATTGCCGTGATACACCCTTAGCCGGCTGTTTCTCGAAAAAGTAACCGCAGATTCTTCGTTGCCTTCGCTTCTCGTCCACAAACGGTTCAGGGTATACAAGGCGGAGGAAGTGTTCGTACATCCATGTAGCTGTCATCGGCATACCGCCGCCAAAGAAAAGGTAGACTAGTGCTGGAAGTATAAGAAGGATGCTGACTGAAGCGAAGGTGGTTAAAAACTGTCCAATCAGCCTGGTTGGGTCGCCGCCCGACAGCAGTTTGAGGTCAACTACGCGACGAAGGAACACGCGATAGAGAACGCGGAATTGTACTTTTGCCCTGAGACCATTCACTATGCACGAATTAGGTCCGCAATCTTTCCTGAAACAGCTTCCGAGTCTTGTTCGACTGCGAGTTGAGAGAATATTTCTTCCAGCGTGGGCACCCGCTGTCGATACACGCCAATCCAACCCGACGGCTGAGCCGTTGACGCCAAGGCGCGGAATCTCTCCGGAACTAACCGTCAGGAGAAGACGCACGGCTAGCTCGCCTAGCCCGAGCCCCAGCAAGCCACCGATCAGCGAAAGCAGCACGCTCTCCGTCAGCAACTGACGGATGCTCCTTCCTGGCGACGCTCCCAGGGAGGAGCGAATAGCGAACTCGCGCTTGCGGCCTGAGGCGCGAATCAATTGCAAATTGGCCAGGTTGGCACATGCAATCAAAATGACGAAACCGACCGCTCCAAGCAAAAGCAGCATCGAGGAGCGTGAGTTGCTTACGATGGCATCTTGCAGCGGGCGCACGACGAAGTACATCCGCGGGTTTACCGCTCGTTGGGCGCGGTGGTATTTTGCAATGGCTGGGCCTTCGTCGGGGGTGCGCCGGTGATGTAGAGGCCGCCGTATTGCACCATATATACGTAGTCATCAAACTTCCTGAACGACTCTTCCCCCAGCGCTCGTTTCACTGACTCGCGGGCGCCCAGAAGGATCGCTGGGTGCTGCAAATTGACCGTCTTAAGGTTGGCCTCCCATTCCGGGGTACGCATGCTGGGGGGCACCGGAAATTCTCCATCAGGTCCACTTACGGCCTTTGCGAACTGAGTCTTCCAGTCGTCCAACTGCTGACAGGTGTCGGTGAGAGTCTGGCTGACGTCCGACCACTCGTCCTGGCTTAGATGAATGACCGTGCGGTTAACTTCCTCCCAGTCAAGTACCTGATGGTTCTCGCCGGTCCGAGCATTCACTTGCCGAACGAGCCGGTCCATGCAAAACGTTTCCTCGACAAAGTCTGCGAAGGCGCCATCCCTGGTTCTTTTTCCTTCGTTATCGACAAAGGGACCACCTTGACCGGCAGTCTGAGTTGCTGGAGAAGCAGAATCGGACTGCGTCGGCTGGGCGCTCTGAGCAATTACGCGCGGCAGAGAACCGAGTAAGCAACCGGCCAGAAGACCAGTGATGAGCATGCGCGTGCGCCTGGTTGGGTTGGCCATGGACTATCTCCCTTCAATCTGATGAACGCTCCAAACGTTGGGGGCTACTGTGTCCCTCGGACCAAGTGTTCTTTGTACGTCGCAAGACGTAACCTAGCAGACCATTTCCGTCTCGACAATTACACGATTGAGTTGCCGCCCGAATCCCACCATGCAGGGGACCTCCTTTCCGGGTGATTGGTCGGCTATCCGGAAGTTTCGGGCCCGGCTGTCTTTCACGTAGCGAGACCAGGGAGAAGATTCCGGGAACGCGGATCGAGATCAAGGCAGGGAGTGTGCGATTTTGCGGGCGCGAAGCAACGCGGAGACGGAGGTAGCCCAGAGTAAGATTCCGGTCCCGAGTGTAGCTGAGATCACAAGCGCGTTGGACCGAAACAGCACCCAGCAGAGAACGCACCAGAGCGTTATCAGGATGCCGAAGATGCCCAGGATGGGCGCTCGAAAAATCTTGGCAAGCGGCAGGTAATGGAGACCCACCACCATCGAGAGCCAGTCGGCCCAGAGGTCGGGGCGATGCAACCGATTCGCCAGGATAAAAGCGAAAACGAGCGCTAGGACCTCGATCAGGACGACGAATAAGAATGACCTTCGAACGGCGCGCCGCGTGGATGGGGAAACAGGTGGAAATTGTTTCGAGAGCATGCGGCCCTTTCGGATCGTGTAGATCGACCAGACCCAGAGGATCAGCGCCATACAGCCAAACGCCGGGCCAACTACCGCATTGAAGGCGTTAGCCTCACCCAGGCCCCACCCCAGCCAGCCTGCCCCAGCACACGCGATGATCAGTGCACCGCGCCCTGCACCGGCGACAGTTTCTGCCCGAAACGATGAGTCCATGGGATCCTTGGGTCTTGCGATGGTCACGTTGCTGGTTGGTCGGCCAATACGTCAACATTAAAACGCGTGCAGAGGGTTCCGGCTCATAATCTGAATGACTTCCTCGTAACCGAGGTCCTCGTCGAAGTTGTATCGCGGAGGGAGCGCGAAAACGTATCGTCGATTTCGCCCGAGTTCTGCGGGGTCATAGGGCCTGCGCGCACAGTGAGCCTTCCGTCGTGAACCAAACTCCACTGCCGATGAGTAAAGCTCATGATTGGAATGTCCTGCCATAGGGTCTTTTCCGTCCAATGCGGATTTCGTATCGAGAGTATTGGGCCTTTCACGCTCGCCGTATCACCACTTCCGCCCCATGCGGTCATGACGATTGAGTAGCCTTTCCAATCCCCCGGTAGAGTGAACCGGAATCCAAACTGACTATTGATGTACTGAAGGGTTCCATGGGGAATGGATTTCCGCACGGCTGCTTTCGGAGACGGCGCAGAGGTCTGGCTCACACTGCATACGGAAGCCAAAATCAAAATAAACAGAGCCAATTGCACGCGTCTTGTGCGCGACATCCTCCGGTCCTCGTTCCTCCGGCCCGAATCGCCGGGGCCGCGTCATATTCTCCTGCACACTGCGGAGCGGTGCAGGTTTTCGCTGTTTCGTCGATGCTACAGGCTGCAGATGATCCGATTCTGGACGGTTGGTCGGCAACACGGAATGTATGGTCCGCCGCCGTGTTGCAAGCGAAAAGTGAAGATAGCGGGTTGGTCTGCGCAAATGTATCCGGTCTTTGAATGAGCCGAAGCTCGGGACCTTGATGGAATGCGCTGCGCTCTCCTCCTGACTAGTTTGGAAGCCTCAGAGGGCTTTTCCGTATGACAGGTTTCGAGAACGCCGGGTTCGACCATTTTGCCATCTCGCTGTTCGCACCAGGCCTGGCAGAAAACCTTGTTGGTTCAGTCGTCACTAAGCTGGAAAAGTTTGCAGGCGACCTCGCAAGGCGTTACGGGAATATTAAACAAAACCCTTCTAAAGTCCCCAACTACTCTTTGATTGCTTTTGATCCCGAGGCACCGCCGTACGACCCGGTAACGCTAGAAGTTCTTGGCATCCTAAAGGAAGCTTGGCCCACCTACGTCAACACGTTTGCCAGCACCGCAATTCAGATTCATCGGGCGATCATCCTCGATGCACTGGTTTCATCCGCACAAGAGGACGAGGGCGTCGCCGTCGCGTTTGCTGCATGCGCCAGAAGTGTTCTCCCGTTTATGGAGACGGGAAACGAGTTCTCGATCTGGGTCGAATGTAGTAGACAAAATCGAAGATTCGGTTAATCGTCGCGCGGAAGAGGAATGGTCGACTCCGGCCGGCATCGATGTCCCACCTTTTGCGGCTAGTGCCATCTCTCCAATCAGAGTTGGAAATTTGGCAGTGAAAATTGATCGTGAAGCTTTCAAGCAGCAGTTCATCTCTACAGCCCAAGGGGCCGGAGGCTTCAACATCCACAACCCGATGCCGTGGGTCCAGAACTTCGCTAATGCTTTGGCAGACCCCCTGGCCGAGACTTTAGACAAGGTCAGCGCAAACGCAAAAGTCAGTGCTGTGGATCTGTCAACTCCGCTGGAAAAGCTTGGGAATGAAGTTAGTTCTTACGTCTCATTAGCGGTTAAAGCTTTTGGGACCGCAACCGCAGGGATTGAGCGGCGCACCAATCTTATTTGGTGAAAGCAGTCACTCTATTCGCTGAGCAAACGCAAATGCTATAGTGCATTTTCGCGAACTGTAGCGGCTTCGCTGATGGCATTCGATCTCTACCAACAGATACCAATGTTCTCGCCGGCCAGCGTCTCAGCGTTTTTGGAAGAAGCAATTCACTCGCTACCCGAATCGAACAACCCGAGCGGCCGTCCTCTCAAAGAGATCGTGGCTGAGGTTTGCATCGATCCATCCGTGGATGTTTTGCGCACCGAAGCTTCCAAGCTCTTCGTGGCCTCGAATGGTCGATCTCCCATCCTTGCTCTTATCGGACATTCATCGGGCCATGCGTCGTCCTCTCATCTCGACTTGCGCAAAATCGTCGGTGTCTCTCCAGACGTATGCATCACCGATGCCCAGTGGGCAAGCTGGATATTTCGTGATCTTCAGACCGGCCGTGCGAGTAAAGAGCAGCCGAAGAAGCGAAATGGGAAGGCGGAGCATGAGCGGATGTCCCCTCGAAGACTGCTATGCGCCTGACGCCACCTGCGCCCTTGGAAATCTCCTGTTCAAG
This sequence comes from Acidobacteriaceae bacterium, assembly GCA_036490815.1. Taxonomy (GTDB): domain Bacteria; phylum Acidobacteriota; class Terriglobia; order Terriglobales; family Acidobacteriaceae; genus Palsa-343. The sequence continues at coordinate 300,167 of DASXDF010000033.1, forward strand.
AACTGTCCGAACTGGAACGGCCAAGATAAGTTATCAGCCGAGCCGTCCCCGTAGAATGACGACGAAATTGTTCTGCCTTGGTCCGGGTCGGCCCCAGGAAAGAGCGATGTCGCATTCATAACCGACAGAAAGCCGCCTCTGACCATAGGAATTCTAACAGGCTGCTGAAAAAAGGCCGCTCACCGGCGATGTACAGCCCGTTCGATATCGGCCATTCGGGATTGAGTGGCCGGGTAGTTCTCCGGAGCAAACGCTTTGTTCAACTCTGCGAAGCGGGGTTTCAGAACTGAGGCA
>DASXDF010000034.1:0-3399 GCA_036490815.1 Acidobacteriaceae bacterium
AGATGCGCGATGCAGCGAAAGACCAGGCAGAGATGATCGCGATCTCCTACGCGACACGTACGGATGTGACCTACAAAACCGATCAGGAGATGGAGAAGGCGAATCTGCAGTACGTCTCCGGGTCGATGTTCGGCATCTTTGAGCTGCAGCCAGCGCTGGGGCGACTGCTTACACAGAATGACGACCTGAAGCCGGGAGCGGAGCCGTATGCCGTGATCTCGTACGACTACTGGAGCCGCCGCTTCGGACGCGATCCTCATGTCATCGGGCGGGTCATTCACATCGGCGACAACGCCTATGAGATTGTCGGCGTCAGCGAGAAGAAATTCACCGGAACCGAGCCGGGGACGTTTGTCGACATCTTCGTCCCGGTGATGATGCACCGCAGTGTCCGGAGCTCCGATTCCACGTGGATCCGAGCGCTGGTGGTGTTGCATCCGGGGGTTGCCGCGGAGCCGCTTCGCCAGAAGCTGGCCGCGATCAGCCATGCATTCGAAACGAAACGATTGAGCGGCGAAATCGGGCTATCCAAGGAGACGCTCAAGAACGTCCTGAACAATCAGGTGCTGATGGAACCCGCGCCCACAGGCGTGTCCTGGCTGCAGCAGAGCTACCAGCGTGCGCTGGCCGCGCTAGGCGCGCTGGTGCTGATGGTGCTGCTGATCGCGTGCGCAAACGTGGCCAACCTGATGACTGCGCAGGCTGCCGCGCGGGCGCGGGAGATGGCGCTGCGAGTTTCGATCGGCGCGGGGCGGTGGCGGCTGGCGCAGATGGTGCTGGTCGAAAGCGCGATGCTCGCCATGCTGGCCGCTGCCAGCGGCGCACTGTTTGCGTGGTGGTCCGCACCCTTCGTCGTGAGCATGATCAATCCGCCGGACGATCCGGCGCGCCTGGTGTTGCCGGCAGACTGGCGCGTACTGGGATTCGGCGTGGCGCTCACGCTGGGCGTGATCCTGCTCTTCGGATTTCTGCCGGCGCTGCGGGCTTCCTCTGTTCAGCCTGCGAGTGTACTGAAGGGCGGAGACGATCCGCATTCACGGCGGCGGCTGATGCAAGGCATGGTTGCCGCGCAGGTGGCATTTTGCTTTTTGGTCCTATTCATTGCCGGGCTCTTTGTCGCAACCTTCCAGCGACTCTCCACGCAACCAATGGGCTTTTCTGCGGAACGCTTGCTGGTGCTGGATACGACCAGCCGGCCTGCGCAGCCGCAGGTTTACTGGGATCAGATGGCTGACCATCTGCGCACGATGCCAGGAGTGGAGCGGGTAGCCCAGGCGGGTTGGCCTTTGTTGGACGGTTCCAGTTGGAATTCCTCTATCTCGATCAACGGAGGACCGCCGAGCACCGACCTCGCCTACTTCCTGAACATTTCTCCGGGGTGGCTGGAGACGATGAAGATACCGCTACTCGACGGCCGGGACTTTCGCAATAGCGACGCTTATCCCAACGCCGCCATCGTGAACGAGACCTTCGCGAAGAAATTTTTGAACGACGAACATCCGGTGGGGCGGTTCTTTGAAAAAGAGGGGGATGACGGAAGGGGCGCGCGCGTACTGGTGGTTGGGCTGGTTCGAGACGCTTTTTACCAGGATGTGCACGCGCCCATACTGCCCGGTGTCTATGTCCCATTGCATTCGATCGCTGCCGGCGGCGGATTGCGGCCGGAGGACGAAGAGAGCTTTATCGTGCGCACCACTGCCGCGAATCCGCTCACCCTGGCATCCATGCTGCGCCAGGAGGTGCCGCGTGTCGGAGCACAGTTTCACGTAACCAACATCCGCACGCAGCAGGAGATTGACCAGGCACAGACCATTCGCGAGCGGCTGCTGGCGACGCTGGCTTTCTTTTTCGGAGCGGTGGCGTTGCTGCTGGCAGGGATTGGACTGTACGGTGTGCTCAACTATTCGCTACTGCAGCGCGAGCGCGAGTTCGGTATCCGGCTTGCGCTGGGAGCGCGCACCGGCGATGTCGCGCGCGAGGTGACGGCAGGCATCTTCGCGGCGGTGTGTGTGGGAGCGGTCGTGGGGCTGGGCCTGGGGATGGCTTCGTCGCGCTACATTGCGTCACTGTTGTACCAGGTGAAGATGACCGATCCAGGCGTGCTGGCGTTTCCGTCGCTCATCATTCTTGCGACCGCATTGCTGGCCGCTGTGCCTGCGGTGATTCGCGCCCTGCGCATCGATCCGGTGGCCATGTTGAGGGCTGAATAAAGTAGACCGGAACCAGTATGCGCATCATCTTCGAGGTCCGGAGTTTGAGGTCGCGAAGGCCGTATTGCCTCGGCCGGAGTAGACTTCGGAATCATGTCCGGGCCGCCACGTCCGAGGACGCTTCTGGCCGCTGCGTTGCTGTCTTGCCTCTCTGTTGCTGTTAGCGCACGCGGTCAAAGCGACCACAGCGGCCAATCGGCGATGCATGACCAGGCCGCCCAGACGCCCGGTGTAGGAAAAGCCGTCAGCCTGATCGGCTGTCTCGACAGCGGGTTTCAATTCACCGACAAAGAAGGAAACCTGCACCAACTTGTGGGCGCGACCTCTGGCCTGAACAAGTACGTGGGCGCCGTCATACAAGTGGAAGGCACGGTTAGCGAGTCAGCAGAACCGCTGCCCTCATTTCACGTGATGAGCGTACGACAGATATCCAGAGCAGCGGCTCCGCAGTTGAGTGCTGCGTTTCGCAATGAGGCAACCTGGCGTGCAGAGGAAAATCAGCGCTACGGACTGAAGTTCTCCCATCCTGTCGACTTCACAACCAGAGAAGATTCCGATGCCGAGAATGAGTCGAACTTTCCGATTCAGGACGGATCGGTTCTGCTCGGCAGTTTCGATTTTCCAGACATCTACAAGGAAACGAACTTTCGGGGCGGCCATTTCAACCTCTTTGTAAATCCGAAAATTAGAAATCGAGAAAGCTGCGAACAGTTTGGTAGATCCGACCCGAAAGATGTCACTTTGACGACCATCGGAAGCGTCCGATTTGTAGTATCGAGGGACGGTGGCGCCGCCGCCGGAACTGCTTACGTCGATCGTGACTTCCACATATTCCGGAATGGATTGTGCTACGAGTTCGGCTTCGAATTCGGCGAGGTCAACACACGCAACTACGATCTGTGGTGCACTATTCCTTCGCTATCGGATGAGGATGAATGGAATGTGGTCCGGCCCTTGCTGGGCGAAGTATCTTTTGTGCAGCCAGAACCACCGATCATTCGGGAGAATTCCGCTGGCGCGCCAAAAGTCGATTCATTCAACGCGGCAAAGACGATCAACAGCATTACCAAACTGTCCGAAACCACTCTCTCGTGGTCGACGCAAAATTTCGATTTCATCGAGCTGTCGTACCAGTGTCCAAGCGGTTCGAATGGGACGGTGATTACGGAGGGCGGAGAGCAACGTGGAT
>DASXDF010000035.1:0-110493 GCA_036490815.1 Acidobacteriaceae bacterium
GCTAAAGCCACATGGACCTGAACTCTTTATGGCACGACTGAAGTGGTGCCCTGACACAAATGCAAAGCCACATGGATCTGAACTCTTTGTGGCACGACTGAAGTCGTGCCCTGACACAAATGCAAAGCCACATGGATCTGACTCTTTACGGCACGACTGAAGTCGTTGCCCTGACACAAAAGCAAAAAGCCGCATGGATCTGAGCTCTTTAGGCACAACTGAAGTCGTGCCCTGACACAAATGCAAAAAGCCGCATGGATCTGAGCTCTTTACGGCACAACTGAAGTCGTGCCCTGACACAAAAGCAAAGCCACATGGAAATGAAAAGGCCCGCGCTGGGCGGGCTTCTGGTCGGTAACTCAGGCGGGCGGAATTTCTGTTTTTGCTCCTATTATCAGAATACCAAGTTAGCGGAGTAAACCCGCCAAATTTGTTTGCGTGTTTTGGTTTGTAAGTGGTTGTAAGTCATGGGTTATTACTTTGGATTTTGGGTGCGGCTCTTGACAGATTTTCCACAGGGGTGCTCCCGCGTGCTGTGAAGCTTGCATGGCAACGATTCCGGCAGAAAGACGCGGGGGCCGAAGCCTTCGTCTTATCGGAGCAGTCATGGCACGACTGAGGTCGGGTCCCGTTACGAACCTTATTTGTTCCTCTGCGAGGCCTGGATGGGCAATTGGGTCGTTTGGTTCTCTAATTGACGCCGCTTTCCCGGAATGGCACTCGGCATTACTTTCGATGGATCGGAGGGTCGATTCAGGTTGTAGTTCGTGGCGCAGAGGATTCAGCTGCTTGCTGTGGGGTGAACCTGGCCGTCCCCGTTTTTGGGGTGAGGGGGTTTACGGCGGTTTGCTGCGGTTTGCTGCGGTTTGGCCGGACTTTATTGGCTTAGCCGGAGGTTAGAGCGGACAAACAATCTGCGACTGCAAACGAGCTGCCTTTGTCTCCTGAGAATTTCATGCCTGTGTGTTGTTGGACTGCAAAGGTCATTGGAACCACCGCTCTCGCATATACCAACGTTTTACAAGATGGTTTTTGTTCTCTGGTAGCTTGCGCGCGTTAGAGGTGGGGAGTGATCTCAACCGGAACCGCAGATCCTTCTCGTCTCGCGAAGCTCGAGTCAGGACGACGGCGCCGAGAGTGGGTAAACGATTGATGGCGGACGGGGGCAGGACGGGCTGTTTTGTCTTTAAGGAATCAGATTTCGTGACGGCCTTCGAGGGAGCGGGTCATGGTGACCTCGTCGGCGTATTCAATGTCGCTGCCGGCTGGGACGCCGGTGGCAATGCGTGTGATCCTTACGCCCGAGGAGCGGAGCAGGTCGGCGAGCCAGCTGGCGGTGGCTTCACCCTCGACGGTGGGCGAGGTAGCGAGGATGACTTCGTCAATCTCGGCGCGGCCGGCACGGGCGATGAGGTTGCCGGTGCGCAGATGCTCCGGTCCTACTCCATGCAGGGGAGACAGCGTGCCGTGCAGCACGTGGAAGACACCGTTCCAGGAGCGCGTTTTTTCGATGGTCGCAATGTTGGTTGGTTCTTCGACCACGCAGACCAGGCGCTGATTGCGCGTAGGGCTGGAACAGTAGAGGCAGGGGTCAACGTCGGTGATGTTGTTGCAGATGGAGCAGAGGCGGAGGCGGTCCTTGACCTCGCGAATGGCGGTGGAGAGGGCCTCGGCATCCTGATCGTCGGAGCGCAGGATGTGAAAGGCGAGGCGCTGCGCGGATTTGTTTCCGATGCCGGGCAGCTTGCGCAGCTCCTCGATGAGGCGCGCCATGGGTTCAGCGAATCGTGACATGGTCTATGAGGAGTTTAAATGGCGTGGCTGGGATGGGGAGGCGGCGGGGTTCGAGGAGGGTCCTTCGCCCCCGCTCAGGATTTCGCGTGCGGGCTCCTACGCCCGCAAACGGCTCAGGTTCGGTCCTGCGAGTGTGCCTCTCGGGGCGGGCACATCGCGCAGGACCGAACGAGGATGCGCCTGCGGTGCGGCTTTATTGGCATGGCTTAAGCCATGCCCCTTCACTTTTTCGTGGCGGTGGCGTTCGGGTCTAAGGTTGCCAATTTACTTCATGAGGTCCGCGGCTGAAGCCGCGTTTTTCTGTGGAGGCTGGTCCATGGCCTGAAGGCCATGGCTTCTACCGGGGCCTCGCTTTGCGAGGCCTCAGGCGATTCCACTTTTACTTCATGAGGTCCGCGGCTGAAGCCGCTCTTTTCTGTGGAGGCTGGTCCATGGCCTGAAGGCCATGGCTTCTACCGGGGCCTCGCTTTGCGAGGCCTCATGTGATTCGAGACGTGCGGCAGCAGGCTTGAAGGAACCTGGAACTTTCCGGGATTCCGGGCGTTTGATAGGTTCCGGCGGGACGTGATGGACTTTCTTCCTGGCTCACAGGGCGGGCACATCTCGCAGGACCGAATGTGGAGGCGCCTGCGGCGCGACTTTCAATGGCACGACTGAAGCCATGCCCCTTCACTTTTTCGTGCCGATGGGGAGATTTTCGTCGGTATGAAGCCATGGCTTCTACCGGGGCCTCGCTTTGCGAGGCCTCAGGCGATTCGAGGCGTGAGCTATTTCGCGACGGCCTCGGGATGGGTGTGCTGGGAGGCGCGGCCGGTGCGGACCGCTTCGGCTAATTCGCCGAGGAGTTGGTGGGTTTCGTCCCAGCCGATGCAGGCGTCGGTGATGCTCTGGCCGTAGGTGAGGGCCTGGCCGGGAACGAGCTTTTGCGCGCCGGCGACGAGATTGCTTTCAAGCATGACGCCGAGGATGCGGCGGTCGCCGGCGGCGATCTGGGCGGCAACGTCGCGGCAAACCGCGGGCTGGCGGGTATGGTCCTTACCGCTGTTGGCGTGGCTGCAGTCGATCATCACGCGAGGGATCTGCCCGGCCCTCTCGAGCAGGCGGCAGGTTTCATCGACGGAGGCGGCATCGTAGTTCACGGTTTGGCGGCCGCCGCGCAGGATGATATGGCAGTCGGCGTTGCCGGAAGTGAAGAGGATGGCGGATTGTCCGTATTTCGAATGGCCAAGGAAAGTGTGCGGATGGCCGGCGGACAGGATGGCCTCGATCGCAATCTGCACATTGCCAGAGGTTCCGTTTTTGAAGCCGACCGGGCACGACAAACCGGAGGCCAGCTGGCGGTGGCCCTGGCTTTCGGTTGTGCGTGCGCCGATGGCGCCCCAGCTGACGAGCTCGGCGACGTACTGCGGGGAGATCATGTCGAGAAACTCGGTACCGGCGGGCACGCCCATTTCTGCAAGATCGAGGAGGAGGCGGCGGGCGAGGCGGAGACCGTCGTTGATGCGGTAGGACTCATCGAGGAAGGGATCGTTGATGAGGCCTTTCCAGCCGAGGGTGGTGCGCGGTTTCTCAAAGTAGACGCGCATGACGATGCGCAGATCGGAGCCGAACTCCGCCATGGCCTCTTTGAGGTGCTTCGCGTAGTCGCGAGCGGCGGTGGGGTCGTGGATGGAACAAGGCCCGGCGACCACCAGCAGGCGATGATCGCGCTGGTTGAGAATCTCCACAATCTCCTGCCGGGCGTGGAAGACGGTGGCAGAGGCCGCGTCGGTGACAGGCAGCTCTTCTTCCAGAAAAACCGGGGGCAGGACGACTTTGGTGGAGCGGATACGGAGGTCGTCTGTGCGGAAAAACATGGCTCTGGTTTAAGTGTAAGGGAAACAGCACAGGGAGCAGGGAGCAGGGAGCAGGGAGCAGGTTACGGGTTACAGAGAGCAGATCATTCCTCTACGATGGCCAGGTCCCATGGGGCTAGCGTCAGCGTTGCGCCTTTTGCGATGGATTTCCCATCGAGCAAATTGGTGCCCGCGCCGTAGGAGTACTGCGCCCGCTGCTCATTCGCTGAGTAGTTGAAGTAGTAGTGGAGGCGCTTGCCCTGCCGGTTCACTCCATGCTGGACGTGAACGGATGCGGGGAGCTGCTGGTCGGCGCCGGTGAGGCCGGCTTTGCCGAGCGCGTCGCGGAGGACTGCGGTCTGCAGGGCGTCCGACAGGTAGGTTCCCTCATAGAGCAGAGTGCCGGAACCGTAGTGATTCTCCGTGATGGCCGGCCATTTTCCGAAGAAGGGATGGTCGTACCAGGCGAGCGGCGTGGCGTGCTCGGGGATGAGAAACTCGGCCCAATCGGAAACCTTATTGGCCGAACCGACATGGAAGGGATCGTCTCTGAGAGCAAGCGGATTCTCGAGGTTGGAGAATTCCTGATAGCTGAACCCGGCAGCTTCGCGGAGCGGGCCGGGAGCGCGGACCCAGCGGACGGCGGAATTCTCATTGGCGAAGCCGCTCTTGAATGTCATGATGACGCGGCCGCCGTTTTTGACGTAATCGGAAATGCGCTGGAGCAGCGCGTCGTCGGAGATGTAGAGCGCCGGGACGATGAGGACCTTATAAGCGGAGAAGTCCTTCGTTTCGGGAAAGACGAAGTCCGAGCCGATGTTCAGCTCATAGAGCGAGTGGTGCATCTGCTGGACGAGAGAGGCATAGCCGTCGGGCGAGTGGGTCCAGCTGTGGTCGGGGACGGGGCCGCCGTAGGGCATGAAGCCGATGGCATTGGCCGAGTCGCGGCTCCAAAGAATGGCGACATCGTTTTTGATGTTGAGGCCGACCAGTTGTGGGCCGAGCTTCTGCAATTCGTGGGCGGTGCGGCTGACCTCAGCATAGGCGCGGTTGGGCTCGAGGTCGTGCGAGAGAATGCCCTTCCAGTAGGTTTCCTGATTGGCGGCAATCGAAGCCCAGTGCCAGTATTCGACCATGTTGGCGCCGTCGGCGAGGTAGGTGTAGACATCCTCGCGCAGTTGGCCGTCGTAGGTGGAAACTGGCCCTCCGAGGACCAGCCAATGGTCTGGGCGTTGGTTTCGGTGACGAGGAAATTGGAGTGCTTGAGCGATCGCGTGAAGTCGGTCTGGAGCGATTGAAATGCGCCGTCGTAGTGATCCTGGGTGCCGTGGTAGATGTTGTCGGCGGGGATGTCAAGGAAGGTGGCAATGGCCTCTTCGTTGACGTCGCGCTTCATCATGCCGCCGTAGTCGGTGGTGACGAACTGGCGCGGGGAGGCGCACTCGCGGACGAGGCCGGCTTGCCAGCGGAGGAAGTCGGTCACGCGTAACTGGCTCCAGCGCGACCATTCCAGCTTGTAGCCGGTCGACTGCGCGCCATCGCGGCGGGGGAGATCTTCCCAGGTGTGCAGATTCTGGCCCCAGTAGTTGAGGAACCATGCCTTGCTGAGGGCCTCGGGTGTACCGAATTTTTTCTCAAGGTAGTGCTGAAAGCCGATGAAGACGTCTGTATTCGCGGCGTCGTAACTGGACGTTTCGTTGTCGAGCTGCCAGCCAATCACGTTGGGATTGTCTTTATAGTGGGCGACGATGTGGCGGATCAGCCGCTCGGCATAGAAGCGGTAGGCGGGAGAATCGGTGTCCATGTTTTGCCGCATGCCGTAGGTGCCGGGGGTGGTGGGACCGCCGTAAGGGCTGCCGCTGAGTCGATCGGCGAGGATCTCCGGGTGCTGATGCGCCATCCATGCGGGGATGGAATAGGTAGGCGTGCCGAGGATGACCTTGATTCCGGCCTTTCCCATCGCATCGACGATGCGGTCCATCCACGCGTAGTCGAACTGACCGTCTTCGGGCTCCCAGAGACTCCATGTGGACTCGCCCATGCGGACTACGGTGAGGCCCGCGGCTTTCATGAGGGCAACATCCTTGTCGAGGCGGGCGGCCTGATCGCCAGGCATGTACTCGTTGTAGTAGGCAGCGCCGTACAGGACGGTGGGGAAGCTGAGGTCCGGGGCGGTCTGGTTGTGCGGGGTGTCCTGACTGTTCAGGCTGGAATTTCCGAGCACAAGCGCCGCGCACGCGAGCGCGGAGAAGCAGTTCTTCACAGTGGGCATCGTGGTTGCTCCGTTGAACCGAAGGGCAAGTGTAAACGCGCGGAGCGATTCGGTGAACGGAGCGAAATTGCGGCCGGAGCGTGTGTTAGCTGGGGCCGGTGCCGTTGCTGCCGCGCTCTTTTTTATGGACGTCGAAGTAGACGTCCTGCTTGATGGACAGCTGACGTCCTTCGTCCGCGGCGCTTTGTGCGGCTTCGAGCGCGGTTTTGAGCGGGAAGTCATAGCTGGGATCGGCGCCGGCGGCCTTGAGGGCATCGGGCCATCGCGGGGAGTCGGCGACCAGCTCCTTGAGCGATTTGCGAATGTCGGCGTGGGCGGAATCGAAGGTATCGAGGTTGTCCTGGAGCTCATCGCAGAGGCGGGTAAACTCCTCGAGCTTGTCGCGGACCTGGACGCGTTCGTCCGGGGACTTGGGCCCGGCGAGCTGGCGGATGGAGTCGAGGCGCTGATCGACAAATTTGATGTAGAGCTTGATGCGTTCGTTGGGATTGGTTTTGTTGTCGCGGATTTGCTGAACCTCGTCCTCGGAGAGCGGGTCGTTCCCGTTCTGGGCGAGGAGACTGGGAGCGATGGCGGCGGCAAACAGCAGGGAGAGGAGGAAGCAGGCGATCCGGCGTGGCATGGCACAACCTCTGCGAGTACCCACCATATTGGATGCGGCGGGGGTGCGGGCGCAAGAGGAGGCGGTCCGGGCGCCTGAAATTTTTCGGTGAAGGGATGGAATAAAACCGGCGCTGCCTGGTTTTCCCTGCAGACACTTTTCTGTCGCAAGGAGCCGTGATGAGTGGAAATACCGGAAACAGCAACGTCGAGCCGATGCTGGAAGCGCACCACAACGAATTGAGCAGGGACGGAATCGACCGCCGCGGGTTTTTGAAGTGCATGGCGTGGGCGGGCACGGGAGTGGTGTGGAGTTTTGCTGGTGGCGTTCCGGTGTCGCGCTTATTCGGGGAGAAGATGCACGGCGGGAAGCTGGGAGATTTCAGCTTCGTCCAGATCAGCGACAGCCATATTGGATTCAATAAGGCGGCGAATGCGGATGTGACGGCAACCTTGCAGGCTGCGTTGGGCAGGATCGACGCGATTCCCGGCACGGACTTTCTGATTCATACCGGCGATCTGACCCACGGGGCGAAGGCTGCGGAGTTCGACACGCTGAGCCAGGTGCTGGGGACGCGGCGCCAGATTTTTTATGTTCCGGGCGAGCACGATACGGCGGTCGACGACGGAAAGCTGTATCTGGAGCGTTATGGCAAGGGCACGCTGGGCAACGGGTGGCACAGCTTCGATCACAAGGGTGTGCACTTTATCGGGCTGGTGAATGTGGTGCAGCTGGAAGGGATGGGGCGGCTGGGACAGGCGCAGCTCGACTGGCTGAAGCAGGATGTGGAGGGGTTGAAGAGCAGCACGCCGATTGTGCTGTTTGCGCACATCCCGCTGTGGGCGGTGTATCCGACGTGGGGGTGGGGCACGTCGGACAGCGAGCAGGCTTTTGCGATCCTGCGGCGATTCGGGTCGGTGACAGTGCTGAACGGGCATATTCACCAGGTGCTGCAAAAGGTGGAGGGGAACGTGACATTTCACACCGCGATGTCGACGGCGTTTCCTCAGCCCTCGCCGGGGGCGGCGGCCTCACCAGGGCCGATGAAGGTGCCGGCGGATAAGCTACGCGACGTGCTGGGCATTACCGAGGTGAACTTTGTGGCGCAGCGGCACGCTCTGGCGGTGGTGGATCAGACCCTGTCCGGGAATCCGGTGGAAGCGCCGGAGGCAGCGACGCGATGAGGGCGGTGTCGGCAGAGAAGGTGTGTGGGATGGGGGTGCTGGTGCTGGCGGCAGGGTCGTGGATGGGATTCCCGGCACTGAGCCAGTCGGCAGCAAAAGCGGCGGGCGATGCGCGCCAGGATGCGGGAGGGGGCAGGCTGCTGTTTGAGAAGCGCTGTTCCGGGTGTCATTCGATGGATGGGGCGAAGGAGGGTCCGCCGCTGCGCGGGGTTTACGGCAGAAAGGTGGGCACGGCTGCGGGGTTCGCATATTCGGACGCGCTGAAGGGCGCGCATGTCGTCTGGGATGAGGTTTCGCTGAATCAGTGGCTGAGCAATACGGAGTCGGTGGTACCGGGCAATGACATGGATTTTGCAGTACCGCGAGCGGAGGAACGAGCAGAGATTGTGCGGTATCTGAAAGAATCCTCCGGGAAGTAGCAACGGGCACCGGAAGGTGGAGGGCGATGGACCCCGCATTTTTCGAACCAATGGCCATGCCGTTGTTCGATCAGCTTTACAATTTCGCGCGCTGGATGACCGGCAACGGCGCAGACGCCGATGATCTGGTGCAGGAAACCTACGCCAGGGCGCTGCGGGGCTTCGGGTCTTTTGAGGCGGGAACGAATTTGCGCGCGTGGATGTACCGCATCCTGAGAAACACGTTTCTGACGTCGCGGAGCGGGTTGGCGGCGCAGAAGACCATGAATCTCGACGACGATGATGCGGGAGCGGTGCAGGAGTGGACGGCGCACGCGGTGACTCCGGAGCGCTTGATGCTGCAGCAGGAGAATCGGCAACTGGTGCTGGATGCGCTGGAGTCGCTTTCGGCGGGAGACCGGGAGATTCTGCTGCTGTGCGAGGTGGAGGAGATGTCGTACCGGGAGATCGCGCAGGTGCTGGCGGTTCCGGTGGGAACGGTGATGTCGCGACTTTCGCGGGCAAGAACGAGGCTGCGCCAGGCGCTGTCGGCAACGGTGCCGGGGAAGGCGGTATGACGATGGCATGTGGACAGCAGCCTGCGAGGCTGGCGGCGTACATGGATGGAGAACTGACGGCGGCAGAAGCGCTGGGAGTGGAAGAGCATGTGCGTGGCTGTTCAGAGTGCGCGCTGGAAATCGCAGCACTGGCGCGACTGCGGCGGGGTTTGCTGGCCGCGCGGGGGCGCTATGTGCCGGATCCGGCGCTGAAGAGGCGGATTCAGCAGCAGATGGCAAAGCCGACGCGGCGCACGGGAGCGTGGTTGTGGCTGATGCCGGCAACGATTGGACTGGCGGCGGTGGTGGTGCTGTTCACGATGGTATGGACGCAGAGGTCGGTTTCATCGCAGGGGTTTGGAGAGGTAGCAGACCTGCACGTGAGCGATCTGGCGAGCGCCAACCCGGTTGATGTGGTCTCGACGGATCGGCATACGGTGAAGCCATGGTTCGCGGGACGGATTCCTTTCACCTTCAACGTGCCTGAATTTGGAGGCTCGGAGTACACGCTGATGGGGGGACGCGTGGCTTATCTGGAGCAGCAGCCTGGAGCGCAGCTGATCGTTGGGCTTCGGCAACACAGAATATCGGTGCTGATCTTCCGGGAGACGGCGGAGATGGCGCGGGTATTTCCGGCGGTGGGAACGGTGCGGCAGCGGGACTCTTTTAATGTTGCGACGTGGCAGACGAGTGAACTGCGCTTCGTGGTGATTGGGGACGCCGATGCGGCTGGAATCGAAAAGCTGGCGGGGATGATGAAGCAGGCGAATCCGTAGGCGGCTCAGGACAGGTTGGCGCGCCACGTTCGGCGAGGAGCTTGCGGAGGATGGAGCGGTGGCAATGGCGCTCGTCCTCGCAGTAGCAGCCGAGGGAAAAGCTGGACAGGGAGCAGGGAGCAGGGAGTCGGGAGCAGGAAGCAGGGAGCAGGGAGTCGGGAGCAGGAAGCAGGGAGTCGGGTCTCGGACGTGCGTCAAATGACGCCGCGCATGATGCAGGCGAAGGATGCGCGACTGCGATGAAAGTGCTCTTGCAACTCTGCGCGCGGCGATGGCCTCTCATTGATTACAGCCTGTTCACGTTGAGGGCCCAGTGGGTTGATGAGAGCGCCGGCGACGGCAGGCGCGCGTGTCTCTGCCTGCTTGCCTCAATGAGGAACGTGGCGCTCACTCTCCATCGATCGCCAGCGCGCCGAGCGATTCATCGACCCCTTCCACCGAGCGCTCAATCGGAGACGACTCCTGAACGCTTCGCCCGAACCTAAGGAGTTCTTATGTATCACCACGTAAAAAAGCTGATGTACACCGTGAATATCGATGAGCCAGATCCGCGGTTCGGCAAGATGCTGCTGGAGCAGTTTGGGGGAGCCAACGGGGAACTGGCGGCGGCCATGCAGTATTCCGTGCAGGGCTTTAACTGTGAGGATATCGAGCGGAGAGATCTGCTGATGGATATCGGCACAGAAGAGCTGAGCCATCTGGAGATTGTGGGGGCGCTGATCCGCATGCACCTGAAACCGATGAAGGACGACCGTGAGGCGGCGGAAGCCGATCCTCTGGTGGCGATCGCGGGGGGCGGCGGCGTGGCGCTGTTCGATTCGATGGGCAATGCCTGGACGGCCAATTATCTGAAGGTGACGGGTGACCTTGCGGTGGATTTGAGAAGCAATATTGCGGCTGAGGCTCGGGCGAAGATTGTTTACGAGCGGCTGATCGGCTTCACGCAGGATGTGGGATCGCGGCAGGCGCTGCAATTTCTGATGACGCGGGAGATCACGCACATGCGCGCTTTCTCCGCGGCGCTGGAAAGCATGGAGAAGCCGCCGTTTTCCGTTGGCATTATTCAGCCCACGCCAGGCCTGGTGGATCAATACTTCAATGCCTCCACCGGTGAGGGACCCGAAGGCGAAAAGGATGTGACGGGACCCTGGAACGAGGGCGACGGGCTCCATCTGGTACGGTCGGAGATGGAGGCAGGAGAGGGACGCGCGCGTGGAGAGAATCTGAACACGAAGCCGTACGATCCCGAGCCAGGCACCGAGGTGACTTCGCCGGCGGATTCGAAGCCGGTCGGGGAGTACATCAACGGTGCGCGTGCGAAGCGCGTGGCAAAGAAGGCGCCGAAGCATCTGAAAGCGTCGTAGGGAACGAAGGTCGTTTGGAGGGCGCCTTTGTGGGCGCCCTTTTCTATTTGCACGTTGCGGTGATGCCCGTCACGTCTGATGTTCACGCTGCTTTGTTAGAATTTGCGGTGGAACTCTACATTCAAATGAAGGCGGCAGGCCTTCGATGACCTTTCTTGAAACCATTGATTCAGCGAGCGGGGAAGCGATCCGGGTGGATCGGCGGCCTCGGCTGAACGAACGCATCCAGCACCACATAACGAGGAGCAACATGACGGAAATTGCTGCGATTCACGCGCGGGAAGTATTGGATTCACGCGGAAACCCGACGGTGGAAGCCGATGTGGTTCTGACGAGCGGAACCCTGGGGCGGGCTATTGTGCCGAGCGGCGCTTCGACGGGCGAGCATGAGGCGGTTGAGCTGCGGGACGGCGACAAGAGTCACTACGTGGGCAAAGGCGTTCTGAAGGCGGTGGAGAATGTCGAGAGCCTTATCGCGCCGGAGCTGACGGGGATGGATGCGACGAACCAGCGGCTGCTGGACGCGACGATGATCACGCTGGACGGCACCGACAACAAGGGCCGGCTGGGAGCGAACGCGATCCTGGCAGTGTCGATGGCGGCAGCGCGGGCCTCGGCGAATGAGCTGAAGATTCCGCTGTACCGGTATCTGGGCGGGGTGAACGCGTCGGTGTTGCCGACGCCGATGATGAACATTCTGAACGGCGGCGCGCACGCGGACAACAACGTGGACTTTCAGGAGTGCATGGTGATGCCGGTGGGCGCGGAGCGGTTCAGCGATGCGCTGCGCTGGGGCGTGGAGGTATTCCACACGCTGAAGGGCGTGCTGAAGAAGAAGGGCTACAACACGGCGGTAGGCGATGAGGGTGGATTTGCGCCGTCGCTGAAATCGAACACCGAAGCGATTGAGGTGATTCTGGAGGCGATCCAGCTGGCTGGATACAAGCCGGGCGAGGATGTGGCGATCGCGCTCGATCCGGCGTCGAGCGAGTTCTTCGATGCGGACAAGAACAAGTATGTCTTCAAGAAGTCGGACAAGAGCGAGAAGACGAGCGAACAGATGGTGGCGTTCTATGCAGACTGGGCGCGTCAGTATCCCATTATCTCGCTCGAAGACGGGCTGGCGGAAAACGACTGGGCGGGCTGGAAGGTGCTGACACAGGAGCTGGGGAACAAGATCCAGCTGGTGGGCGACGATTTGTTCGTCACGAATACTGAGCTGCTGCAGAAGGGCATCGAGGAAGGCGTGGCGAATTCCATCCTGATCAAACTGAATCAGATTGGGACGGTGAGCGAGACGCTGGAGGCGATTGAGCTGGGGCGGCGGTACGGCTATACGTCGGTAATATCGCACCGGAGCGGCGAGTCGGAAGACACGTTTATCGCGGATCTGGCGGTGGCGACGGGGGTGGGTCAGATCAAGACGGGGTCGGCATCGCGCACGGACCGCATCGCGAAGTACAACCAGCTGCTGCGGATTGAGGAAGAGCTGGGACCGGCGGCAGAATTTCTGGGGTTGGAAGCGGTTAATTTCGGGGATTAGACAGGTTTAATGGGCAGGTTGCCTTCGGGGCATTCCGATTGCAGGAGAGTCCAGGGCAAGTACCTAAACTTCGTGTCTCCATGTCGAGACATTTGATGCGGGGCCGCAATGTCTGCGGAACCGAAGCAGGTGTCCTGAGGGGAGGCTCTTATGCGGAAAATCATGTGGTTGGTTCTGTTGGGGGCGATGCCGTTGATGGCGGCAACGACGACGGCAAAACCGGGAAATGGGCCAACGGCGGCGGGAGCGGTGGCGGCAAATCCGCCGGCGCATCCGGTGACGGCGGCGCAGGTGTACGAGATTCTGAAGCTGACTGGCACAGACACGATGAAGCGCGAAATGATGGACGGTATGCTGCCGCATCTGAAGCAGATGATGCCGTATATACCGGCGAACGCGCTGGAGGATCTGGAGCAGAGCCTGGCGGTTGCGGATTTTGAAGGGGCGATGGTGCGGTCGTTCCAGCAGCATCTGTCGACGGAGGACGCAGCCGATATTATTGCTTTCTATCGGTCGCCGGCGGGCAGGCACATGATCACGGTGATGCCGAACGTGCTGGATGAGGGGCAGCAGGCGGGCTCGGAACTGGGACAGCAGGTGATGCTGGACGTAATCCAGCGGCACAGGGATGAGATTGATTCCGCGGCAAAGGTTTATCACGAGGAGCATCCGGGAAAGGCGTCGGAGATGAATCCTGGGGTGGGGCCGCGGCAATAATGATGTAACCATCGAGGTGTGCGAAGGGCAGGCTGGCCTGTCTTCACGCCAGGTATGGAATCCGTGAGTATTCGAGGAGGCTCGATGGGAAAACTGGCGTGGTTGGTTTGCGCTGGACTGATGGGCGCGACGGTGCTGGCGCAGCAGACGGGGGCAAAGCCGGGATCTCCGGCGGAGGCCATCGCCGCTGCGGGACCTCAGGGCGCGACGCAGGATGCGCGCCCGGCGCATCCGATTACGCCGGCGCAGGTCCAGGAAATGATGCGGCTGACGGGAGCTGCGAACTTACAGAAGCAGATGCTCGACACGATGTTGCCGTATCTGAAGCAGTCGATGCCGCCCTACATGCCGGACGATGTGATGAACGACTTCGAGGCGAAGATGGCGCAGTTCGACATGGAGCCGATGATTCTGAAGTCGTACCAGGCGCACCTGTCGACAGAGGATGCCGCGCAGATTATCGCCTTCTACAAGACGCCCGCGGGCCGGCGGCTGATCGTGGCGATGCCGCTGGTGATGAAAGAAATGCAGCAGGGGGGCGCGGAGATGGGCCAGCAGATCATGCAACAAGTGGTCGAGCAGCATCGCACGGAGATTGAAGACGCCCAGAAGAAGTATCTGCAGGGGCATCCGGCAGCTGCGCCGAAGAATTAATTCGCCGATTTTGGCAAGGAGATTGCGTGTCCGTTTCAAAAAAGCCTGTTGTGCTCACCATTCTGGATGGATGGGGCTACCGCCCGCAGATCGAAAACAATGCCATCGCGCTGGCGCGCAAGCCGGTGTATGACAAGCTGCTCGAGGAGTATCCGAACACGCTGCTGCATGCGTCGGATCATTTTGTGGGGCTGCCGGATGGGCAGATGGGCAACAGCGAAGTGGGGCATCTGAACATCGGCGCGGGGCGGATCGTGCGAATGGACATCACGCGCATCGATGCGCTGATTGCGAGCGGGGAATTCTTCACGCATCCGACAATTGTGGGGGCCATGCAGAAGGCGCGGAAGACGCAGCTGCATCTGTTTGGACTGGTATCGGACGGCGGCGTGCATTCGCATCAGGAGCACTTGTATGCGCTGCTGAAGACCGCGAAGCAGCAGGGTGTGGATAAGGTCTTTGTGCATGCCTTCATGGATGGGCGCGACACGCTGCCGACCAGCGGCGCGGGCTATCTGGCGGCGCTGGAGCAGAAGATGCGGGAGTATGGCGGGAAGCTGGCCAGTGTTTCGGGCCGCTATTACGCGATGGACCGCGACCGGCGGTGGGAGCGCGAGAAAAAGGCTTTCGATGCGATGGTGAAAGGGCACGCCGAGGGCGGCGCTTATAAAGACGCGATCGCGCGGGTGAAGGAGTCGTACAACAACGACATCACCGACGAGTTTATTGTGCCGTTTGTTGTTACAGATGAGCACGGGAAGCCGAACGGGGTAATCCGCGACGAGGACGTTTGCATCATGTTCAACTACCGCGCGGATCGGGCGCGGCAGATCACGCGGGTGCTGGCGCGGAACAGCGGTCTGAGCAAGGAAGCGGGGCGCGAGCTGCCGTCGTGGGAGGAACTGGACGCGACGATTCCGCGCCATGAGATTCCAGGCAACCTGCATTACGTCTGCATGACGCAGTACGACAGGAATTTCACATTGCCGATGGTGATTTTGCCGGAGGCGATGGAGAACCTGCTGGCGAACCTGATGGCCGAGGCGAATCTGCGCAATCTTCGTGTGGCGGAGACGGAGAAATATGCGCACGTGACGTATTTTTTCAATGGCGGGATTGAGAAGCCGTTTCCGGGCGAGGATCGTTTGCTCGTGCCCTCACAGAAAGTGGCGACGTACGATCTGGCGCCGGAAATGTCGGCAGCAGGCATTGCGGACGGGGTGATCAAGGCCATCAACGATACGGCGTTTGACGTGGTGGTGGTTAACTTCGCGAATGCGGACATGGTGGGCCACTCCGGCAAGCTGGCGCCGACGGTGAAGGCGGTGGAGACGGTGGATGCGTGTCTGGGCCGCATTTATCAGGCGATGAAGCAGCACGGCGGTGGAGCGTGGTTGATTACGGCTGACCACGGGAATGCGGAGATGATGGTCGATCCGGTGAGCGGCGGTCCGCACACCGCGCACACAACGAATCCTGTGCCGTTTATCTATGTGGGCGAGGACGCGAAGCAGTTTACGGCAAAGCCGGGTGGGTCGTTGCGGGATATTTCGCCGACGATTCTGGGTTTGCTGGGGCTCGTGCAGCCGCAGCAGATGACGGGCGGGGATTTGCGGGTGCCTGGAAAGAGGGAGTAAAGAATAGGGAGCAGGAAGTAGGGAAGTCCGGCCTCCGTTTTGGGAGGCCGGACTTTTTTTGCGTCAGAAGCGGGGCACGTCCGCCAGACGATTGATGTTCTGGAACGGCACCATCCAGCCAGGGTACTCCTGCGGCAGCGCGCTGATTTCATCGAGTTGTTTTATCTCGGCCTGGGTGAGTTCGAGATTGACTGCCGCAAGGTTCTGCCGGAGCTGGTCGACACGTTTGGCCCCGATGATGACGGAGGTGACGAAGGGCTTGGCGAGCATCCACGCAAGCGCTACGGTGGCGACGCCGGTTTGGTGCGCTTCGGCGATGGGGCGCAGGACATCGATGATCCGCCAGGCGCGTTCTTTATCGACGATGGGGAAATCGAATGCGGAGCGCCGGGAGTTTTCGGGTTTCTGATTTTCCCGCGAATATTTGCCGGAGAGAAGACCGCCAGCGAGCGGGCTCCAGACCAGCAGCCCGACGCGCTGATCTTCGAGCAGGGGCACGATCTCGCGCTCGAGATCGCGGCCGGCGATGGAGTAGTAGGCCTGCAGCGTATCGAATTTGGCCAGGTTCTTCGCCTCGGAGATGCCGAGCGCCTTCATGATCTGCCAGGCGTGCCAGTTGGAGACGCCGATGTAGCGAACCTTGCCTTGCTCCACCAGCGTATTGAGCGCGCGCAGTGTTTCTTCGATCGGCGTGACGGTGTCGAAGGCGTGGATCTGATAGAGGTCGATGTAGTCGGTGCGGAGGCGCTGGAGCGATGCATCGATGGCCTGCATGAGGTGTCCGCGCGACGCGCCAATGTCGTTGCGGCCGGGACCGGTGCGTCCATAACCCTTGGTGGCAATGACGAGATCTTTGCGGGCGATGCCGAGGTTGGCGATGGCCTGCGCCAGCACGTTCTCTGATTCGCCGTTGCTGTACACGTCCGCGGTGTCGACGAAGTTGATGCCGGCGTCGACGGAAAGCTTCAGCAATTCATCGGCGAGGTTTTGATCTACGCCGCTGATGTGTTTCCACATGCCGTCGGCCGTGGAAAAAGTCATGGTGCCGAGACAAAGCTCGGAAACAAGAAGGCCGGTGTGGCCCAGGGTGTTGTATTTCATGTGTGCCTCGGTCGGTTAGAGTGGCGCTGTTCTTTTGGATGTGGCGCGGGCAAAGACGATTCGCGGCGGTGGCGAGATCGATCGGGGATCTGATGTTTGTCGCACGGAGTTCTTTGACGAGCGAAGCGGCACGCGTGGCTCGCGTACACGTGGAGTGTTTTCCCAAAATGACACCGCGAAGCCAGGCCGGTGGTACTTCGGAGTGTGGGCAAACGCCAATTGTGTTGCCCGTGGGGCGAGACGGGAGTCTTCTGCTTGCTCTGGGGTGAACCTGGCCGCCTCTATGTGGGGGAGGGTGGTTTGGTTTTTGGTCTTTTGTTTTGGTTTAGTGTCTCGCCTGCGACAGGCCACTGGATGTCTGCCGGTTCTGCCGCCATCCCGCCCAGAGACATCCGTCTGCCAGCAGGAAGATGAAAAACCCGAGAAAAGCCGGCAGCAGATGGAAAAAGTCGACGTAGCCTACGACGAAGTGAACCGTGATCGCGCCGCCGAAGCCTGCGCAACCCATGACCGCGACAATTTCGACCAGGCTACGGTTCAATTGGGCGCAGCGGGCCATGAAGAGCAGCAGCGAACCGATGGAGCAAAGACCGCCGCCGAATCCGGCGCGATCGTGGGAGATAACCGGGATGAGCGAAGGCGAGATGCGGGCGAGTGCGCGGACATCGAGCCCAATGAAACGCAGGTCGGAAGGCACGAAGACCGTGGTCATGCCGAAAATGGCGATGGTCAGTCCAGCGAGAATGATTCCGGCGGCGCACACACCCAGCAATATTCTTCCCAGGGTTGAGAATCGCCCGTGTTCCTGACGAGGCTTCATCCAGACGGTGCGAAGAGAGAAGTGGCCGGGGCGAGACCGCCACAGACCGGCAACGAATACCGGCAGGAGAAAGAGAGTGGCGACGCCATGCCACGTATCGAGATAGCCCTGGCCGAGGTAGGTGAGAAAAGCGAGAAAGCCGATGCCGCCGGAGAAGGCGAGGGCCCACCAGGGCCACGGCAAGCGATCGCACATGGGAAAGGCGGAAAGCCAGAGATAGCCGGCACCGATGGCGAGGAGCGTCCCGCCATAGGCGACGGGTCGTGAAACATGAAACCGAGCAGGTGTCGATTGCCAACGCGCATGAGCGCGAACGAGTCCATGCCGACGGCGTGGCTATCCTGCGGAAGCAGTTGCCCGGAGACAGACTGAAGAATGGCGAACCCGCCAGCCAGTGCCAGGGAGATACCGGTGAGCGCGATGAGAAATCGGCCATCGCCAAGCATGACCTCCAGAAGGCCGCGGTCGTCCTGCATCAGCGGGTGGGGACGGAGTGGGGGCGCTCAAGGAGTTGGCGATAGAGGGCGATGGTTTGGTCGGCGATCGCCGTCCAGGAGAATTTCTCCTCGACGCGTCGGCGGCCGGCTTCGCCGAAGAGGCGCGCTTTTTCCCGGTCGGCGAGCACGGCCGAAACTTTCGCGGCGAGGTCGCGGGAAAACTTTTCAGGGTCGAGGGGGAAGCTGGTGACCGGGTCCTGCTGAAACGGGACGAGGTAGCCGGTAACGCCGTCGACGACCACTTCGAGGATTCCGCCGGTAGCGCTGGCAACGACGGGCGCGCAGCAGGCCATGGCTTCGAGATTGATGATGCCGAAGGGCTCATAGACGGATGGACAGCAGAAGACGCTGCAGTTGCTGTAGAGCTGGATGGCCTGCGGCTTGCTCAGCATCTTTTCAATCCAGATCACGCGCGGGTTGATGGCTCTTACCTGTTCGACCTTGGCGCGCATTTCAGCGGCGATCTCGGGCGTGTCGGGGGCGCCGGCACAAAGGACGACCTGGGTGTTCGGCGGCAGGTGAGGGATAGCGTCCACCAGGTGGGTGACACCTTTTTGCCGAGTGATGCGGCCAACGAACAGGACATAGGGCAGCGACGGGTCGACGCCATGTTCGGTGAGAGCATCAGTCGCAGACGTTTTCTGATACTGATTGAGGTCGATACCGTTGTAGATGACGTGAATGCGATCGGCGTCGATCTCCGGATAGGCGCGGAGAATATCGGTTTTGGTTCCGTGGGACACGGCAATGACCGCGTCGGCGTCAAGGATCGCGGTGCGTTCCATCCAGGAGCTCATGGCGTAGCCGCTGCCCAGCTGCTCCGCTTTCCAGGCGCGCAGCGGTTCGAGACTGTGGGTGGTGAGAACGAAGGGGATTTTGTAGAGTTTTTTTGCGAGAAAGCCGGCCATCGAGACGTACCAGGTGTGCGTGTGCACTATGTCGATGCCGGAAAGCGAAGTCATCTCGACGAGATTGAGGCTGAAGGTTTCGAGCGCGGTTTTGAATTTTTCCTGGGTGCCGAGGGTGATCGCGGACCAGGGCTCGGCGCCGCGGACATGCAAATTGCCTTCGTCGGAATTCTGATCGCCCCAGCAGTGGACTTCGACCTCAATGCTTTTCGCCAACTCGCGGCTCAGGTATTCAACGTGAACGCCTGCGCCTCCGTAGACATAAGGCGGGTACTCACGGGTCATGAGGCCGACGCGCAAAAAAACCTCCGGGAACGAATTCCATCTTAGCGCGACAACGGAGGGATCAAGGAGGGACGCCGCACCGGGTGGGTTCGGTGCGGCGCTCACGTGCAGGGAGAAGCGTGATTAGGGAAGGATCAGGGTTCGGGCCTGTACGGCGATGGAGCCCGGCTGGCTGACGGTGTAAGGCGATCCCGCAGCTTCGCTGTAGCCGGTGGGGGTCACATTAAAGACGTGGAGTGTGCCGGCTTGCTGGCTGATCGCGAAGAGATGGTTGGCGTTGTCCCAGAACATCTGAGAAATGTCGTCCGTGGTGAGCAGCGGAGTATAGGCGGTGGGCGGGTTGGCACCGTTGAAATGAAAAAACTGCAGACCGCCCTGGCCGGCTACAGCAAGAAGCTTGCCACTGGGAGACACCTTGAGATCCTGAATGTAGGTGACCAGGGTGGCGGGCATGTTGGCGCTGGTATTGGTGGTGGTGAGATTGCCTTTGTTGTCGGCGGTAAAGGATGCGATCTGCTGGCTATTGGTTCCGCATCCCGGAGGATTAGCAGCCCACAAAGTCATGGCGACATGGTTGGTGGGATCGGCGGCGGCAAAGGTGGGAATATATCCGCGATAGCCGTCGGGAGGCGCGGGCAGGGTTGCGCCAATATTGCCGTCGCTGAGAAGGCCGTTGGCACTGCGCGCAAATCCCTGGACGCCGAAGTAGAAGCAGCCATTGTTGGTGGCCGTGTAGGCGAAGCGGTTGTTGCCCAGAACCGTTGCGGGAAGAGAGACGCCGTCGAAGGAGCCGGCGCCGCCATTGGCATAGCCGAGATAGCTGAGCCCGCCGGTGAGAAGCTTGTTTCTATACGACTGGTAGCCGTTGTTGGCGCAGTCTCCGTCAAACTCAAGATCATAGAGGTTGAGGCCGGTGCGGTCGGTGAACAGGGATCCGGCTGATCCGCAGTCGTTGGGATTGTTGATTGCCCAGTTGGTGGACGTGACATAACGCAGCGAACCGTTCAGTTCGACAGCCAGGGTGTCGATGTTGGTGGTGTCGCGGCTCAGGCCGAAGAGGTAGAGGCCATTGACGGCAAGGGCCGAATCGTTTTCCTGAAACGGGGAGCCGCTGATCGGGGTGAGGGTGCCGTTTGCTGCCGCGGAGTAGCCGTCGATCTCAGAAGCGCTGGTATTTGCAGGGGTGCTGGTGACGTAGACGTAAGCCACGGTTCTGTTCGCGCCGAAGGCTTGCTGGGCCAGGGACGATAGTGGACTCAGCGCGGCGCTCAGGCATACGACAAGCATGAGCTTGCTTTTCATTGAGGGTGTCTCCGTTTGAAGTAGGTGCCCTGTGTTTTGAAAGGCAAAAGCGGAGGGGCTTCTCCCGCGGGTGCATTGCCGGTTTCCGTACGGAGGGTAAGATGCGGGAAGCGGAGTAACTGACTAGTACTGTCTTCAGTGGAACGGGGTACTGTGGTCAGTAGACCGGAGCGAGTGGACACACGAGGGCCCCGGACACCGACATGAGCGTTGAAGCTATGCGGCTTTTTCGAGGTCGATATCGGGCGGCAGGAAAGTTAACCTCCAGCAGCCCGAGAACTTGCGAGTGGGGATGACGCGACCGGCGAAACAGACGGCGTATTCCCCATCGGGAAGAACGGGTTTTTCATTCAGTATGCGGCAGCGGGGGTAAATCCGGCCGGAACTGGAAGTTTCTGTCCAAACCAGCAATTCGCAAATCCCTTCGCGATCTTCCTGGTAATACATTCCCCGCAAGGTTGCGGGCACGCGCACAACTCCCTCCACGGCAAATCATCCTCAGTCTACGTATTTTGACTTGCAGCTTTTCGCAATTGTTTCGATGCGGGTGGCTGCGCAGGGAGTTGTCGATGTGGTCAACAAAAATTGCGGGGAGAATGGGTTTAAAAGTCGATGTGGCCGCGGACGCCCCCCACCCAGACCGGGCCGCGATCACGGTTATAGCCGGGGTCGTCGATATGCTGCACGTCAAGGGCGAAGAAAAGCCCCTTCCAGGCGTGCCAGGTGTAATAGCTCTCCACGATATTTTCGCGGCCGTAGTCGAGGCGGCCATCGCCGAGCAGGAAGCCGAGGCCGCCATATTTCAGGTAATTCTGGTGGTCCTTTTTGATGGCGTTGCTGACAAAGGCAGTGCCGATTTTGTCGGCGGGGCGGTGCCATCGGGCGCCGCTATAGTCGCCGGCAACCACGACCGACTGCGCCACTTCAGTGTAGGCGTAGGACTCTTCATGGTCGTCGTTCCAGCCGAAGCGGGTGGCGATGCGGAAGTTCTCCGTGATTTCCTGGCAGTTGTTCCAGCTGAAGCCGTATTTCACCGTGCCGAAGCGCTCGACGGAAATGATGTCGGGTTTGGGGGTGAGGCCGGCGAAGGAGTTTTGGACAGCCTGGCGGTAGTTGCCCATGTGAGCGGTGTTGGCAAAGCTGAGAATGCGTGTTGTGCCTTTGCGGCCGTGAATGAAGGAATGGCGCAGTTCGTATTCCCAGTTCTGGCCGTGGGCGCGGGAGAAGGCCCAGTCGAGCGCGATCCCGTTGGCGACGACGGGCATGGCGAAGATGCCGTAGCGCGCGCTCCAGTTGCGGTCGTCGTATTCGAGCAGGCCGCCGACGGTGTAGCCGCGGGTGTCGGCGGCGTAGTCCCATGCGCCGTTGTCGTCGATGGTCCAGTTGAGGAACTGGAGATGGCTGTCACTGGCCACATCGTTCACGTCGATGAAGTCGTTGGCGCCCATCTTACCGACGCGCGCTTCGAAACGGCGGACTGGCACCTGGGCCGCGAGCGAGTACTGGCCCCGGTCGGAGTTGGTCATTTCGCTGGTCAGGCCGAAAGTCTGGTGAATGCCACCGCGAGCCAGGTAGGGTGCGGTTCCGAGGCTGGGGTTGCGAACCACGTCAAGGTTGGTGAAGCCCGCGAGGCCCAGCGCCTGACCGATGCCACGGCCTCCGGCGCTTTCAATGTCGAGGAGCAGGTCGGTGTTGTAGCGCAGATTGTGGTGAGGCTGATAGCCGAGGAACAGGGTTTCCACCAGGGAGGTCTTGTATTCTCCGGCGTTGTCGAGGCTGTTCGCGCCTTGATATGGCGAGTGAAAGCCAGGCTTGCCCTGGAAGATGGTATTGACCTGGCCTGAGATCCAGTAGCGTGCCGTGTTGCTGTGGGGGAACATGGTGAGCTGCGGAGCATCGGACTGTGCGGCAGGCGGTAGAGGGGTTGGCGGGGATTGCGCCGGGGTGGCATCGAATTGGGCGGCTGATTCCGCCGCGGCAAAACTGCGGAGCCGGTTTTCGGTGAGGGGACGCGGTGCGTTGGGCAAAGGCGCTGACTGCGCGCGAGCCGGGAGGCCCGTGACGGAGAGCAACAAGAGAAGCACAGCAATAAGCGCAGCTTTTCCAGGGGTGCTGGGATGCATGTGGATCGGCATTCAGGAATGATCAGTCTACGATTAAACGGGCATCGGTAGTTAACTATAGTTTATTAAAATATGTTTAATAAGATTAACAAGGCCCCGGAGTGGATCTTCCTGGACTATGCTGCCTGGGCAAAAGCCGTCGATACCGCCGACAGCGCTGGGGGAGGATTGGATCCGATGTGGTGCGGGCCTATCCGAAACTACTGGCGGAGCTGGGCGAAGCGATGGATGAGGGAGGCGCTGAGCGAGGACTGAGCGGCTTCATCGAGCTTCTTGCCGCTCGACGTGAGATAGAAAACGTCGATGGCGGCTTCGCCCTCGGTATCGATGAGGGCGACTTCGATATTGCAGCGGCATGAAGCGAAGCCGAGAGCGATTTCGCGCAGCAGACCCGGCGTATCCTGGGTGACGATCTGCAACAGGGTGCTGTGCGAAGAAGCTTCGTTATCGAACTCGAGGCGTGTTTCCACGGTGACTTTGGGGCGGGTGGGTTTGAGCTTGCGCGATCGCAGCAGCTCCTCGATGGAGATTCTGTGCAGCAGCGCATCACGAAGGCTGGTGAGAAAGCGATCGATTTCGGAGGCGTTAAGTTCGAGCGTGCGGTAGGTATCCGTGAACTGAAACGTGTCGACGATGGTTCCGGCGGCGTTGGAAAAGGCGTCGGCTTTAACGATGTTCATGCCCCAGGCGGAGAGGACGCCAGCCATGTCGGCAAAGAGGCCGGGACGATCCGGGGTGACGAGGGTGATTTCGTTGAGCTGACGCACGGTGCGGTAGGAGAGCTGTACGGGATTGTGGCGGAGATCCTGGCCCAGGCGAAAATTTGCGGCGATCTGCTCGGGAGTGCGGATGCTGAGGTAGCGCTGCGGCAGACCTTCAAGAAAGCTGCGCAGCTCATCGGTTGGGACGGGCGTCAGCGGCGCGGCGCGGCCGGGCGCGACGGCGGGGATGAGCGCGACGATGCGGCTGAAGAAAGCCGGATCGGTCGAGGCGTGGTAGCGAATCTCGTCGACACTGCGATCAAGGAAATTGGACGCGCTCATGTAGAGCTGCCAGAGGCTCTCGGCCTTCCAGGGCGTCAGGGCTTCCGGCGAGACAGCACGAATGTCCGCGTAGGTCATGAGCGTGAGCATTTTGAGCTGTGGCTGGGTAGCGACTTTTTCGGCAAAGGCGCGGATGGTTTCCGCGTCGAAGATGTCGCGGCGCATGGCCGCGGACATTTCCAGATGATTGTGGATGACGCGGCGAACCGTTTCACGCTCGTCAGGATCGAGTTCGAGGCGGGAGAAGAGGCTTTCGCTGAGCTCGACGCTGTTGCTGGCATGATTGCCGGTGCGGCGCGCTTTGCCGGTATCGTGCATGAGCAGGGCAAGGAAGAAGAGGTCGAGGCGATCGATTTCAGGCAGCAGGCCGGCGAGGCGTTTTTCCCATTCATGCTGGGGCTGGCGGAGGCGGTGCACGTTGTCGATGACGTGGAAGGTGTGCTCGTCGACGGTGTAGCGGTGCCAGGTGTCGCGGATGACCAGCGACTCGATGCCGTGAAACTCGGGGATGATGAGCTCAAGAATGCCGAGGGCATGCATGGTGCGCAAAGCATGTGCGGCCCATGGTCCAAGCAGCACTTCGCGGAGGCAGTTCCACAGGAACGGACCCTCGGGCATCTGCACGGCGAGGATCGGAAGGGCGTCGGAGATGCGATCCTCCGCGGCGAAGCTCAGACGGTAGCCGTGTTTGGCCATCAGGCCGAAGATCTGCAGGACGCTGTCGGCATCGTTAACGGTGGCGCCTTCGGCAAGGTCGAGGCGGCCGTCTTCGAGAAAGAAGTCGGTGCCGGGGACGGGTGAGCGCTTGCGTCGAAATTGTTTATAGAAGGAGCGGCGGGGCGGGGGGACGGCGTCGATGAGGAGCGAGGCGCGCCGGTAGACGGTGCGGGCCTGGCGATACCAGGTGCGCATCCAGTAGGCGGGGTCGGAGGTGCCGCGGGTTTCGAGGCCGATGGAGCGGGCGGCGGCTTCATCCTGCGCATGCCAGTCGAGGGTATTGTCGTCGCGGCCGGAACGGTAGTGGAGGAAACACCGGACCGCGGAAAGGAAATCGTAGGCGGATTCGGGTTCGTCGTGCGTGCCGTAGAAGTCATCGGCGATGGAGCGAGGCCAGGCTTTCTGCTCCTGCACGGAGTTGAGCAGGGTGAGCCATTGCGCAAGGTGATAATCGCGGAGGCCACCGGGGCACTCCTTCACGTTGGGCTCGACGTGAAAGATGGTGTTGCCATACTTGGCATGGCGGGCGCGGGCCATCTCGGCCAGGTTCTGCACGACGGTGTCCCATTCGCGGAGGATGACGGAGGGGAGCAGCTCTTTTTCGAATTTGGCGTAGAGGTCGCGGCTTCCGGTCAGATAGCGGCGATCGAGGAGGGAGACGGTGAATTCAAGATTGTCGGGGTGGACGCGCTCGGTCTCTTTGAGGGTGCGGGTGACGGGGCTGGCGCGGAGGCCGATGTCCCACATGGCCTGGGTACAGGCGCGAATCTTTTCTTTGTAAGCCGGCTCGACCTTTTCGTTGGCGCAGAGAAAGAGCACGTCGACGTCGGAGCAGGGAAAGAGCTCGCGTCGTCCGAAGCCGCCGGTGGCGACGAGGGCGATGTCGGGTTGCGACTCGAGGGGCGCGACGTGGTCCCAGAGCTGGCGCAGCAGGGTACCGACAATTTGCGAGCGGCGCCGGATCACGGCGGAGCCATCGCCGTTGCGTTCGAAGCTCTGACGCAGCTGGGCAGAGTCGTCCTGATAGCGACTGCGGAGGCGCGTGAGCGGGAGCGGCTCAGTGATCATGATGAAGCGTTCAGCGTACAGCGTTCAGAGTTCGTCGCCGGCGAATGAGGCGATGGCGAGACGGCGCGGCGCATACGAGACGGCGGGCCGTTCAAACCGGAAAAATGGCGGATGGTGCTGGACCTTTCAGCGTTCGGGCCAGCGGAACACGCACCGTCCGGAGCTACAGCGCGGTAGGACCGCGCTCGTCGTTGCGAATGCGAATGGCATCGTCGATTT
This sequence comes from Acidobacteriaceae bacterium, assembly GCA_036490815.1. Lineage (GTDB taxonomy): Bacteria > Acidobacteriota > Terriglobia > Terriglobales > Acidobacteriaceae > Palsa-343. The sequence continues at coordinate 25,416 of DASXDF010000035.1, forward strand.
TCGAGACGAAGATTTTGCCGTCGCCGATTTTGCCGGTGCGGGCCGTGGAGAGGATAGCCTGAATTGCCTTGTCGGCCATCTCGTCGCGGACCACCATCTCGATTTTGATTTTAGGCAGAAGGTCCACGGTATATTCGCGGCCGCGATAGAACTCGGTGTGGCCTTTCTGGCGCCCGTGGCCGCGGGCCTCGAGGATGGTCATACCTTCGATGCCTGCTTCGAGCAGGGCATCCTTCACTGCGTCCAGCTTGGAGGGTTGAATAACAGCTTCGATCTTTTGCATTGCGCGCTCGTGTCCTGGCTGAGGTGAGTATACGTGGATGATTACGAACCGAAATCGTAGCCTTCTTCGCCGTGCTGTGTCACGTCCAAACCCTCGATCTCATCGTCGGTGGTCACGCGCAAACCAATGACCGTGTCGACAAATTTAAGGATGACGAGTGTGCCGATGATGGAAAGGACCCATGCAATGGCGACGCCGGCGAGCTGGTTGAGGATCTGGTGCCAGTTTCCATCGAGAGCCCCGGTTGGTTTACCAGCGCCGAAGATGGGGTTGATGGCGCTGGAGGCGAAGACGCCGGTAAGGATGGCGCCGATGGTGCCGCCGGCGCCGTGAACGCCGAAGGCGTCAAGGGAATCGTCGTAGCCGAAGATCGCTTTGACGACCGTGACCATGAGAAAGCAGAACACGCCGGCGATGAGCCCGATGAAGAGTGCCGACATGGGCTGCACGAATCCTGAAGCAGGGGTGATGGCGACGAGTCCTGCGACCGCGCCTGAAATCGCGCCGAGCGCGCTGGGCTTGCCGTTACGAATCCACTCGGCGGCGGCCCAGCCCATGGCAGCGGCAGCGGCAGCGAAGTGGGTGTTGACGAAGGCGCTGGTGGCGAGGCCGTTGGCGGCGACTGCGGAGCCGGCATTGAAGCCGAACCAGCCCACCCACAGAAGACAGGCTCCGATAAAGCTGAGGACAACGGAGTGCGGCGGTGAAGGTTCTTTGGGGTAGCCGACGCGCTTGCCGAGATAGAGCGCGCAAACCAGCGCGGAAACTCCTGAGGTGACGTGGACGACGGTGCCACCGGCAAAGTCGAGGCAGGGAATTTTGCCATTGAGGGAGGCGTTGAGAAATCCGCCCTTGCCCCACACCATGTGCGCCATGGGCGAATAGACGACGATGGCCCACAGGGTGAGGAACAGGCACATGGCGCTGAATTTCATGCGCTCGGCGAAGGCTCCGGTGATGAGGGCCGGCGTGATGATGGCGAACATGAGCTGGTAGATCATGTAGGTCTGCGCCGGGACGGTTGCGCCGTAGTCGGGATCGGGAGTGAGCCCGACGTTATGCATAAATGCGTAATGGAATCCGCCAATGAAGCTGTTGCCGGGTCCAAAGGCGAGGCTGTAGCTGATCAGAGCCCAGAGCACGGTGATGATGCACATCATGGCAAAGCTCTGCATCATGGTGGAGAGCACATTTTTGCGGCGAACCAGGCCGCCGTAGAAGAGCGCAAGTCCAGGGCCGGTCATCATCAGGACCAGGGCGGCGCTGGTGAGCATCCAGGCGTTATCGCCGGCGGAGATGGTGGGGGCCGCGGGCGTTTGAGCCATGGCGACCGAGGCGCAACCAAGAGGGAAAAGACACAGCAACCGAATCAAGCGACGAGGGTGCATATAACTCCGCTGGCATGGGACGGAAATATGTCACGACGGGGTGACCGGTGAGGCGCGGGCCGACATTCCCGGAGCCTATATCGATGGGTTGGGAACGAACGTAGAACGGAATACCTGGAATCCACTTTTACATATTTTCGCCAAATCGAAAACAGGGAAATGCAGCGTCGGGGGGCGAAGGCTGGTTTCGGAAATTGTTGTGGACGGCGATATTTTTGGGCGCCGCGAGGGGACCCGATCGTGGATTAGCAGCATAAGCGGTGCGCGTGTCGTTCCCGAATGCGGAACGGAACAAATTTCAGGGATGGCGTGTAATCCGCATCTATCGGCAATGACGCGATATAGTGGAAGTATGGCTGAGGCGTTGCGGGATCGCCGGCTTTTCGGCACGCTGGAAAGCAGCGCGAAGAATCGCGAAAAAGTGATGGAAGCGAGCTACGGCTACGAGCAGCCGGACGGCGTGTTTCTCACGACTGCGGATTCAGCGATCAACTGGGTGCGGAAAAATTCGATATGGCCCATGACATTTGGCCTGGCATGTTGTGCGATTGAGATGATGTCGATGGGAGCGTCGCGGTTCGACGTAGCGCGGTTTGGCGCGGAGGTTTTCCGTCCTTCTCCACGGCAATCGGATCTGATGGTGATTGCGGGGCGTGTTTCCTGGAAAATGGCGCCGGTGATCCGCCGCCTGTATGACCAGATGCCCGAGCCCAAGTGGGTTATCTCCATGGGGGCCTGCGCGACGTCCGGTGGCGTGTTCAACAACTACGCACTGGTCCAGGGTGTGAATCAGGTGATTCCGGTGGACATCTATGTACCGGGATGTCCGCCCCGTCCGGAACAATTACTTTATGCGATCACGCTTCTTCAGGAGAAGATTCAGCACGAGCATGGAAGCCTGAAGCGTGTTCTCAATTTGCAATAGGGGGCGCAGGTTGAGTAGGTTAATTGCAGGCAAGTTCCCGCCGCCGATGCGGGCTGCGCATTCACTCCAGCGTACCCACCGTTACCTCTTGTTACTGGGTACTGGGAAAGGTTAACGGTTTCGATACAGGTCAGAACTCGCAGGCTTTTGTTAGCATCTTATTGAAATAATTACCTTCTGAGCAGGGTCATCCTGTGGTAACTTCATTGTCGCAGAAGGTTTGTCCGGTTCCCTCCCCGCCAACCGCGAAGGTCATCATACGCGGCGTGGGTTTTACGTTTCTTACCAGCAATTATCAGTAAGTTGTGGAGGATAGACGCATGTATTTTCGTCGGTTCAGCTTGGCAGGCCGAGCTTTGCTGTCTGGATGCGCAATAGTACTGGGCGCGACGTCGCTTGTGGGACAGAGTTCGTCCTCAGCGCCATCGGCCCCTGCCGCCCAGACGCTCGATCAGAACACGTCCCGCATGGATGTGTTCATGGGTTATTCGTATATCGCGCCCCACGGCACTGTGAGTACGACCATGCCGGACGGATCCATATCGAACCTGAACTATTCGTCGATCGATTATGGTGCGATCGGAAGTTTCGCCTACTACTTCAATCGCTATGTGGGTGGACAGATTGAGTACGCCAATCATCCCAATGGCGCGAACGATGGGATCTCGACTGCGCAGGGCGGTATCATTTTCCGCTATCCCACCGAGGGGATGTCAGTATTTGTGCACGGTCTGGCCGGCGCAGCGCGCATAGGCGGACCGAACAGCGAACCCGGCGGCCCGTGGCATGGATACACGTGGGGACCGGCGCTGACTGCCGGTGCGGGGCTGGATTATGACTTTCCATTTGCCAGCCACCGGTTCGGTTTGCGGATATTCCAGGCCGACTACGAATACATGCATGCGGATTTCGGTCCGCAGGTGTGGACGGGCGGCCGCGCCAATATCGACGGTGTTCGACTGAGCACGGGCTTGTTGATTCACATCGGAAGCATCGCGCCACCGCCGCCAGTGCAGTATGCCTGCGTGGTGAACCCGACTTCGGTTTTTCCGGGTGAGCAGGTCACGATCACCGGAACCGCCACAAATCTGAATCCCAAGAAAGCGCCTGTTTATAGCTGGAGCGGTCAGGGTCTGACGGTTGGCGGAACGAATCCGACCGCGACGATCGATACTGCGAGCCTGCAGCCTGGAAGCTTCACGGTTTCAGGGCATGTAACGGAAGGTCCGAAGGCTGGCCAGTCGGCAGACTGCACCGCGCAGTTCACGGTGAAGCAGTTCGAGCCTCCCACGATCAGCTGCTCGGCGAATCCAACCACCGTTCAGCCTGGCGGCAGTTCGACGATTACCTGCAACGGCGTGAGCCCGCAGAGCCGTCCGCTGACGTACAGCTACTCGGCATCGGCCGGGTCGGTGACCGGAACCAGCAACACGGCAACGCTGTCCACGAACGGTGCGCCGTCGGGGACGATCACAGTGACGGGCACAGTGCAGGACGACAAGGGACAGACGGCTTCAGCGACGACCACGGTGAACGTGGAAGCGCCGCCGCCGCCGCCGGCTCCCAAGACGCAGACGCTCTGCTCGATCCAGTTCAATAAGGACAAGCGGCGTCCGGGGCGTGTGGATAACGAAGCGAAGGCTTGCCTGGATGACGTGGCGCTGAACGCGCAGCAGAAGGCGGATGCCTCTGTTGTGGTGGTTGGCAACTCGGCTCCACTGCCAGAGCACAGGCACCATACCCGCAACGAGATGACTGCCGACAAACTGGCAGCGCAGCGTGCGGTTAACACCAAGGCCTACCTGGTGACGGAGAAGGGCATCGATGCCAGCCGTATCCAGGTGAGGACGGGCACCAACGGTCAGAACGAGGTGGAGGATTACCTGGTTCCGGCAGGCGCGAACTTCGACAACGATGTGCCGAGCACAACGGCTGTCGACGAAAACGCTGTAAAGGCCCAGCCTCGTAAGCCGGTTCCGGCGCACCATCACCACAAGGCCGCTGCGAAAAAGTCGCAGTAACCTTGTAACCGAATGAGACAGGGCTGACCGGAATTCCGGCCAGCCCTGTTTTTTGCTTTTCACGTGGAGCTTCTGGATTTCGGGAATCGCGACCGTAAATGTTGCCGAGAATGAGCCTGAGCCGGGTATCGGAAGGCCCGGATGGCTCGGAAAACCGATAGCATGAGCTCAGCAATGCTGCTCGTCTGGTTCGTCGGACCGGAATGCGCGCATCCGCAAGAATGGAAATGGTAATCCTGCAACGCTTTCGATCTCTCGCATTGGTTTTCGCGGCTCTCGTGCTTGTTTGGTGCGGAGTGCCCGCGGTGGCTGCAAACACTACGCCCTGGTCGGCGATAGGACCGGATGGCGGCGATGCGCGCCGTTTTGCTTTTAGCGCTCACGACCCGGATCGGATTTACCTGGGAACCACGGACAGCTGGATCTACGTCTCCTCGGATGGAGGCTCGTCGTGGTCAAGGTTGGCGAAGCTCGGGGCGAAAGATGATCTGGTGATCGACAGCCTGGTGGTCGATCGATCGGATCCGCGGACGATTTATGCCGGCGTGTGGGTGATCGATCATCCGGACGGTGGAATCTATATCAGCCACGATCAGGGCCACACCTGGGCAGAAGCAGCCGACATGCACGGGCAATCGGTGCGGGCGCTCAGCCAGGCGCAGTCGAATCCTCGGGTGTTGATCGCCGGCACGCTCACCGGCGTCTACCGCACGGTAGATAAGGGCACGCACTGGAAGGAAATCAGTCCGCCGGGCGGCAGTGAGATTCACGAAGTGGAATCGATCGCCATCGATCCTTACGATCCGGAGATCATCTATGCGGGGACCTGGCATCTGCCGTGGAAGACCAACGACGGTGGGGCGCACTGGAACAATATTCACCAGGGGGTGATCGACGATTCAGATGTGTTCTCGATGATCGTCGATCCGTCCCGTCCGAGCGTAATGTTTTTGAGCGCCTGTTCGGGAATCTACAAGAGTGACAATTTTGGATACGAATTCCGGAAGGTCCAGGGAATTCCTTCGACCGCGCGGCGGACGCGTTCGCTGCGCATGGATCCGGGGGACCGCAACACGGTTTATGCCGGAACCACCGAAGGTCTCTACAAGACCCAGGATGGGGGCGAGAACTGGTCGCGCACCACGAGCCCTGACGTCATCGTGAACGATGTCTATGTCGATCCTCGCAATCCAAAACATGTGCTGCTGGCGACGGACCGCAGCGGAGTTCTGGCCAGCGAAGATGCTGCAGCCGGATTCGAGGATTCGAACACGGGATTTTCGCAGCGCCAGGTTGCGGCTCTGCTCGTCGATGAAAAGTCACCGGGGACGATGTATGCGGGCGTGATCAACGACAAGGCGTATGGCGGTGTCTTTGTCAGCAGCGATCAGGGCAGGAGCTGGAAGCAGCAAAGTGAAGGCCTGCACGGCGGGGACGTATTCGTTCTGGCACAAAGCAACGATGGCACGCTGCTGGCGGGAAGCAGCAACGGAATTTTTCGCTGGGATGGCGGTGCGTGGGTGGCTGCGAATGCGCTCGCCGGACAACCCGACTCGGCGCCGGCTGTCGTGCCGGTCAAAGTACGGGGGCGCGGGAAAAAGTCGCGGGGTGCGCATCGAGTGCAGGTCGCAGCAAAGCCCCAGGGGCCTCCCCAGCTCAGGGGACGCGTGGCAGCTCTGGCAGCCGGTGGAGATACCTGGTTCGCGGCGACAGCTCAGGGTATCTTCCGCAGCACGGATCGGGGGAGTTCCTGGACGGCGGTTTTGACTCCGGACCCGGCAAAAGCGGAAACCGAGACGCGCGATTATCGAACCATCGCGGCGGACGGCAAGCAGGTCTTCATCGGGCGCCGATCAGGCGTCATCGCCTCGCAGGACAACGGTGCGACATGGCAGCCGATCCCGTTACCCGCGGGCCTGACGGCGCTTTCAAGTCTCACACTGACGCCGGACGGCACCTTGTGGGCGGGGGGCCGGGAGGGGGTCTTCTATTCCCAGGACCGTGGCAGAAGCTGGACGGTGTTGAAGCGACTTCCCGTAGTCGCGGTGAACAAGCTCACCTGGGATGCATCCTCAAACCGGTTGATCGTCACCTGTGACGTCGGCACGGTGATCTACTCTGTCGATCCGCATGACCAGTCCTGGACGTGGTGGAATACGGGATGGATGGTTCGCTCGGTGGCTTCGCTCAATGGGCGTCTGGCGGCAGCGTCGCTTTACAGCGGAGTGGTTGTACAGCCGGCGGCAGAAACCTCTGCGAAGGCCGGCGATGCCGTGCAGGACGCGCGAAGATAGCTGTGGCCTTCTCGCTGCGGCCAGTGGCGCAGGAAGATTTTCCAGAATTGTTTGCGCTCGATCAAACGTGCTTTGCGCCGGGGATCGCGTGGTCGAAGGCGGAGCTCCATTACTTCCTGAAATATCCGGGCAACATCGGCGTGGTTGCAGAAGATGAGACGAGAAACATCGCGGGCTTCGCAATCGCCGGCAAGCAGCATCGCAGCGGAGATGTGGTGGGACGCCTGATTACGATCGACGTCGATCCCGGACTGCGGCGGCAGGGGGTAGGGCACATGCTGCTGGACGAGACTGAACGGCAGCTGCGTGCTGCGGGAGCGAGCGCGGTGTTGCTGGAGGTTGCGGTGGACAACGCGACGGCGCGAAGCTTTTACGAGCGCCATGGCTTTGTCCGCACCGGCCGCATTCCCGGCTACTATCTGGGTCGTATCGATGCGCTGGTGATGGAGAAGCAGCTCCAGGGGTCGCGGAAAAGCACGGATGAAAAGACATCCCGCGGCGGCTAAAGCCGAAGTCATTCTGCCATCGTTATGGCACAGCTGAAAGCTGTGCCCCTTCAAAGCAGGGAACTCATCCGCAAACTGCGACGCTGTGCCGCTTCAAAGCAGGGAACTCATCCGCAAGCTGTGACGCTGTGCCCCTTCAAAGCAAAAAATCTCTTCGCGAGCTGGGTAGTCTTGAGAAGGCGCGAGTGGCGCCGCGCGGCGGCTCGGCGACTACAATGAAGGCCATGCGTCGCATCAGCGTGAGTGTCGCGTACCGGATTGCGGCTTTGGTTTGCCCGATTCTGCTGTGCGCCGCTGTGCCGGCTTTCGCTCAGGCTGTTAAAGATCTGCCGAAGCCGACGAACTACGTCAACGACTACGCTCACGTGATGTCCGCCGGCGCGCAGGACCAGCTGAATCAGTTGTGCCTCCAGGTGGATCAGCAGGCCCATGCAAAGATCGTGGTTCTGACGATCGATACGACAAATGGCGAACCGATCCAGCAATATTCGGTGGAGCTCGAAGACAACTGGAAAATCGGAACCAGGGGCAGCGACCGATGGGTTTTGGTTTTGTTCGCTGTCAAGGATCGCCACCGGTTCATCTACCCTGGCTATGGTCTTGAAGGCATTCTGCCCGACGGCAAAGTGGGCGATATTGGGCGCCAGATGGTGCCGATGCTGCGCAACAACGATTTCGACGGCGCGGTGACCCTGGCTGTCGACGAAATGTCGCAGATCATCGCGCAGGACGCCGGCGTGAAACTGCAGCCGCTGACGCGCTGGGGCGCTGCCCAACAGCGGCCGCATGCGACGGTGGGCCAGATTATTGGCGGCGTCATCTTCCTGATTTTCGTGGTGATCTTCCTCATCTGGGCCGGCGGCAACGGCCTGCTTGGGTTCTTGCTTGGGATGTTCTTTGGGGGCGGCCGCTGGGGTGGTGGCGGAGGCGGATTTGGCGGCGGTGGTGGTTTTGGTGGTGACGGCGGCGGGGGCGGAGGTGGCTTCGATATCGGAGGAAGCGGCGGGGGCGGCGGCGCTGGAGCCGGGGGCGGCTGGTAACATCGAATCGGATTGACGAGGGAGAAAACGGAATGATGCGTCGTGGTCTATGGATCGCGGTAGCCGTGGTGGCTGTGATTGTGCTCGCCGGCCTGCTGGTGTTCGGCAGCTATGTGAGCGCGAAGAACCAGATGGTGACCCGGCAGGAAGCGGTCACAGCGCAGTGGGGAAACGTACAGTCGGTTCTGCAGCGGCGCGCGGATTTGATTCCGAACCTGGTCGCTACGGTCAAAGGCGCTGCTCAACACGAAGAGACGGTGTTCGCCGACGTCGATAAGGCGCGCGAATCCCTGCTTGCCGCGCACGATCCCCAATCGCAGATTCGCGCCAACGGCCAGCTGGACGGAGCGCTGGGGCGGCTGCTTGCCGTCGCCGAGAACTACCCCAACCTGAAGGCCAATCAAAATTTTCTTGAGCTGCAGGATTCGCTCGAGGGTACGGAAAATCGCATCAACGTCGAGCGCGAACGCTACAACCGGGCCATCCAGGATTACAACACTTTCATTGGGCAGTTCCCGAACAGCATCTGGGCGAATTTTGCCGGGTTCCACCGCAACGATGCTTATTTCGCTGCCAGTCCGGCGTCGCAGAATGCTCCGCAGGTGCATTTCTAGCGAGTGGGGGGCCGGTTATCCGGCGAGCAGGATGCGCAGGTCGCGCAGATTATTTCCTGTAGGACCGGTGACGATGGTGTCGCCCAGCGCAGTAAATAACGTGCAGGCGTCAAAACGCGCGAGGGTGGTCGCGGGGTCGAAGTTGTAACTGCGCGCGCGGGCGATTGTGGTGGTGTCGGCGATGCCGCCGGCTGCGGGACTGTTGCCGTCGATGCCATCCGAACCCGCGCTGAGCACCACCATGGGCTCGTTTTCGTAGCGTGCCAGGTCGAGGGCACACTGCAATGCGAATTGCTGGTTGCGGCCGCCACATCCGGGGTTCCTGCCCAGGTTGACGGTCACTTCGCCGCTGGAGAGCAGACAAAGGCGTGGGTACTCGCCGCGCAGCTCATGGAAGCGCGCCAGCAGGTATTTGGCTGCTTCGGCGTAGTCCCAGTCGTCGCAGGTATTGTCGATCACGACTTTGTATCCGAGCTTCTGAGCGCGATCGCGCGCCGCATTCACGAAATCATGATTCGAGAGCAGCGTGTCAAACTGGGCATGCTGAAAAGCAGTTCCAAGAGCCTTCTGCTCATCCCGGGATCGAGTGGAGGCATCGCTGCTTCCCATCAACTTGTCAAAATAATCGCGTACCGCCGGTGGGAATTTTTCGAGCAGATGGAAACGCTCCAGGATTTCCGTGCATTCGGCAATGGTGGAGTAATCCGGCAGTGTCGGCGACGATGCAACGGCGGCCAGATCTTTGAGGGGCACGTCTGCCAGCAGGAGCGAAAGCTTTTCGGCTGTGGGCGCAGCCTGGGCGAGGCGGCCACCCTTCACCGCGGAAAAATATTTCCGCACGGTATTGATTTCGGTGATGGTGGCGCCGCTGGCGACCAGTGTTTCGTGAAACGCGATCGTATCGTCGAGCGTGATCTTTTTATCGCGCGGAAATTCGAGCATTGCCGAGCCGCCGCCGCTGATGAGGAAGAAGATGAAGGTGTTTTTCTTCGCGTGTTTCAGCAGAGCCAGTGCCGCTCTTGCTGCGGCAAAGGAGTCTTCGTTGGGCAGAGGATGGCCGCCGGCAAAGTAGCGGATATGGCGGTTGCGTTTTTTGGGGACATCGGGCGCCGAACACACGCCATGCAGCCGAATCTTTGGCGGCAGCCGCTCCAGCAAAGCGTTCAGCATGCTCAGCGCAGCTTTCCCGAATGAGATGACGTAGAAGTCCTTGAAGCCGTCGAGGGACTGCGTGATCGGAGGAAGGCGTGGCGAGGGATGACGCACCAGCGTCCTGCCCTCGAAGTGCAGATGACGGTCGAAGGCCTGAGGAATGTCGCAGGCCTGCAACGCCTGCGTGAATATGTCCCTGGCAGTTGCGTGTAGTTCTTCGAGCGGGGTCATTTGCTGGAGAGAAGGGGAAAACAACGCTGCGCCCACGCGCGGATGGCTTGCTTCACGTCTTCAAGCTTACTCGCAAAAAAGTGGTCGGCTTCGGAAATCCACACCAGCTCCTTCGGCGGCTGCGCGAGCGCGACGACGGCTTCCACTTCAGCGCGGGGACCGAACTGGTCCCGTTCGCCGCTGATGAAGAGCTTGGGCTGAGCGCAGGTGCGGAGGAAGTCGTAGTTATAATCGCGGCCTTCGGCGTGGGCCGGAATTCCCAGCGCTACCAGGCCCACGACTCGCGGATCACCGCAGCAGGCACGCAGCCCAACATACGATCCAAAAGAGAATCCGGCGAACACAATCGGCAGCCCGAATTCGCGATCGAGCCAGTCAAGCGCCGCGCGCACGTCGTCCTGCTCGCCCTGGCCCTGGTCATGCTCTCCCTCGCTCAGCTCGGTTCCGCGGAAATTGAAGCGCAGCACCGGCAGGCCGAAGCTCTGGAAGGCCTTCATCGTGTGGTAGACGACTTTGTTGTGCATGGTGCCGCCGCCAAGGGGGTGGGGATGGCAGACGAGGACCGCATAAGGCGCATCAGGCGCACCGGCATTGAGCAGGGCTTCGAGTTTCCCGGCGGGTCCGCGAAGATCGTCGACGGTACGCAAAATTGCCGATCCAACCTGAGACTGTGTCATCTGCTTCATTTTACGGAGCGGGGCTCGCGTATTCTGGTGCTTCTTATGAGTCTTGATCCCGTTCAACTGACGCGCAGCCTGGTGGACATCGAATCCATCACCTATAACGAGGGCGCTGTTGGCACGTTCCTCGCTGAGTTTCTGGGGCGCCGCAAGTTCGCGGTCGAGAAAATGCCTGTGGAGCAGCACAAGGAGAGCCGCTCCACGAGCGAGCGGTTCAATGTTTACGCGAGCGTTCCGGGCGGCGATGCCGAAGTGGTCTTTTCGACGCACATGGACACGGTGCCGCCGTTTATGCCCTCCAGCGAAGACGAGGAATTTCTTTACGGCCGCGGATGTTGTGATGCGAAGGGCATTATCGTCGCGCAGATTGCCGCTGCAGAAAGACTGCGCGAAGAGGGAACCGGGGTTGGGCTTCTTTTTGTAGTGGGCGAGGAGCGGGATTCGGCGGGGGCCAAGACGGCGAATCAGCAGCCGCGGGGCAGCCGGTTTCTGATCAACGGCGAGCCTACCGATAATCGCGTGGCTCTGGCTTCGAAGGGCGCGCTGCGAGCGGTGATTCGGGCCAGCGGAAAGATGGCTCACTCGGCATATCCGGAGTTGGGCGAAAGCGCGACTCTGAAACTGGTGGAGGCGCTGCATCGGATCGCCGCGATTCCGCTGCCGGTGCTCGAAAATGTTGGACCCAGCACCCTGAACATTGGCACCCTTAGCGGCGGCCATGCGCCCAATGTCATCGCCGATCATGCCGAGGCCCAGGTGATGGTTCGTCTTGTCGGCGATTCTGCGGAGACGCGGCGCGCGATTGAGGAAGCGGTTGAGGGGTTGGCGACGGTCGAGTTCACGCTGGAGATTCCGTTTCAACGGTTTCGCGCCCCCGATGGCCTGACGACGATGGTGGCAGCGTTCACCACCGACGTTCCGTTTCTGGGCAACTGGGGGGAGCCGCTGCTGCTGGGGCCGGGATCGATTCACGTTGCGCACACGCCGCATGAACAGCTCGCCAAAAAAGAGCTGTTCGAGGCGATCGACCTTTATGCGGAGGTTGCTCGCCGGCTGGTGACCGCGCCGCGCTGAACGGGTAGGCTGAAAGCATGGCTGAACTGCAGTCCACCGCTCTTGCACCCCGGAACACCCTCGACAAAGCCGCGTCCTCTTACCTGCGTTCTGCGATGCATCAGCCGGTGTACTGGCAGGAGTGGGGCGAAGCGGCGTTCGCGCTGGCGGCGCAGCTGGACAAGCCGATTCTGCTGGATGTGGGCGCAGTGTGGTGCCACTGGTGCCATGTGATGGACCGCGAATCGTACGAAGAAGCGGGGCTGGCGCAAACGATCAACGAACATTTTGTGGCGATCAAGGTGGACCGAGACGAGCGGCCCGATGTGGACGCGCGCTACCAGGCCGCGGTGCAGGCGATCGCTGGGCAGGGTGGTTGGCCGCTGACTGCGATTCTGACTCCGGATGGCCGGCCGTTTTTTGCGGGGACGTATTTCCCACGTGAGGACCGCTACGGGCGGCCGGGCTTTGAACGCGTCCTGCTCACATTGGCTACGGCCTGGAAGACGCGGCGCGCCGAAGTGCTGGAATCGGCGGCGAGCGTGATCGCAGCGATTGAACATGGGGAGACGTTTTCGGCGCCGGGAGAGGGCTTGTCTCTGGCGATCGTCGACAAGCTGGTCGAGAGCGCTATTGGGCAGTTCGACCCGCGCAATGGCGGATTTGGATCGCAGCCGAAGTTTCCTCATCCGTCGATCCTCGATCTGCTCATCGATGTTGCGGCGCGAACCGGCAATGAGGCTGCGAAAGAAACGGCGAGTGTCACGCTGAAAAAGATGGCGCGGGGTGGGGTCTACGACCAGCTGGCGGGCGGCTTCCATCGTTATTCCGTCGATGAGCGCTGGGTTGTTCCTCACTTCGAGAAGATGCTTTACGACAACGCCGGATTGCTGGCGAATTACGTCCACGCCTTCCAGACCTTTGTTGAGCCGGAGTTCGCCGCCGTTGCCGAAGACATGATGCGGTGGATGAACGAATGGCTCAGCGACCAGGAGCGCGGCGGCTTTTACGCATCGCAGGATGCGGACATTTCGCTGGACGACGACGGCGATTACTTTACCTGGACGCGCGAGGAAGCCGCGGCTGTGCTGACTCCGGAAGAACTCAGCGTTGCGGAGCTGTATTACGACGTCGGCGCGCTGGGGGACATGCACCACAATCCACAGAAGAATGTGTTGTACCGGAATTTTTCGCTGGAGGAGTTGGCAGAGCGGTTGAAGCGGGAGCAGGCGGAGGTTGAGCGCGTTCTGGCCGGTGCAAAGAAAAAACTCTATGCAGCGCGGCTCGAGCGGCCAACACCGTTTATCGACAAGACGATCTATACGGGTTGGAATGCGATGGCGATATCGGCGTATCTGGACGCTGCGCGCGTACTGGATGCGGAGGCGCCGCGAAGATTCGCGCTGCTCACGCTGGATCGGATTCTGTGCGAGGGCTGGGATGCGACAAGTGGCCTGGCGCACGTGATTGCTTACTCAGACTCCGACATTGCGCCTCGGCGGATCGCTGCCGTGCTCGACGACTATGCGTTTTTGATCCACGCGTGTGTTGACGCATGGGAGGCGACCGGGGAGATGCGCTATTACGAGCCCGCGATGGCGCTGGCTGAGGCTATGGTGGAGCGCTTTTACGATTCCGAGCACGGCGGATTTTTCGACACGGAGAAGCATTCCGGGGACAAGCTGGGCGCGCTGGCGGCGCGGCGGAAGCCGATGCAGGATTCTCCTACGCCGGCGGGCAACTCGACGGCGGCTGCGGCTCTGTTGCGCCTCGAAGCCCTGAGCGGCCGAGCGGATTTTCGCGCTAAAGCTCAAGACACGTTGGCTGCTTTTGCAGGAGTGATCGAGCACTACGGCCTCTATGCCGGCAGTTACGGGCTGGCGCTGGAGCGCCTGTTGCTGCCGCCGATTCAGGTAGCGATTCTGGGAGCCGGGCCGGCCGCACGGCAGCTGACAGCCATCGCCAATGCACGCTACGCAGTCAACAAAGCTGTTGTCTCGCTCCGTGTCGAGCAGGTGAGGGCAGGCCAACTCCCTCCGGTGCTTAAGGAAACGCTGCCGCATTTGCCGGCTCTGGACACCATCGGCGCGGGCGCTGCTGCGTTGGTGTGCCGGGGAACATCGTGCCTGCCGCCTGCCAACACCACGGAGGAGCTGATCGAGCAGATCAACGAGGCGCTCTGAGCGGCTTCGAGCCGCGTGAATAGACGGTTCCAGGCGTAACCTGGCGGCGCGGGCGGAGCCTGTCGCGCCCCAGTCTGACCTGCTATTCTTCATCAGATCATTCGATCCGGAGAACCTGTCATGGCGAAGAGTGTCAACAAAGTCATCCTGGTAGGAAATGTCGGGAAAGATCCAGAAATTAAATTTGCGGGCAGTGGCACAGCCGTCGCCACGTTTTCGCTGGCGACATCGGACCGCACCAAAGACCAGGCCGGCACCTGGACCGATCGCACGGAGTGGCACAATCTGGTCGCCTTCCAGCGCACCGCCGAAATCATCCGCGACTACGTGAAAAAGGGATCGAAGCTGTACATCGAGGGGCGCATCCAGACCCGCTCCTGGGACGACAAGGAAACGAACCAGAAGAAATACCGCACGGAGATCATCGTGAACGATCTGGTCCTGCTTTCGGGCCGCGGTGAGGGTGGCGACTCGGGTGGCGGGTACTCGAAGTCGAGTTCTTCCTCTTATGACCAGCGACCGCCGGCGCATGCCGACGATCTGGTGCAGTCCACCGAAATTACCGACGACGATATTCCCTTCTAGCGAAAGGTTTCTGGAAAACCGTTAGCAGCCGGCGAGCCTCCTACAGAACAGGAGAGTTCCTATGGTTGCCATTACCGGCGTTATCCTGGTTGTGCTGCTTGCAGGGTTATTCATTCTCTTTCGCGCCATGGGAAGAATGGGCCAACAACCCACGGCGAGCGAGAGGGCGCGTCACACGGCGCATGAAGGGCGTCCAAGCGGGCCGCGCACCGGCGATTTGAACTGACTTATTTCCGCGCGGCCGGGATTGGAAGAAGGCGTGCCTCGGTTCCGCGGTCGACGGCTTGATTGAGCATGTCCCGCGCCTCCAGGAGGGTGGTCCCACTCGGTACCGGGCGAAAGTCCGAACGCGCCTCATGCTGATCTTTGCCCACCGTCCTGAGCATCAGGATTTTGCCCTGGATATGGACGTCCACAAGGTCGGTCTTCCAGTGATCCGGGCTGACCCGGCGCCGGTGAATCTCAAACCTGGCGCCCTTCTCCACGTGACCGAAAAAGCCGTAGCCGAAGTCGAGACGCTCGGCCAGGCTGCCGCGCATATCGATCATCCGTTTGAAGCGGGGATCGATGCTCATGGTGCCGTTGAGGGCGTGGACAATGCGCGCTTCGTAGGTGGTTGGAGTAAATGCAGGATCGGGCCGAAACGCGAGATGCACCAACCCGTCCGCCTCTCTGCCCTGGTAGTCGTACAGGAATGCCTGGGGCAGCATGGCCATGACGGTGGCGAGGCGTTCTTCATCTTCCCGATGAGAGCGTTCGACGCGAGCGATCTCCGCGGGATCCTGGAGGTACTTGTTGAGCCGCTGGTCCTCGCGCTCTCGCTGGGCTGCGTCCAGGGGGTTTCCGTCCTGGGCAAGCAGCCGGAAAACGGGGCCCTTGTCGGTTTCAACCTGCTCGCGGATCGAGTTCTCGGCAGACGAGACGCATTCGGCGCGGTATTCCCAATGGCTGTCGCGCTCGCGATCGTGCAGTTCGTTATAGATGACATCGCGCACCAGGTCGCGCGCGGATTGGGCAGGATTTGGTGACGCGGGCGCCTGGGCACCGAGCGATGCGGTGGCTGCACCGATCAGCAACCCGGCTGCGAAACGTCCAGATAATGGCATTGACCCAACCTCCCCCGACCCCTGGGATAGGATGCGGTCCCAGATTGCCGTCACTGCCCGGGGTTTCAGGTAAATCTCCGCTGAAGATTGAGTGAGAGGCCATGAGGGGAATCTGACTTGTTACACTTCCGCCATGGCGGAGCGTCCTGGGCCGCTGGTCCGCACCGTACTGCATGCCACTCACCTTATCGGTCGCCATCATCACGAAAAATGAAGAGGGGAATCTTGCGCGGACGCTGGCGAGCGTACGGTGGGCCGATGAGATTGTGGTGGTCGACAGCGGATCGACGGATCGGACGGGCGACATTGCCCGGGAGTTTGGGGCGAAGTTCTTCGTCGAGGAGTGGAAGGGCTTCGGAGCCCAGAAGAATTTCGCGATTGCGAAGTGCACGAGCGACTGGGTGCTCGCGCTCGATGCCGATGAGGAAGTGAGCACGGAGTTGGTGGAAGCGATCCGCGCCGTGCTGGCGGGGCAACCGCAACACCTGGCCTACTTTGTTAAGCGGAGGAATTTTTTTCTTGGCCGCTGGATTCGCCATGGCGGCTATTATCCCGATCCAAAACTGAGGCTTTTTCGTCGCGGCAGCGCTCAGTTTGAGGAACGCTTGGTCCACGAGACGATTCGTCCTGCCGGGCCTGCGGGAACGCTTCACGGCGATTTGCTGCACCACGCCTATCCCACACTCGATTCTTATATCGACCACATGAATCGCTACAGTGCGCTGGGGGCGACGCAGGCGATCGCACGCGGCAAGACGAGCCGGTCCCCCTGGGCATTTGTGTGGAACGTGTGGGTCGTTCCGATTGCGACGTTGAAGTACAACTACCTTCTTCGGCTCGGATTTCTCGACGGGCGCGAGGGCTTTTTGCTCCACCTCTATCATTCGGCCTACGTGAGCTGGAAATACGCCAAGGCGTGGGAGTGGGACCGGACCGGGCACAGGCTATGATGGTGCCCCTTGCTCCGGGGCTCTGGCTCTCCTATGCTGAAGCGTTCCAGGGATCGAGGCATTGTGCCGGATAAGGTTGTCCAGCTTCGCGATTCGCTGCTTTCGGACATGACATCGGAACGGCACCCTTCGTCTGAGGAGATTCGGTGGGCGGAGAAGACGCTGGCGCCCGCACTGAAGAAGTCTCCCGAGCATGCGATCGGCGCGTCGACGGGAGTGAATCGCGATGCGGCGGGCGCGGCGGAATTCACAACAATTTCCGGTGCTCCGGTGCGGCGCCTCTATACCGAGGCCGATTTGCCTGCGGACTGGGATGAGAACAAGGCCCGGTACCTGAGCGTGCCGGGCCAGCCGCCGTATACGCGCGGCATTCACGCCAGCGGCTACCGCGGGCGTTTGTGGACGATGCGGCAGTTTTCCGGATTCGCCTCTCCGGAGGAGACGAATCGCCGGTATAAATACCTGCTTGAGGGCGGCGCGAACGGTCTCTCCGTGGCGTTCGATCTCCCCACGCTGATGGGCTGCGACTCCGACGATCCGAGGAGCGAAGGGGAAGTGGGGAAATGCGGCGTCGCCATCGATTCGCTCGAAGACATGGAGACGCTGTTCGTTGGGATTCCGCTGGCGAGCACCACGGTTTCGATGACCATTAACTCTCCGGCCAGCGTGCTGTGGGCGATGTACCTGGTGGTCGCGGAGCGCCAGGGCTGCGACTGGGCCGAGCTTTCCGGGACGCTGCAGAACGACATCCTGAAGGAATACATCGCGCAGAAGGAGTATCTGTATCCTCCGGCGCCGTCGATGCGGCTGGTGATCGATACGCTGGAATTCGGCGCGCGGCACACGCCACGGTTCAATCCCATTTCCATCTCGGGCTATCACATTCGTGAGGCGGGATCGACGGCGCTGCAGGAGCTGGCGTTCACGCTGTACGACGGCATCGAGTATGTGGAGTGGACTTTGCGGCGTGGGATGGCCGTCGACGATTTCGCACCGCGGCTCAGCTTCTTTTTCAATGCGCACAACGACTTCTTTGAGGAGATCGCGAAGTATCGTGCTGCGCGCAAGGTCTGGTATCGCGTGATGACGGAGCGGTTTGGCGCAAAGATTGCTCGCTCCACCTGGATGCGCTTCCACACGCAGACGGCCGGCGTTTCGCTGACAGCGCAGCAGCCGAAGAACAATATTGCGCGCGTCGCGCTGCAGGCGATGGCGGCGGTGATGGGCGGGACGCAATCGCTGCACGCGGA
This sequence comes from Acidobacteriaceae bacterium, assembly GCA_036490815.1. Taxonomy (GTDB): domain Bacteria; phylum Acidobacteriota; class Terriglobia; order Terriglobales; family Acidobacteriaceae; genus Palsa-343. The sequence continues at coordinate 43,677 of DASXDF010000035.1, forward strand.
CGGATTTGATGAGGCGCTGGCGCTGCCCACGGAAGACGCGGCGCGGATCGCGCTGCGCACGCAGCAGATCATCGCTTATGAATCCGGCGTGGCTGAGGTGATCGATCCCCTGGGCGGGTCATATTTCATCGAGAAGCTGACATTGGATATGGAGGAGGGGGCTTTCCGGATTTTCGAGAAGCTCGACGCGATGGGCGGCATGGTGAAGGCAATCGAAGGCGGGTATCCGCAGAAGGAAATTGCGGACGCCAGCTATGCATATCAGCGGGCGGTGGAGGCGGGCGAGAAGATCATTGTCGGCGTCAATCAACATGCCATGGAAGACTCGCCAACGCGCACCCTCTACATTGACGAGAGCATACGCGATGCACAGTCGGCAAAGCTGAAGGAACTGCGGGCGAAACGGTCGGGCGAGGCGGTCCAGCGAGCGCTCGAAGCCTTGCGCCATGCGGCGGAGCGGGAGCCCACGCCGTCGGCAGGTGGAATTTCACCGGCCAACACTATGCCATTCATCCTGGACTGTGTTCGAGCCTATGCCACGCTGGGTGAAATATGCGCTGCGCTGGGTGAGGTGTATGGCGGATGGGAAGAGGCCTGAGGGGGCTGTGGGTAAATCCCACACCACTGCCATAATGAATCGCCGGAAACGGGTTAGAATTCAACTGGCGTGAACACCGTCAAAGCGATCTACCCCGGCAGCTTCGATCCGTTGACTAACGGCCACCTGGACCTCGTCGCTCGCGCCGCGAAGATCTTCGACCATCTGGTTGTTGCGATCCTGCGCAATTCATCAAAGAATCCTCTGTTCACGGTAGAGGAGCGCGTGGCTATGCTCTCGGAAGGGACTGCGGAATTCGAGAATGTTTCCGTTGCTACCTTCGAAGGTTTGCTGGTTGATTTTGCGCGTGAACAGCGGGCTCAGGCAGTGGTGCGCGGCATCCGCGCGATCAGCGATTACGAGTACGAATTCCAGATGGCGCTGATGAACCGGCGTCTGTCGCCCGATGTGGAGACGATCTTCCTGATGCCGGACGCGAAGTATTCTTTCGTCAGCTCGAGGCTGGTGAAGGAAGTCTTCCGTCTGGGAGGGTCGGTGGATGGCCTGGTGCCGAAATTCGTCATCGAGCGGATGAAGGACAAGAGCCGCACGTCGATCGAATCGCAACGATAACTGCGGCTGCTCAGCGACGGCGGTTTGCTGACTTCATTTCCTCAAAGGCGTGCAGGGCAGCGACGCGCGCTTCTGCATGATCGACGATGGGCTCGGGATAGGTATCGCCCAACTTTACGTTGGCCGCGGCCAGAGCGAGCGGGGGTGCGGTCCAGGGCTGATGGATCCATTCTGATGGCAGGGTGCGCAATGCAGGCACCCACTGACGCACGTACTCGCCATCGGGATCAAATTTTTCGCCCTGCAGGATTGGGTTGAAGACGCGGAAATAGGGCGCAGCATCGACGCCGCAGCCAGCGACCCATTGCCAGCCCATCGTGTTATTGGCCAGGTCCGCATCCACCAGCGTGTCGAGAAACCAGGCTGCGCCGTCCTGCCACGGGATGAGCAGATGCTTGACCAGAAACGACGCGACGATGAGGCGGGCGCGGTTGTGCAGCCAGCCGGTGGCCCACAGTTGCCGCATGCCGGCGTCGACCATGGGATAGCCGGTGCGCCCCTGCTGCCACGCCTTGAGCCGACGCGCATTCGACCGCCACGGAAAATTTTTGAACTGCGGCGCAAAAGGCTGAGTGATCGTGTAGGGGTGCTCGACGAGCAGGTGATACGCAAACTCCCGCCAGGCAAGCTGCCGCAAATAGCTTTCGGATCCGGGCTTGTCGAAAACTGCGTTCCAGATCTGCACGGGGCTGATCTCACCGAAGTGGAGGTGAGGCGAGAGGCGCGATGTGCCGTCGTGATCGGTGCGATCGCGTTCATCGGTGTAGTGGCTCACTGCGGATTTTCCGAAGGTCCGGAGCCGGGCGCGGGCGGCTTCTTCTCCGGGTGTCCAGGCCTGACGGATTCCGGCAGCCCAGTCGATTTTCGGCTCGAGTTCGAGGTCTGAAACCGTGAGCGAAGCAGGCCACTTTCGAGGAGCGGGGAGTGTCGATGGTGGTTTCGTTGCGTCGCGGACGGCGCCGCGCTGATTCCAGAGCGCTCGCCAAAACGGCGTGAAGACCTGGAAAGAGCCACCGCTGGCGGTGCGGAGTGAGCCTGGCTCGAAGAGCAGGCTGGCGTTGAAGGTCTCAACCGCGATGTGATGGGCTCGCAGCTTCTCCTGGACAAACCTGTCACGAGCCAACGCGGCCGGCTCATAGACACGGTTCCAAAAAATGCGTTTCGCGTCAGTTTCCGCGGCCAGTGACAGGAGAGCCTCGGGCTCCGGCCCTCTGCGAATCAATAGACGCGATCCTTTGGCGCGAAGCGATTCGTCGAGGCGCTGCAGCGACTGATGCAGCCACCAGCGGGATGCGGCTCCGGGCTGAGGCGATTCTTCTTCAGAAGACCAGATGAAAACCGGCACGATCGGGAGGCCGCCAGCCGCTGCCGCGCTCAAGGCTGGATTATCGGAGAGGCGGAGATCCCGCTGGAACCAGACGAGAACGCTCTGCTCGTGCGAATCGCTCATCTCAGGTCAGATGCCTCGGAATGAAACGCCTATCTTCTCACGGGCGATTCAATCGAGCTTTACCTGGCCGTATTCGAGGAGCGTGACGAGGACTACGCCGCCTGCGACGTTTCCTGAAGTGGCGAGGAGCAGCCATCGAAAATAGCCGCCCGGCGAGACGCCATGGGACAACACAGCGGAGAGAATCTCACCACTGGTGGCGATGCAGTGAGCGAAATGGCCGGCGCCCACGATGAAAGTGAGCGCCCAGATGACGGCGACGGAGCCGGTGATGGAGTGGCTGCCGCTGACCAGCCAGGCAACCATGGCGATCATCCAGCCGCCTACGACGCCGCTCCAGAAAATGTGGCGCATGCTGGGGTTGGCGGCCTGCACTCCCAGTTGCACGAGCGCGTGGAGCTGATCGGGCTGGAGCGCTTTGGTGCGTGCGGCGAGGAGAGCGAAGAGAAATGCGCCGGCCACATTCGAGGGAAAGACAATGGCCCAGAGGCGAGCCGTCGACAGGAAATGCCGTCGCTCGGCGAGGATCAGGGCCACGGGGTAGAGCGTGTTCTCAGTAAAGAGCTGTCCGCGACCGAGAATGACGGCCATGAATCCCATGGGATAGAAAAGCAAGGCAACGAACTGCGCGAGCAAAGTGTTGCCAAGCATGGAGGTGACAACAGCGATGCTGAGGCCGGTGAGGCCCATGGTGAGCCCACCGACAATGCCGGAGATAGCGAGGGCCCGCGCAGGGCGCTGCAATTCGCGACGGGCACTGCGGGAAACCTGCTCGTAGATATCGATCGCGGTCGGGCGATCGAGGTCGCGCTGCAGGGACTGGGACGAGTCCTTTTCCTGATCCAGGCCGACTTTGACTTTGCGCAGGGGCATTCGTGCCTTGGAGGGCAGGATCGGTCTGCCGGTTGGATGCGCCAATGCGATTATTTGCCTGGAATCCGACCGAGTGCCGGTCAATACTGCCAAGTGCCGATGGTTGGTGCGGCTCGTGATAGCCTTGGCCTTCGCCGGAACGAGGAGGACGATGAACCACCAGCTTCATTTCGACCTGAGTGCAGCTGCGCGCCGCTCCATGACGGCGCACGGTTTTGAGCCGGATTTTCCTCCACCTGCCGCGGACCAGCTGCAACAACTTCTCGCTCACCCGCCGCAGCCGGCTGCGGGCGCGCAGGATCAGCGTGGGCTGTTATGGTCGTCGATCGATAACGACACTTCGAAGGATCTGGACCAGATTGAGTATGTCGAGGCGGTGGCTGGCGGGCATCGCGTGCTGATCGGTATCGCCGATGTCGATGCCTTTGTGCCGAAGGGCACGCCCATCGACCTGCACGCTCTGCGGGAGACGACCACGGTATACACGGGAGTCGATATTTTCCCGATGCTGCCTGTGGAGTTGTCCACCGGAGCCACTTCGCTGCTGCAGGACCAGGAACGCGCCGCGGTGATCTGCGAGTTCATCGTCGATGCCCAGGCGCAGGTTTCCGCCGGCAAGGTCTACCTGTCTCGAGTGACGAACAAAGCGCAGCTCGCCTATCCTTCCGTGGGGGCGTGGCTGGCGGGTCAGGCGGCGGCACCGGCTAAGGTGGCCGCCTCTGAGGAACTGCAAAAGCAGCTGCGGCTTCAGGACGACATCGCGCAACGATTGCGGAGCCAGCGATCGATCCATGGCGCGCTCAATCTTCAGACCATCGAAACGGAACCGATTCGGATTAGTGACGGCACGATCGACCTGGAAGCGCAGGTGAAAAACCGGGCGACGCAGCTGATTGAAGATTTCATGATTGCGGCGAACGGCGTGGTCGCCCGGATGCTGGCGGCTAAAGGGCTGTCATCGATCCGGCGGGTGGTGAAGACGCCGAAGCGGTGGGACCGCATCGTGCAACTGGCTCACGACAAGGGAACGCAGCTGCCTGCCGAGCCCGATCCGAAACCGCTGCACGATTTTCTCTGCGAGCAGCAGAAAAAGGATCCCGATCACTTTCCGGACCTGTCGCTCGCGGTAATCAAGCTGCTGGGTCCGGGAGAATATGTTCTGGAAAAGGCCGGGGAAACCTCGCAAGGACATTTTGGCCTCGCCGTGCAGGATTACACCCATTCGACGGCGCCGAACCGCCGCTATGCGGATCTGGTATCGCAGCGTTTGTTGAAGGCGATGATCGCCGGCCAGCCTTCGCCTTATTCCGACGATGAGCTGGCCTCGATTGCGGCGCAGTGCACGCGGATGGAGGATGCGGAGCGCAAAGTTTCGCGCGAAATGCAGAAGCGGATCGCCGCGGTTGCCATGAGCGGGCGCATCGGCCAGGCTTTCGACGCCATCGTGACCGGCGTGACCGACCGCGGCTCGTTTGTGCGGACCCTCCAACCCCCGGTGGATGGCATGCTGGTGCGCGGGCAGCAGGGCGTCGATGTCGGCGACCGGCTGCGTGTGACACTGGTGCGAACTGACCCAACCCAGGGATACATCGATTTCGCCCGCGTTTAAGCTGGTTTTGGGAATCTAACCCGCAGCAGCTTATGCGCAGCAGCCTTGCGACATTTCTCGACGACTACCGGCGCCACGGCAACGCGGCGGCCATTGTCGTGCATCGCGGCAACCGCCGTCGGGTTTCAAGCTGGAATCAGATTGCGGACATCGCGGATCGCGTCGCTGCTGAGCTGATGCGACGCGAAATCCCGATGGGGGAACGCGTTGTGCTGTGGGGTCAGAACGGCCCGGAATGGATGGGCGCGTTTTTTGGCTGCGTGCAGCGAGGGGTGATTGCCGTTCCGCTGGACCCTGCCGGCGCTCTCGATTTTGCCAATCGTGTCATTGAGAATACGAAGCCGCGTTTGGTGATTGGAGACGCCACGCTGCTGCGTGAACTGGGCAGCGAACAGGCGAAGCTCAGCTTCGAGGATTTTGCGGCTGCACTTCCTCAGGCGCCGCAAACGGGTGTTCGCGAGCCAGGGCTCACGCTCGACACGCCTTTTCAGATCCTGTTCACGTCGGGCACAACGGCCGAGCCGAAAGGCATCGTCCACACACACCGCAATGTCCTGTCCAGCCTGGATCCGGTCGAGCAGGAAATAAAGAAGTACCTGAAGTACGAGCGCATCTTTCACCCGCTGCATTTTCTTCACACGCTTCCGCTGAGCCACGTTTTCGGACAGTTCATGGGCCTCTGGATTCCGCCCTTGCTGGGCGCCGTGGTTCATTTCGAATCGCGTCTCCAGGCGCAGCGGCTTATTGAGACGATCCGGCGCGAGAAGGTCGCGGTGCTTTGCTCGGTGCCGCGGGTACTGGATTTGCTGCGTTCGCATCTGCTTGCGGTCGAACCCGGCCTCGCCGACGAGATTCAGCGCATGGCCGGCAAGAAGCTCTGGCCCCGCTGGTGGCATTTCCGGCGCCTGCATCGCGCCTTCGGTTACAGATTCTGGGCGTTCGTCTGTGGCGGCGCGGCCCTGTCACACGAGCTGGAAGATTTCTGGGCCTCCATGGCATTCCTGCTTGTGCAGGGGTATGGAATGACGGAGACGTCCGCGCTGATCACGCTGAATCACCCTTTCAAGCCCGGGCAGGGAACCATTGGGAAAGTTCTTCCCGGCCGGGATGTACGGATCAATGACGACGGAGAGATCCTGGTCCGGGGCGATGTAGTTTCCCGTGCCACGTGGCAGCATGGGGCCCTGCAGCAAAATGAGTCGGAGTGGCTGGCGACGGGCGACCTGGCACAGAAGGACGAAGAGGGCCAGCTGCGGTTTGTCGGCCGCAAAAGCCAGGTGATTGTGACGCCCGCAGGGCTCAACGTTCACCCGGAGGATGTGGAAGCAGCGCTGAATGCGCAGGCCGGCGTGCAGGCATCGGCGGTGGTGCCTTTGCTGACTGCAGCGGGAACCGAGCCGGTTGCGGTGCTGTTGTTTCGTGGATCGCAGGAACAGGCGCATGGGGCGGTGGTGGCAGCGAACAGCCAGCTTGCCGAGTATCAGCAGATCCATCAGTGGCGGCTTTGGCCGGAGCTGGATTTGCCGCGTACCTCCACCGGCAAAGTACGCCGGCCGAAAGTGACGGAGTGGGTCAACGCGCAGCGGCCGCAGGGCGGCGAGGGCGCGAGTGCCGATCCGCTGCTGGCTCTGATTCTTTCCATCAGCCACGCAACGGCAGGCGATGCAGGCGACAACGCGCGGCTCGCGGAGGACCTGGGCCTCGACAGTCTCGGCCGGGTGCAGTTGCAGTCGGAGCTGGAGCAGCGCCTGGGGCTGACGCTCGACGATGCCGCGGTGGAGCGGGTGACGACACTCGGCGATCTGCGACGCGAGCTGGGGATTCACGGCGCAGAGACGCTTGCTTCGGAGCCCGGCGCTTCGGAGCCCGGCCTGGAACCTTCTGCGGCGCTTGCGGCAGAAGCGCCGGCGTCCATGGCTCAAGGCGTCGATGAACCGCGCCGGAAAGGCGAGGAGGACATCTATCCGCGCTGGCCGTGGTGGTGGCCGGTGCGGCTGTTGCGCGTCCTGTATGTTGAGATTGCTTCAGAATTCTTTGTATGGCTGCTTGGGAACCCGCGCGTGGAGCGGCCGGCGAACCTGCGGGCAGACAAGCCGATGCTGCTGGTTGCGAACCACGTGACCGCCTACGACGCTGCGCTGATCCTGTATGGATTGCCGGGCCCGATGCGCCGCCGAGTGGCTGTCGCCATGGCGGGCAACATGCTTCGGGATTTTCTGCACATGCGCAATGTTGGTCCCCAGGGCCGCGCTGTAACGCCGCTGCTCGATTTGCTGGGGCCGCCGGCCTGGCTGCTGATTACGGCGCTCTACAACGTTTTTCCCTTGCCGCGCAGCGCCGGCTTTCGCCGGTCGTTCCAGCATGCGGGCGAGGCGCTGGATCGGGGTTACAACGTTCTGATCTTCCCGGAAGGTTTTCGCACAGAGACCGGGCTGCAACCTTTCCGTCCGGGGATCGGCCTGCTGGTGCGCGAATCGGATGCGCCGGTTTTGCCGATTGCGCTGGTGGGCTTGAGCGAGCTCAAGCAGCAGAGTGGCGGCTGGTTCCGGTCTGGAAAGTTGACAGTGCGCGTGGGGGAGCCGATCGAGTTTACGCAGGACGATACGGCTGAGGCGATCACGGCGAGGCTTTATGAGGAAGTGAAAGCTTTGCTGGACGGGAAATAGCGTCGCCCGCCGCGGAGCAGGTTCGCATCTCACCGGATGAGAGGACCCCATGACCCAGCATCAGCAGCCTGAGCAACAGAAACATCCGACGGTGACCGAGCACCCGGAACAGCGCCGTCAGGAAGAAACCGGGCAGGAAGACGCGAGCAATGCGGGGGAAGTGGGCCGTCCGCCATCGGAGAGTAAAGACCCGAAAAAGTCCGAGCACGCCGGGTAAGCGCAACAACGCGCGCCAGCCTCGTGGCCACCGCGCGTTTCAAAAAAAGAACATCGATTGGTTTAGTAGCGTCCGCGGCCGCCGCTGCGGCTGGCGCCACCCTTTTGCGCCTGGTAGCAATCGCGGCAGTAGACCGGACGATCGCCACGAGGCTCAAACGGCACGGTGGTTTGCTGGCCGCACCCGGAGCACACCACTGCAGTTCCTCTGGATTCGGACCGCTGGTATCCGCCGCCGCCCCCGCCTCCGCCTTGTTCGTTTTTCTTTGCCTGACGGCAGGGTTTGCAGCGCTTGGGTGCGGAATACCCGCGCTCCTGGAAGAACGCCTGGTCTTCGCTCGTAAAGGTGAATTCCTGACCGCAGTCGCTACAGGTGAGTTGCAGATCGCCAGCCATGGTGAGTCCTCGTTTCCACTCTATGCCATCATCCACTAATCCCAGGGGTCTAGTAAACCGGGACAAAAATCTTTATAGGGACGAACCTGGTCGATTTTTCGACGCAGGCCCAGGACCTATCTTCCGGCTCGTGCGGGCGGCCCGAACCCGGTATGATTTCCCTTTTGGAGTGAAAGCGTTATGGCCTTCCCTTTCAAGGGTGTAGACTTCATCGGATTTGACAGCCTGCTGAGCGACGACGAGCGCCTGACCCGTGATACCGCGCGCCAGTTCATCGAAGACAAACTGGTCCCCATTATTGAGGAGTGCAATCGGGAGGGGCGCTTCCCCCGCGAATTGGTTCCGCAAATGGGGCAGCTCGGTTTCTTCGGCGCCAGCCTGCATGGCTACGGTTGCGCCGGCATGTCCAACGTGGAATACGGCCTGGTGATGCAGGAGTTCGAGCGCGGCGACTCCGGCGTTCGCAGCTTTGTGAGCGTGCAGTCGGCGCTGGTCATGTATCCGATTTACACGTTTGGATCGGACGAGCAAAAGAATTTCTGGCTGCCGAAGCTCGCAACCGGCGAAAAGCTTGGCTGCTTTGGGCTCACCGAACCCGACTACGGCTCCAATCCGGGAGGCATGCGCACCCGCGCTGATCGCAGCGGCGACGAGTACATCCTGAACGGGGAAAAAATGTGGATCACCTCCGGCAGCATTGCGGATGTCGCGGTGATCTGGGCGAAGGTGTACGGGGATGGCGGGGAAGAGGGCCGTGTCCGGGGCTTTTTGGTGGAGACGGATCGCCCGGGCTTCAGCGCGTGGGACGTGCATGGCAAGTGGTCGCTGCGGGCATCTGTCACGTCGGGGCTTTCGCTGCAGGATGTCCGGATCCCCGCGTCGAATCTGATGCCAGAGTCCGGCGGCCTGAAATCGCCGCTGATGTGCCTGAACCAGGCGCGCTACGGGATTGCCTGGGGCGGTATCGGAGCCGCCATGTCCTGCTACGACACGGCGCGGCAGTATTCGCTCATCCGCAAACAGTTTCGCGACCAGCCGATCGCGAGCCACCAGCTGGTCCAGGAAAAGCTGGCCTGGATGATCACGGAGATCACCAAAGGTCAGCTGCTGGTGCTGCAGGTCGGACGCCTCAAAGACGAAGGCAAGGTCGGCCATGAACATATTTCCATGGCGAAACGCAACAACGTGTGGATGGCGCTGGAGTGTGCCCGCCTGGCGCGCGATGTGCTGGGAGCGAGCGGGATCACGGACGACTACCCGGTGATGCGGCACATGATGAACCTCGAATCTGTGAAGACGTATGAGGGCACGCACGACATCCATACGCTGATTCTGGGCCAAAGTGTCACAGGAATTGCTGCTTATTGACGCAAATGAGTCGCAACCCCGGTCCCAGGACCGCGTCTAAGCCAGTAGCCCTTTCGGCGGTGGCGGGGGGCGCGACTCAGCATGCACTTCCCTAAGCTTCAGCGGCTTCCTGAACTCGATGCCCTGCGCGGGCTGTTCCTCGTGTGGATGACGCTGACTCATCTGCCGACTCGCTTCAGCGACTTCGTGAATCAGCCCTTCGGGTATGTTTCATCCGCTGAGGGATTCGTTTTTCTTTCGGCGATTCTGATCGGCCGCCTCTACATCCGCGAGCTTACGGAGAATCCGGGTGACGCCCGCATGCGGCTGTGGAAGCGATCGCTGAAGATTTACGCCTACCACATGTTTCTGCTGGCGTTCGCTTTCACCATTGCCGCCAGCTGGGCGGTCCATCACCATCGCGCCGCCATCACCAACCTGCTGAATTTCTATCTCAATCATCCGGGCGTCGCTATCGCCGGATCGATCTTCCTGATCTATTGCCCGCCGCTCTTCGACATTCTGCCGATGTATGTGATGTTTCTCTTCCTCACGCCGCTGTTTCTTTCCGCAGCCGTGCGTATGGGATGGAGGAGCGTGCTTGCCGCGAGCGCGTTGTTCTGGCTGCTGGCTCAGTTTGGGTTGCGCGACATTGTTCACGGATGGGTCGTACACATCACGCATCTGCAGATCCCGCTGCAGGAAACCGGCGCCTTTAATATGTTTGCGTGGCAGATGGTGTGGATCGTCGGCCTGTGGCTCGGCGCCCGCTCCGCGCAGCACGATGTGCCGCTGAAGCTGGTTCCCCGCTGGGGTATCGCGCTCAGCGCGGTTGTCTGCATTTTCTTTGTCGGTGTGCGGCATGCCTGGTTTGGTCCGCGCCTGACGGAGCAATCGCTAGGGCTGCTGCTGGACAAGTGGCAGATCGGTCCTCTGCGCGTCCTGAATATCGCAGCGTTTCTGGTTGTCTTTTACTGGCTGCGCAAATATGTTCGGGTGGTTGTGGCGCGCGAGCCCTTCCTCACGCTGGGCAAAGCATCGCTGCAGGTGTTCTGCGCGCATTTGCTCTTTGTCTTTGGCGGCCTGGCGCTGCTGTACGGTGAGATGGAACAGCTGACTGGAATGACGGCGATTCTTCTGTTGGCCGTGACATTTGTGTCGTTGTTTCTGGTCGCGGCAAATGAGGTCAACAAGAAGCGCCGCGCCAGGAGGGATGCGAAAAAGCCGCCGGCGCCGGATCTTCCGGCCGATGAACCGCCGCTTGCCCCCACCACCAACACGCATTGCATTGCCGTTGGCGCTGCCGCGTTTGAAGAACGCGGGGCCTGACTTTTTGATTTTCCAGCTCGAGAAATCTGCCTAGACTGCGACGGTAAAGCTTTCTTCGGTCCGCGTGACTGCGCGATAGAGGGTGTCGCGCTCCACGGGAACCCGTCCCGCCGCCGTGATGAGCCGCATCAGATCCTGCCGCCGCATGCCCTGCGGAGTAGTCGCGCCGGCGTCGTGATAGATTTTTTCCTCGATCACCGTGCCGTCGATGTCATCCGCCCCAAAGCGCAGCGCGATTTGCGCGATCTTCGCCGTCATCATCTGCCAGTACGCCTTGATGTGCGGGAAATTGTCGAGCAGAAGCCGCCCCACAGCAATCTGCCGAATATCTGTTAGTCCCGTTGTCTTTGGCAGGTGATCCAGAGCCGTATTCTCGGGATGGAACGCCAGCGGGATGAAGGTCTGAAAGCCGCCCGTCTCATCCTGCACGGCCCGCAGTTTCAACAGATGATCGACGCGGTCCTCATCGTTTTCGATGTGGCCATAGAGCATGGTCGCGTTCGACTTGAGCCCCAGCTTGTGCGCGGTGCGCGCCGTCTCCAGCCACTCGCCACCGTCAATCTTGTGATCGCAGATGATATGCCGGATCCGATCCGCAAAAATCTCTGCGCCACCGCCGGGCAGGGAATCGACGCCCGCGTCCTTCAGCTTGATCAGCGTCTGCGGAATGGTCAGCTTGGCGCGCTTCGCCAGAAACGCGACTTCGACCATGGTGAAGGCTTTGATGTGGACCTGCGGAAACCGCTCCTTCAGCCCGCTGACCAGATCCAGGAAATATTCAAAGGGGAGATCCGGGTGGAGGCCGCCGACGATGTGAAACTCTGTGACTGCCTCGGTGTATCCCGACGCCGCCGTCTCCCACGCCTGCTCCAGCGCCATGGTGTACGAACCGGCCGCGCCTTTGGTCCGCCCAAACGCGCACAGCCTGCACGCCGCCACGCAAACATTCGTCGGATTAATGTGCCGATTGACGTTGAAGTAGGTCACGTCGCCGTGCATCCGTTCGCGGACGGAGTTGGCCAGCCATCCCACCGCCAGAACATCGCCCGAGCGATAGAGCGCCAGGCCGTCGTCGTAGCTCAGGCGCTCGCCTGCCGCTACCTTAGCGGCGATGGGAGCCAGGCGCGGATCGTCGGTCTGGAACGGATGCTGAGTCATACTATCTTCCATAATAATTCACGTGGTGCACTGGCCGCTCGATCCCTGAAAGCAGCGCGGAGCGTGGTGATACCATGCCTCCAGGCTCGTAGAGATTGCAAAGCCTTCCTGGACCCTTCTGATTGCGTCATCCGTCGCCATTGCTGACTTTTACGCTCCTGTGCTGCGCGCTCCCGTGTCTGCGGGCACAGCAAACCAGACAGGTTACGTTTCCGCCGGTGACGTCGTACAGCCTCGACAAGCAGAAAGTTATGCTTCCGGCTGAGCTGGAGGGGCAGATCGATTTATTGCTGGTTTCCTTTAAGGAAGAACAGCAGAACGACATCGACTCGTGGATGCCGGCTGCCCAGGCGCTGCAGCACTCCAATTTTCAATTTCGCTACTACGAGCTCCCCGTCGCGGAGAAAGAAAACGTCATCTTTCGCTGGTGGGAGAGTTCCTCGATGCGCAGCGATCAGAGCGATCCGGAAACGTGGCACTGGATCATCCCGCTCTGGCTCGATCGCCACAAATTCCTTGCGGACCTCGACATACCCAACGACAAGCAGACGGTCGCTCTGCTGGTCGACCGCCAGGGGCATGTTCTGTGGCGCGCTTCGGGCCCCATGACCCAGGACAAACGGGCGAGCCTGATGTCCGCCGCCGGCCCTCACTAGAAAATCCCCGCCTGGTTAAGGCTTCTTGCTGTTGGCCGCCCGCGCCTTTCTGCGCGTTGCGATCAGCTTTTTCTTTTCCGCCGGCGGCAGGGCCAGAGCGGCTTTGGTTTTGGGCGGAAGTTTTTCATAGACCAGGCTGCGCGCGTGCCGCAGCAGATCTTTCAGTTCGCTGGTGGGCAGGGTGTTCCAGCGTTCGATCGCTACCCATTGCGCGCGGGCGAGATACGGGGCAGGGAAGACGCCGTCCATCTCCACCAATTCAGAAAACCGCTCCGGTCCCGCCGCAAACGACATCACACCCCGGTCCGGCGTCAGGCTCACCAGCGCGAACATTTTTCCGCCGATCGCTTTATCGCCGGCCCAGTAGACGAGGTTATCGCCCCACTGCATGGTCTCGGCAACCTCAGGCAGCGAGAGGAGGAAAGTGCGGAGGGATTCGGCGTCCATGCCTCAGTTTATCGACGAAATTCCGGCAGAGATCGAGACGAGGGAGTGTAGGTTCCCGAGAGTTTGCCTCAGCGCAATCAGCAACCGCAGATCCTTTGCCTGAGTATGGCCGAGAGGCCGGCCAGACTCCCTCAGAATGACAGCCCCAAATTTCAGACGCGGGACACTACGTAGCTTCGGCCAGATACACGCCGAACCAGCGCTTCGCGTCTGTCCAGTCCGTTCGCACGGTAAAGCTGGACCGCGCCAGCATGGCCGCGACCGACTCCGGCGTGAATTTGTAACTGTTCTCGGTATGAATGGTTTCGCCGCGGCGGAAGCTGACCGTCAGATCCAGCGAAGGAATTGAAATTTCCTGGGCTACGAGGCTTTCGAGGTGCATTTCGATCCGCGATTCGCGGTCGTTCCAGTACGCGCGATGGCGGAAAAGCCGGGGCCGGAAGGTTGCACCCAGCTCCCGCTGGATCCTGGTCAGTACGTTTCGATTGAATTCGGCGGTTACACCCGCGGCATCGTTATACGCGCGCAGAAGGGTCTGCCGGTCTTTGACGTGGTCGACGCCGAGCAGCAAAAGATCCCCTGGGGCAAGATGGCTGCGCAGTTTACGCAGCAGGGCAGCGGCCGCGCTGGGCTCGAAGTTGCCAATGCTCGATCCGATATACAGCACCAGCCTGCGTCCCGGAGCCGCGGGCATCTCCGTCATGTCCCTGGTGTAATCCCACACAATCGGCATTACGGCGACGTTCGGTTGCTCTTCGCAAATCCGGCGCTGCGCTTCGTCCAGGGCCGAGGCCGAAATGTCGATAGGGTAGTAGCTCACGTGTTCCTGGCGGCGAACGGCTGCGGCCAGCAGAACCCCGGTCTTTGCGGCGGTGCCGGCACCGAGCTCAATCATTGAAAGCGTCTTCGCGCCGGTGGCTTCGAGAATCGCGTCGCTGTTCTGCGCGAAAATTTCGCGTTCTGTGCGTGTGAGGTAGTACTCCGGCAGTTCGGTGATGGCTTCAAAAAGTTCAGATCCGCGCTGGTCGTAGAAAAGCCATGGCGACAGCCGTTTAGGAAATGCGGTTAGACCGTTGTAGACTTCCGCACCGACGGGCGTTGAAGCCGCTTCCGGCAGCCGGGGGACGGGTGATAGAGCGTGCATTAGGAAAATCCGCCTCTGCGATCTAGTGTTCGGCCAGACGAACGCCGGAAAACTGCCAGCGGGTCGAAAGCGCGAAGAAGTTGCGATAAGTGGCCCGGATGTGGGAGGCGGGAGTAGCGACCGAACCTCCGCGCAACACCATCTGGTTGCACATAAATTTGCCGTTGTACTCGCCGAGGGCGCCGGGGAGCGGTTGATAGCCCGGATAAGGAAGATAAGCGCTGACGGTCCACTCCCAGACGTCGCCGTAGAGTTGCTCAATCTGTGATGCGTTCCCGGTGGGTTGCGGATGAAACTTTTCCGCTTCGAGCAGATTGCCGTCGATGGGAAAGTCGGCCGCCGCCACCTCCCACTCTGCCTCGGTGGGCAGAGACTTCCCCGACCAGCGCGCAAAAGCGTCCGCCTCGAAATAGCTTATGTGGCATACCGGCGTGGCCATCAGATCGTTGAGCGGCAACAATCCGCGCAGGGTGAAGACCTCCCAGGAACCCGACTCGCCGCGCCGCCAGTACAAAGGCGCACTCCAGCGTTCGGCCTGGACGGTGTTCCAGCCCTCCGCCAGCCACAGTTCCGAGCGCGAATATCCGCCGTCTTCGATGAACGCGAGATACTCGGCACAACTGACCGGGCGCGATGCAAGGCGGAACGGCTCCAGATAGACCTTGTGCCGTGGGGTTTCGTTATCGAAACAGAAATCGTGTCCCTGGTAGCCGATGTCCGCCAGGCCGCCCGCAAAATCGACCCAGCGCATGGGGGTGGGTTGCTGATTGCCGAGAATCGCGTCCGTTCCCTGCGCATAGACCGGATGCAGCGGATTGTTCCAGAACGCGTTCTTGACGTCGGTGATGAGCAATTCCTGATGCTGCTGTTCGTGGTTCAGGCCGAGGATGATCCGGATGCGCGCTTCCTCCGGAAGGTCGCCCGCAGTGAAGTCGTCCATAGCCGCATCCACGTGATGCCGGTAGGAGAGGATCTGGTCGGCAGTTGGCCGCGAAAACGAAGCGCGCAGCTTCTTCTCCGGCTGGGCTGAAACGGCGTTGTAGTAGCTGTTGAACAGCCAGACGAAGTCAGGATGGAAAGGGCGGTAGCCGGGAAAAAATTCGCGCAATACGAAGGTCTCGAAGAACCAGGTGGTATGGGCCAGGTGCCACTTGGCTGGGCTCGCATCGGCCGAGGATTGCACCATCATGTCTTCAGGGGAGAGCGGGGCGCAGAGCGCAAGGCTCCGGCTCCGCACGCGACAAAATTCCTCAGCGATCGCTGTTTCGGTGAGTACGCTCATGGGCCCATCCTGTGTCGAGATTCGCCTGACCTGGGCGGAAGATGTGGAGGCGGTCAGGGTACCACTGCCATCGCAGCGACAGAAGGAGGGATGCGAGAAGTTTCACCGGCGGTTCATTTTTGGGGGGTATTTGTCAGGGATGGAATCACGGGTGGTCGGCTCACCTTTTGGGGCTGATCGCCGTCCAGCAAAAGCAGAGCCCGGCTTTCCCACCGCGTCTTTCCAGCCAGAAGCGCGTCTATTCCGGCATAATCAGAGCGGCTGGAAGTCGCCCCTGAAGGTACGGTATGAGAAATTTTCGGTTTCGTCTTGCGGGTTTCGTGCTCTGCGCCTCGCTGGCTGCTTTATCCGCGGCGTCCTCTCTTATTGCTCAGGATCAACCCCCGCAACGCGGCGGCCGCGGCGGCGGCATGGGGGGTGGCGGCATGTTCATGGGTGGCAACAGCGCCCACGGCAAAGTGACGGCTGTCGCCGGCAACGAGATCACCATTCAGGATGAGCAGGGTCAGTTGTACAAAGTCGAAACCGGCCCTAACTCGCGCATTCGGAAAGACCGCGAAGAGGCCAAGGTCTCCGACATTCATGTGGGCGATACCATCGTCGCCGGAGGCAATCTCGACGAGCAGAAGAGGACGGTCGGGGCCATGTTCGTATTGATTCTGACCCCCGAACAGGCTACGCAGATGGACAAAATGCGCGCTGACTTCGGCAAGACCTGGACGGCGGGAAAGATCACGGCGATCAAAGATCTGACGGTGACCGTGGAGCGGCCCGACAAAGTGAGTCAGACGATCACGGTCGATGAGAACACTACTTTCCATAAAGGCTCACGCGGCAACGCCACGGATATCACCTTCCCCGACGTCAAGGTCGGCGACATGATGCGAGCCGCGGGATCGCTGAAAGACGGTTCCTTCCTGGCCACCAACCTGGTCATCGTGGAACCTCGCCAACCCGGGGAGGGTCGCGGCAATCGCCAGGGTGGTCCTGGCGCGCAGCCAGGCCAGCCGGTACAGCCAGACGGTGCGCCTCCCGCTGGATCTACACCGCCGCAACCGCCTGCGACTCCGCAGAACTAACCCCATGACGCCATCGATGCGCCTGCCCGCTCTTTTTGTCTCCCTGCTTCTCGCCTGTTCGCTGGCAAGGGCACAGTCCGCGGCGCCCGCGCAGACGGTGCCCGCGACACAGCAACCAGTGGCGGCTCCGGATCCGGCAACTCCGGCAGCATCTGAGGCCCAGTCGGCCGTCCCCACCGCAGCTCCTGCTTCTGCGGCAACTGGCGGCACCATCCACGGCAGCGTCAAAGATGGCAACGTGCCACTGCCGGGTGTCAGCGTGACGGCGAGCAATTCGCTGACAGGGAAAAAGTATTCGACCACCACCGACGTTACCGGCGCCTACACGCTGGTCATCCCGCAAAACGGCCGCTATGTGTTGAAGACGGAGCTGGCGGCGTTTGCTCCCACGACCAAAGAGGCGGTGATCAACGCTACGACGCACGACCTGACGGTGGACTTCGCCATCCTGCTGGCGTCGCGCGCCGAGCAGCAGGAGCAGCAAACGAATCTGGCCGGCGCGGCGCGGCAACTTCTGGGAACAGGCGGCGCGCAGAGCCTCAATCTGCTCGGCACCGCTTCCGATTTGATCCAGGCCGGAGGCGTCGGCGAAGAAGCGGGAGCGGCTCTGCCGTCGCTCGCCTCGAATTCTGACTTCGCATCGTCTGACTCCGTTGCGGTGACCGGGCAGACCGGCACAACCAATCCGCTGGCCGGCATTGACTTTGGCCGGATGCGCGACAGCGCCGAGCTGAACGAATCTCTAAGCGGCGGCGCTGGCGGGCAAGGTGGTCCTGGCGGCCCGGGTGGGGGTGGCTTTGGAGGAGGAGGTTTTGGTGGTGGTGGCGGCGGCCGTGGGGGCCGTGGAGGTGGCGGCGGCGGCATGCGCGGCAATTTCCGCAACTTCAAACCGAACCAGCCTCACGGCGCGCTTTTCTGGAATGGCGGCAACGGCGCGCTGAACGCGGAGGACTTTGCCCTGCGCGGCCAGTCGTTCGAGAATCCTGCCTACTCATCGAACCGCTTCGGCCTGACGTTTTTGGCGGCGCCTTATATTCCAAAAATCCTGACCAACGACAAGAACGATTTTCTGTTCTTCACGCTTTCGGGCACGCGGAGCTCATCGCCTTTTGATCAGTACGGCACGGTGCCGACCGCGGCTGAGCGGGGCGGCGACTTTAGCGCGCTGACCACGCCGGGGGGAACCGCGATCACCATCTACAATCCGGCGAACTCCGGATGCACGGCCAACGGCAACGCGCCGGGCACACCGTTCGCAGGAAATGTTGTGCCCTCGCAGTGCATCGCTTCTCAGGCAAACGCTCTTTTAAACTATGTACCGCTTCCCACGCTCAGCGGCTCGACGGAGAACTACCAGCGCATCAGCTCCGGGCAGACCAACACTACGCAGATCGGGGTCCGGCTCATTCACAACTTCGGCAAGAACGGGTCCGGGATGAACGGGGTGATGCGGATGGCGCGGCAGCTTCTTGGCCAGGGGAACCCCGGCATTACGCAGAGCATGAACGTCAATTTCAATTACAGTCACTCGGCCTCCGACAGCCTCAACCTCTTCCCCCAGCTCGGCGGGAAGAATCAATCGCATCAGTATTCGCTGCAGGCGGGTTATTCCATCGGGAAAGGACACCTGACGGACAACCTGACGGCCAGCTGGAGCCTGACGCACAGCGACGCGAGCAACTACTTTTCGAACCTCACTGATATTGCCTCGCAGATCGGCCTGAACGGACTGCCCGATTCGCCGCAACTCTGGGGCCTGCCCAGCATCACGCTCAACCAATTCACCGGCCTCAATGAGGTGCAGCCGCACTTCACCACTGGTGAAACCGTCACCCTGAACGACACCCTGATCTGGAACCACGGCAAGCACAACGTACGCTTCGGTGGCGACATGCGGCGCGTCTACAACGACATGATCGGGGACACCAACTCCACCGGGACCTACGTCTTTACCGGTCTGTTTACCGAGGCTCCGGGTTCCAGCGGCACCGGCGTCAACGGCTTCGCGACCACCGGATCCTCGCTCGCCGATCTTCTGCTCGGCCTGCCGCAGGAGACCACGCTGCAGGCGGCTTACCAGGAAACGCATCTCCGCCAGAACAACATTGGCGCGTACGCCCAGGACGACTGGCGCGCGTTCAAGAACGCGACCTTTTTGATTGGGCTGCGCTACGATTACGACTCGCCGTACTCGGAAGAGAACGACCGGCTCGCCACCCTCGATCCCGGCAATAACTTCACGCAGGTCGGCATCGTGACGCCCAATGGGGTTGGGCCGTTCAGCGGCAAATATCCGCGCGACCTTATTTACCCGGAGAGAAACAATTTCTCGCCGCGTCTGGGCTTTGCGCTCCACCCCATCAAAGACACCGTGATTCGTGGCGGCTACGGCATCAACTACACCGTGGGGCAGTACGTGAAATTCGTACAGAATTTCGCGTTTCAGCCGCCCTTCGCGAACGTCCAGACCAACATCGCCAACAGCGGCCCGCCCATCACGCTCGAGAACGGCTTCCCCATTCCGGAGAACGAGCAGATCGGCAACTACGCTGTGAACAAAAATTACCGGCTGCCGTACGTCCAGGTCTGGAACCTGAACCTGCAGCGCACGCTGCCCTGGAACATCCTGCTGAACATCGGCTACAACGGCTCGCATGGATCGCGTCTGGACATCATTGACGCCCCTGGCGTTTTCGTTCAAAACGCGGGCGGAGTCCAGACCACAACACTGCCCACCGCCGTCCATAATCCGGCGCAGTCGGTGCCGTATGACTACGAGGACTCTCTTGCCTTCTCGAACTTCAACGCGCTGACGGTGAGTGCTCGCAAGCGCATGAGCGGGGGCATCGCCCTGGGAGGCACCTGGACCTACTCGCACTCGATCGACGACGCCACCACGTTTGGCGGCAACGGAGGCACCACCTCCGGGGGCATTGTTCAGAACTGGCAAAACATTCTTGCCGAAGAATCGAACTCCAGCTTCGATGTTCGCCATAAGGTCAGCGGGAACTACGTCTACGAATTGCCTTTCGGCCCTGACAGGCACATGCTCACGACGGGCTGGGCCGGTCACGTGCTGTCTGAAATGAGTTTCTCCGGCGACTTCGGCTTTGTGACCGGCACTCCGCTGACGCCGCGCTATGAGGCCAGTGTGGAAGACGTTTCGCGCGGGACCACCGGCACGCTGCGTCCCGACCGCGTTCCAGGGGTGTCGCTTACGGCGGGCGGCGGCAGCCTGAGCAACTGGTTCAACAAGTCCGCCTTCGCTGCGCCTGCCAACGTCTACGGAACCGCCTCGCGCTTCAGCATTCCAGGCCCGTCTTCGTGGACCTTTGATATGTCCGGCTCGAAGAGCATCCGTTTCGGCGACACCAAAACGATGGAACTGCGCGCTACGGCTCAAAACGTTCTGAACATGGTGCAGTACTCCGGCGTCGACTCCACGCTTGGCTCCGGCACCTACGGCCAGGTCATCTCCACCGGCGCCATGCGCAGTTTCACCTTCATGGGCCGGTACAGGTTCTAGAGGATCTATGAGAAGCCGCCTCTCGGGAATGATTGCCGTTGTTGCCTTACTGGCTGTGACGGCGCTCGCGCGCCCACAAACTGCGCCCGATGCTCAGGCGCAGCAACAGCCACAGCAACCTGCCGACAACGGCGGTTCGACCTTCACGCTGAAGGTGAACAGCGATCTGGTTCTCACCAACATCGTGGTCCGGGATAAAAAGACTGGCCAGGTGGTGAAGGGGCTGACGGAAAAAGATTTCGTGGTCACCGAAGACGGCAAGCCGCAGCATATCGCCAGCTTCGACTTTGAGAATGTCGACGAAGCTGCGGCGCTGAACGAGGCCACTATCAACGCCGCTGCGCCCAACGGTGTCTTTGGCGCGAAGGCCGGCACGGCTACCACTGAAGAGCTGCGCAACCATCGCCTGATCGTGATGTTTTTCGACATCACCTCGATGCAGCCCGACGATCTGGATCGCGCACAGCAGGCGGCCCGTGACTACATCAACAAGCAAATGCACCCGGCGGACCTGGTCGCCCTGGTTTCGCTCGATGCCACGCTCTCGCTCGATCAGGACTTCACCGCGAACAAAGATCTGATCCTGAAAGCCGTGAACGCCTATGGCGGCACGCAGGGTTCGGGGTTCGGCGCCGGCTCCACCAGCACCACCAATCAGGTGGAAGACGCCAGCTCCTTCAGCCCCGACGAGTCGGAGTACAACGACATGAACACCGACCGCGAGCTGTTCGCCCTGGAAGACATTTCGAAGTCGCTCGCTTACCTGAACGAGAAGAAGTCGCTGCTGTACTTCTCGGGCGGCATCCAGCGCGACGGTATCGAGAATCAGGCCTCGCTGCACGCTGCCGTTAACGCAGCGGTGCGGTCCAACGTAGCAATCTACTCGGTTGATGCACGCGGGCTGCAGGCCATTTCCCCGCTTGGCGACGCCACCACCGGCAACCTGCGCGGCGCGAACTCCTTCAACGGCGCGGCTCTGCAGAACAATCTCGATTCCAACTTTAATTCCCAGGAAGTGATGGCGACGCTGTCGTCGGATACCGGCGGCAAGGCTTTCTTCGACTCCAACGATTTCTCGCCGGCCTTCACCCGCATCCAGAATGACACTTCGGCCTACTACGTGATCGGCTACCATTCCACCGATTTGCGTCGCGATGGACGGTACCGCCGTTTGTCCGTCAAGGTCAATCGCAGCGATGTCAAAATCGAATACCGCCCCGGCTACTACGCGCCCGCCGATTATCAGCACGCGACCAAGGATGAGCGCGAACGTCAGCTGGAAGAAGAACTGGCCAGCGATCTGCCCGCGACCGACATGGCGGTCTATATGCAGGCGCTTTATTTCCGCAGCGGCGAAAACCGGTTCTTCGTGCCCATTTCACTTGTTGTGCCGGGTTCGCAGATTCCCTTCGTCAAGGGCGGCGATCGCGACAAAGCCACCCTCGACGTCATCGGCCAGGTGCGCGACACCGCCGGCCACGACATCGGCGACATTCGCGACACGGTGAAGCTGGCCGTCGATCAGGCGCAGCAGGTGAAGCAGAAGAACGTGCAGTACACCACCGGGTTCAGCCTGCCCGTCGGCAAGTATCACGTGAAGTTTGTGGTGCGTGAAAACGAAACGGGCCGCATGGGTTCGTTCGAGACGGATCTCACGGTTCCGGATCTGAAGAAGGTCCCGCTCAAGATGAGCTCGGTTGTCCTGGCCAGCCAGCGCATGCCCGCGGGCAAAAAGCAGGAGGGCCCGCTGGTGCGCGACGGACAGCAACTGGTGCCGAACCTGCCGCATGTTTTTCGCCAGGATCAGCACATGTATCTGCTGTACGAGGTCTACGATCCCGCGCATGCGACTGCGGCTCAGGCGCCTGCGGCCGCCGCCGGCGGCTCAACCCCGGCACCGAAGCCCGATAAAAATGCGCCGCAGCCGGTGCGCGTGATGACCAGCATCGAGTTTCTTTCCGGCTCAGCCAAGGCCTTCGAGACGCCGCTCGTCCAGGCCACACAGATCAACGTGCCCGATCGCAGCGCGGTCGCTTTCCAGTTCGACGTACCGCTCGACAGCCTCAAGCCAGGAACCTATATCTGCCAGATCAACGTCATCGACGACGCTGGCGGCACGTTTACTTTTCCGCGCACCGCTGTGCTGATCCGGCCGGCGCCGACGGCGCCCCCTGCCGCTGCCGCACCCGGAAATGGCGGCGATTAGTCCTCATCGCAAATCCGAGTTAGCGCGTTCAGTAAACTCCACCGCGACCTTCCCGATGGATGAACCCGCGTAGATACGTACCCTATTCGTACCTCCTTATCCACTGGTTTTTTGTGGCGCGGCCTTGCTACCGCAAAGTTGTCCTCGGATAATCGTGAAGTAGTGAGGAGCAGTGCACCGCCCCAAGTGAATCGATACAGCCGCCAGGATGTACTTCGCATACTGCGCATCTCTTCCCGGCAACTCAGTGCATGGGAGAGAGCTGGACTCATCGTCCCTGCATCCGACTACGGCTTCCAGGACCTGGTTCAACTCCGAAAACTCAGCGACCTGAGGGCGCAGCGCATTTCCGCCTCGAACATCAAGGCCAGCGTGCATGCCATGAAGGCGGTTTCCGGAATTCCCAATCCGCTGCTGCAGGCCGGTGTAGCGTTGCGCGGCCCGCGACTCGTCTTCCGCCACTCAGGCGCCACGATGGACCCCATCGCGGGCCAGTTCGAGTTCGACTTTGAAGGCGGCGGCTCGCGACTGGAAATTGTCGATGACGGCGCTGTTACCGAAACCCAGCGCCAGAATAAAATCAACGCCCTCTTCTTTGAGGGCGTTCGTTGCGAGGAGCAGGGAAGAGTCGACGAAGCGTCCGCGTTGTACGAAGAGACTCTCTCGCTCGGCGAGCACGCGCCCGCCGCGATCAATCTGGGGACGATTCTTTACAACAAACGGCATTTCGAGCGCGCCGAGCAGCTCTATCGCCGCGCCACCCTCGCGAATCCGGACTACTCGCTCGCATTCTTCGACCTGGGCAACGCTCTCGACGAGCTACAGCGCCTTGCTGAGGCGGTGGAGGCCTATAAATCGGCGATTCGCCTCTCGCCGGGTTACGCCGACGCACATTACAATCTCGCGCTCGCCTACGAACGGAGCAACGAGCGCCGCCGCGCACTGCGGCACTGGATTGCCTACGTCAAGCTCGATCCGGTCGGACCCTGGTCGAACCATGCGCGCCTGCAGGTGCGCAAGACTCTCGATCGCGAGGAACTGACGATCGTGTGGCGCCGGCCTAAAACCGCCCTCACGCACAGCTAAAAGCTTCTCTAAGCCCATCAGCGGACGTTGAAGCTCTTCACGGCGATTGCGTTGGGGCGTTTACCGGCGGAGAGCACTGTGAACAGAGAGCCGGTAATGGGCTGTCCGTGGGGCGTGTAGCTGATGGTCCTCACCACAGACACGTCGCCGGCCTGGCGATCGATCGCGAGGAGCAGGAATCCATTGCCGGAAAGCGCCAGCGGTCCGGGGCCATCGCCCACCTGGACGGTGTTGATCAGCTTGCCGTCGTCGATGGAGTACGCGGCAACGGTGTTATCTCCCGAATTGCTGACCCACAGCGTGGAGTTATCGGCGCTCACGATTCCGCCCAGCGGCGCGGCCCCGACTTCGTAGGCGCCGCCAACATCATTGGTGCCGGTTGCGATTTCGGAAATCGTGTCGCCGCCGAAGTTGGAGACGAAAATCTCGCCGCCATCCGGTTTGAGCGCCAGATGCATGGGGGTTGGACCGACATCGAGAAAGGCCAGCAGCCGGTCTGTCCGGTCGATGGGATTCTGCCCTGCCGGATTCTGGCTTGCGGGCCGGGCCAGTCCTATGGCCATCACCTGATGGCCGCCGGTGCAGGCGACGAAGGCCTTCGACGAGTCAGGAAGGATGACGGCGTCGGACGCGCCGGGGCAACCGCTCAAAACGGTGCGCACACGCAGGGCTCGCGCATCGACGATGCTGACCCCACCGCCGACGCGGTTCGTCACCACCAGGGTGGCGCCATCCGGCGAGACGCGGACCAGTCCGGGCGATTCTCCGACGCCCACCACGCGAATTTCCCGATTCTTCGCCAGATCAAGAACAGAAACATTGTTCGAGCCCGCATTGGCCACGTAGGCGCGCTGTCCTTCACTGTCGATCGCAATCGATGCAGGTTCCCGGTGAACGGCAATCGTGGCGGTGACGCGATTCTTGACCGCGTCGATGACGCTGATGGAAGCGCTGCCCGTGTTCACGACGTAGACCTCGTCGCGCGTGGGGCTTACCTCAAGGTTTGTCGGATCCTCGCCAACCGGAATGGTTGCGGCTGTCTGCATGTTGACGAGGTCGAACACCGTGACGGAGTTCCCGCCGCCGTTCGTTACCCAGGCATATTCGCGAAAATTTGCAGGGTATTTGGGGAAGTGCTTCCTCCGGCAGCCGGCCAGCAGGATCGGCAGGAACAGAACGGCGACGGCCAGCCGCCGCATTGCGCGCTTTCGCCCCTCGCTGGGCGCGGATGGCTCTGGTTGTGAGGGCGTTGCCACGGTCCGGTTCAGAATACGCGGCCAGATTGCGGGCGCAAAGCCACACATGCTTAGCCGCACGCGTTCAACGATCCAGGCGAAGGGAATCGATCTACCGCGCCGATACCGCGGCGTTCTCCTCGACATGAATCCCGCGCGGCAGGCTGCGATGGAGCACGGTGGCAATCTGCGAGCACTCATCCATGAGCTGGGCAAACTGTTCGGGCAGGATCGACTGCATACCGTCGGACAGCGCTTTGTCCGGCTGGTGGTGCACCTCGATGATCAGTCCGTCCGCGCCCACGGCAACGGCGGCTCGGGCCAGGGGCAGCACCTTATTGCGTTTGCCCGTTCCATGACTGGGGTCGACGATGATGGGCAGATGGCTCTCCCGCTGCACGGCGGGCACGATGCTGAGGTCCAGAGTATTGCGCGTGTGATCGGCAAACGTCCGCACCCCCCGTTCGCACAGAATCACTTCGTAATTGCCCTCGCTCATGATGTATTCGGCCGCCATCAGGAACTCATCCAGCGTAGCCGCCAGGCCGCGCTTCAGCAGCACCGGCTTGCGTTTCCGCCCAGCCGCCTTCAGAAGGGAGTAGTTCTGCATATTGCGGGCGCCAATCTGGATCACATCGGCGTATTCGGCCACCAGTTCCAAAGCCTCGTGATCGATAGCCTCTGTCACAATACGCAATCCGAAGCGGTCGCGAACCTCGGCCATAATCTTCAGCGCTTCTTCGCCCAGGCCCTGGAACGCATAGGGAGAGGTGCGTGGCTTGTAGGCGCCGCCACGGAAAAACTGCGCCCCTGCCGCCGCGACCTGCTCGGCGATGGCAAAAGCCTGTTCCTTTGATTCGATGGAACACGGGCCGCCGATCATCGCCAGCTTCGCACCCCCGATGGTCGCATCGGTCCCAGGGAAGCGGATGACGGTGTCCTCTTCCTTCACATCCCGGCTTACCAGTTTGTAGGCTTTCGAGACGCGGATGACCTCCGCAACGCCAGGCAATTCCTCGATGTTCCCGCGGTCGACCTCGCCCTGGTTGCCCGTGATCCCGATGGCGGTTCGCTGCGCGCCTGGCATGGGATGGGCGCGATAACCCAGCGCGTCAATATACTCACAGACCGCCGCTATTTCTTCCGGGGTCGCCTGCGCTTTCATCACGACAAGCATCGTGGAATCCTCACTTAGCTACCCTAAGTGTAGTGGATGGGGTGAGGAAAGGCGAAAGGCTGCACAAGGGAGGGGTTACGAAGGCTACGGCAGAGGTGACTTCCGGTGCGCTATTCGTCCGAAGGGAGGTCGCGGCCACTGCGGGCCGCGACGACGGCGGGCGTCAGAACCATGGCAATAAACAAAAACACAATGAGAATGTCACGCATGAGGCGAATCACAATCCCGGGATAAGAGTGATCCGGGGATGATCCAGTTTCACCTGTGGCAGCCCCGAACTAAATAGCACCTTGGCGTATCGGGGGTTCGCTGAAAGTGGCAGACCTCGCCAGAATCCTTTGATTTAAGGGGAGTTAAAAAAATGTGAACCGGCGCAACTTTGATAAGGGAGGGGGGTCTCAGTAGTTGTGAGGGGTCCCGGCGGGCCTCTCACACAGCAACTCTCCTCGGACAACGAGGTCTCCTGATCAGGATTTCGATCAGGCGGCCTCGTTGATTTTTTGTCTCACCGGCCAGGCGTGGGTGTGAAGTGGCGCAGGAACGGCGCCTCGTGAGCCAAGCGCATCCCGCGCATCGGTTTGAGATTCTTCCAGACTTCCCAAAATGACTTCGACCCGATCGTCGACGTGACACCGCGTTTAGACGCGCCGCGGAATCGCCAGCCGAACCAGCGTATGTGGCGACGTGGCTGGCCGGTCGGTATGGGTCGCGGAGTGTGGGGACGTACCCTGCGCTCAGGAGGACACGGCTGCTAATTCCTCTTGCGCCTTCTGTTGGGCGGATTGTGCTGCCTGGTTGCGCGCTTCGATGAGAGAGACGAGGGTAGAGAGCATCTCCGTGTGGGGTACGGGGAGGTTGTGCGCATGGGCCGCGCGCACGATGGCTCCGTTGATGGAGTCGATTTCGGTGCGGCGGTGGGCGTTGATGCCCTGCAGCATCGAGGGTTGGTGGCCGGCGTGGGTGGAGAAGGAGCTGAGGACCATGGACTGCGTGCGCTCGAGGTCGGCAGGGATGTGGGAGGCGTGGGCGACGGCGATCGCTTCGGCGACGACGGCGAGAGCCAGGCCAGGGCCTGAGGGGACGAGGGCGATTTGCTCGACGGTGCAGCCGGTGACGGCGCAGAGGGCGTTGAAGGCGGCGTTGAAGGCGACTTTTTCCCAGACGGCGGCCCAGACGTTGAGGTCGGCGTGGGCGTGGAGGCCGGCGCGGTTGAAGAGGTCGACGACCTGGCAGAGCATGCAGCAATCATTAAAGGGGCGATGGCCCGGGTGGTCAGTGAGGGCGGAGTTGCCGGCGTGGCCCACGCGGATCCGACCCCTTCCGTGGGAGGCGACGTGGGCGGGAGCGACAAAGTCGGCGGGGTAGGTGGTGACGCCGACAAGGATGCGCTCGCGGGGAACGAAGGCGGAGATGGATTCGACGTTACCGAGGCCGTTCTGGAGGGTAAGCACCCAGGTGGCCGGGCCGATGAGGTGACGGGCGGAGGTAAGAGCGGCGGCGATCTGATGGGTTTTGGTGAAGATCATCAGGAGGTCGGGGACGTCGGTCCACTGCTCGGGGCGGGCGGCGGCAAGCTGGGTGATGGAGCGGGAGCCTGTGTCGGTATCGAGGCGGAGGCCGTTGTGGCGGATGGCGTCGAGGTGCTGCTGGTTGACGTCGAGGAGAGCGACGGAGGCACCGGCTTCTGCAAGGAGTCCGCCGAAGAGGGAACCCATGGCGCCGGCGCCGAGGATGGTGATTTTCATGGGAGGAGTCTCCACTGCTTTTAGCGTAGGCGAGGGTGGGGCGCGGGGATGTGACCCAGGGCACAGGGAGCGGGGAGCAGGTTACAGGTGTTCGGGGCACAGGGAGCAGGTTGCCGGAGATTGCCGCGGCGCGCTCGGGCACGTCTCAATTTAGGCGATGGAACCTGCAACCTGAAGCGCGTCACCCTGCACCCTGCAACCTGCAACCTGCCTTTCAGGCCTGGGCGGTGGCTGCCTGAGTGGGCGATGGGTGGATCCAGGCGCCGGTGCGGACGAGAGTGTCGATGGAAGCGGGGTCCATCGGTTTGGCGAAGTAGAAGCCCTGGCCGCAGGGGCAGCCCATGGTACGGAGTTCTTCCAGCTGCTCTTCGTCTTCGATGCCTTCGGCGACGACATCCATGCCGAAGGAGCGGGCGAGGGAGAGGATGGAGCTGACGATGAGCTGGGAATCGCGGTCCCACGTTATGTTGCGGACGAAAGAGCGATCGATCTTGAGGGTGTCGAAGGGAAAGCGCTGGAGGTAGTCGAGCGAACTGTAGCCGGTACCGAAGTCATCCATATGGAGTCCGACACCGAGTTTTTCCAGGGCAAGCATGTTCTTTTGGGCGGTGGGGGCGTCGGAGATGAGACTGCTCTCCGTAACTTCGAGGCGAAGGCTGGGGGCGGAGAGACCGGTTTGGGAGAGGATGTGCTGGATGCGCTGGACGAGGTCGGGCTGGCCGAGCTGGCGAGCGGAGAGGTTGACGCTCATGCGGGCGGTTTGCAGCTGTTCGCTGGCGGCGTGGCGCCATTCGACGAGTTGGCGGCAGGCTTCAGCGAGCCCCCATTCGCCGAGAGGGATGATGAGGCCGGTTTCTTCGGCGAGGGGAATGAACTCGCCGGGCGGGAGGAGGCCGCGGCGTGCATGTTTCCAGCGGACGAGCGCTTCAAAGCCGATGATGCGGTTGGTGCGGAGATCGATTTCGGGCTGGTAGAACATGACGAGCTCGTCGGAACGGATGGCGCGCTCGAGTTCGGCCTCGAGTTCGAGACGCTCCATGGCGTGCTCGCGCATGCCGCTGGAATAGCAGGCGACGCCGGGAGGTTCCTGGCGGCGGGCGTGGATGACAGCGCTCTCGGCGTTGGCCATAAGCTCTTCAGGATGAGAGCAGAGCATATTGGCCTGCGCTACGCCGACGGCAAGTTGCGGGACGATGGTGTGGCCGCGGAGGATGAAGGGCTCACGAAAAGCGTTCATGGTTTGACGGCGAACCGGGCGGCGTCAGCTTCCGCGTGGGAGCCTTCGAGCAGGACCATGAACTCAGCGCCCATGAGGCGCGCGGCAACTGAGGTTTCAGGAAGCAGGGACTGAAGCCGGTTGGCGGTTTCGATGAGGAAGCGCTCGCCGCCGCTGGAGCCGAGGGTTTCGCTGATGAGATCGAAGCGGTCGAGGGTGAGGGAGAGGACGGCGAAATTCCAGTCGCCGTGCTGGAAGCCTCGTTCGAGGCGGCGTTCGAGGTGATTGACGAAGAAAATACGGTTGGGCAGGCCGGTGAGGGCGTCGGCCATGCGGCAAGCGGTGTTATCGCGGAGCGCGCCGGCGACGTGGGTGACGCGGCCGGAAGGCTCGCAAGCGACAACGCTGCGGACCTCGACCCAGTGCCATGCGCCGTCTGCGCTCTGGACGCGGTGCTCGTTGGAGATTTTCCGGGACTTGCCGCGGCGGAGAGCGAGCAGCTCGGCTTCAAGGCGCGGCTTATCGTTCGGGTGGACGCGTTCGAGCCAGGCGTCGACCGTGGAGGAGGCGGGGAGACCGGTGATCGATCGAAAGCGCGTGGAGGCGGAGAGCCGATGGGTCAGCAGGTCCCAGTCCCAGAACCCTTCTTCCGATGCTTCCAGCGCCAGAGCGTAGCGATACCAGTCCTCAGTGTTTTGCTTCTGCTCCTCCGGCATATCCGCTCGTTCCCCAGGAATTTATTAAAGACGTAGAACGCCTGTATGCGTTGGATATCGGCGGATAGGTTGCGCGCGATAGGTCGAAATGGCACGTGCGCGCAGAAGATTCCCGTTACGGTGGTGCGGAGTTGGTTCTCGACGTGCGCCAGGAGCGACACGAATCGCGGCCGGGGCCGGTGTTAAGCTTCGGATGTTTGTTGCGGGGATCGCGAGCCATGATGAATCGGAGAACATTTCTTGCAGGCGGAGTGGGCGCGGCGGCGGTTATGGCCGGGCCGCGTGGACTGAAAGCAGACCCGCTGGGATTGCCGATCGGGTGCCAGACCTATCCTGTGCGGAACGAAATTCGCACCGACTTCGCGGGCACGATGAAAGGGTTGCGCGCGGCGGGGTTCACGAGCATTGAATTGTGCTCGCCCTTTAGTTACTCGGAATTTTCGGCGCTGCAGAGCTACAAGCCGCAGGAGCTGCAGCGGATGCTGAACGACTGGGGACTGAACTGTATCTCGGCACACTGGTCGCCGGATGAATTGTTTGAGCATCCAGATGAGCGCATTGCGTATGCCAGGGAGTTCGGCATGACGCAGATGGCGGTACCGTTTCTCGGGCCTTTCAATTTCACGGGCAGGGAAACCGAGAGCGACGTGAAGCGTTACGCGGAGCAGTTCAACGCATTTGCGGAGAAGGCGCACGCGGCCGGCATGACCGCACTGTTGCACAATGAGGCATTCGTGCTGGCTCGCATCGACGGCAAGCCGGTGTACGACATGATGATTGCCGCGTTGAATCCAGCAACGGTGAAGCTGCAGTTCCAGGTTTCCGCGATGCAGAAGGGATTCGACCCGGTGACCTATTTCCGGAACTATCCAGGGCGGTTTCTTTCGATGCACTGCCAGGATTGGGTGAAAGACGCGTCGGCGAAATCAGGGTTCCGCGAGGTCGCGCTGGGACAAGGCGTGGTGGACTGGAAGGTGGTGTTCACCGCGGCCAGAGGGGGCGGGGTGAAAAATTACTTCGTCGAACTGGAGGGGGATCCAGCGCTGATGGCGCCGAGCGTGCCGTATCTGAGGGGGCTGAACGTCTGAGGTGCGCAGGGTTAGCTCGATGATGGTTTCTATGCGCTGGGCCAGAGGAGGTTCAGTGTTTTGTCGCTGACTTCGATCGCCGTGTAGCTGGCGCCAAGCACTTCGCCGTCAGCTTCGACCAGCAGTGGGACGCGGTATGCGATGTCAGGAAGTGGGCGGCAAATGATGCGGGTGACTGTTACATATTGAGGGAAGGGGAGGCCGCCCCATCCGCGATGGCCGTTGTTTGTGCCGGTGGCGAGGGCGTGGAAGCTGGCATGGCCGAGGCCGAGGCGTCCGGTGGGAGGAACCCAGGCGACGCGGAGCCAGGGGGCGAAGGGATCGCCGCCCGGGCGCCAGCGATTGATTTCCGAAACATGAACGGCGATGGCTTCGCAGGCTTCGACGGTTTGAGTAGTCCCGTCAGCGAGCGTGATTTCAAGCTGGAACGACTGGATGGGATGGTCGACGAGGAGGCGAAAGCCTCCGATGAAATAGGCGAGGCGGCCGCCGTGGCGTTTGCCCTGACCGGTGGGGGCGAGGTTCATGAGCGCGGCGTGGACGCCCATGCCGGCTGCGATGAAGAAGTACCAGCTCCGCATGTGTTTGTGGCCGGTGGGATTGAGGGTGACCTGGCCGAGGGACACTGCGCGGGGTTGCGCGTCGATGAGGAGTTTGGCCGCGGCAAGTGGGTTGCGCGGCATCTTCAGGTTTTGCGCGATGACGTTGCCGGTGCCGAAGGGAAGGACGCCGAGGGTGGCGTCCGATCCGGCGAGGCCCTGGATGACCTGGAAGACGGTGCCGTCGCCACCGCAGACGAGAAAGGAGTCGAAGCCGGCGGCGACCGCGTCGGCGGCCTGCTGACCGGCGGAGTGAGCGGAGAGGGTTTCCTGGAGGTGTACGTCGGAGCCGTGGCCGCTGAGGAGCTCGGCGATCTGCTCGACCTGGGCGCGGCGCTTCTCATTGTGGATGAGGAGCGGGTTGAGAAACATCATGGTGCGGCGCATCAGGCGGGACTCGGGATGGGGGAATGGTCCAGGCCGGGGTACTCCATATAAGTACAGTTGTAGGGCCGGTGGGCTCAGGCGGGTGTGAACAGACGATGAGATGCGGGGAGGTGTATCTCGGTGGTCACGGGGTCTGTGGGGCAAACTCCCAGCGCCCCGAAAATGGATGGGCATCCAGTCGCCGATGACGCGGGCACTGGGGAGACGGAATCCTGGTGTGTTGCAGCGGGCTATGTCCGACGCATTTGCGAGCTAATGGGAGGTCTTCTGTTTTGGGCTTCTGATTGTGCCGGGCGAAAAGCTGCACGACACGTCGGTTAGCCTGGTGGGCGCCAGGGTGAGCTGCTGCAGTTGGTTTTTCTCAAGTATCGCGTTGAACCCAGTGAGTTGTTTCTGCATGTCCTGCCACGCAGCGCGGGTGCGGTTGTAGTCGGTGCAGTCTTTCTCCCAGGTAGCGGTTTGGGTTGGGGTGGGCGCCATATCCAGGCCGACCTGCATCATGCTGACCATGACGTTGTAGCCGTTATTCAGGTCCATGAAAGATTTGAGTGCGTTGGGAGCGGGGGGTGCGGGACGGCCCGGGCCTCCTCCTTCGCCGCCGGCCGGAACCACGCCGCCAATTTTCGTCAGGCCGGCATCGAGTGTCTTTGCCTGCGCGGCCACATCATCCGGAAGCTTGCCCTGCATGAGCGAAGAAAGCTGGCCTTTCACCGCATCGACCTCCGCGTGGCCTTCATAGCTCTGCTCCATCCCATGAACGGAGAGCTGGGTGAGCTGGTTCTGCGTGCGCAGTGCGGCCATCAGTGCAGGACTCTCGCCGACACGCGGATCGTTCACCACCGTAACGTTGCGCGTATAAACCTGGCCGTCGACGGTGAGCTTCAGCGTATAGGTGCCGGGAATCACCTGAGGTCCATGCGGCCCAGGATTCGAAGCACCCGGCGTCATGTTCATCTGGTTTTCGAGGTCGTGCCGCAACGCGGGCGGATCGTCATATTGCAGGTTCCAGTTCACGCGGTTGAGCCCGGTGTGCGTGCTGAGGGCGCGCGACTCCGGCGTGGCCAGCCAGTAATAGGGATACATTGCGCCCTCAATGGGCGGCGGCAGCGTGCTGGTCATGGTGCGAACCAGCTTGTTGTGCGCGTCGAACACCTGAAGCTGGATTGGCCCGCTGGGTTCGTGGCTGAGGTAGTAATCCACGATCGCGCCGTACGGCACATTGTGGGCGTGCGGCACTTCAATCGAGAACGGCTGATCCCAGTTGCCGTTGATGCGGGCACGAATTGCATCTTCCGGCTCGAAGAAATACACCGCCGCCGATCCAATCGCCTCGGCATGCGCGGCTATGTCGCGCAGGGGCGTAATGTCGTCGAGAACCCAGAAGCCGCGGCCGTAGGTGCCAATCACCAGGTCGTTCTGATGGTTATCGGTGTGCACATCGAGATCGCGGATCGAAGTGCTGGGCAAATTCTGCCGCAGCGATTGCCAGTGATCGCCGTTATCGAAGCTGACATACACGGTGGTCTCAGTGCCGGCAAAGAGAAGGCCAGGCTGTTTTGGATCGACGCGAAAGCTGTTGACCCAGCTTCCGGTGTGCTCATCCGTAGGCAGGCCGGTAACGATGCTGGTCCAGGTTTTGCCACTGTCGGTGGTGCGCCAGATGAGGGGGACATTGGCGTTCTCACTGGGGGGCAGGGTGGCGCCGCGCTCGGCGGCGATGTGGGCAGCGACGAACGCGGTATCGACGTCATCGCCGGCCTCGATGGTGCTGAAGTTGGTGTGGGGCGGAACGTTCGCGAGGTTGCTGACGTTGTTCCACAGCTTGCCATGGTTGAACGTGTTGTAGATCTGGCCGTTCGAGCTTACGCTCCACATCACGCCCGGCTTCACCTTCGAAATGGAGAAGTCGCTGATGGAGGGCAATGGCGGAGGCGGGGGACTGCCAGCGGGCGGAGGCGCGGGTTGGGGAAGAGGCTTGCCGCAGGCTGCGGGAGATGTACCTTTGGCCGTGGTCAGGTCGGGGCTTACGGCAGTCCAGGAATGGGCACCGTCGCGCGAAACGAGCAGACACTGGTAAGCAACGTAGAGAGCGCCCGGCTCG
This sequence comes from Acidobacteriaceae bacterium, assembly GCA_036490815.1. Lineage (GTDB taxonomy): Bacteria > Acidobacteriota > Terriglobia > Terriglobales > Acidobacteriaceae > Palsa-343. The sequence goes on from DASXDF010000035.1 coordinate 77,582, forward strand.
AAGGCGAGGTCGAACTTCTTCTGAAAGTCGCGGCCGGCGGTGAACTTGACGGCATCGGCGCCGAAATTGGGGGCTACGTTCTCCCACTGCCCGGTGAACATATTGATTTTGATGAGGCCGCTGCCGCCGCCGCCCGGACCATAGCCGACTCCGTAGATGATGTTGGGATTCTTCGGATCGGGCGTGACGACGCCAAATTCGGAAGAAGGCAGCGGGCTCCAGTCCGTGAAGTTGACCTGGCCCCAGTTGCCGCGGCTGCTGATCATGACCGCGCCCGTATCCTGCTGTGCTGCGAGGATTCGATACGGATATTGGCTGTCGGTGGCGACGTGGTAGACCTGCGAGATGGTTTGCGTATACCAAAGGCTCCAGATTTTGCCATCGTCGAGCGTTACGCTCGCGCCCTGGTCGGAGCCAACCAGCATCCGATGCCCATTCGTGGGATCGATCCACAGCTTGTGGTAATCCTCGCCGCCGGGCGCGCCCTTAAAAGCTTCAAACGTGACGCCGCCATCCGTGGAGCGGTACATCGCCGTGCTCATCGTGTAAACGATGTCCGGGTTTTGCGAATCGACGTAGACGCCGCTGCTGTAGGCGCCCTGGCCGTTGCTGATGCGGGTATCTTTCCCCGCCATATGCTTCCAGGTGGCGCCCGCGTCGTCGGAACGGTACAGGCCCGAGCCGTGTTCGATGTTGTTGCCGACGATGTACATGCGCTTGCCTTCGGTGTGCATGGCGACCGCGACCGCAACGCGTCCTGGGAAAGGCGGAATCGTCATTGGGGCCCACGTCCTGCCTTCGTCGGTGGATTTAAAAACCAGCGGCGGTTTGGCTTTACCGCGATTGGCGCCGCCGAAGCCGGCGCCGCCGGTGCCCTGGGTGGCCGCCAGCATCACGCTGGGATCGTCGTAGGCCGACTCGAGGTCACGCGTGCCGTCGTAGTCCGCGGGCTTCAGAACGCTGGTCCAGCTGCGGCCGCCGTCGGTGGAGCGGTAAACTCCTCCACCGTGATGGTTGGTATCGCCGAGGGCGGAGACCACGAGCAGGTTGGGATTGGCGGGATCGACGACGATGCTGTCGATCTTCACCGTGTCTTCGAGGCCAATGTGCTGCCAGCTCTTCCCCGCATCGGTCGACTTCCACATGCCGTTGCCGAGGCTGCCGCCAATGGGATCGCCGGCGCCGGCATAAATAATGTCGGCATTCGAGGGAGCCACTTCGATGGCGCCAACGCTGTCGACGCTTGCCTCTTGATCGAAGACGGGGAACCAGGTCACGCCACCGCTGGTGGTTTTCCAGATGCCCCCCAGAGGGGCACCCATGTAGAACGTGCCGGCATCGCCGATCACACCGGTCACTGAAGAAATGCGTCCGCCATGGAATGGCCCGACGTTGCGCCACTGGAGACCGGTATAGAAGCTGGGATTGACCTGTGCGCCGGCGTTCAGGGCGAACATTAGTATGCTGGACAACACCAGCGCGCTGAAAGCTGCGCACGACCTACGCGTCATACCGGGATGACCTCCGAAAAAAAGTGCGGATGGTTCGGCGCGTAGTATACAAGACCGCGGCAGGCATCGCTGGCGGCGGCGCAGCCGCTGTTCGGAAGGGATCGGCCCATCCTATTATTTAGGTGCTTGGCAAGCTGCTAACAGGGGAGGCACAGCATGAATCTGCCGGACGCGCCGGTTGCCGAAGAAGGTTTCTTCGCAGCGCACTTCTTCACGGTGAAGGACCAGAAAAAATCGGCGGACTTCTACGTCCGTATTCTTGGCGGGAAACTGATCAAGGCGGAGGATCCCTGCTACATCAAGCTGGCGAATACCTGGATCATTCTCAATTGCGGGGGCGGTCCGACGCCTGACAAGCCGGAGGTTGTACTGGAAACGCCGCCGGACCTGAACCGGGTGAACAGCTTCCTGAATCTTCGCGTTGCCGATATCTGGGCGTGCTGCAAGGAGTGGGGCGAGAAGGGCGCGACGTTTATCACCGAGCCGCTGGCCAATCCTGATGGCTGGGAATGGCGTTGCTACATGCGCGATCCGGATGGCTACATCATTGAGGTGGGGCAGTACACGCCGATGGCGATTGAGGAGTTCAGGCGCGGGCTGGTTTGAGGGGTGGAGTGCTCTTCCCTCCCAAGTCGATTGGCTCGCCGTCTGCCGTGGGCTGTGCGCTAAGTTTTTTGTCGGCCGCCGACGACAGCGTCCAATCGTAATCGAACTTCGTGTGAAAGCGGCGGCGGCTCGGATTGTATACAGCGTGCTATGCTCCGAGAATTCCTGCGGCGTGAGGTTTTTTCTGTGGTTAAGCGGCTGATGGTGGCGGCGTTGTTTTTGTGTGGCGCGGTGGGTTTGCCTGCGCAGCTGGTGGCGGTAGTGCATGAGACCGGCGTGATCCAGACGCCGGAAGTTGCGATTGGGTACGAGACGTTTGGGGCGCGCGGCTCGGCACTGCCGGTGATCGCCGTGAATGGCGGACCGGGACTCTCGCATGCGTACATGATGATGAACGATCTGTGGAAACAGGTGGCGGCGGATCGGTTGGTGATTCTTTACGATCAGCGGGGGACGGGGGCGTCGAAGAAATTGGCCTCGGGCGCACCCCAGACGATGGACGCGCAGGTGGCGGATCTGGAAGCGGTCCGAGCGCACTTCGGGATCGATAAGGTCGCGCTGGTGGGCGATTCGTATGGCGGGTTTCTGGTGATGGCGTACGCGGCCGAGCATCCGGAGCATGTGGCGAAGCTGATACTGTCCGACTCGCCGCCGCCGTCGTTCAAGACCATGGTGCATTTGCTGCCGCAGACCTTTCCGGATATCGAGGAGGAGGATGAGGCAGCGACGAAGAAGCTGGGAAATACAGATGCGGCGGCGCAGCTGGAATTGCGGAATCATTTTCGGATGATTTTTTATTCGCCGGAGAAGCGGGATGCTTACCTGGCGAAGATGGGTGATCTGACATCCCAGCGAGGGGGCTCGCCGGGGACCCCGGGCCTGGGATTTGAGCCGGCGGTGGCGGGAGCGGTATCGCAGTCGGCGGGGGCGCTGGATTTGACGCAGGCGGTGGAGGGTTTTCATTTTCCGGTGCTGGTGATCACGGGGCGCTACGACATGAACGTGGCGCCGATCAACGCGTGGAAGATGGCGCACGAAATTCCTGGGGCGAAGATCGTGTTCTTTGAGGAGAGCGGGCACTTGCCGGCGTATGAGGAGCCGGAAGAGTATCGGCGGGTGCTGGCGGAGTTTTTGAGTGGGCAGTGAGGAGACAGAGCGCAGAGCGCAGGGAGCAGGGCGCGGGTTACGGGGAGCAGGGGGGAATTCGTGAGGATAGCGATTGCGGTTTTAATTTTGGTGTCTTGTGTGTCGATGCGCGCGCAGGATCCTGCGCCGAAGCCGCCCGAGCCGGTGGAGCATTCGTATGTCATCCGTAACTTCAAAACGGAGAGCGGTGTGGTGCTGCCCGAGGCGAAGATTGTGTACGGGACGTACGGCAAGCTGAACGCGGCGGGGGATAACGCGATCCTGATGCCGTCGCATTACATGGCGGAGATGCACGGGTACGGATGGCTGATTGGGAAGGGGAAGGCGCTCGATCCGGACGCGCAGTTTCTCGTCACGTCGGAACTGTTTGGGAATGGGCGGTCGTCATCGCCGAGCAACACGCCGGAGCCGTTCCATGGGCCGCGCTTTCCTGTGACAACGATTCGCGACAACGTGAACGCGGTACACCAACTGCTGACCGTGGAACTGGGAGTGAAGCATCTGGAGGCGGTGATCGGCTTCTCGATGGGCGCACAGCAGGCGTTCCAGTGGGCGGTGTCGTATCCGGAGTACATGGATCGGATGGTGGCGACGTCGGGGACGGCGAAGACCTACGGCCATGGAATTGTGCGCAACGAAAGCGAGATTGGGGCGATCACAACGGACCCGGCCTTTAAGAGCGGCGACTACACGGAGGAGCCGGAGAAGGGGATTCAGGAATTTAGCCTGGTATGGACAGCGTGGCTTTATTCGCAGGAGTGGTGGCGAAAGGAATTGTGGAAGACGGATGCAAAGCCGGGGACGACGCTGGAGCAGGTGATCGATCAATACCGGACCAATTTCATTCCTCACGCGGACGCGAACAATTTAATTTTGCAGCTGCGCACGTGGGAGAAGCATGACGTGGGGACGACGCCGGGCTTTGGCGGCGATGTGGAGAAGGCGCTGGGATCGATCAAGGCACAGGTGCTGTATATGCCGTCGGCAACGGATTTGTATTTTCCGGTAGGCGATGCGAAGTATGAGGCGCAGTTTATTCCGCACTGCACCTTGCTGCCGATTCCGTCGCTATGGGGGCATCCGGCGGGTGCGGGAGCGGGGCCTGGGGATGGGAAGTTTCTGAACGAGAAAATTGCGGCATTCCTAAAGGGTGAGGCTGTTCAGTAAGAATCAGGATTGGGGACGATGCAGACATTACTGACAAACGCGAGAATTGTGGACGCGACGGCCGCGGAGCCGCGCGCGGGAAACGTGCTGATTGAAGACGGCGTGATTCGCGATGTGAATGCGAAGGTGCCGGCCGGCGAATGCACGGTGATCGACGTGGGCGAGCGGACGCTGATGCCGGGGCTGATCGACAGCCATGTGCATGTTGTGGCGAGCCTGATGGACCTTGCGGCGAATGCGCAGCTGCCGCCGGCGCTGGCCGTGCTGCGGACGGTTCCGATACTGAAGGGCATGCTGGAGCGGGGGTTCACGACGGTGCGGGACCTGGGCGGCGCGCACTACTCGCTGGCGGAGGCGATTGCGCAGGGGCTGACGCCGGGGCCGCGGCTGTTTGTGTGCGGGAAGGCGCTGTCGAAGACGGGCGGGCACTCAGATGCGCGGCCGCGGTATGACGGGCTCGATCCAAACCGGTGGGCGAGAAACTTTGGCGCGCTGGGCAGGATTGCCGATGGAGTGGATGAAGTGCGTCGCGCGTGCCGCGAGACGCTGCGCGAGGGCGCAACCTTTATCAAGGTGATGGCGAATGGCGGCGTGGCGAGCCCGACCGATCCGGTGCATTGGTACGGCTACACGGTGGAGGAGCTGAAGGCTGCGGTGGAAGAGGCGCGCGATGCGCACACTTATGTGGCGGCGCATTTGTACACGGCAGACGGAATTGTGCGGGCGGTGGAGTGCGGGGTGAAGACGCTGGAGCACTGCAATCGTGTGGACGCGAATGCAGCGCGGCTGGCGGCGAAGGCGGGCGCGGTGGCGGTGCCGACCCTGGTTACGTATGAGGCGCTGGCGGAGGATGGGCCGGCGCTGGGGTTGCCCGCGGCGTCGATTGCGAAGATTGAAAGCGTGCGGAAGGCGGGGATCGAGAGCCTGGCGATTTTGCGCGATGCGGGTGTGACGATGGCGTTCGGAACGGATCTGCTGGGGCCGACGCACGTGCGGCAGTCAGAGGAGTTCGCCATACGCGCGCGGGTGCTGACGGCGCGGGAAATTCTGGCGAGCGCAACAACAGTGGGCGCGCAGCTGGTGGGGATGGAAGGACGGCTGGGCGTGGTGGCGGAGGGCGCGATTGCCGATTTGCTGGTGGTCGATGGATCGCCACTCGAGGACATCACGGTGCTGGCGAATCCGAAGAAGAATGTGCGGATGGTGATGAAAGAAGGCGCGGTCTGCTATCGCGCGGGGTTCTGAACTGACGTTGGCCGGACGCTAACAGCGGCCGTCAGGCGCGTGCTGGGTGTGGCCCTTTTGCAGTTTGCGCAGTCCATGCCGGCACGCCCCGCAGAGGAGCGCGGGCAGCAGGGGCGCGAGAAGCATTCCGAGAATTTCGAAGTGGAGCGTAACCATGATCGCCGTGCCATGGGACTTTTTTGTCCCATGGTTTGTATCGGCGGTGGATGTGAATGCGTGAGAGGCGGCGGGCCGGCTTGCAGGTGTCCTGATTTTGAATTGCTGCTAACCCCGTGGAGCGCCGAGTTCAACGAGAGCAACCGCAGATCCCTCCGCTACGCGTTCGGGATGACAGCAGTGAGCAGAGTTGAGAAACAGCACTAGCGGGCGATGACCTCAAGGAGCGCGGTGGTGCCGGCATAGAGCTTGACGGGCTGGCGGCGCGACTCGAGGACAAAGACGCCGTCCCCGCGAGTGTCGTCGTTGCTGTTGCCGTTGCCGGCGAGCGAGACGGCGTTCAGTCCGTAGATGCCGCAGGCTTCCGGAGAAAAGATGCCGATGGCCTGCTCGGTGGTGGTCCCGTCACAGCGAAGATCGGCACTGGAGTTGACGCTGTCGGCGGTCAGGAGGCGCGCGAAGACGCCTTGCTGGCGGTTGTAGCCGACGGTGGCGCCGTCGGGCGAGAGCAGTGTTTTTTCGAGCGGCGAGGTGCTGTCGCCGCCAATCAGAACGCGTGTGTTCGACCAGTCGATTTCGTCCTGGTTGTGCGGGATCTCGGCTTCGTGGGAGGCGACCGGCCCGGCGAGCGCGCGCAGGGCGAGAGTGATGGGAAACGCGGCACCGGCCTCAGCGATGGTGTCGAATTGGACGGAGAGGATGGAGGGTTGCTGCACGGCGTACGGAGTTACGTTGAAGTGGAAGGGGGTCGAAGCAACAACGTGTCCTGTGAGAGAAGAGCCAGTGGGCAGGACGCGGCCGTTGGGAAGGACGATGGCCTCGATCGTTTTTGCGCGGACCGGGTCGCCCGGCCTCGCTTGTCCGGCGGCGACAGAGGTAGTGAAGACGACGGGGACGGCGGTCGACGGCGGAAGCGGCTGCGCCGCTGCGTGAACGGCGGCTGCGAGAAGACAGGCGGCAGCGAGGTGAGCGGGGCGAGGTGTCGAGGAGAGGAGCATGGGGACCCTTTCATGATTCGACGCACGGCGATGGGAATCATCGCGGGCGGGCAAGAAATAAAACAGAGGCAGGCTCAAGCCCGCTCCATTTCTGCCGATTCTACGTACATAACCCTTGTCTGCCATGCCCAGGAAGTACCGGGGAGGGGAGTTACTGTCTCAAAATCAGACACTATGTGCGGCCTGACAACAAACGAATGACCTCCGGATGTTGCCGGAGGCCATTTTAATAGGTGGAAGATCGTTCGCCCTAAGGGAGGTAGTAGCGGAACGACGATTCGATGACGTTCTCGATGCCGTGCGGCGCTCCGCCGATGCCTGACCAGGATTCCTTCAGGACATAGACGTAGTCGGCGCCATACTGCAGGGTTCCGCCTGGTCCTTTATAGAAGCGATACCAGAAGCCAGTGGTGGCGGCTTCGAGGTTTTTGACGCTGGCAGAGCAGGAAAAGCCGGCTTCGAGAAAGCATTTTGAGTTATCGATGGTTTTGAGGCCGTAGCCGTAGTTACGGGGCAGGTATTCGTCAGCGCCGAAGGCGTAGCCGTCGAAACGCGTGGTGGGATGCACTTCGAACCCAGTGATGCCGTGAATGGATTTTTCCGCGGACAGCAGGCCGTTAGGCTTTACCACGACGTCGGTGGAGGTGGCCCCATAGCGGCCGATGGTCCCCCACATGCCCTGGGCGAGATAGCTGACCTTTTTGGTAAAGACGGGAACATAAGCAGAGCCGCCGATGGCGCCGTCAAGGAGGGTGTTGTTTCTGCCGGGCACCCGGGCGGTGCTGTCGAGCCGATCGCGGAAGGTGCGGCCGACGGCTTTGACTTCGAAGTGTCCGAAGCGCGGGTCGAAGGCCAGCTTACCGATAAGGTCGGGAGCTACGTTGGTGGAGTAAGTGGTGTTACTCATGATACCGGCGCCGGTTGTCGACAGTCCGGCTAAGGTACTGCTGATGCCGGCAGGCACATTGGCCGGAGTCACTCCGACGGTGGCTGCATTTTCCGCGGAGAAGGCGATGGTGGTCTTATAACTGGGTAATGGGCGAGTCACGCGGAAGCTGGTTTGCCTCGCTACGTCGTATCCCGGAAACATGGAGGCGTCGGCGAGGGTGGGGGCAAACTCGGTGAGGTTGTCGATACCAACGCGGTTCATGGTCATGAGCGACCACATCTGACCTCCGGAAAAGGTCCAGCCATCAGGGAACTGGACGCGCGTCCACAACTGGCGGATACGGTTGCTGTAGCCATTCGTCTGGACTTCGCTGGCTCCAAAACCGCTGCCGAGAAAGTCGGTCTCAAAATAGCCGGTGACGGTCGCGGAACCGGCGGAGCCGGAGGCCCGAAGGCTGAGCCGCGTCTGACGCGCGGTGGCGCGAAATTCTGTGAGGTGCGCCATGGTCTGTGCGTCCCAGGGAATGCCGGCCCAGCTGGTGGTAATGTCCGTGTTCTCCGCATGGCTGCGATAGAAGGCTTCGCCGGCAAAGAATCCACCGGGCACAAGGGTGATGCCGCGATAGCGAATGGCGGTGGGCGTATTGCGCTCGGGCTCGAGCTTCTTTTCCTTCGCCACATAAGCGGCGGTAGTGCTTTGTTCGGATCTGAGCGAAGCCACGGCAGCCTGGAGTCCGGCGATCCGCGGAGTGTCTGCGGTGCTGAGCTGGTCGATCTGGCGCTCGGCCTGGGAGAGCTGATCTTCAGCAGCGCGAAGCTGACGCGCCAGATCCTGATTCTCCTGCTCGATTTGATCGAGGCGCCGCTGCTGGTCGCGATTCTGCTGGGCGACGGTTTGACGGAGCTGTTCCAGCTGCTGGCTGGCCGCATCAGACGCCGAAACGGCGGGTGCGGGTTGCGCGCGAGGGTGGGTCGTTTGGGAAAGGGCATTCGGCGCGATCGGCGCATTGCAAACCAGGGCGAACACCAGCAAGCCGGGCAGCCAATTCTTCTTCATGTGTTACTCCCGTTCCTTTGCCGCTGGAAACGCTGCGGCCCAGGCGCCGGGCTCTGTTAGTAAGTCGCTCGAAGTGAGCAATCATTCGGTCCTGTCTGCAGGCCGCGGCTGGGTAAGCTATCGGCGGTTGGGTGCGTACAGTTAGCGAAGGCGTGTTTCTTCGCCCGTTTCTTCCGAATTGATACACGGGATCACTGCCGAGAGCGGGTACGCATTCACTTTCGCTGCCAACACTGCCGATATGCGGTGTGTGATCGCAGTCATTGCCTGCGCCGGGGTAGGGAGTGGCGAGCGGGACGACGGCGTCGCGAGCCACGAGGGCCGCGCTCGGTCCGTATCGAGCAGTGCAGAAGAAGGGCAGGGAGAGACAAATGAAATGGTTCTATGACATGAAGATCGGCCGGAAGCTGATTACGAGCTTTGTTCTGGTGGGCGCGATCACGGCCATCGTGGGCGTCATCGGCGTGGTGAACATGGGGAGGATGGCCGACATGGGCGCCGCTGCCTATGCGAACGAGACGCTGGGCCTGAGTTATCTGAAGCAGGCGAATGTTGGGGTGATCTATGTTTCGCGGGCAGAAAAGAACGTTCTGCTGGCGGCGACGCCGGAGGAGAGAACGCGCTATCTGGCCACGATTGCGGAGTACGAGAAAAACGTGGATGCTTCCATTGACCAGGCGAGACCGTTGATTCACTCAGACAAGAACAAGGCCAACCTGGCGCAGTTCGATCAGGCGTGGAAGGAGCGCAAGGCGCTGCTCGATCAGATCCTGGCGCTGTCGGCGAAGGAGGCTCTGGCAAAAAAGCGCCCGTCGGTGGAGTTATCGATGGGAGCGGGGCGGCTGAAGGTGAATGAGGTGGAGGCCAGCCTGGGGCAGATGGTGCAGACCAAGTCCGATCACGCGAAGGCGGACGCCGATGCCATGAACGCGACCTACCAGAGCAGCCGGATGTTTATGCTGGCGCTGGTGCTCTGCGGAGTTCTGACCGGAGTGGGGCTGGGCGTTTTTATTGCGCGGAGCATCGCGCGGCCGCTGGGACGGCTGGCGGAAGTAGCAAAGCAGATTTCGATGGGGGATGTAAACCAGAGCATCGAGTATCGCTCCGGGGATGAGGTGGGATCGCTGGCCGAATCGTTCCGGGCGCTGGTGGATTACATCCGGGACATCGCGGTGGTGCTCGAGAAGATGGGAGCCGGCGATCTGAGCGCTACGGTGGAAGCGAAGTCGGAGCGCGATGTGCTGAGCCTGAGTTATCAGAAGACAGCGGAGGCGGTGAAGGCTCTGGTACGGGATGCGCGGCAGCTGTCAGAGGCTGCGGTGGAAGGCAAGCTGGTGACGCGCGCCGATGCGAGCGCGCATCAAGGCGACTTCCGGAAAGTGGTGCAGAGCGTGAACGAGACGCTGGACGCGGTGATCGGGCCGCTGCAGGTTTCCGCGCACTATGTGGAACAGATCAGCAAGGGGGATATGCCTTCGCGGATCACGGACGAGTACAAGGGGGAATTCAACCTGATCAAGAACAACCTGAACACGCTGATTGAGGCGATGAACGCGATCACCGAGGCGGCGGAGAAGGTCGCCGGCGGCGATCTGACGGTAACGCTGAAGGAGCGGTCGCCGGAAGACAAGCTGATGCAGGCCTTGTCGGCAATGGTGGCGGGACTGACCCGGACGGTGGGTGAGATCCGTACGATTGCCGGAGAAGTGGCAACGGCGAGTCAGTCGATATCGACGGCATCGGTGCAGGTGTCGAAGGGGGCAAGCGCGCAGGCGGCGGCAGCCGAGGAGGCGTCGGCGTCGATGGAGGAGATGGTCTCCAACATCAAGCAGAACGCGGACAACGCACAGCAAACGGACAAGATTGCCAACAAGAGCGCGCATGACGCGAAGGAGAGTGGGCAGTCGGTGCTGGAGGCGGTGTCGGCAATGAAGGAGATCGCCAGCAAGATTTCGATCATCGAGGAGATAGCGCGGCAGACGAACCTGCTGGCGCTGAACGCCGCGATTGAAGCGGCGCGGGCAGGCGAACACGGCAAGGGATTTGCCGTGGTGGCGGCCGAAGTACGCAAGCTGGCGGAACGGAGCCAGAAGGCCGCTGGAGAGATCAACCATCTTTCAGGCAAGACGCTGAACGTGTCGGAAAAATCGGGCGAAATGCTGGACAAGCTGGTGCCGGATATTCAGAGGACGGCGGAGCTGGTACAGGAGATCACCGCGGCGAGCAAAGAACAGGACACAGGCGCGGAGCAGATTAACAAAGCTCTGCAGCAGCTGGAGCAGGTGATCCAGCAGAATGCCTCAGCGGCCGAGGAGATGGCGTCGACGACAGAAGAGCTGACCGGGCAGTCGGAACAGCTGGTGAGCGCGCTGGGATTTTTCCGGACCAAGGACAACGAGATGGTCAAGGCGCGGGTGGTTGCACCGGCGACAGGCGTACGTGAAGAACCCATGACGCCGGCGAAGCACAACGGATCGGGCCTGCGCTCGAAGATGCTGCGGAAGGCGGGAGTGAAGCTGCATCTGGACAAAGAACACGACGAAATGGACAGGGAATTCGAGCGCTACTAACCGAGCGGCGCGGGCCGGCTGGCGAAGCTGAAGGCCTGCGCTGTGCGTGTTGCGATGAGCAAGGAGCTGAGCGATGAGCGTGCAGGAAATAACGGAGACGCGGCAGTATCTGACGTTCCGGCTGGGCAATGAAGTGTTCGCGACGGATGTGGCGAAGGTGCGGGAGGTACTGGACATGACGCCGATCACGGCGATCCCGCGGACGCCGGAATTTATGGCAGGGGTGATTAACCTGCGGGGCACGGTGGTGCCGGTGGTGGATCTGCGGCTGTGCTTCGCGATGTCGAAGACGGAAAACACGCGCAACACCTGCATTGTGGTGGTGGAAGTGATGCTGGGCGACGAGGTGACGGTGATTGGCGCGCTGACGGATTCAGTGGAAGAGGTGATCGATCTGGATCCGGATCAGATTGAGCCGGCTCCCCGGATCGGGACACAGGTGCGGACGGAGTTTATTCGCGGAATGGGGAAGCGGGATACACAGTTCATCATGATCCTGGACATGGATCGCGTTTTTTCCGCAGAGCAGATGACGGCGATCCACGCGCAGGAGGCTGCAGACTGAGCGGCCGCGGCTGAAATTTCCGAGGGCCTGAACCTTATTGCTTGTTGACGTCGACGAAGTAGTGGTCGGTGTCGACAGCGAAATCATCTTTGCTGAGCGGGGTTTGCATCGACTGCCACTTCGTCGTGGGATGAATGATCTGCCAGTGGTCCGGAGTGCCGACGCGGACGGGCATGGCAAAGTCGTCTTCGTCGGCGCGCCATTTATACATAACCATGCCGGGGGCTTCGCCGAAGAGAAGCTCAAGGCGGGGAATCTCGGTATGGCGGAGGTACTGGTTAAAGATAGGCGTGAGATTCATGCCAGTGTGCTGGTTGCAGTAGGCGACGATGTCTTCCGTAAGGATGTTCTGATACTTGAAATGCTGATAGAGGTCGTGGAGTAACTTCCACCAGGCAGCATCGTTATCGACGACGCTGCGCAGGGTATTGAGCATGAGCGCGCCCTTGAAATACTGGTCCTGGGGCGGCTCGGCATTGACGCCGCGCTCGCCGACGATGGGGCGCTGGTTATGGACTTTGGCCTTGTAGCCGCTGAGATATTTGATGGCGTCCGGTTTGCCCCAGCGATATTCGACATAAAGAGATTCGAGGTAGGTAGTCCAGCCTTCGTGGATCCACATATCGGCTGGGTCGGCGGCGGTAATGCTGTTGCCGAACCACTCATGGCCGCTCTCGTGGATGATGATGAAGTCGAAGCGGGGGCTGATGCCGACGCCGGTCCAGTCGCGGCCGAGATAGCCGTTCTCAAACAGATTGCCATAGGTGACGGCGGTCTGATGCTCCATGCCGGAGTAAGGAGCTTCGACTAACTTATAGCCATCTTTGATGAAGGGGTACTCGCCGAAGTAGTGCTGGTAGGCCTCGATCATGCCTTTAGCCTGGGCAAACTGGGTTTTGGCTTTCTCGAGGTCGGCGGGGAGCGCATAAAAATCGAGCGACAGGTCGCCGAGCTTGTCGGAGAAGTGAACGTAGTCGCCGATGTTGAGGGATACGTCGTAGTTATTGATGGGATAGCTGACATGCCAGTCCCAACGGGTGTAGCCGTCGCCTAAGTCGGTTTTGCCGACAAACTTTCCGTTGGAGACATCGGTAAGGTTATTGGGAATTTCGACGCTGAGGTCCATGTTTTCGACTTCGTCGCGCCACTGATCTTTATTGGGCCACCAGATGCTGGCGCCGATGCCTTCGCAGGCGGTGTTGATCCAGGTATGACCGGCGGGATCGGTTTTGAAGGTGATGGCGCCGAATCGGCCGGTGGTGCGGGGATTGCCGGAGTAGTAGAAGTCGATGGAATAGACCTGTCCTGCGCGGAGGGTCTGAGGGAAATCGACGAAGACGGCGCTGCCATCGCGCTGGTATTTCAGCTCGGTGGTGCCGAGCAGGATTTTATCGATCTGCAGGGGGTCCTGAAGGTCGAGCTGGATGCGGGTGCCATCCTGGAGCATGCGGAAGCGGATGGTATTTTTGCCGCGAAGGGATTTGTTGTCGGGATCGACGCGCACGCTGAGGTGGTAGTAGAGCAGATCGTTGTTGGCGCGAAAGGGGCCGTAGGCTCCGCGCAGCATGGCGGTGCGATCGGGGAGCGCGGTAATGGAGTCCGTGTTGCGGGGGTGCGCGGTTCCGGACTGCGCCGCTGCCGGGGGCGTGGTGGCGGATTGGGGCGGCGTTGCTGTTGTTGGCGCGGCGGGTGTGCTTTGGGCCTGGGCGGAGCAGGCGGCAAGGAGAAACCCGAGCGCGCAGGCGAGGGAGACGAGCCTGGGGGAGAAGCGTCTGTCGGGGCGCGGAGAGCGGATGCGAAGGGCAGCGCGGATCATGCAGAACATCGTATACGAGATCGTATACGACGGCGCCGGCGTACTAAGAAGTCGTCATTTTGCCAGGATGATCTGGCCGGTGTGGAACGAGAGGTGGTTGGTGCGGCTGAGAACGACGGCGAGGCGATTGCGCGTGGGATCCTGGGCGAAGTCTTCGTCGGAGACGGCGGTGTGTTTGTTGAGCCAGTCCTGAGGGGTGAAGCGTTCGAAAGCGATGGTGAGCTTGCTGTTGATCTCGGTCCAGGCGGCGCGCAGTTCAGTGGCGGAGACCGGATCGGCGAGGGCGCCGTCTGGATTGCTGATGAACGCCTCGTCCAGTTCAGGGTGCAGGCGCTCGCCGATGAAGAGCATGGGGAGCATGCGGTCGTGAACGGCGGTGAGGTGGCCGAGGAGGTAGAAGAGACGATTTTTGCCGGGGGCGACGCGTTTCCCGAGCTGATCGTCTTCGATCGCGGTGAGGGCCTTATCGAACTGGCCGAGGACCTGCTTCCATGATTTCAGCGGGGCGGCGGTGAAGAGCTCTTCGTTGGTCATCTTGTCTGCCTTTGTAGGGTTTGAGCGCGTTTTTTTGATGTCTGACGTGCGGACAGGATGCGAATAATTCAGGACGGTGGGTCGGACGGCTTACCCCTTCGTACTCGTAATTCGGTAACTCGCGACAGGGTGTGCCCAAATTTCTGCATCCCGTTACGGGTTGTCGAGCGTATACCAAGTGAAGGCAGGATGCAGAACCTGAACGCTCGCGAGTATTCCTTCCGTACGTTGATGCTGGAACATCAGTCGATGGTCTTCAGCATAGCCCTGCGCATTCTGGGCGATCGGTTCCTGGCTGAAGAGACCGCGCAGGATGTGTTTCTGGAGCTGCACGGCAAGATTGGCGAGCTGGAGTCGGACGAGCACGTGGTTCACTGGCTGCGCCGGGTGACTGTGCATCGCTCGATTGACCGCATCCGCCAAAGGGATCGGCGGGCGGAAGATGTGATGGATCCTGGGGAGTTGCCGGAAGTGGTGGTGGATGTGCCACCGGGGGATGTGCTGCTGAGCCGGCAGATTCGGCAGCTGGTGGCTTCGCTGCCGGTGACGCCGCGCACAGTAGTGGCGCTGCGTTACCAGGAAGATATGTCAGTGGAGGAGATTGCGGAGGCGTTGAGCATGCCGGTGGCGACGGTGAAGAGCCACCTGCGGCGGACGCTGCAGCTGCTGCGGGAGAAGATGACGCGGGTGCTGCATTAAGAAGAAAGGATTGGGCGATGATGGACAACGACGGTGATCTGGAACAGGCTTTGTACGCGGCGTTTGCGCGGGAAGCGGCACCGGAGACATTGATGGCGGGAGTGGAGCGGAGAATGGGCGAGAATTTTGGAGCGATGGAACTGCAGGGGGCAGGCACAGGCGGGCGAGTGTTTATCCCAACGTTTGCGGGTCTTGAGATTACGACGCAGTCGCGGTGGACGAGCCTGCTGTCAGTGGGGACGCATGTGGTGTTGTGCTCGCTCATTTTGCTGTTTGCGCTGGACCAGTGGCATACGCGGCAGTTGCAAAAGAGACTGCAGGCGACGCTGGTGGAGACGCCGTTTATCCCGGCCGCAAATTTGAAAGATGTGATGGGCGGCGGAGGAGGCGGCGGGAATCACGAACTGCTGGAAGCGTCGAAGGGACAGCTGCCGAAATTTGCGAAGACGCAGCTGGCGCCGCCGCAGATTCTGAAGATCGATAATCCGAAGCTGGCGGTGGAGCCGACGGTGGTGATGCCGGCGATTAAGCTGCCGGATGCGAATATGCCGGACCTGGGAATTCCGCAGTCGTCGCAGGTAGCGTTTGCTTCAGCGGGGTCGGGCTCGGGGTCGGGATTTGGGACGGGCAGCGGCGGCGGGGTCGGGTCAGGAAACGGCAACGGTGTTGGGCCGGGCGAGGGCGGCGGCTACGGCGGCGGCCTGTATCACGTGGGGGGCGGAGTTTCGAACCCTATCCTTATATATGCGCCGGACCCGGAGTTCTCTGACGAGGCGCGGCGGGCGAAGTATCAGGGCGTGTGCGTGGTGGGGGTGATCGTGGACCCGACGGGAAACCCGCAGCGCGTGCATATTGTTCGGCCGCTGGGGATGGGGCTGGACGAAAAGGCGCTGGAAGCGGTGAAGCTGTACAAGTTTAAGCCGGCCATGTTGAAGGGCAAAGCGGTCGCGGTGGAAGTGGATATTGAGGTGAACTTCAGGATTTATTGAGGTGAACTTCAGGATTTACTGATGAGCGATCTCTTCAGGTCCAGGGTTTCGGTACTCCGACAATCGTGGATCTACCGGCTGAAAAATGTTGAGACGGGGCACAGGGGGCGAAAGTCCTTGTAGGTTTTGCCGGCATCGCGACCATTCAGCTTCATCGCGCATAGGCCATCGACGCCCTGTGGAAAATCTGTCAAGAGCAATACGGAAAATCCGAAGTAACAACCTATGACTTATAACCACTTACACCCCAAAATCAGCCGGGAATTTTGGCGTGTTTATTCCGCTAACTTGGTATTCTGATGACCGTTCGTGCTCCTTTATAATCAATAACTTGCTGATTCTTAATGTGACAAATGAGCGAGATGCGCCAGAATTGCAGCAGGAGTGTACAGGGCGTGTACGCCGCCTTGTGACTATGAAATGGTATTTTCGCGAATCAAAAGCAGCGAGCCCATGGCCGGTGTCTGAGAACGGAAAATTTTGGACCGGGCGCTGTTCATCAGAATTCCGCTCAAACCGCCGCATCAGAATAACGGCCACTGAGACGCCGGGGTCAGTGCCACCAGCGTCACACCCCGATAAAATCTGGTCTCGTCGACACCCCGGTTGGGTGCGGAATTCTGGCGGATCGGCTCTGGAGCGAGCAGGCAGGGCTTTCGGAAAGTACAGCGAAGACATGTCGGGACAAATCCGATTCCGCTAACCAGTCAACACACCATTTCGACGGTTTGGCCATTTTCCGTCAACTTGCACTCGCGCATTAGCCGATCAGACGTCGCTCCTGTTCAGACTCAACAGCTAGTTCCCGGTACCGGAAAGTAGGATGGCCTGTGAGTTAATCAGAGCATTGTCAGGGATGACCAGGGTTCCGGTCACTGAGCCCTTAGCCGTGGGTTTGTAGGTCACCGTAATGGTGCAGGTGGCCTTTGGGTTGAGGCTTGCCCCCGAGCAGGTATCGGCGGTTTTGGAGAAGCCGGCACCCGACACAGCAATCGTACCGATCGAGAGCGGCGTCCCGCCGATGCTGGTCAGGGTGATCGATTTGGATGCGGTACCGCTGTTTGTTTTCACCGTCCCAAAGCTCAGGCTGGCCGCGCTGAACGCTGGTATGGGATTGATGACCGTCGCGGTGAGCATGACCGCCTGCGGGCTGCCGGCCGCATTGTCAGTGATCTTCAGCGTTGCCGTTTGCGGAGTGTAGAACGGGCTGGCGATGAAGGTCACCGTCATGAGACAGCTCTTCCCCGCCGCCAGCGACTTCGGGCAGAGGTTGACCGTGATGAACTCATTGGAATTGCCACCCTGGACGATGGCGATGAGGGGATCGTTGATGGTCAGGGCCGCTGTGCCGGTATTTTTCACCGTCACTGTCTGGGTGACGATCGATCCCAGGTAGAGGGTTCCAAAGTTGATGCTTGTGGGCGTGATGCTGGCTACAGGTGCCGACACAACCGTAACCGTTACTGTGACACTGCCAATGACAGAGTTGTAGTCCACCGGGTCGGCCGGCGTGAAGTTCACGTTTTGCGATCCTGTGGCCGTCGGAGCGGTTGTCGGAGTGGTGAAGGCAAAGCTGCCCGCGACTACGGCGCTTGTGATGGGGGACTTCGCTGATCCCCCGCTCAGGGTTGACGAGGCCAGGGTTTGACCGGCGCTGATTGCGCTGGCGGTGGGCCAGGTCACGGTGGGCGTCGCCTTGTTCACTAACACGATGACGCTGCTGCTCACCGGCGAGTAGTCCGTCAGATTCGTTGGCGTAAACGTCACGCTCTCCGATTGCATTCCCGCACCGGCAACAGTCGCCGGGCTGGTGAATGCGAAACTACCGGCGATGGTCGCAACTCCTCCGCTCAGTGCGGAAGCAGAGAGCGGCTGACCATAGGTGATCGCGCTGGCAGTGGGCCACGTCGTCACCGGTGAATTTACTTTGTTCACCTGCACGCTGACCGTGCTCGTCGCCGAGTCATAGTCGATGCTATCGGTCGGCGTAAAGGTCAGGGACTCTGATTGACCTCCGGCCTGCGGAACCGTTGTGGGGCTGGCGAAAGCGAAGCCTCCGCCGACAGCTGCGCTGGTGACAGAAGAGACGGCCGATCCTCCGCTCAAGGTCGAGGAAGAGAGCGCTTGACCATAGTTGATGGCGCTGGCGGTGGGCCACGTCACCGTGGGCGTCGCCTGGTTCACCAGAACACTTACCGTGCTGGTCACCGGTGTGTAGTTGGTCAGGTCGGTTGGCGTAAAGGTCACGCTCTCCGACTGCGTGCCTGCTCCGGGAATCGTGGTCGCGCTCGAGAAAGCGAAGGAGCCGGGCACCGGAACGCTGTTCGACGAGGCGGATCCACCGGTCAGGGTTGAAGAGGATAGCGGCTGGCCGTAAGTGATGGCGCTGGCGGTCGGCCAGGTCACCACCGGTGTAGCCGCACCGACGCTGAAGCTGGTGCTTTGCGTGGTGAGGTTAAACACGGAGTTATTCGGATTCAGGACCAGGGTCGCGGTCAGCGTGTCAGCTGATGTGACGCTGGTGAAGATGAGGCTGCCGAACGACGCGACGTCCGCCGTGGTCGTTGCCGTCGCCGGCGTGGTGGTGAGGTCGGAGGCAGAGTCGGTCGCGCTGACGCTGCCCGTTTTTGGGAAAAGTGCATTGCTCTCGGTGACGGTGACAGCGGGCGCGGGCGACATGGCGACACCGGCGACCGTACCCGTCGAGGGTGGCTCGGTGGTGAAGTTCAGTGCATAGTTCGTTTGGACGGCACCGAGATCGTAGCAAGCCGTGCCGTTGTAGATCGTGGAGTTGGGGAATCCGCGTTGGTCGGTGGCCGCCGCCATGGCCGGACCCGCGCAGATGGCTGCGCTCGGAGGCGCCGGCGGCATGGTGGGCGTGGATCCGCCGTGGGGGCCGAGCAATCCGAGGTTCGGATCGCCGGAGATGGGATTGGCGTTCAGGCTGCAGTTCCCGCAGTCGTCTTCGAGCTGACTTCCCTTGTCGACGTTGAGGTAGAACAGATTGTTGCTCGCCGAGATTGCGCCCGCATCGGCAAGCAGGCCGCTCCCATTGGTTGCCGAATTCGATTCGAAGATGCTACTGGCCACGGTCAGCAGAGTGCTGTTCCCTTCGATGGCTCCTCCGCTTTCACCGGCGGAATTGCCGTAGAAGGTGCCGTTGGTCAGTGTGTCAGGCGAAGTGCCGGAGACCTGAATAGCTCCCCCGTTGCCACTTGCGTGGTTTGCGATGAAGGTGCTGTAACTGACAGCCAGCGTTCCTCCATTATTGTTGATAGCTCCCCCATTTCCGGAGCTAGCGGAGTTATTCCAGAAAGTGCTGCCTGTAACCGTCAGTGTGCCGCCGTTGTTGAGAATGCCGCCGCCACCATTACTACCGTTGGCAGTGTTGTTCAGCAGCTCACAATTCGAGACGGTGAGAGTGCCGCCGTTGTTCAAAATGCCGGCGCCGCCCGTGCCGTTGTCGCTTCCATTCTCAATCGTGAGCCCGGAGAGGCCGACGGTCGCGCCGGAGCTGACCTGGAAGATGCTGCCGACCGCGGTTGAATTGTTGCCGGAGACCTTGAGGAGGTTGGCGCCGGACCCGGTAATCGTGATCTGGCCGGTGAGCGCGGGCAATGGGGCGGTGAGCGTGATGGTGCCCGTGGAGCCCGGAGCAAAGGTGATGTTGCCGGCGCCGCCGTTGTTCGCTTCAGCTGCGAGGATGGCATCGCGCAGAGTGCATGCGGGGCCAGGGCAGTTCGCGGCGTTGCCGGGCGCATCGTCGGTCAGGTTCACACCCTGGTAGCTGGGAATGAGCTCAAAGTCGGCGACGAGATTTTCCACGCCGAACATTGTCACGGTGGTGTTCGCGCTGCCTGGGGCGGCGACGTCGCTCGGATTGGCAGCGCCGCTCCATCCCGCGAAGTAGTAGCCGGGGTTCGGCGTGGCGCTGATGTTCAGCTGGGTTCCGAGGCCGTAATACCCGGCGGGCACCGTGGCTGTGCCGCCCGTGGCGTCCACCTGGCCGCCCATTTCAACCGTGGCCGTAACCTCCGTGAGCGTTGCGAAAAGCGCGTTGATGATATCTCCGTTAGAGTTCGCGGTGGGAGTGTAGGTATTTGTCGGGCTGGGACTACCATCGGTCCAGGTCGAGAACACGTACTCCACGCCCGGCGCGCCGGATTGGGGCGAAGTGGTCGAAAGCGTGTAAGGCGTGCCGACCGTGAGAATCAGAAGCTGCCCGCCGGTGTAAGTCGTCCCGTTGACGGAATAACTAAGGCCCGAAGGACTGGTCGCGAAGATGACATCGACGGTGGCTTGCTGCACCTGCTGGCCACCGCTCAGCGATCCCGCGCTGCCAACGTTATTCGTGTCGCCGGTATAGGTCGCGACGATCGCGTCGTTGCCTACTGGTAAGGCAGAGCCGCTGCTCGCGCATTGTGCTGTTCTGGTAGCCGGGTTCACGGAGGCGCTGCAGACAGTTGCCCCGTTGTAGCTGATCGTGACTTGTCCCGACGGTGAGTAGCCGCCGCTGATCGTAGTCGTGAAGGTGACGGACTGACCAAAAGTGGACGGATTGGGGCTCGAGGTCACGGACACGGTGGGCGAAACCTGAAGGCCCGTGCCGCTGAGCGCGATGCTCTGCATGGAATTCGCGACGTTGAGATTGTTCTCGGTCAGCGTGACCGCGCCTGAGTTCGAGCCCGCCGTAGTGGGAATGAAATCCACCGAAAGATCGCACGTCGCTCCGGAAGCGAGCGAACCCGCCGGGGACGAGGTCAGGACTTCCGGACAGGTGGTCGAAGAGTCCAGGGTGAAACCGGCGGCAACGCTGGGATTCTCGCCAGTGGCCGGAACTGAAAAGGTCAGCGGTTGGTTGCCGATGTTCTCGAGCATCACCGTCTGTAGACTGTCGCTGCTCTGGGAGCCGACGCTGGTAGTGGCAAAGCTGAGCGATGTCGACGAGCGGCTGAATTTCACGATCTCGTCGTCGTACCGGTTGGCAATGTAAACATTGCCCATGCCGTCTGCCGCTACGCCGACCGGGTTATTCAACCCGCCTGTCACCGGGAGGGTGGTCTGGACGCCGGAGGGCGTCACTTCCACCAGGCGAAGATTGCCGACATCATCGATGAAAACATCGCCCGCGGGATCCACTGCGATACCCGCCGGGCCGCTAAGGCCACTCGCCGGCACCGTGGACTGGACGCCGCCAGGCGTCACCTCTACGATTCGGTTATTGCCGTTATCCGCGATGAAAAGATCCCCCGCGCTATCCACTGCAAGCGCCATTGGCCCGCTGAGTCCGCTGGCGGGTACGGTAGTCTGGACGCCGCTGGGCGTTACCTCGATCACCTTGTTGCCGAGGTACTCCGTAATGAAAACATCGCCCGCTCCGTCCACGGCTACGTTGTCGGTGCCATTCAGGCCGCTTGCAACTGTGCTCTGGCAACTGCTGGAGACGCATCCGGGAGGAACCATCACCACGATGCCGTCGGTGTAATCCGCGTAAATGACATTGCCCGCCC
This sequence comes from Acidobacteriaceae bacterium, assembly GCA_036490815.1. Lineage (GTDB taxonomy): Bacteria > Acidobacteriota > Terriglobia > Terriglobales > Acidobacteriaceae > Palsa-343. The sequence goes on from DASXDF010000035.1 coordinate 99,039, forward strand.
CATCCACGGTCAGGCCGAGCGTGCTTCCCGGGGCGCCAACCGGAGTCTCGACGCCGTTGGGTGCGATCCTGAAAATCTGAGTCGTGACCCCGTTATAGCTGGTGGCATAGACATTCCCCGCAGCGTCCACTGCCACGCCCCACGGATGCAGCAACCCGTTACCCAACGTTGTTTGGGTAGCGGGCAGAAATCCCACAGCAGGTCCCTGGCCCGTGCCGTAGATGTGTGCGGTCGCGATGGGGGCAGCCGAGGCATTCAGCAGTTGCACCGCTCCCAGGCGCAATCCGGGCGCGATCGGCTTGAAGGTGACGTTCACCGTGCAGGTGGCGCCGATGGCGTACGTGTGCCCGGTCCCGTTGGTATCGCAGCTGCCGGTCCCGACGTCGGTGAAGTCGAGGCCAGTGGCCCCCTGCGTAACCACCGACGCCGTGATGCCACTCCCCGCGGCTGTGAATTGGAACACGAGCGTAGCCGATTGGCTGCAAGGCGACGGAGTCGTTCCCGAAGGGCAGACGTTGGCTGTACCGAGATTGACCTGCGAGGAGAGTTGGTAAGTCCATGTGGTGTTCAATGGGGCGTTACTGCCGACCCCTCCGAAAAGCACAACGGCGCCGGTGCTCGGGCTGAAAGCCACGGCCTGATTTGCGTAAGCAGCAGAAGATACCGCGGGGACGGTAACCGGAGATGCCTGAGTCCAGTTGGACCCACTCCATATCCATGTGTCGGTCAGACTGCCGCTGAGGGGAACGTATCCTCCGAAAAGCACGCTCCCGTAGCCTGGTGTATAAGTCATGGCCCCGAAGGCACGCGCGGGTGGACTGTTCGCCGGCGTCGCTTTCGCCCAGGTTGTTCCATTCCAGAGCCACGTGTCATTCAGGGAGCTGGTAAGTGGTGCGCCTCCGGAGCCTCCACCGAAAAGCACAACGTTACCGGTGCTCGCGTCGTAAGCCATGCTTGCGCCATATCGTGCCGGTGGACTGCTGGCGGGGGATTGCAGGGTCCAGGTAGTTCCATTCCAGGTCCATGTGTCATTCAGTGTGCCGGTGACGGGGTGTCCACCGAAAAGCACAACGTTACCGGTGCTCGGGTCGTACACCATGCTCGCGTCCGCGCGAGCCGATGGACTGCTGGCGGGGGACTGCTGCGTCCAGGTGGTTCCGTCCCAGGTCCATGTGTCGTTCACCAGGTCATTCAGGCTGGCTCCGGTGGCCCCGCCGAAAAGCACAATATTGCCGGTGCTCGGGTCGTACACCATGCTCGCGCCATATCGTGCAGGTGGACTGCTGGCGGGGGTTTGCTGCGTCCAGCTGGTTCCGTTCCAGGTCCAGGTGTCATTCGCAATGTTGTTGACGAGGCTGGTTTGTCCTCCAAATAGCACGACGTTGCCGGTGCTCGCATCGTAGGCCATGCCCGCGCTGATACGAGCTGATGGAGAGACAGCGGGGGATTGCAGAAACCAGTTGTATGCGGGCACCGCCGTCTGCGCCCGGAGAGACGCAGGGGGCACCGCGCCGATCAGCAGCGCAAACGCGAATGCTCCAGCCACCGCAGAACGCCGTCGCGGCCCTGAACCCGTGCCCACGCAGAAAGTGAACAGCAAGCGGAATGCCTGACAGCCATGAAAGGCGGGCGCGGATACACGGGCAGCGTTGGTCGTCACGAAAATTTCTCCTGGGGGGAGAGGGTTCAACCGCAGAGTCGTTAGTCCTTCGGCGCGGCTCGCAGTTTTCGATGGGCGCGAAAAGAATGTTGCGAGTCTCCCCTCCAGAGGGTCCGGCCAGCAATGCACCGGCGATCATCTTTGGATCATTTCCCGGTCATGCCGGCTATCCACCTCACACCATGAGGCTTCGCCCGGAATCTCCAACCGATTTGGGCCGGATCGCTCATGCCCTTCAGCAGCCAGTCAGGACTGGCGATCCCCCTCCGGCCGCCTCTTTCGCGGTGCATAGTAAACTTCCGCTACACCCCCGAATCCTGGCCACACTGGAAAGACCCACCCTGGAAAGACATGGATGAGCAGAGGCCAACTCGTGTGCGTTTCGGGGCCTTCGAACTCGAGCTCACCTCGGGCGAACTCACCTCCACGCTGCCCGGCGGCGCCGCGAAAACCGTCATCCTCGCCCAGCAGCCCTTCCGTTTGCTGCTCCTCTTCATTGAGCGCGAGGGCGCCATGGTCACGCGCGAGGAAATCCAGAAGAGGTTCTGGCCCAGCGATACCGTGGTCGAGTTCGATCACAGCATTAACGTGGCGATTGGCAAGCTGCGCAAGGCTCTCGGTGATTCAGCCGACAAGCCGCAGTACATCGCTACCGTCGCCAGCCGCGGTTACCGCCTCCTCGTGACGGTGGATCGGACTCCGGCTGTGGACAATGACCCTCTTCCTCCGGTCGCTGATGCCGCCCGCCCCGCGGTACCATCCCCAGCGAGCGTCGAGACCGGGCAAACCGTTTCCCACTATCGTGTGCTAGACGTCATTGGCGGAGGCGGCATGGGCGTGGTCTATCGCGCCGAGGACCTCCGGCTCGGCCGCCGCGTCGCCATCAAATTCCTGCCCAGCGAAACCGTCACCAACCAGGAGACTCTGCTGCGTTTCGAGCGTGAAGCCCAAACCGCCTCGTCGTTGAACCATCCCAACATCTGCACGATTTACGAGTTCGGCGAGCATGAAGGACAGCCCTTCCTCGTCATGGAGCTGTTGCAGGGCGAAACCCTTCGCGACCGCCTGGCTGCCGCTCATCCGGAAACAGGACTTCCGCTGGATTCTCTCATCGACATCGCCCTCCAGGTCAGCTGCGGTCTCGAAGCTGCCCACGAGCGCCGCATTATCCATCGCGATATCAAGCCGGCCAATATCTTTCTCACCGACAAAGGTGTCTGCAAGATTCTTGACTTCGGCCTCGCCAAGCTGCTCGAAATCGCCGAGCGGGAAACCGAAATCCTGCCAACCCCGTCTCCCGGAGAGATGCCTTTCGACCTCACCCTAAGCCGCGTGGGCCTCACCATGGGCACTGCCGGCTACATGTCGCCGGAACAGGTGCGCGGCGAGAAGCTCGATGCCCGTTCCGACCTCTTCTCCTTCGGCCTCGTCATCTACGAAATGGCTACCGGCGTCCGCGCCTTTGGCGGAGAAACCGTGGCCATGGTCCGCGACGCCATCGTCCATCGCCAGCAGGCCAGAGTTCGCGATCTCAACCCCACCATCCCACCCCAGCTCGAAGCCATCATCGACGCGGCACTTGAAAAGGATCGGGACCGCCGCTCGAAGTCAGCCGCCGCAATGCGGGCCGGCCTCGAACGCCTGACCGATGACGCGCGATCGGCCGTCCCCCACCCCATCCCTTCCGATGCACACGAGATCGCAGGACTGAAAAAGCGTCACAGAAAAGCCATCATCGCCCTCATCGTCGCCGCGTGCGCCATCGCCGCCCTTGCGCTGGCCTGGCTCTGGCGCCCCAGCCGCCATGCGTCTCAGCTCATCGAAGCAGCCCTGACCCAAAACAGCTTTGAAGCTCCGGTCGTCGATGCGGCCCTCTCGCCGAACGGGAATCTCCTCGCTTACACCGACGCCAGCGGCCTCAACCTCAAAGTCATCGATTCCGGCGAGGTCCACTCGCTGATGACGCCTCCAGCCAGCCGCATCACCCGCATTGCCTGGTTTCCCGATAGCTCCAGCCTTCTCTTTACCGCCATCTCCACCGAGAGCGCCCAGCGCCAGCTCTGGGCCGGATCGATCTTCGGCGGCCGCCTCCGCCTCCTCCGCAACGACGCCGACGACGCCTCGATCTCCGCGGATGGATCCGAGCTGCTCTTCAGCAACGCCGCCCATAACGAAATATGGGCGATGGATGCCACTGGAGCAAACGCGAGAAAACTAATTGCGCGCGATGACCTCTACCTCTATCACCCTGCCTGGTATGCGGGCCGCCACAGGATCCTTTACCTGCTCTCTCACGATGTGAGCCGAAATTCCGCAGTCGCCGGTGCGTCTCTCGAATCGCTGGACATCGAAACCGGTGAGTCTCTCACCGTGTGCAATCCCTGCATGGAGTTCGCCCTGCTTCCCGGCGACCGCCTGCTCTACACCTCCGCGTCGTCCGCATGGAAGGTTCCAATCGACCCGCGAACCGCCCGCCCCCTCAGTGCCCCTGTCGAGATCGCTGGCAACTTCGATGGGGAACATCCCACGCTCTCTGCCGACGGCAAGCGCCTCGTCATCCTCAAGGGCAATAACGACCCCGCCGCCGGGCTGGGAGCGGTGGTCTTCCTCGCCAACCTTGAAGACAAAGGAAGACGTTTGAACAACCCCCGGCGGCTCACCCTCGGCGTTACGGATTACACCCACGCCTGGACTCCCGACGGCCAGGCGGTGGTCTTCGAATCCAAGCGCAACGGCCGTTTTGGAATCTTCAGGCAGCTGATCGATCAGAGCGTCGCGGAACCCCTGGTAACAGGAAACGAAAGCGTCTCGCGCGGGCGTTTCAGTCCCGACGGAGCGTGGCTCCTCTACGTCGCCGGCGATATCACCAGCAGTTGGCGGCTGATGCGCATGGCAGCTGCAGGTGGCCCATCCGAACTCGTCATCGACGGTCAGGGCCTTGAAAATTATTACTGCACTACCGCTGCCGCCAACCTGTGCGTGCTGGCGGAACGCGAGCAGAACGAGCTGGTGTTTTACGCCTTCGACCCCACCCGGAAACTCCCCCCTTCAGGAATTCCGCACAGCGATCTGCGCGAGCTGGCCCGCACCGACTTCAACCCCAGCGACTGGGGCCTCTCCCCGGACGGCGCCACCATCGCTATGGTCCGCCCCAGCAATCGCGAAGGACGCATTCACATGCTTCGCCTGCGCAGCCAAAACAACCGGCCCGCGGAAACAGCGCCCGCCCCCGACGTTCTCGTCGATGGCTGGACCAATCTGTTTAACCTCAACTGGTCCGCCGACGGTTCAGGTTGGTATATCTGCAACGCCGATCCCGGCCGCGCTACGTTTCTCTACGTCGACCTCCAGGGCCATGCCACCGTTCTCCAGTCGCAGGAGGGCGTGGAACCGTTCTGGGGCGTGCCCTCTCCCGACGGCCGCCACCTGGCCTTTTCCAAAACGACATTTATTGATAATGCCTGGTTGATCGAACACTTCTAGCTCCGCTACGCCTTGAGCCAGTTGTGGCCTATCCAGTAGCAATGGTATCCGCACCAGCACGATCCACCTGGCCGTAAAGTCGCCAATGCGTTCTTGTGCATGCGAAGGCCCGGCTACGGTTCGATCCCGATATGGTCGTTTACGGCTCCGCGAATTCTCTGCTTGCATCCCAGGTAGCGTTCGGTCGTTTGCACGGAAACGTAACCCAGAAGAAACTGAATCTGCTCCAATTCTCCGCCAGAAGCATGGCACAATTTCGCGCACGATCGTCTCAGATCGTGAGTTGCCAGCTGGTGCAGCCCGAGCTTATTCGCATACAGTTTTACAACGTGCCAGACCACTCGCTCTGATAGGCCGTTACCCCAATGTTTGCCCGCCCGACAGACACAGCGAAACAATCTCCCTGTCGAGATTCCCGCGGCAGCAATCCAAAGATCGATCGTCTCTGACCCAGTCGGTGACAGGGGCGGTGCGAATGTGGCCGCCTTTGCCAACGAAATCAACGATGGCCCAATGCTCTTCGCGTTGCTGCAAATGCGTGAAGTCCCGATCGGCGAGCTCGCGGCGACGAAGGCCGCAACCAAGAAGTACGGCGAGAATTGCACTGTCCCGCTTTCCTTTCAAAGTGTCTGGGGGGCAGGTGACCGCCAGAAGCGACGTGCTTCTTCGGTAGTGAGCCAGTTTCCAAGCCTCACACCCAGCTTCTTGGCTCCCTTCACTCGCCGAATGCCGGCGGCCAGCTCAGGACTGAGCAGGCCGGCATCTGCGGCTTCGTAGGCGAGCCGTCGCAAACGCAAGTCGCCCGTTGATCGTCCCTGCGGCGAGTTTGCGATTTTCCAGGAAGATGCGGAAACGGGTGACGACGATCTTATTGAAAGAGGCGCGATTTGGAACAATACCATTGGATGAATTCATCGATGGCATGCCGATAACCGCGCTTTGACTCGCGGGAACGAAGACTATCCAGAACCGCTGCCTTGCTGTGATCCAGATCCGGAAGGGCGAGTTTTGTCTTGGGTCGCTTGGGTTTAGGGAATGCTCCGTTCCGGTGTCTGCTCATACCAGCCGCCTCCATTGCGGATGGCCAGGAGCCTACTCTCGCAGGGGACGCATAGGCCGTTCTCGTCAACTTGCCGGCCCCGGGAAACCTAAAGGCTAGCCGACATACCCTTACAAGTTTGTGGATTGAAGGATCAAACAACTGATTCGCCAATCCCCGCTCGCAGTGTCGACCGCAACTGGGCTGCCTGAAATCGTTGGTCCACACAAGGTCTGCTGCTTGATTTGGTGCAGCCGATCAGTTCACTGTCAACGTCACTGAACCCACCGTGGCCGTAACAGAATTCGATGAGCCGCTCGATGTACCAGTGCCGGTGACCGTCACCGTATAAGTACCCGCCGACGTTCCGGTGTTTCCGCCTCCTCCACCCCCACCGCCACCGCCACCGCAGCCAAGCGCACCGATTGAGACAACCAGCACCGCCAGTCCCACCATTGCCAGCCAGTTACGCCGCCGGCGAGGAACACCGAACAGCAGCACCAGCGCCAGTGCCGTGCCGCCCGTCGAGGGCCAGAACAACCTTTTCATCTGGTTTTCGCTCCTCGTCGCCGCCGTGGTCGTCACCGTCAGCGTCGAAGTCTGTGCGGTGCTCCCGTTGAGCGTCACCGAGGCCGGGCTCAGGCTGCAACTGGCCGGATCATTGGCTGCGGTGGGGCTAATGGAGCAGCTCAGATTCACCGTTCCCGAGTACCCATTCGTCCCCGCCAGGCTGATGGTCGAAGTGTTTCCCGTCGTCGCGCCTGGGTTGACCGTGATTGCACCATTGCTGCCCGCGGCCCCGCTCGCCTGGAAGGTCGGTTGCCCCGTCACGGTGAGCGAAACCGTTGTGGTCGCGTTTAACGCCCCGGCGGTTCCAGTAACGGTCACCGTCACCGGCCCTCCCAGTGCGGCCGTACTGCTGGCCGAAAGTGTCAGCACCTGGGTTCCAGCCGCAGTGCCCGCCGCAAAACTCGCGGTCACCCCGCTCGGCAATCCTGTCGCGCCCAGTGTTACGGTCCCTGTGAACCCACCGACGTCGCTCACCGTGATTGTGCTCGTCCCGCTGCTGTTCTGCGTAACCGATACGCTCGTCGGCGAGACTGACAGCTTAAAGCTGGGCGTGACCGGATGAGTGGCCGTGAATGACTCCGCAACCGAACTTCCGCCCCCGGGTGCGGGATTGAAAACCGAAACCTGCGCGACGCCTTCGTCTGCGATGTCAGAAGCCGGAACAGATGCAGTCAATTGTTGGGCGCTGACATAGGCTGTCGTAAGCGGGGTTCCGTTCCACTCGACCGCCGAAGAGGGCAGGAAGCCGGTCCCGTTTAGGGTGAGTGTGAACGTAGGGCCGCCGGAAGTTACGGACGTTGGAGATATGGAGTTAAGAACGGGAGTCGGATTCGATGACTGCTGTCCCACAACGCTGGAGCGGAGGATGTATACTTCCTGGTCGGTGAGGCCAGCCCCCGCGGCGATGAATGCCACCCCGTTGGCACCCCAGCGAACGATCGACCCCATATAGGGATAATAAAACTGTGGGAACGCGAGTGTGCCAGTTAATGTGAGTGACTTGGTTCCATAGGCCGAGATGACGGCCGCATCTGAATCGTTGTAAGTCTGGTCGCCAATCACATAGATCTCACCCAACGAGGCGTCGAGATTGATATTGCGCATGTTGGGATACGAAGTTGCGTTGTCCGTTTGAACCGGAAAAGCCCCAACTTCCGCCGGTGTTGACGGGTTCCAAACCTGGCCTGCGCTGGTGTACAGAAGGGTGCCGTCGGAAATCACCTGTGCGCCGGTGGTATCGTTCGGGCCGCCGGTATACCCGGTAGGCCGTGTATATTGCAGTCCGGAGTTCGTCAGGTTAACGGTCTGGAAGAATCCCCCTCCATAGCTAAACGGAAGCCCGTAGATGGTCAGCGGATTCCCGGCCAGCGCGATACTGGTGAAACCCGGATCGGCGTAGCAGCAGGCTGAGGTCGGTATATAGTTCACCAGGCCCGCGTCGTTGAACAGAGAGAGGATGCTTCCCTGCGCCAGCAGCACCTCCTGCGGACTTCCGGGAACCGTTTCCAGATCCGTCGCATCGAGAGTCGCGCAGGTAAGACAGTAGATATTGGGCGTGTAAGGAAAGGTGGCTTCGACTGCGTCGGTCGTCAAATTGATGCGCTGCACGGTTTCATCCGTGGTATTCGCGACGTAGAGATAGGAACCATCGGACGAAACTGCCAGGAACCCCGGATTATTGCCAACTGGAATCGGCGTCCCCAGCGCACCAGTGGCGGCGTTGATTGGAATCACAGTGTTGGGATTGCTGGTTGCGGATGAAGGGATCGCAGCATAGAGCATTCCTGTAGACGGAACCGAAACAAGCGCGGCAGGATCGATCACCAATGTCTGATAGGGCGTAACCGTCACGGAAGGGCTGATGCCACCGCCAGGCAACGGATTGACAACAGTAAGGTACTGCTCTCCAATGGCCGTCAGAGACGAAGCCGGAATTGTTGCCTGCAGAGAGTTGTTGCTCTGGAAAGAGGTTGAGAGTGCGACCCCGTTCAGCTGCGCGACGGATTGCGGATAGAAATTGGCGCCAGAGATCGAAAGGTTTACCCCGCCGTTGTTGATGAGCACGGTAGGCGCGCTGATTGAGCTGATTGAAGGAACAGCATAGATGGCATCGCCTACTCCCGTGAGCGCGACGGTAAGTTGTGACGTTGCCGGATCGTTGGAAACAATGACCACCGACCCCGTCTGGGTGCCGGAGTTCACGGGAGCAAAAGCAATCTCGATTGGGCACGAAAAATATGGACTGTTGCCTGGAAGCGACTGCGTGCAGCCGTTGCTGACTAGGGAATATCCTGCTCCGCTGACCGTGACTGTCCCGACTGAAAGCGCTGCCTGCCCACCGTTGGAAATATAGAGCCATGCGTCGATGGCTGGCGCGCCAACCAATACGTGTCCAAACGACAGTGGGCTGGCATTGGCGACGATTTCGGGGGCAACACCCTGGCCGGTGAACGACACTGTTTGCGGGATGGTCTGAGCGTTGTCAGACAGCGTGACGGTCCCGCTTGTGGCTTTGCTGCTCACGGGAGTGAAAGTCAGCGTAACCGGGCAGGCAGCGCCGGCGGCAACGGAACCGCAGTTTCCGCTTGTGGTTACTGTTGGATCGGACGATGCAATCGATGTGATGTCCAACGAGGTGTCGCCGCAGTTGGTGACAGTCACCGTTTGGCTCTCCGAACTATTTGCGTTCACGTTGCCGAAGCTCACGCTGAAGGTGCTGAAGCACACCGCCGGGGCGGACGTGGACATATTGAATTTGGTGACGAAGGAATGTTGATAACCGACAAGGGGATTTGCGGGCGTCGGCAGTTGCGGCTCGAAGCTTCCTGGAGTGGTAGGAAAGCTTCGCGAGTAAGTCGTACCGGCGGCAATCAGGTTGTTGGAGTTATCAACGGTCAGTCCGGAAAAAATAGAACCCGGATAGGATGTCGCGTTTGTCGAACTGAGATAGCTTCCGAACTCGAGTGTGCTCAAATCGGGACTCATCTCGGCCAGAACCATGTCCGCAATCGTGTCGGTGAATTCATATTTCGTTACGAAGGGGTCCTGCAGCGGAAAACCCTGCTCTTCTGCGCTACCGCCTACGAAGATGTGGCCGTGACTGTCGAGAGCAATGGCTGAGAACCCGTAGCCTCCCACCGCGCCCGCGCCGATGTAGGTTGCCCCCACAACGGCTGTTGCCTGCGCATTCAGCACCAGAACATAGGCACCTTCGATCTGTCCGTCTGAATTTGCCACCGGAGCCTTTTCATATGCATTCGAGCTGACGGGCAGGTTCGTTTCCTGGGTTCCGCCAGTCAGATAAAAATTGCCTTGTGCATCCACCGCCAGACCCTGGCCATAGTCTGTTCCCGGCAAATAGCTCGCAAAGTTGACGGCCGACGCTGTGGGGTTCAGCTGCAGCACGAAACCCGCGCTTGGGTTTTCGACATTCACATACGCATTGGGGAACTGTGGGCCAATCACACCGGAAGTAACGGGCAGGCCACGGCCGGATGTGCCGGCGATTGTCACATCTCCGGCAGCGTCCACCGCCATGCCGGAGGGTATGAAGTCGTTTGTGTACGGCTGCAGAAGATCGTTCGAGTTCGTGTCATTTCCCGGAACCACGGTTGAATAGATCAGTTTCCCGGTCGGGTCCACTTTCAGAACAAAAGTTTCATTGTATGGATAACCAACGACCGATGCAGCCAGAGTGCCCGCCGTGATCTGGAAAGTCGAGTTGTCGGTCGTGCCGGCCAGATACGCATTGCCGGAGGCGTCGACGGCGAGATCGCCATGAAGGCCGAATGTGTAAAAACCCTGCTCGCCGCCGATCAGCCCCGCGTAGTTCAGCGCGGAGCCGTCAGGCTTGAGAGAAGCAAGGAAGTAACATCCGTTATTGATCTGGCACGATGGAGACACGATGGCGCCAGCCTGCGGGACGTTGGAGGATGAGGCAAGGCCGGAGATGATGGCGTCGCCGGCAGCATCGACTGCAATCGCTCCTCCGGTTATGGCGGCCGCGCCAGAGGCCTGGCTCGATCCGCCCAGATAAGTGGAGTAGATAAGAGTCGCGCCGGTGGGGTCGAACTTCGAGACAAATATGCTTTCGCCGTCGCTGCCCAATGACGACTGAAGAGCGTTGCTGGTGGGGAAGTCGGTTGAGCCGGTGGTGCCGGTAACCAGGATGTTCCCGTTAGCGTCGGTCGTGACGGCCGATATCTCGTCGGCTCCCGTACTGCCGCCCAGATAGGACGAAAAGACGTAAACCGGGTCGATGACCAGGGTTCGCCCGGTCTCATATTTCCCGACGGCAAAACGAACTGCGCCGTCCCGGGAGAGGAGGAATTTCACGTCCACCGGCTGACGGCTCCCGGCGAGCACCTGATAGGCGACCGGCTTGCGGAGAGTCAAGCGGCCATGCGCGGTGCGAATCTCAAGATCTCCTTCTCTTGAGATCTGCAGGTCCGATGCTCCTTCCAGCCGGAATGCGATCCGGGAGGGGTCGGCGCCGGGATCGACGCTAAAATCGTGTTCCAGCTCTCGGCCATTGCCGTAGAACCTCAGCGAGACTCCCTTGTAGATTTGGCTGTAATTAATCTCCGAATAGAGTGGGACATTTCGAACCCATCGCGAGGAATCGCTTCCCAAAAAGTAGTTGCTGTGCCCCGCCATCGGCTCGAGACCATCGGGTCCGGCATCCGCTCCGGGGAACGTCAAGT
>DASXDF010000036.1:0-1661 GCA_036490815.1 Acidobacteriaceae bacterium
TGCAGCATCCCTCGCCACTCAGCGAGCAACCGCGTCGCCGTCGCTGGGTCGGCAACCTCATCTCCCAGATCGTCGGATGTCCTGCAGAACGCATATACGCCATAGAAGTGCGGCCTTAGCTGCTTGGGCAGAAAGTATGTCGCTACATGGAAGTTCTCATAGTGCGTCGTTGCCAGTCGTTTGCACCAGACCTGGGCCTGCTCCAGCGACGGGCGCGCCCGCGGCGTCAGATACTCCTCAGGCGCGCCTTCCAGCTCGCCCGAAAGCATACCGGACCGCATCTGAGTCGCCGCACTCATCGTGTATCCCCGACCAGCTCCGTCGACTTGACCGCGGCGTCAGGTACAGCTGCCTGCCGGTGTGGATAGATCACCGTCTTTATCTCCGACCTCGTGCCCTCAGCAGGCCGCGTCATCATGCCCGCAAAAACCTCAGGCACCTGCTGCAGGCTCGCCGTTCCCGTCAGAAAACCATTCGCCTTGAAACGATCCGACTGCAGCAGCGCGAAGGCGCGTCGCACCGTTTCCGGTGTGTGATGGAAGCTCGCCTTCAACGTCAAATCGGAATAGTGAATCAGGTTCGTGTCCAGGCTGACCTCCGTTCCCGCCGGAGGCCCGCCGAAGAAATTCGCCACTCCGCCTTTGCGCACCATCTGGGCGGCCCATTGCCACGCCTCCGGCGTCGCGACCGCCTCGAAGACGAGGTCCGCTCCCCGCCCACCGGGAGTTAGTTCCCGGGCCGCACGTACCGGATCGTCGACATCGCCGACTCGCACCACCTGCTCGGCTCCAAAGTGCAGTGCCGTTGCCACCTGGTCGTTCCGCTTCACCACCGCAATCACGTGCAGGCCCTCAATCGCAGCCGCATGCACAAACAGCAGTCCAATCGGCCCCGCTCCTATAACGATCGCTGTCTGTCCGGCTTGCGCGTCCGACTCCTGCAATCCACGCATCACGCATGCCAGCGGCTCGGTCAGCGCAGCGCGCTCGGCACTCACGCTGTCAGGAATCCTCAAGGTGTTCTTGCGTACAATCCGCTCCGGCACCCGCAGATATTCCGCGTAAGCCCCGCTATTGAATAAGAGATCGTCGCACAGATTCTGCTGGCATTGTTCGCAGTAGAAACATGCGTCACAAGGCGCGGAGTTCAGCGGTACGACACGTTGGCCGACGGCGAATTCACTGACACCCTCGCCTGTCTTGATGATCGTTCCCGCCGCTTCGTGGCCGAACAGCCCGTCCACCGTCAGCATCTTCGCGTGATAGCCCCGCCGATACATCTTCAGATCGGTCCCGCAGGTCAGCGCCGCGTCCACGCGCAGCACCAGTTCTCCCGGACCCGCCACCGGCATGGGTGCCTGCTCTACCCGCAGGTCTTCCTTGCCCCGCAGCACGGCGGCTCTCATCATTGCAACCATATCTCTATTCTCGCACTCTCTGGGTGGGCAAGGCTGCTTTTGGCCCGGCGCAGAGGGCCTTCTGCGGACAATTCAGAACTCTTCCGTCTCAACCCACGGCAGGCAGACGTTCCATCCCTCCGCTCTGGTAGTCTTAGCCACAGCGGATCGAATGAGACTTCCCTCCCCAGAGGCCTTCGCGAAGAACATCGTCGCTTCGGTGCAGGAGTATTCGCTGCTCACCTCCCGCGCCGTCGCAGACATC
>DASXDF010000037.1:0-2773 GCA_036490815.1 Acidobacteriaceae bacterium
TCCGTTCGGCGCCGTCAATCCGCTGCTCCGACCATCCTGGTTCACCGCACTCCCACGGATCAACGCCTGGATACGGTCACCATCCCGCTCCGCATCCCGCAACCGCTTCAAGACCAACACCCCACTCCCCTCACCCCGCACGAATCCGTTCGCGCGAGCATCGAACGTCTTCGAATATCCGTCGGGCGACATCATGTGGGCTCTGGACAGGGCGACTGTAACCTCGGGCGAGAGGATGAGGTTGGCCCCGCCGGCCAACGCCATCCCGCACTCCCCGGAGCGAAGACTCTGGCACGCCAAATGCACCGCCACCAACGATGCCGAACACGCCGTATCCACGGTTAGAGAGGGGCCGTGAAATCCCATTAGGTATGAGATACGTCCCGCTGCCATGCTGGGACTGACGCCAGTCGCGACATAGGTATCGAGTGTCTCTTCGCCACGGTCGAACAGGAGGTCTTGATAATCATTGTTGGTTAGCCCTACGAAAACTCCAGTCGCACTTCCGTGAACAGAACGAGGCGAGCGCCCGGCATCTTCGAGAGCCTCCCAACAAGATTCAAGCAACAACCGATGTTGCGGATCCATGCTGACCGCTTCGCGCGCGGAAACGTTGAAAAAGGAAGCGTCAAAGAGATCCACATCAGACAGGAAACCGCCCCATGTGGTGCTCGTACGCCCGGACGAATCTGGATCGGCGTCGTACCATGCAGAAGCATCCCACCGATCCGATGGAACTTGCGTAATCCCGTCTTCTCCGTTGGAGAGTAGATGCCAGAATGCACGCGTCCCGCGACCGGTCCCAGGGATGCGACAGCCAACTCCAACAATGGCAATGGGCTCGGAGCGTTCGCGCTCGATTGTATCCAGGCGCGATTGCAGTTCCATGGCCAGCAGCAGCAAACGTTTAGGAGACAGCTTTTCGAGACGTTCGCGCAGGTCACTCATTGCGATGCTCCTGATTTTTCCGCCAGCATCCGGTCCAGTTCCTCATCCGAAAGTTGCTCTACGCGGTCCAAAAGGTCTATCGGGTTTTGGGCAGCAGCAGCGTGTGGCTGGCCGAACAGCAATCCGCCGACATAGCTAGTGACGTCGTCAAGAGTCGGATAATTGAACAGTAGCGTGGAGGGCAAGTTCTGTTGGACGTCGCCGGCCAGAAGATTGCGAAATTCGACAGACATGAGGGAGTCGAGGCCGAGCTCGCTCAGAGGCTGCTGCGGATCGATCCCCCTATCGGCAGGAAAACCCAGCACTCGCAGCGCGATCTTCAGCACATGTTCGGAGAGGAGAGCCTTGCGTCGCGCATCCGGGGCCTCGGCCAGCCGGTCGAGCAGCGATCCCTGGCTTGTGGCTTCGGTGTGCGGCGCCTGCCGGCCGCTGGATTCCGCAGATGTCTGCGCGTGTTCATCATCGGCCAGACAATAGCGGGCGGGAATCCGGCTCCACTGGATCAGGCCGGCGCCCACTTGGGCGGGCTTCTCCAGCAGCACGCTATCGAGCGCCCGCAGCCCTTCGTCCACCGACATCATTTCAAGGCCGAGCTTGCGCCGCCGGGCTTCGAACCCGTCGCGCGCGGCCATGCCCTCGGCCCAGGCGCCCCAGTTGATGCTGGCACCCGGGAGGCCACGCCGGCGCCGCTCGTGTGCGAGCGCGTCTTCGAAGGCATTCGCTGCGGCATAGTTGGCCTGGCCTGCCGCGCCGAAGATGGAGGCCACAGACGAAAACATCACGAAGAAATCCAACGGCAACGTCGCCGTCTTCTCGTGCAAGAGCCATGAGCCGGATGTCTTGGGAGCCAGCACACGCGCAAACCGATCCCAGGTCTGCTCCGTCAGCACGCCATCGTCGAGGATGCCCGCGGTATGCAGGATTCCGCGAAGCGGCGGCATGGTTGCGGAGATCATGGTCAGCAGCGCGCTTACGTCGGCTTCGCGCGCCACATCCGCAAGCCGCGTTTCGACGCGCGCCCCCTGAGACTCGCCCCAGACGATCGCTTCCCGCGCAGCTTCTGCCGGCTCGTGCCGCCCGACCAACACCACATGACGTGCGCCACGCCGCACCAGCCAGCGCAGCAACTGCGTTCCAATCCCGCCAAATCCTCCGGTGATCAGATAGGTCGCATGAGGTAGCACGTCGGCACCGCACCGGCTCTGGGTCAGGACGATTTTGCCGATGTGCCGCGCCTGGGCCATGTACCTGTACGCATCGGCCGCATCCTCGAAGGAGAACTCTGTGACTGGAAGCGGGCACAGAGTTCCAGCTTCTACGTCGCGCACCAAATCCTGCAGCAGACGACTGAGTGTTTCCGGATCATTCTCAGCGATATCGCCGAGGTCGATCACGTGATACGCAATCGATCTTCCCAGGGCCGCCACGCGTTCCTGGGTCCACAGATCCCGCTTGCCCAGCTCGATGAAACGGCCGCCGCGCCCCAGCGCAGAGAAGCTGGCTGCGATGAAATCTCCCGCCAGTGAGTTGAGCACGATGTCAACACCTTGGCCGCCGGTGATCTCCAGGATCTTCTCGGAGAAATCCAGCGTTCGCGAATCGAAGATGTGCGGCACGCCGAGCTCGCGCAGATACGCGCGCTTGGGTTCGCTGCCAGCGGTCGCAAAAATTTCGGCTCCTGCGCGCTGCGCGATCTGCACCGCCGCCAGCCCGACTCCACCGGTGCCGGCATGAATCAGGACGCGGTCGCCGGACCGAATCTTCGCTACGTTCATGAGCGTGTACGCAGAAGTGAGGAACGCTGTCGGCAGCGTCGCTGCCTGCA
>DASXDF010000038.1:0-1594 GCA_036490815.1 Acidobacteriaceae bacterium
AGGCTTACATACGCACCGAAGGAGAAGCCGACGACGAGCACGGGCAGTCCGTACCGCGTATGCAGCCAGTCCAGGGCTGCGCGGACGTCATCCTGTTCGCCGCGGCCCTCGTCGTGTTCGCCTTCGCTGAGCCCGGTGCCGCGGAAGTTGAAGCGCAGGGTCGCGAGGCCAAGAGCCTGCATCGTCTTGGCGGCGCGGTAGACGACCTTGTTGTGCATGGTGCCGCCGCCCTTGGGGTGCGGATGGCAGACGAGTGCGGCATAGCGCGCCTCTGCTTGTCCTTCGACGAGCAGCGCTTCAATGCTGCCGGCAGGGCCAGGGATGGAGAGTGTTTGCAGACGATTGGAGATGCCTGTCATCGGAGTTGATTGTAGCGACGGCTGGCAGCACGGCGAAGGACGCCTGGAGCTCAGGTATGCTGACCTAACCATGACGCTCGATCCCGTGCAATTGACACGACAACTCATCGACATTGAATCGACGACCTATGGCGAGGGTGCGGTAGGCGCATTTCTGGCGGAATTTCTGGCTACGCGGGATTTCGCGGTGGAGAAGATGCACGTCGCGAACAAAGGCGAAGATGGGGCGACGACGGACCGCTTCAATGTGTATGCCACCGTGCCTGGCGAGAAGCCCGAGGTCGTCTTTTCCACACATATGGACACCGTGCCTCCGTTCTTTGGCAGCAGCGAAGACGACGAGCAGATCTACGGGCGCGGCGCTTGCGATGCGAAGGGCATCATCGCCGCGCAGATTGCCGCGGTGGAGCGGCTTCGCGCCGGTGGCGGCGTCAAAGCCGGAATGCTCTTTGTCGTCGGAGAGGAGCGGGATTCGGCGGGGGCAAGGGTCGCCAATGAACAGCCGAGGGGCAACCGCTATCTGATCAATGGCGAGCCGACGGACAACCGCATCGGTCTGGCCAGCAAAGGCGCACTGCGGGGCGCGGTGCGCGCGACGGGCAAGATGGCGCATTCGGCATACCCGGAACTGGGCGAGAGCGCCATTCACAAATTGCTGCAGGCTCTGAACAACGTGATGCGGATCGAATTGCCCACTGAACCGGGGATCGGGCCGAGCACGCTGAACATCGGTTTGATTGAGGGCGGCCGTGCGCCGAACGTAATCGCTGACAAGGCGCTGGCCCAGGTGATGGTGCGGCTGGTGGGTCCTTCCGAGAGCACACGTATTGCGTTGAAAAAGGCGGTCGAGGGGCTGGCCGAGATTGATTACACGCTCGAGATTCCGTTCATGCGGTTCAAAACGATCGAAGGGCTGGAGACGATGGTTGCCGCCTTCGCGACAGACATCCCCGCACTGACCAACTGGGGCGAGGCGGTGCTGCTGGGTCCGGGTTCGATCCACGTCGCGCACACGCCGGATGAGAAGCTGGCCAAGCGCGAGCTCTTTGCGGCGATCGATCTGTACACAGAAATCGCCAGCAAGCTCGTAGCATAAGCAGAATGGCGACAGACGCAACGATGTCACGATGGCGTCGAGCCGGGTATGCCGCGCTGAGCGGGCTGACCGGATGGCTGGTGGGCCAGGTGGCATGCCTGCCGGTGAATCTGATCATCGCAGTGCGGGATACCGAGGG
>DASXDF010000039.1:0-1551 GCA_036490815.1 Acidobacteriaceae bacterium
TCACGTGTGGCCTGGGGGCAGCATGGATCATCTACAGGCCGGCCGATGCCTCCGAATTCAAGGTGGACTCTGCCGCCGGTTGGCTCGACCGCGACGGGCACGACAAGTACCGGTATGTCACGCTGGGCTTCGGCAACAGCAGAGTCTCGCTCTTGGCCACGCTGACGGATGCCGGCAGCGTCGATGGAGTGTGGAATTCCGGACGTACATTGCCGGAGTTGACGCAGCACGGCGGGGCGGAGCTCACAAATTCGAAATATTTTGGGAAATCGGGGCTCGACGCACTGCGAGCGATCCTCTACCACGCGGACCATTACGGACTGAAGTGGGTGCTGGTGAAGGACCCGTATTATGACCCCCTTCTGACCTTCGCCGGTTTCCGCCCTGTGGACACCCTTGAGGACAAGACCATCACCATCTGGAGCAAGGAGGGAGCGCCGCCGGCTGTACCCATGAACACCTCGCTCATTCCTCCGCACTGGCAAGGCTTGATGTGGGGCACGCTTCCCTTCGGCAGCAGCCTCCTGGCCTTACTGGTTCTGCTTATTCCGGACGGGCGCCGGTTTAGCGGTGAAGAATCCAGAATGCCCGCAGCCGGAGAGAGTCTGGAGCCAGGAAGGGTGGCGCTATGAAGAGCGGACGTGGGCTTGCTCTCTTTATCTTCGCCGCGACGATCGTTCTGATCGTGATTAGCATTCTTCACCCGAATCAGTCGGCCGCTGTACTGGCCGATGCCAGGACCACCGCCTTGCTGCGTCCGTCTACAACAGCGCAGGCAGCCGTCGAGAACCTTGCGCGTCAAATCGGCCAGAGGCAGTGGGGAAACGCCTATTCCAACCTCGCGAACAAGGGCGAGTTCACCGAGGCGGAGTTTGTGCGCGATCTGAACGGAACCTATGTCAGCCTTCGCTCGCTTGCGACGCTCGATCACTTCGAAGTGCGGCCGCTTCACGAGACCGCGGATGATGCGGAGATGCAGCTGAAGATGTACTGGTCCACCGTGGTTGGCACCTTTTCGGACACAGTGAAGCTGCACGTCATAAAAAACGGGAATCACTGGGAAGCGGAGTGGCCTCTGGTCAAGGAACCGCGAGTTCCCCCGCAAGTGATCCCGGTCAACTATTTGCGATGGGATGTGATCTACCGCGGGCCGGAAGACGACTGGGGCGCTCAGGATGTGGAATCGCCGCATGTTCGCATTGTGGACATGCACCCGTTGGAACGTGGGGATGCAGTACTCGTCATGGGCGAACTGCTCAACGAAGACGTGGTGCCTGCATTCGTCTCGGTCAAGGCGACCCTCATATCGCGGAGTGGAGCAACGATCGCGAGCGAGGATAGTTTTGACAAGATTTCGCACCTTCTGCTGCCCAAGCAAGTGACGCCCTTTCTCATATCGTTTCCCGGCGTTGAATTGTCCCAAATTGGGAAGATTCGGATGGATCCCTCAGCCTCATTGATCGCAGCCTCGGCGGATCCTGTTATCGAGATTCAGGATCAGAAGTTGAATCCAGCACCGGACGCGTCGCTGACGGGGAAACTAATTGATCA
>DASXDF010000040.1:0-425494 GCA_036490815.1 Acidobacteriaceae bacterium
TGCCTCAGTTCTGAAACCCCGCTTCGCAGAGTTGAACAAAGCGTTTGCTCCGGAGAACTACCCGGCCACTCAATCCCGAATGGCCGATATCGAACGGGCTGTACATCGCCGGTGAGCGGCCTTTTTTCAGCAGCCTGTTAGGGGATAGGGTGTAGCCAGGAGCGATTCGCACTGCTCTCCGTCCGAGACACGGGCCCGTTCGAATCACTTCTCCTTTGTGGCTTCCCGGACTGCTTCTGCGTCGGCCAGGTCCCCGCAATCGTCCAGAAGCGAGTTTGTTCTGGATTAGGTCATCTGCTGAGATGACGTGGGCTGAAATGCCGCCAACTTCGGCTTTGATCCGGTTCGACGAGGCATCGTCGAAGGTGACGCCATCGATTTGCTGCAGGATGTCGATTCGTATCGGCGGCTGCCCGATTTGAAACACAGAATGAGGATCGCTGAAAAAATCTGATGGCGTGATGCCCTGCAGAGGAGCTCCGTACGCGGCGAGGGCGCGATGCACAATCTCTGCATTGATACGATCAGGACGGATGAAAAGGTCGAGATCTTTTGTCGCTCGTGGTTCGGCATACACGCCAACAGCGTAACCGCCAACAAGAAGATATTTAACCCCGTGTGCGTTGAACGCGAGTAAGAGTTCTTTCAGACCGTTGGCAAGCATCGTAGTGGTAGCCTTTGGCCGACCAGGCGGCGAGGGTCGCATCCCAAACCGCGGCCAGGCGCTCACCGGGGGTCCGAGTGCGCCAATAGCGCATGGTCTATGCCCGCTGCTCTGCGTGGCTGGAGAACTTGCGGATGGTTTTGTCGGCGGTCATCGGGCAGGCTCGACTCTATTCGCTTGCGATGAGAGAGGGAGCGAAGTTCTCCGCATCGACAACGGTCGAATCCGGAAGCTGCGCGACTTCCCTGCTGAAGAAGCGGTCGACGGCGTCGAGGATGGCGGGGCCGGATTTGGCTTCGTAGATGGACTTGCGCAGAGCGGCGCCGCCGCGAACTCCGTGGGTGAACCACGAAGCGAACTGCTTCATCTTGCCGGCGGCCGCCGTGGCGGGAGCATTTTCCGGGAAGGCTTCGGCGAGCAGCATTTCAAAGTAGGTGCGGATCATGCGGTGGCGGTCGTCTTCCGTGGCGAGGTCGTAGCGGCCGGTGGCGGTGTACTGCGCAATCTGGCGAAAGATCCACGGATTGGCAGGAGCGGCGCGGCCGATCATGACGGCGTCGCAGCCGGTTTTGGCGACGAGGGCGCAGGCATCCTCAGGAGTGCGGACGTCGCCGTTGCCGATAACGGGAATTTTGATGGCGTCCTTGACCTCGGCGATGTGGTGCCAGCGCGCCTGGCCGGCATAACCCTGTTCGCGGGTGCGGGCGTGGAGGGCGACGGCGTTGAGGCCCGAGTCTTCGGCGAGTTTGGCGAGGGGGACGCAGATGATGTGGTTGTCGTTCCAGCCGAGGCGGAATTTGACGGTGAACGGAATTGTCACAGCGGCGCGCACAGATTTGAAGATCTCGGCGATGAGGGGCAGGTCGCGAAGGAGTCCGCTGCCTCCGTTGCAGGAGACGACGCGCTTGGCGGGGCAGCCGAGATTGAGGTCGACCATGTCGAAGCCGGTGTCCTGGACGATGCGGGCGGCTTCAGCGAGGGTGGCAGGATTGGAGCCGAAGAGCTGCGCGGAGATGGGGTGCTCGTCGTCGTAGAAGGTGAGGTAGCGTTTGCGCTTGGATTCGCGGGTGCGGGCGAGACCGTCGGCGGAGGTGAACTCGGTCATGATGAGGCCGCAGCCGGACTGCTGGTTGGACACCGAGTCGTCTACGGAACCGTGTTCGGGGTCGGAGGAAAACACGCTGGCGTTGCGGAGTGCTGGCCGCACCGGCGGGCGCGCTTCGCGCAGAGGATCCCCTGAGTCCGGTCCAGCCTGGGCCAAAAACATGCTCGCATTGCGAATGAAACGACGAAAGACCGTGTCGGTAACGCCGGCCATGGGGGCCAGCACCGTGGCCGGCGCTACGGTCACGGTGCCGATCTGGAGGGACGCAGGGACACGCGTGCCAGGGGGCATGGTGTGTTCGAGCGGGTTGTCCCATTGTTTGCGCATGCAGTTGGAATGCTAAAACGAAGGCCCCCGCCCTGGGCGGAGGCCTGGTGTTTCGAGAGCCGCCTCGGAGTTACTTTGCGGCGGCTGCCGGCTGCTCCGTTTTGGCGTACTTGCGGCGGAAGCGCTCGACGCGGCCCGCGGTGTCGACCAGCTTTTGTTTGCCGGTGAAGAACGGGTGGCAGTTGGAGCAGATTTCCGCGTGGATATCGCCTTTATGCGTGGACTTGGTGGCGAAACTGTTGCCACAGGCGCAGACCACTCTGATCTCGTGATAGTTCGGGTGAATTCCCTCTTTGGGCATGATGCTGGTTCCTAAGACCTTTCCTGCGATCTTCTCATTTTACCGTGAATTGGCAAATCGCGGAACCCTTTGGATGTAGGTGGGGTACTGGAGGATTCAGGGGGCGCGGAGAGGCGGGCGGAGTCGGGCCGTTCAGGCGGACTGCTTCGGAGGGCAGGGGAAGGGGCCGGCGATCAATTTGATTCGGTCCTCGTCGTCGGTGTTATCGGTGACGATGACGCGAAAGCTGTCGCCGCCGGGGGCGACACGGACGATGATGTGGCCTGCGAGGCTGCGCAGCTTGCCGATGAAGAGCTGGTTGACGAGGCGATTGGCCTCCATGACACAGGTGGCGTAGACATCGCGGTCGCCCGGGTAGAGCTGCCGGCTGAGCATGCGGCGGAGTGGGGCGATGGAGGGGTGGCCGACATACCAGGACGGGATGACCCAGACGCGCGGATGAAGGGCACGGACCGTATCGGGTGCAACCGCGTCAAAGAAGGCGTGATGGTCGGCAACTGCGACGTCGACGGGACCAGAGGCGCGGGCGACGGGAGTTTCAACGTCGCGCCACGACTCGCTCGACTCTTCCGTGTCGCTGGTGAGGTCGCCCGCGGTGAAGTAGCGGAAGTTTCCGTAGCTCAGACGAAGGGCGATGGAGCCCATGTTCTCGGTCGGGTAGTCGGCGAGAGCCAGGGTTGTGAGTTTGGGAAAGAGGGAGCGGGTTTGGTCCGCGTTCCCGGCCCAGACTTCACCGTTCGCGGCCAGGTTGCGGATTTCGAAGGTTGGAAAGCTGGAAGGCTTGCGGGTGAGATGGACCTGGCTTGCGCTGCCGGGTTGGATTTGCTGCGTGGATTCGCCCCGTTGCTGGCGGGAGCGGACATAGTTGATGTAGTTCAGCGCGAAGGGTGCTTGCTGGGGCTGCGGAACTTGATAGTCGGGAAACGCGCGATCGATGAGGGTGCGGATGGGCAGGCGGGCGTCGACATCCATGATGCCGGTGAGGCGGTAGTTCCCTTTCGGCGATGAGGGATTTTCGGGGCCTATGTCACCGAGGTGGTCGGGATGGATGTGGGTGATGAGTGCGTAATCGAGCTCGCGGCGGCCGGCGGGTTGCATGTGTCGGAGGGCGTAGGCGGCGATCCATTCGCCAGGGCGAAGGCTGGTGTTGGGGCGTTGCGCACAGGAGACGTCGAGGGCGTCTTCGGTGGTGCCCGCGTCGATGAGCAGGGTGGTGCCGTCTGGTGCGAGGAGGAAGGTGGAGTTGCCGCGGCCGTACGCGAGGTGATGGATGTCGAGGGTGCCGGGGGTCCAGGGGTCGAGGGTGGCATCGGCAAACGCGCGAACGGGACCCAGGGTTGCGGCGACGGCGGCGAGCTGGAGAAATTCTCTTCTGTTCATCGAACCCGGTGAGGTGGCCTTTCCATTTTGACCTATGGGCGGAATCCGTGGGCAGCTATGCTGGCAGGCATGGCGGGCGGATCGGAACTGATAGGGCCGGAGCTGGTGGGACTGGTGGTGGCGATCAGCTTTGCGGCCGGGCTGAATGTGTATGCCACGGTGGCCACGCTGGGGCTGCTGGCGCAGACGCGGTGGGTGGAACTACCGGCGGGTCTGCATCTGCTGACGAGCTGGTGGGTGATTGGGGCGTCGCTGGCGCTGTTTGGGATTGAGTTTTTCGCCGACAAGATTCCGGCATTCGATTTGTTCTGGAATGCGTTGCACACGTTTGTGCGGATTCCGGTGGCGGCGTTGATGGCGTACGGCGCGACGTCGCAGCTATCGCCGGAAAAGCAATTGCTGGCGACCGTGGTGGGGGGCCTGATCGCGCTGGCTGCGCACGGAGGCAAGACTGCGGCACGGATGGCGGTGACTCCGTCGCCGGAGCCGGTTTCGAATTTTGCACTGAGTGCAGGCGAGGATGTGCTGGCGGTTTTTCTCACCTGGCTGGCGACGCATCATCCGATTGCTGCTGCCTTGATTGCGGGCGGGTTTCTGGTGGTGATTGGGTTGGCGGCGCGGTGGGTTTGGAGGGCGGTGGTGCGGGCCTGGGGGATGTGGCCGTGGTTGCGGGCGGAGGGTTAGCCAGTAGCCAGTAGCCAGTAGCCAGTAGCGTGCGACTGGCGCTTGAGCCGTGGTTGCTCCTGGAAAACTATTTCCCGTTCAGCGAGGCGCGGAGTTCTGTGACGATTTCGGCGGCGGCTTTGCGGGCTTCGTCTTCGTGATCGGGGGGGAAGGAGATGGCGCCGACGCGGGCATGGCCTCCGCCACCGTAGCGCTCGCAGATGGTGGCAAGGTTCAGCATGTTTTCGGGCGGAGTTTTGGTCCAGGGATTAGAGCCGACAGCGACCTTGGTGCGGAAGCTGGACTTTGAAAGTCCGACGGAGTAAGTAGCTTCCGGATGAAGGTAATAGGGGATGAACTTGTTGTAGCCCTCGAGGGGATGGTCGGTGATGTCGAAGTAGATGGTGCCCTGCTTCGATTCGGAGCGATCGCGGATGAGGTCGATTGCCTGCTGGTGGCGCTTAAGGAGCGGCGGCAGGAGGGTCGCGACGAAGGGCTGTTCGAGGACCTGGAGCAGCGGCATGCCGGTGAGAGTGGGGATGAGCTTCGGGATGAACTCGGGGTCCTGCGAGGACTCGATGATGAGGGTGAGCTTCATGGCCGGCTCGGGCATTTCGACGGCGAGCTGAGGGCTCTCGTAGAGGGCGCCGTCGACGATGTCGGCCCAGCGAATGAGCTCGGCGACGGGGGCGGGGTCGAAGCCGAACTGGGTGGAGGCGATGTGGGCGAGGAAGCTGGTGCAGGAGACGTAGTTGGGATCGTAGAAACGGTGGCCTTTGTAGCGGCCGTCGGCGACGCCGGTGAGGTAGTCCTGCTGATCTTCAGGAGTGAGGAAGGCGCTGAGGTGGTGATCGAACCACCAGGTGATTTTGGGCGACGGGGAGTATTTGAAGTCAACGATGGCGTTTTCGTCGCCGGTGAAGTCGGCCTCGTTAAAGAGAGCGCCGGCACGGTGGACGAGGCCGCAGAACTCGTAGGTGGCGTCCTGAGAGATACGCTCGTGGTGGAAGCGGCTGAATAAGGAAGCCGAGCAGGCACCGTCGAAACACTTGTCGTGATAGAAGACTCTGACCTTCAAGATGCTTCCGCCCCCACAAAAAACCCTTTCGGGAATCTCTTAGCTTACCGGGAAGAGGAGAAGTGTCAAGCTGACGGGTCACATTCCTTTCGATTGGCCGGGGCAGAGTTTTCGATTGACGTGGGTGGAGCGGAGGCCGGTAGGCTGGGAACATGGAATACGATGAGGTGCGGCGGCTGGTCGGGTCGACACCTTTTATTTCTCCCGAGCACGGGCAGGAGCTGTACCGGATGATCCTGCGGGATCGGCCGGGGCGGATTCTGGAGCTGGGCATCGCGCATGGGACGGCGACCTGCTACATGGCAGCGGCGCTGGATGCGTTGGGCGGGGGCAGGATCACGGCTGTGGATCTGGTGGACGCGGATTTTATGCCATCGGCTGAGATGCAGCTGGAGGCGTGCGGTTTGAGCGGATACGTGGATGTAGTGAGGATGCAGACCGGATATTCATGGTTTCTGCACGATGAGATCCGGCGGCAGACCACGGGCAGCCAATGCTGGCCGAAGTATGACCTGTGCATAGTGGATGGGCCGAAGAACTGGACGATTGACGGCGGGGCGTTTTTCCTGATCGACAAGCTGCTGCATCCGGGCGGGTGGATCATCTTCGACGACTACGCGTGGACCTATGCGGGCCAGGCGCGAACGGCGACAGACGGAATCACGCACCGGCTGCTCTCGGATGCGGAACGGACGACGCCGCAGATCCGGGAGGTGTTTGAGCTGCTGGTGGTGCCGCATGGGAACTACTCAGAATTTGTGATCGAGGATCACAAGGACTGGGCGATGGCGCGGAAGACGATGGCCAGCGAGAAGACGTACACGGTGCGGTACAAGTCGGAATACGCGGACGTGGTGAGCTGGGGAGCGGAGATGGCGCGGCGCGTGGCGCGGAAGGCCGGGCTGGGGGCAGAGGGCTTCTGAGATTTTGGGGCCACCCAAACGCTCTGCCGGTTCGCAACCGGTGGCAATTCTGGCGCGCTCGGCGTTTGGCGCTCACGTGCGGTTTTGGTTATAGTCGAAAGATACGATGAACTGGGTCTTCTCCAGGCCGCGGTTGAGCTGGGCCACTGTGCTCGGCATTGTCTGCATCGCCCTCGTGCTGATCAGCGGGGTGGCGCAGGCAGCGCACTCGCATGCGGCAAGCACGCCGGACCATGATTGCGCGCTGTGCGTTGCGGCCCACTCCGTGGCGCATGCGGCGCCGTCGATTACGCTGGATTTCAGCAGTTTCCAGGTTGCTTCTTTAACAGCCGCGCGCAGTCTTTCAATGCCGCGGCGGGCAGTGTTTTTCCGCTTGATCAGTCGACCTCCGCCCTCGGGCTCCGCCGTCCTGGCGTAGCTGTTTCTCCCTATCCTTTTGGGTCCCTGGGCAATTTCACATTTGCAGGAGGTCTTGCATGCGTACGCAGCTGCGTAGCGCCGTCGTTTTTCTTCCCTTGATTTTGATTTCGTTTCTTCCTCGCCTGGCAGAGGCCGGGCAAGGCGGAGCTTCAGGAACAGTCACCGGAACCGTGAGCGATCCAACCGGCGCAGTAGTGGCCGGGGCGACGGTCACGATCGAAAACCCGGTAAGCCAGTTGGAACGAACAGCAAAGAGCGACAGCACGGGGCATTTTCAGTTCACCAACGTGCCCTTCAGCTCGTACCACATGACGGTGAGGGCACCGGGATTTGGGACTTACGTTCGCGATGTGGATGTGAAGTCGACGACGCCGGTGACGGTGGCGGCAGGGATGGCGCTGGGGACAGCCGCGACCACGGTGCAGGTAACAGGGGAAGACCTGGTGAACAACGCCGCGAGCCTGGATACGGCAATGGATCGCAAGGCGTTCGCGGAGATTCCGCTGGAGAGCCCATCCTCGGGGCTCAGCTCGCTGGTGACGCTGTCGACGCCGGGGGTGGCAGCGGATTCAAACGGGCTGTTCCACGGGCTGGGGGATCACGCGGAGAACTCATTTTCGGTGGACGGGCAGCCGATTACGGATCAGCAGAGCAAGGTTTTCTCGAATCAGCTACCGAGCGCGGCTGTGCAGTCCATGGACGTGATCGACGGAGCACCACCGGCGGAATATGGGGACAAAACGAGCCTGGTGATTCAGGTGACGACGCGGTCAGGACAGGGCGAGACGAGGCCGACGGGATCGATTTATACCTCGTACGGGACGTTCGGCTCGACGACGGCGGGGTTCGACGTGGGATACGGAAAGAAGAACTGGGGCAACTTTATATCGGTGGACGGGCTGAACACGAGCCGGTTCCTCGATCCGCCGGAGTTTGCGGTGTTTCACGACAAGGGGAACGAGGAAAACATCTTCGATCGGATCGACGATCAAATCGATACCTCGGACTCTGTGCATCTGAATCTGAATTACTCGCGATCGTGGTTCCAGACGCCGAATGCTTACGACAATTTGAACCTGGGTGGAGTGAATCTGGCGGGCGCGGCAGTGAGTGGGCCCGCGGATCAGCGGTCAGAGATTGGAACGTTCAACATCGCCCCGAGTTACACGAGGGTGATTAATCAGTATTCGGTGTTGAACTTTGGGTTGTATCTACGGAAGGATGTGTATCACTACTATCCGAGCGGCAATCCGTTTGCGGACCTGGGGCCGATCCAGCAGGAGAGCATTGCACAGGATCGGAGCCTGGCCAACGATGGCGCGCATGCGGATATTTCGTGGGTGAAGGGCATCCACAACGTTAAGGTGGGTGCGATGTATGAGCAGACGCTGCTGCGCGAGAGCGATTCGCTGGGCATGGTGGACCCCGGTTATCTGGATTCGCTGGGCTGCATGTCGGGCGGGTCTCCGGATGTGCCGACGGGCTCGCCGTGCACGGATTTGTATCCGTACGATCTGACGCGGGGCGGTGGTTTCTACAATTTTCTGGGAAACGGCGATGTAAAGGAACTGGCGTTGTACGCTGAGGATCAGATCAAGACCGGCAACTGGCTGTTCAATGTCGGGATTCGCGGCGATCTTTACAACGGGTTGGCGGACGCGCGCCAGGCTGAGCCGCGGCTGGGCGGTTCATACAGCGTCAAGAAGACGAACACGGTGCTGCGGGCGTCGTATGCGCGAACGCTGGAGACGCCGTTCAACGAGAACCTGGTGCTGGCCAGCCGCGGATGTCTGAATGCGGTGGTGAATCCGCTGCTGCTGTGCTCGGCGGGCGACTCAGGTGCATTGTCGCCCGGGTTCCGCAACGAGTTTCATGCGGGGCTGCAGCAGGTAGCCGGGCGGCATTTCGTGATCAGCGGGGAGTACATCTGGAAATACACCCATGACGGTTACGATTTCAGCGTGCTGGGGGATACTCCGATCACGTTTCCGATTGAATGGCATAACTCGAAGATTCCCGGATTCGCGCTGCGGGCGAATGTGACGCCGGTGCATGGGATCAGCGGATACGTGGTGATGTCGTCAGTGGCGGCGCGGTTTTTCCCGCCCCAGGTGGGGGGAGCAGGCGCGACGGTGGGGGCGACGGGGCTGCCGTTCCGGATCGACCACGACGAGAAGTACAACGAGACGACACATTTTCAGTATCAGATTCCGGGAAAACACAGCCCCTGGTACAGTTTTAGCTGGAGATTCGACAGCGGACTGGTAGCGGGGGCGGTTCCTTGTTATAACCCCTTGTCGAACGACGCCAACAGCGCATGCGACCCAACCTCGACGACGCTGAACGGGCAGCCAGCGGTAGACCTGAGCGGGCTGACGGCTGATCAGGAGTTTGAGGCGGGTCTGGAATGCAACGGCGTGAAGGCCACGCCGACGCAAGCGCTGCCGAGTCCGTGTCCGGCGTCGCAATACAGCTCAAATCTGGTGAAGATTCCGGCGCCAGGGATGGGGGACAACGACCACGATCCGCCGCGGATCCAGCCGCGGAGCCTGTTCGACATGGCGATGGGCCAGGACAATCTGTTTCACGGGGATAAATATCAGTGGGGTGCGCAGGTAACGGCCATCAACGTTATGGACAAATACGCGCTCTATAACTTTCTTTCGACCTTCAGCGGAACGCATTATGTGACGCCGCGGACGGTAACGGGGCAGATCAGCCTGCATTTTTAGTGGGATCGATCCACAGAGGTCCGGCAGGGGAAAAAGCCGGGCCTCGGTGGGCAAACCTGTCCAAAACCAAACGGGCGCGCAGGTTCAAGCGCCGTATTGCGCCATTGGAAAAATTTGGACGTGGAAGTGCGGCACAGGGTTTAACGGAAACGCCGATGCGTCGTACAATCCCTCTTACATAATCGTAGTCAACGCAGGAAAAGCACGAGGGCCCCAGGATGAGACGTTTGCTGGTAGTTGAAGATACGGCGAGCGATTTACGGAACGCGACGGACGTGGCGCGCTCCTTAGGATTCACGCAGGTGGAGGCGCGTTCCTCCGCGATGGCCG
This sequence comes from Acidobacteriaceae bacterium, assembly GCA_036490815.1. Taxonomy (GTDB): domain Bacteria; phylum Acidobacteriota; class Terriglobia; order Terriglobales; family Acidobacteriaceae; genus Palsa-343. The sequence continues at coordinate 9,924 of DASXDF010000040.1, forward strand.
CAAAACTTTATCTTGAAAAGGGACTGGACGAGGAGCATCCGCTGCCGGAGGCGATTGTTCTGGATCTCGATCTGGGCTACGAGAGCGGGTTCGAGTTGCTGCGATTCTGGCACAGCAATCCGCGTCTGGCGGAGATTCCGATGATTGTGTGGTCGGTGCTGGGGGACGAGCAGCGGGAGATCTGCCAGCTCTTCAAAGTGACGGCGTATGTATCGAAGACGGACGGACCGCATCTGCTGAAAGACGCGCTGGGCGGACTGGAGCGCTCCGTATCTTAGACGCGGGGTATACCGAAAGCCGGCGAGTTTCCTGCCCCGAGGCTGGGCTGGATGGGGCAGGCTTTTCAGATTTTCCCAACCTTATCTATAGTTTGGTTTGCAGTGAAAAGAACGCCGGCGGAAAACGCCGGATGGAGACCCCTGAATGAACGATTTAGCTGAGATTATCTCCAGCAACGAGGACCAGATCCGCGCCGAGTGGATCCGGGACATGAGCAAGACGGTACAGCGATCGGACCTGATCAGCAAAACAGAGCTGGAAGAGCAGTCGAAGACGCTGTTGACAGCCATTGCGGTGGGCGTGAAGGGCGGCGGTGTATCGGACATTGGGGGACCGGCCTGGACGGCGGCGCGGGAAACGCTGCAGGACATGTCAGCGTCGCGCGCACGGCAGGGATTTTCGCCGGCGGAGGTGGCGACGTTTGTTTTGTCGCTGAAGCAGCCGTTGTTTGGGGCGATTCGTCGGGATCTGGCGAAGGATCAGAGCAAACTTTTTGAGGCGGTGTGGTCGGCGACGGAGCTGCTGGACAGCCTGGCGCTGGTAACGATGCAGGTGTACATGGCGACGCGCGAGGAGCTGATTGGGCGGCAGCAGCAGGAGCTGCTGGAGTTGTCGACGCCGGTGGTGAAGTTGTGGGATGGGATTCTGGCGCTGCCGATCATCGGAACGCTGGACAGCGCGCGGACCCAGGTGGTGATGGAGAGCCTGCTGCAGGAGGTAGTGGCGACGAATTCGAGATACGCGATTATCGACATCACGGGCGTGCCGACGGTGGACACGCTGGTGGCGCAGCATCTGTTGAAGACGATTACGGCGGCGCGACTGATGGGCGCTGAGTGCATCATCAGCGGAGTGCGGCCGCAGATTGCGCAGACGATCGTACATCTGGGCATCAATCTGGAAGACGTGATCACGAAGTCGAAGCTGGCGGATGCTTTCGCGCTGGCGCTGGACCGGAGCGGACGTGCCGTAACCCGAAAGGCGGGCGCGGCGGCGGGTGGAGTGGCACCGATGCTGGCGGGACCGCTGGCGAAGCAGGAGAGCTAGATGGAACGGATTCCGGTACTGCGGATGGGGTCGCTCCTCCTGATCACGATTCAGGTGGACATGCACGACAAGCTCGCGATGCAGCTGCAGGACGATGTGACGCAGCGGATCTCGGAGTGGGGATCGACGGGAGTTCTGATCGACATTTCGTCGCTGGAGATTGTGGACTCCTTTATCGGGCGCATGCTGGCGAACATCGCGGCGATGTCGCGGGTGCTGGGGGCGGAGACGGTGGTGGTAGGGATGCAGCCGGCGGTGGCGATCACGCTGGTCGAGCTGGGCATGTCGTTGCCCGGGGTACGAACGGCGCTGAGTGTGGAAGCGGGGATGGAGCTGCTCTACGGGGCAGGCGCCGGATTCCGCACGGGAAATGAAGATGAGCCAACCCAGGGTTGAAACGCTTCCGCTGAAAACCTCGAACGACGTCGTATATGCCCGCCAGAAGGTACGGCAGTGGGCAACCGAGCTGCGCTTTGGCCTGGTGGATATGACGAAGCTGGTAACCGCGGCCAGCGAACTGGGGCGCAATGCGCTCGATCACGGCAAAGGCGGCGAAATGCGCATCGAACAGGTAGGCAACGGCCCCAGGGTGGGGCTGAAGCTGACGTTTGAGGACCAGGGACCGGGCATCGCCGACATCGAGATGGCGCTGAAAGATGGATATACGACCGGATCGGGGATGGGATTCGGGCTGGGCGGCAGCAAGCGGCTGGTAAACGAATTTGCGATCGAATCGGCACCGGGAAAAGGGACCAGGATCACCGTCGTGCGGTGGAAATAGCTGGGCTCTTTCAAGGAGCCAACCCGTTCGCTGAAGAGCATAAGCCCCCGCTTCGACAGCCTCGGAGCGGCGAACCCAGGAAGCGATTTCTGCGGCGGTATCCATTGATGCAACCAGGCCCGGCATTTACAGAATACGTACCAGTCACGGATACAAGTTCAGTGGGCGAGGCCCGGCGGGTGGCGCTGCTGGCGGCGCAGCGTCTGGGATTCGACGACACGCGGAGCGGAGAATTCGCATTACTGGCGACGGAATCGACACGCAACGTGCTGATCCACGGGGGGGGCGGCGAGGTGCTGATCGCAGGGTTGAAAGACGGCGACGGCGCGGTGGCGCAGATTCTGGCCATGGACAAGGGGCCAGGCATTGCGAATATTGCGCAGGCCATGAGCGACGGCTATTCGACGGCGGGCACCATGGGGGCCGGGCTGGGAGCGATGAAGAGGATGGCCACGACTCTGGAGATCTTCACGGCTAAAAACGGCACGATTGTGCTGATGGAGCTGGGCAAGGCAGTGGCGCGGGGCAAGCTGCAGATTGCGGGACTGGCAGTTCCCTACCCGGGGGAACGCTTCTGTGGGGACGGCTGGACGTTTCATCACACGGAAGACCGCATGCTGGTCCTGGTGGTGGATGGACTCGGCCACGGCATGGAGGCAGCCACTGCGGCCCAGGAGGCGATAGCGACATTCCACCAGCGGGCAGCGCTGGGGCCAGCGGATATTCTGGGCTACCTGCACGACGGGCTGAAGAAGACGCGGGGCGCGGTGGCGTCGATTGCGGAGATCCGGCCGAAGGAAAAGACGCTCACCTATGCGGGGATCGGCAACATTTCCGCGGTGCTGCTGACCGGGGATGCCAGCCGCAGTTTGGTATCGCACAATGGCACGCTGGGGATGACGATTGCGCGGGTCCAGGAATTTCGGGTGGACTGGCCGGCCGATGCGGTACTGGTGCTGCATTCCGACGGGCTGCAGTCGCGGTGGGATTTGCGATCCTATGCCGGGCTGATGGTACGGCACCCGGCAGTTATCGGGGGAGCGCTCTTGCGCGATTTCCGCCGACAGCGCGATGATGCCAGCGTGGTGGTCGTGAAGGCAGCAGCCTAAAATAATCTGAACGTATGGCGATTACGATTTTTCACGTCAACCTGCGCACAGAGCGCGACGTGGTGCAGGCGCGGCAGCGCGCGCGCGAAGTGGCCGCGGAACTGGGGCTGGACAATCAGGACCAGATCCGGATGGCCACGGCGACCTCGGAGATCGCGCGGAACGCGTTTCGCTACGCGCGCAATGGCGAGGTGACATTTTCTGTAGAGCTGGACGAGCCGCAGCGGCTGGAGGTCCGTGTGACGGACAGCGGTCCGGGCATCCGCAATCTCGACGAAATTCTTGCGGGGCGCTACAAATCCGACACGGGCATGGGAATGGGGATCATCGGGACGAAGCGCCTGATGGACGACTTTGAGATTGATGCCAGGCCGGAGGGCACGACGGTGCGGCTGGTGAAGCATATTCCGCGGCACCAGAAGGGGATGACGCCGCGGACGGCCAGCGAGCTGAACCGCAAGATGCTGGAGCGAACGCCGGAAAGTCCTTATGAGGAGATCGAGCAGCAGAACCAGGAGCTGCTGCGAACCTTCCAGGAGCCGAAAACACGGCAGGAAGAGCTGGAGATGCTGAACCGCGAGCTGGAGGATACGAATCGCGGCGTAGTGGCGCTGTATGCGGAGCTGGATGAGCGCGCGGACTATCTGCGGCGGGCGTCGGAGCTGAAGACGAAGTTTCTCTCCAACGTGTCGCACGAATTCCGGACGCCGCTGAATTCGATTATTTCTTTGTCGCGCTTATTGCTGGACCGGCTGCACGGCGATCTGACGCCGGATCAGATGAAACAGGTGCGGTTCATCGAATCGTCGGCGTGCGATTTGCAGGAGATGGTGAACGACCTGCTGGATCTGGCGAAGGTGGAGGCGGGCAAGATTCGCATCCGGCCGAAGCGGTTCGAGGTACAGGAGCTGTTCAGCGCGCTGAAGGGCATGCTGAAGCCGCTGCTGGCCGATAACAATTCAGTGGAGTTGTTGTTTGAGGATTTGCCGGAGCTGCCGGCACTGCATACGGATGAAGGTAAGGTTTCGCAGATTCTGCGGAATTTAATCTCGAATGCGCTGAAGTTTACGCCGATGGGGCACGTGATTGTTTCAGCGCGCAGCGATGGCGAGAACAACGTGCTGTTTTCCGTGGCAGACACCGGGATCGGGATTCCGAAGGAGCATCACGAGACGGTGTTCAGGGAATTCAGCCAGATCGAGAATCCGCTGCAGGAGCGGCATCGCGGGACGGGCCTGGGCTTGCCGCTGTGCCGCAACCTGGCGATGCTGCTGGGCGGCAGCATGTGGCTTGAGAGCGAGCCGAATCAGGGATCGATCTTCTTTGTGCGAGTTCCGACGGTGTACGTGGGCGAAGCGGTCGGCGTGGAGAATGTGGACCAGCTACCGGCGCCGGAATTTCAAAAAATGCCGGTGCTGATTCTGGAAGACAATCCGGAGACGGCGCGGGTAATCGAATCGTATCTGCGGCCGACGGAGTTCCAGGCGATTCTCGCCCCCACTGTGGCGCAGGCCGAGGTGTGGACGGCGCGACACGCCCCGGCGGCAGTGATCTCCGATGTGTATCTGGGAGAAGACCGGGCGTGGGGCTTTTTGTCGCGGCTGCGGGAGCGGCTAACAGACCTTCCAATTATTGTCACGGGCATCTACGAGGAATCGGCGGCAGCGATGTCGCGTGGGGCGAGCTTCTTTTTGTCGAAGCCGGTGGACCGCAATTCCCTGCTACGGGAGTTGAGGCGCCTGACCCTGCAGACCGGAACGCGGCGGCTGCTGCTGGTGGACGACAACGATGTATCGCGGTATATTCTGCGCGAGATTCTCGACCAGCCGTGGCTGGAGATTGAGGAAGCCAGCAACGGCACAACGGCGCTGGCCGCGGTGAAGGAGAACCCACCGGACGCGATGATTCTGGATCTGCTGATGCCGGACGTGAGCGGGTTCGAAGTGCTGCGGCGGCTGCGGTCGGAGGCACTCACAGAAGGCCTGCCGGTGCTGATCTATACGTCGAAGCTGCTGACCGACGCGGAGAGAACGCAGCTGGAGAACCTGCGGACCCAGGTGGTGCGCAAGGAGAACGTGTCGACGAGGCTCTCGGCGAAGCCGTTTCTGGAGTGGCTTGAAGCGGCGGGCGTGTCGCCAGCGAAGAGTGCGACAAATCCGGGCTGAGATGCCCTGCGCGACAGGTTTGCGATCAGTGCCTCGGATAGGAAAGAAGCTTGACTCGATAGACGCGGATTTCATGAGCGTCCATGAGGAGCGCGCGTCCCTGGTCGCTTTGATCGCCATTGAGAATGCGCTCGGTGGTCCACTGGCCGTTGACCTTCGCAACCTGCTCGATGCCGGCGATGCCGCCGATGCGGGAGTCAGTATCGGGATCACGCAGAATGGTGACGGTGAGGCCGCTTCCGATGACGAGGAATGTGTCGGGCGCGGTTTCGATAACCATCATGGCGCCGTCGGAGGCGGCTAATTGCCGGGCAGGCCAGGTGCGCGAGAGCGTAGCGCGAAAGAGGTATCCGCCGAGAGAGACGGTTTGCGAGGGTCGGGGGCTGGATTCGTGCAAGACGAGTGCGCGAATCTGGTTCTTCTGCTGGGCGTCGAGGATTTCGCCAGTGACGGTGCTGAGGATTGCGTAGACGTCGGCGATTCCTGGAGCGGAGGGTAGGGCCGGGGCGGATTGCGAAGGGGAGGAGGATGGCTGTGGGTGCTCGGGGATCGAGTCCACGGCAAAGGGCGAGAAGCCGAAGCCGCGCGCTTCGCCAAAGGTATAGAGCGCATTGCCTGGGGCGACGTCGAGACGAGCTTCAGGAATGAAGGCGGGATTGCCGGCGGCCTGATAGCGCTCGACCCAGGCGCCGAAGTCGGGCCAGTAAATGTCGGGCGCGTAAAAATCGATGTGGAGCGCAGCTTCGCGATAGATGGCCTCGACCAGAGGATAGGGGCCGCCGCTGGGATATTCGCCGGCGTGTTCGAAGGGCGCAGGCAGCTGCGCGTTCATATACATCGGCAGGGCGTACTCGGCTTTGCCGGTCTTGGCGACCTGCTCTGCGAAGAGGCCGTAGTGCCACGCCATGAAAGCTTCGTCGGCATGATCGCCGAACATGTCTTTCCAGGATGAGCCGCTCTTGAGGTTGAGAAGTCTTGCCAGATCCTGCGGCAACTGCGCGCGATGCGCCAGGAGATCAGCGGACAGGTCTCTCGGGACGGGAGCGGCGAAGAGCTGATTGGCCTGATCGGAGCGGTCCCGGCCGCCGACACTCAGAATGCCAATTTCGTTTTCGACCTGCACCATGAGGACGGTTTGTTGCTCGGCATCCTGTTGGCGAAGGTGATGCATGAGGGCGGCAAAGGCACGACTGTCGCAGCGGGCAGTTTCCGCGCCGAGAGGGGAGAGAATTTCGAGGGGCAAGCCGTCGGCGGAGATTGCGCGGGGAAAGCGTTTGGTATCGGAGAGCACCCATTGCGGGGCGTACTCAGAAAACGCGTTTTTCCAGCTGCCGAACCATAGCAGGACCAGATGAAGGTGTTGTTGGCGAGCCACGTCGATCCAGTGATCGAGAAGGGAGAAGTCGAACTGGCCTTCGAGGGGCTCGATCTGATCCCAGGCGACGGGCACGAGCACGGTGTTGAAGTGGAGGCGAGCCAGGCGGGGAAGAATTTCGTCGGCCTGAGCGGCTGTTGCTGAGGAGGAGTTGCCGAGTTCGCCGGCCAGCATGAGGAACGGCTTGCCCTGGACGATGAACTGCTCGACAGTGCCCTGCTTCTGGATCGAGGGCAATTTTTGGGCGTGGATTGAGATGGAGGCGAGGAAGCAACTGAGGGCAACGAGAGCGCACTTCGAACGCAGCTTCACTGGCGACCTCCGAGGATGTTCGTTTTGCAGGATATCAGCGGAGGGAAGAAGGGACGGCGGCGGGCGGGGTAGTGGAAGATGGCGGAGAGGGAGGGATTCGAACCCCCGATAGCCTTTCGACTATGCCTGATTTCGAGTCAGGTGCATTCAACCGGGCTCTGCCACCTCTCCGAAACAAAAGCGGCTGCTTTACTGCGATTCGCGATACAAAATCTCCGTCAGCATTTGATCAGGAATATGACCTTCACAGGCAGGCTGACTACTGGCGATGGGAGCCGGCGCGGTCATCAAAAGCGATCTGCGCCGATCATTCCCGCGACTGCGCAATTCCATTCTGGCCAATACGAGTCTACTGGCAATGGTATGCCGTTGCAATGGCACAACAGCAGGGGATCCTCGTGTCTTCAAAACGCGGGAGGGGCTGTTCAGCATCGCCCGAGACAATTCCCTGCCCTCACTCCCGGGCGCCTTTTCGCATCCGCTACGAACACTGTCCCCGCGTTCTGAATGTGAACGCGGGGACAGTAGTTTGGGTTCGGTTTGTTTGTTGCAGCTACCCACGGTTTTGAGGGAGCAGCCTACGGCCAGTTCTGCAAAATAAACGTGGAGTTCCCGGAAGCGCTGACGGACCCGGACACGCCCGTGACCGTGAGATTGTAGGTGCCGACCTTCGTATTCGGGGGGAAGTAAATGCCAGACAACGCCAGCGCCGACCCGTTGAAGAAGGTGACGGTCATTGGGAAGTTGATGCAGATCGAGTTCGCCGGACCGCCCGAACAGGACAACGTTACCTTCCCGTTGAATCCGCTGCTGGCCTGGAGTTCAAGAAGGAAGATCGCAATGTCTCCACCGTATACATTCTCGGTTCCTGGGAGCGACGTGATGGTAAAGCCCGGCGCTACCGTAAAGCTCGCTGTCAGCGACCCCGCTCCGTAGTTGCCCGCGGCGGCCTGAGTGGCCTTGAGCACCACGGTTCCAACCCCGGTGAGCGTCACCGTGGAACCCGAAATGGTCGCCGGCCCCGAGACGACGCTGTAAGTGATGGCTCCCGTGGAGTTGGAAGTTGCGGAGACCGCGAAAGGAGCGTTCCCGTAGTTGTGGTTCGCCACTGTGAACTTGATCGTGGGGAGAGCCTGACCCTTCACGGTGAGATCCACCGGTCCGGCGGTCAGCGTATCCGCGCCAACAACCGTAAGGTTGACCGACAGCGTATCCGTCGACGTGCTCGGTTGATTCACCACCATCGCCGAGAAGTTCGCGCCGCTCCCGCCGACCGTGGTTGCGGTCAGGCCTGTGGCCGATCCAGTACCGCTGAAGGTGAGCGTCACCGGCACTCCGCCAATGTTCTGCCCGTTCTCCAAGACCGACACGATCACAGGCGGCGTTTGTCCCGGTACGTTGGCCATGGCGACGTAGGGTGGCGTGCCGACAAACTGTACTCCTGTGTAATTCGTTTGCACTGCGCCCGCGTCCACGCACGGCGTTGTTGAGGAGTATCCGCTATACGTAACGTTTTCGTTCAGGAAGCCACGTTGATCGGCCGTCACAAAGAATGGCGTGTAGACCACGGAGCCGCCGCAAATCGCCGAACTGCCTGGCTGCGGCAGGATGGTCGGAGTTGAGCCGCCATACAGGCCGAGCGCCGCGAGATGCGTAGCGCCGACCACGTTGCCGTTGACTGACGCGGTGGGGCATCCCGTGCCGGCGCACTCGGCAGTTGCGTCCAGAACACTGTTGGTCATGCTGAGAGCACCGCTGTTGTTGATACCCGAGCCCGTGCCGCCCGTGTTGCCCGCAAATGTGCTGTTCACGATTGTCGATACGGCGCCGCTCGCGTTGTAGATTCCACCGCTTGCGGTAACCGTGTTGCCCGAGACGGTGCTGTAGGTGAGCTTCAGTGCGCCGGTGTTGTAAATCGCGCTGCCGCTCGCAGCCTTGTTGCCGGAGAAGGTGCTGTCGCTCGCCAGCAGCGTGCCGCCATTGTTGATGCCGCCGCCGTTCCCGGTAGCGGTGCTGTTACTCACTGCGACATTGCTGAGCGTCACCGTTCCGCCCGTGTTGTTGATTCCACCTCCGGACGAAGCTGTTTTACCGCCCAGTGTCATCCCGGAGAGGTTGACGGTTCCCTGCGCGATATTGAACACCTGGTATCTACTCGCGCCCGAGATGGACAGTTGGTTTGCGCCCGGGCCAACGATGTTCACGCTGCCGCTGGTGTTGATGGTGGGCAGGGCCGCGCCGAGGGTGATGGTGCTGCCGGTGAGTCCGGAAGCGAAGTTGATATCGCCATTGTTCTCGGCCAAAGCCGTATTGATGGCATCGCGCAGCGTGCAGGCAGTGCCGCAGGTGGTTTTAGTGGAACCCGGATCGTCGGTTGCGACATTCACCGTCAGGTAATTGGCCTGAACAGAACCCGCATCCACAAGCCCGGCGCCGCACGAGAAATCCGCTCCAAAGCCGCGCTGGTCAGCGCCTGGAAAGTTCGATGAGGCGCTGGCACAGTGAGCCACACTACCGGCGAGAGGCAACATCGTCTCGGTCGGGCCGCCATAGTATCCGAGAGGCGCCAGTTTCAGATCTGAGGCTAACGCCACCACATTGCCATTTTCGCCGTTCGCCGGACAGTCGCTCGGTGTGGCCGTCGTCACGCACGCGGCGCCGGTTGTGGGAACGTCCATAATGCTGTTCGTCATGACCAGCGCTGCCGGAGAAGCCGCAGGATTTCCGTCGTTGTAAATAGCCGTGCCGTCGTTCGGGCCGAATCCAGTGGTATTGGCCACAAACGTACTGTCCTTCACCGTGAGGGTGCCGCTGGTGAAGGTGATGGCGCCAGAGAACCCCGCATAATTGCCGGTGAACGTGCTGCCGGTGAGGGTGAGCCCGTTGAGGCTGTAGATCGCGCTGCCGTCGTTCGCCATGTTGCCGACGAAGGTGGTGCCATTAATATTCAGCGTGCCGATGTTGGTGATAGCGCCGCCGAGGCCGTTGTACGGCGTTGTGTTCTGTGCGTAATTGCCGATAAAGAGGCAGTCATTCACGGTCAGCGATCCGTTGTTGTTCAGGATCGCTCCGCCTTCTCCGGCCAAGGACGGCTGGCCCGTTGTGTTATTCGAGAAGACGACGTGATCTACTGTGAGCGCGGAGCCAAGGTTGTAGATTGCCCCGCCATAAGAAGGCATCAGCCCAGCGCCAACCACCGTGTTGTTCGCGTTGGCCAGAGTCAGCCCGGCAATGGTCACCGTCGTTGTTTGACCCGACACGGAGAACTGCTGATATCCGCCCGAGATCGTCAACGCATTCGCACCAGGCCCGGTGATCGTCATGTTGGCAGTAATTACCGGCAACACAAATGCCAGGGTATTGGTGCCCTTCACAGAAAACTTAACCGTGCTGCCGGGAACGGCGTTCGCCGCGGTAATCGCATCGCGCAGCGTGCAGCTTGACCCGGTCCCGTTGGCTGGGCAGTGAGATGCGGTGCCAGTCAGCGTAGCCGGTGTACCGCTGTAATCGTCAGTATTCACGGTCACCGTATAGGTGTCCGAGGCATTGGCCGCACTTGCGGACGCCAACAGCAGCGAGCCAACCCACAGGCAGTTGACCAGGAGAACGGTGAAAAGGCGAAACGGCGACGAGCTACGGATAGAACTCGGATAACCATTGGCAGACATTAGGAGCCCTCAGCGTTTGGAATTGTGCTCCGCCATTCCGTCTCTTGCGGGTGGCGTGATGATTTCCTTTCAACGCGCAGGGGAAAAACCGGTACTGATGACCACGCGCAGAAAAGAGGATTGCTTCGACGTACCTTAGTTGGCAACGAGGTGCAGGTCAACGAATCTTTGGTAGCCGTCGGAACGGCACTGCGGAACCCAGGCGATGGGCACTTTGGTGGGAGTTACTTACGGGCCATTTCAAAAACAGCAAGTCCTTTGCCTGCTTTGCAGGGGGTGGGACGTTCTTCCGACGAGGTCGGCTTATGGTTTCTCGAAGGTTACCGTAGAGCTATAGCTGTGAGCCCGGATTCGCATCGAAAGCTTCCGCGCCCGAACATGATCGCAATCCACGAAACGCTGCACCTCGCAGTCGCACTATTCGGCAGAAGGATGTCGGTGTGCGAAGAAGAGCGAACATGTTGCGAGCCGAACGCAGTTACCGATTGCGAACGGTCGGATGATAGGGTATGTTGGCTGCACGCGGACACCAGAATGCTGGCACCCCGGCCGCAGATGCGCGTGTTGAAGCGGCCCATCGCTATGCGGGCCGAATGTGTTCAGCAATTCGAATACACGAAGGTGCAACGTTTCAGAGATCGATCGGATCGACTGCTCGATCGTCCTTGATGTCAGATTTGCCAAGGTATGAAAAGGACAATGTCTCCCGAGGTAAACAGCAACTCCCTGACCGACTACTATCGCTGTCCGGAGCGCTACGCGCGGATGGAAGTGAGAAGGCAGGAGCCTGTGGGGCGAGGCTATTTTCGGTTTGGCCAGGGGGCGACCTGCTATGGAGACTGCTACGGCCAACAGCCGGCAGAGAAGCCGAAGGGAACACTGCCCGACGCGAGCCAGGAAGTTGCGTTTGAGAACGAAACGATTTATCTGCCCTTCGATCCAAACGAAATTGCTGACAATCTTCGCCGTGAAATTTATGTCGGGGACTGGCGTTCAGGTACGACTTCAACCCTGGCAAAGATGTACTACTTTTTGCGGCCTGCTCTGCCTGTAAGTATTCGCAAGCACCTGCAGAAATTCCATCTGAGAAACTGGGATAAGCTGAGCTTCCCGCAATGGCCGGTCGATTGCTCGGTCGACAATCTTTTTGAAGAATTGATGTTGCTGGCCCTCAGAGCATCGGGACAGAAGAGAATCCCGTTCATCTGGTTCTGGCCGGAAGGCCACTCCGCGTGCGCGATTATGACCCACGATGTGGAGACTGCGGCGGGGAGAGATTTTTGTCCCACGCTGATCGACATCGATGAATCCTTCGGGATCAAGGCGTCGATTCAGGTTGTTCCCGAGGAACGTTACAGCGTAACGCCAGCGTTTCTCCAGTCCATTCGGGAACGTGGGTTTGAGGTCGTGGTGCACGATTTGAACCACGATGGCCACTTATACAAGAACCGTGAGCAGTTCCTCGAACGCGTATCCAAAATCAACGCCTACGGAAAGCAGTTTGGGGCCGACGGCTTTCGAGCCGCCGTTCTCTATCGAAAACAGGTCTGGTATGACGCGCTGAAATGTTCGTTCGATATGTCCGTACCGAATGTCGCGCACCTTGATCCCCAGCGAGGCGGGTGCTGCACAGTCATGCCGTATTTTCTCGGCGACATCGTGGAGATCCCGGTCACAACCGTTCAGGATTACACCCTGTTTCATATTCTTGACGATTATTCGATCGAGCTATGGAAGAAGCAATGCGGGATCATCCTCGGGAAACACGGGCTCATGAGTTTCATCGTCCATCCGGATTACGTGATGACCGCACGCCAGCGAAGCGTCTATGAATCGCTTCTGAGTTTTCTGGTTGAGCTGCGGAAGGAGCAGGGTGTCTGGATAACGACCCCGGGTGAAGTGAATCGCTGGTGGCGTCAACGGGCGGAGCTGCGGCTGGTGAGTGGAGATGAAGGATGGCAGATCGAGGGAGAGGGAAAGGATCGGGCTCGGATCGGTTGGGCGAGCGAGGAGGACGGACGCGTTGCGGTGGAGTTGGAACCGTCTGTGAATAGTATCGGGGCGGTCCAGAGCGGGGAGTCAATATCCCCCAAAGCTGGTATGTTCACCCGAATGACAGGCAATGAAAAATGCATAATGAGGGCGTTCGAGCCGGGCGCCGGCAGGAGCTGATCCCAGCGGGCTGGGCGGGAACAGCGTGTCGAACGGAATCTTCCAGCGGAGTGGAAAACAGACATGGCTAATGCAGTCGATTGTGAGGTCGCGATCGTCGGAGCTGGTCCCTACGGACTCTCAGCTGCGTCGTATCTGCGTGGATTAGGGATAGAGACCAGGGTATTTGGCGAGCCAATGCAATTCTGGGGCACAGGGATGCCGGAGGGAATGCTGTTGCGCTCTCCGCGCGAAGCTTCGACCATTGGCGATCCGCAGGATGCGTTGACGCTCGAAGCTTACGAAGCTGTCGCCGGAATCAAGCCCGTGAAGCGGGTCGCCTGGTCGACCTTTGTTAATTACGGAAAATGGTTTCACAAGCAGATGGGATCGGCACTGGATCAGCGGAGTGTTGCTGACGTGCAGCGTAATGGATCGGGATTCAAACTGACCTTATCCGATGGCGCTGTTGTCACGAGCCGACGCCTCGTGGTGGCAGCTGGAATTGGACCCTTTCGCAAGAACCCTGAGGTATTTGCGAATCTCTCCTCTCGCCACGCTTCCCATTGCTATGAAGGGCGCAAGCTCGGGGAAATGGGCAAGCGGGTCGCGGTGATTGGCGCCGGCCAGAGCGCTCTGGAGTCGGCGGTATTGCTGCACGAGATGGGAGCCGAGACTGAAGTGATCGCGAGGATTCCGACACTGCGATGGATCGGGATGCATAAGCGGCTGCATCAGATGGGGCCAGTCTCGAAGGTGCTCTATTCCAAACATGACGTAGGTCCGATCGGGATCAGCCGTCTCGTTGCTTATCCCAACCTGATGTATCACGTTCCGATGGGAACGAAGGATCGGATTCGTAAGCGCGCAGTACGGTCGGCTGGCGCTCCGTGGCTGATTCCGCGGCTGGACGGAGTCAGGATTACGACGGGCCACAGCATATCTTCGGCTGAGGAAACGGGAAATGAAGTCCGCCTCGTGCTCGATGATGGGAGTGAGCGGCGTGTGGATCATGTACTGATGGGGACCGGATACCGCGTCGACATCGCGCAGTATGGGTTCCTTTCGCGAGACCTGGTCCGCGAGGTGCGGTTACTGGATGGATATCCAGATCTGTCAGCTGGATTTTGTACCTCGGTGCCCGGGCTGCATTTCATCGGCGCGACCGCAGCGCGCAACTTCGGCCCACTGCTGTATTTCGTAACCGGTACGGAATGGGCTTCGAAGGAGTTGGCGTCGTGGTTCAGGCGTCACCGCAACTGAGGAAACCCATGAACGAGATGACCGAAGTCGCCCCCGTAGTAAAGCGTTCTCGCCCCGATGTTGAGGCGGAACGTCCACCTGCCAACGGGAAGATCGGTGCGGTGGTTGTCGGAGGCGATCATCCGGGCCTGGCGGTTGCACGAAGCCTCGGCCGGCGCGGCATTCCCGTAGTTATTGTTGAAGATCAGCACTGCATCTCCTCCTATTCGAGATATGTCACGCGGGTCGTCAAGGTGCCGGACATTTTGGACGAGCGCAGGACGGTGGATGCACTTCTCGAAACCGGGCGTCGGTTGAATCTGGCTAATTGGGTGCTGCTTCCTACTCGAGACGAAACGGTGGCCGCATTCTCCCGGTACCGAGATGAGCTGGCTGCATTTTTCCGAGTAGCGACGGGCGAATGGGAGAGCGTCCAGTGGGCCTGGGACAAGAAGAAGACTTACGATCTGGCCGAGACTCTGGGTATTCCATGTCCGAAGACGTTCAACCCTGCGGGAGTGGAAGGGCTCTCTGAGCTTTATTCGAGATTGCCCCTGGCGATTAAGCCAGCCGTGAAGGAAAACTTTTTTTATGCTACGGGCGCCAAAGCGTGGCGTGCAAATACAGTGGAAGAACTGCACGAGTTTTATGAGAGGGCCGCTCGTCAGATCAAACCCGAAGAAATCCTGATCCAGGAGATTATCCCGGGGGATGGCCGCGAGCAGTATTCTTATTGCGCTTTTGTCAGGGAGGGTCGACCGCACAGCACCCTGACAGCGAGACGGGCGCGTCAACATCCGCGCGAGTTCGGACGCGCAGCAACCTACGTCGAAACGGTCGATGCTCCTGTGATCGGAGAGCTCTCAGAGCGCTTTCTGAAAGAGATTCAGTACTCGGGTCTGGTTGAGATCGAGTACAAGCGAGATCCAAGGGACGGGCAATATAAGCTGCTGGACGTGAATGCTCGGGCATGGGGATTTCATGGCATTGGGGCCGGATGCGGCGTGGACTTTGCTTACCTTCTGTTCGCCGAGCAGCTCGGTCTGCCCGCAGAGCCGGTGCACGCGCGGGCTGGAGTCGGGTGGCTCCGTCTGCTGACAGACATTCCCACCGCAATGTCCGATCTCAGGCATGGGAGCTTAAGCGTCGGCGAGTACATAAGAACGCTTCGTGCGACTCGAGTCGAGTCAGTATTTAACTGGAGAGATCCGCTGCCATCGCTGGCGGAAATTGTTCTTCTGCCCTACGTTTTCGCGAAAAAACTTCCCACCACGACTCACTGACGACTCCGTCAAACGCGTTCTGTTCAGGAACTCCAGGTTAGTCCGATAGTGATTTCCCGATCAGGCGAATCGCCACGTCGGTTAAAGCACTCACGCCAGCGGCGGCTGCGCGGCAGCCTTTTTCCGTACCTGGTATTCTCTCCAGCGCGGCTCATAACCCTTCGCCAGCGCCGCCAGCACGAGCAGCACGCACAGATACGCAAAGACGTCACCGAACATCGTGTAAGGCGTCCGCCTCGAAACGTATCCGTACCGCACCGCCAGTGACGTAAACACATGCTGCGCCGCCGCCTGCGTAACTCGGCCGTACGGATCGATGGCCGCCGTCACGCCGGAATTCGTATCCCGCAGCAACCAGCGCCGGTTCTCGATCGCGCGCATCCGAGCCATGTTGAGGTGCTGCCACGGCGCGCTCGTGTCGCCGAACCACTCGTCGTCGGAAATGTTGACCAGCACTTCGGCCCCGTTTTTCGCAAACCGCCGGACCTCGTCGGCGAAGATCGATTCGTAACAGATGAAGACACCAAGACGATGACCATCGTTCATCGACAAAACCAGCCGCGCTGTCCCGTGCCTGAAGTCTCCCACCTGCTGCGTCAGATGCGTGGCAAAAAAGAAGACATCGCGGAACGGCACATATTCGCCGAACGGTACCAGATGAATTTTGTCGTAGACGCCTTCCAAATGTCCGTCCGCCGCCCAAACCGACGCCGCGTTGAATTCGCCGATCTCCATTCTGCCGTGGATGGTCACCGGTTCCCGCGCGATGTTGCCGGCAATCACCTCGGCGTGCGTGCTCTGTGCCAGGCCCGCGATCGCAAAGAAGAAACGCGAATCCCAGCTCCGAAACGGCGACGGTGCCTCAGGCCACGCGATTAACGCGATGTTGTTCGCCGGACATTGCGGATTGGCCACGTACATCGCCCCCGCCTGGGGCACACCGACATAGAACGGCGTGCAGCTCTGCCGACTCGCATCGGAATAGCGCGCGATGTTCGAATCCCACAGCGGCTCCATTCGGTGCGCTTCCGGATCCAGCGCTTCGCCGAGCCATAGATTGTTCTGATTCACGGCGAGGTTGTCCTGCAGGAGGACCGCTGTGGCCGCGCCGGGCGCCGGTGGTGGCGGGGCCCACAGCCAATTGGTCAGAAGCAGCACCAGCATCACGGCGGGCGCACCCACACGCGTCCACAACGGCACGCGCAGCCTGCGCAGCCATGCAGCTACAAATACTACGTTAGCCAGCACCAATACCCAGGTGATGCCATAGACACCAACAAGCGGAGCCAGGTGCGTGATCAGGAAGCTATCCACCTGGGAATAGCCCAGCTGATCCCACGGCATACTGGTGATTCGCGCCGCGGCGAGGTCAATCGCCACCCACAGAAACGGAGCGAGCCCCACCGCCGCGAGCAGCCCGACCTTCCTTCTCAACCACGCCAGTACAAATCCGAACAGCGCAAAGTAGAGCCCCAGCACGGCGCTGAAGAGGAACAAAACACCTGCCGAACCCGCTGGCGACAAATTTCCGAACTGCAGCACCGTCTGGTAGATCCAGTAGCAATTCAGGATGTACCAAAAGAGCCCGCACAGGTAGCCGGTGATCGCTGCGTTGCGCAGGTATCGCGAATGGGCCACCGCGCTCTCCCGCAACAATGCGGCCAGCAGCGGAACCAGTGCGAACCACGCAATTGTCCCGCGCCAGGCCGGCATGGGCCCGGCAATCGGAAAGCAACAATCGAGTAAGAGGGCGGAAGCGAGTCCGAGAACGATGGAAATCGGCAGCGACAGGCCGGTGGCCCGAACTTGCTCAGCAACCGGCTTTTTGACCGCGGCGCGCACGTCCGGTATTCCGGCCTATTCTTTCCCAGGGAACTCGCTGAGTTCCTCGAAGAAGCTGATCAGGATAAACAGCAATGAGCCAGCAATCCCACCGAGTGGCGCGGTGAGCGCCGTCATTCCGGCGTGGCACGAGCAGGCATGGTGGCTATTGTAAATCAGGTGCACTGGAGACTCTTCCGTCAGCGATCTGCCGGCATCCGCCAATCGCGAACCGCGCCACGGACTGCAATGCCCTGTGAGATCGCCAGGACAAAAAAGCCGGGACCTTATGGCCCCGGCTTTTGATGAGGAACTGACGCGTTGGTTAGAGGAGCGTCACGGTGACAGTGGTGTTTTGTGAGACCGAGCCGCTGGTCGCAGTTACGGTGATCGTGTACTGCGTTCCGCTGCCGGTGGTTGTCGATCCGCCGGGGCTGGTGCCGCAACCGGAGAGTGCGGTGGTAGCCGCGATGCCGGCAAGTGCAAGCAGGAGCAGACCGAGGAACTGGCCGAACTTCTTTCCATTGCGGCGCATTCTGCGCGTTCCGGCCAGAGGCAGGAGGAGCAGAGCAAACGCTACCGGAACGAACTTGCGTCCCGTGGAGAGAGGCTGGACAGCAGCGTGGCTCGCGCTGGTAGCAACGGCCATGGACACCGTTTGCGGACCGGCGTTGGCAGCCAGGCTGGTGGGGCTGAAGGTGATAACCGCACCGTCCGGCCCACCCTTAGCGGCGAAGGTGACGGCGGCGGGATACGGCGTGCCGGCGAAGGCCGGCGCAACCGCTAACTGATAAGTGAAAGTGGTTCCGGGGTTACCGGTTTGCGACGCCGGGTTCGCGCTGATGGTCAAGCCAAGCGACGCGACGGAGACGGCGATCGATCCAGTGGTACTGCTGGCCGAGAAGTTGGTATCGCCGTTGTAGATCGCGGTGATGGTGTGACTTCCCGAAGCCAGTGTCGTGGTGGAGAAGGTGGCGACGTCACCCGAGGCACCGGCGGCCAAAGTCCCTGCGCCGAGAAGGGTTGCGCCGTCGTAGAAGCTGACGGTGCCGGTCGGAGTTCCGGTGGTTGCCGAGGCTACAGTGGCTGTCAGAGTGACACTGGCTCCGGGATTGATGGTGTTGCTGCTGGCGGTGAGGGTGGTGGTGGTGCCCGCCTGCGTGATGCTCAGCGTTCCGTTATCGATCACGACGGTGTAGTCGCTGAGGTTGGCTCCGGTCGCGCTGGGGACGATGGGATAATTTCCAACGTTCGAGGTGGCGGTTGCCGTGGTGGAGAAGGTTTCGGTGAAGGTGTCGCCATTCACGGCGCCGGTAACGGAGCCGGTTAACGTCGGGTTAGCCGTGCCGTAGACCCTGGTGGCGTTGTTGGCGCTCACGGTGAGGGTCTGGCCGGTGACGGTCAATGGTGAGGTGCCGTTGGCGGTCTTGTAGTCGGTAGCGTCGGTCGGCGTGAAGGAAACCGCCAGAGTGTAAGAGCCCTGTGGCAGTATCGTCGCCGCAGTCACCGTAGCTGTTGCTCCGCCGGTGGGGGTTGCGGTATAGACATAGGCGCCCGCGACCGTGTTGCCGCCGAAGGTAGCCGTCGCGTTCAACAGAGCCGACAGGCTGGTGCCGTAGCTGATGGAGGTGGCCGGCGTCCACGTCAGGGTGGGCTGGGCCTGGTTAACGGTGAGCGACACCGTTGCTGCCGGCGGTGTGGAGTATTTCGTTGTGTCGGTGGGCGTGAAGTTGGCTGTCAGCGTGTAATTGCCCACCGCCGGGATGGTAGCAGCAGTGACCGTGGCGGCAGCTCCGCCGGTAGGTGTAGCCGTGTAGACAAAGGTTCCAGGCACCGCGCTGCCCTGGTAAGTAACCGTTGCGTTGAGGACGCCAGCCAGGCTGGTCCCGTATGTGATCGGCGCTGGATTCGCCCAGGCAATGGAAATGCCAGCCGAGTTCACAGTAAGGCTGAAGGTGGCGGTGGCCGTCGTACTATTGGCGTCAGTCACGGTCACGGTGTAGGTAGCGGCGGTGCTGGTGACCGTCGGAGTACCCGAGATCTGGCCGGTCGCCGACGCCATCGTCAGACCCGCCGGCAGAGCAGGCGAGACACTGTAGGTGAGAGGCGCCGTACCACCCGCGCCGGTAACCGGCGTGAATGGGGTGGCTAACTGGCTGGCGAGCAGCGTAGTTGACGGTACAGCTGTCGTTGCCGTCAGGGAACCGTTGACGGTGAGGCTAAAGGTTGCGGTGGCCGTTGCGTTCACCGCGTCGGTGACTGTGACCGTGTAGGTGGTCGCCGCGCTGGCCACGGTCGGTGTGCCGGCGATCTGACCGGTCGCCGCGGCCATCGTGAGGCCTGCCGGCAGAGCCGGCGAGACAGCGTAGGTGAGAGGGGCCGTGCCACCTGCGCCGGTAACTGGCATGAATGCGGTCGCGGCATGGTTCTCAGTCAGGATGGTCGTGGCCACCGCAGTGGTCGCCGACACCGAACCGTTCACGGTCAGGCTGAAGGTTGCCGTCGCCGTGGCGCTGTTCGCGTCGGTAACGGTGACTGTATAGGTTGTGGCCGCACTCGCGACAGTAGGCGTGCCGCTGATCTGGCCGGTCGCCGAGGCCATCGTCAGGCCCGCTGGCAGAGCCGGCGAGACGCCGTAACTGAGAGGGGTGGTACCGCCCGAGCCGGTAACCGGGGCGAAGGCGGTGGCTGCGTGGTTCTCGGTCAGGACGGTGGAGGGCACGGCGGTGGTCGCCGCGACCGCACCGTTCACCGTCAGACTAAAGGTCGACGTCGCGGTGGTGCTGTTCGCATCCGTGACAGTGACGGTATAGGTTGTGGCGGCACTGGTGACTGTGGGCGTGCCGGTGATTTGCCCCGTCGCCGAGGCCATGGCCAGGCCTGCGGGCAGAGTCGGCGAGACGCTGTAGCTGAGAGGCGCCGTGCCACCCGCGCCCGTCACGGGTGTGACCGGTGCGGCCGCGTGGTTGATGGTCAGTCCGATGGTCGGGACCGATGTTTGCGCCGTCAGACCCGTGCTGACGCTGAGGCTGAAGGTCGCAGTGGCTGTGGCGTTGTTCGCATCTTTAACGGTTACGGTGTAAGTCGTCGTCGTAGTGACCACCGTCGGTGTGCCAGTGATCTGACCCGTGGCCGAAGCCATCGTGAGACCGGCGGGCAGGGTGGGCGAGACAGTGAAGTTCAGAGGCGCGGTGCCACCTGCAGCGGTAACCGGAGTGAAGGCAGTCGCGGCATGGTTCTCCGTGAGGGTTGTGGTCGCCACGGCGGTAGTGGCCGAGAGACTGCTATTGACGGTCAGGCTGAAGGTTGCTGTGGCTGTGGCGTTGTTGGCGTCGGTGACGGTCACAGTAAAGGTAGTCGCGGAGAGGGCGACCGTCGGAGTGCCGGAGATTTGACCTGTGGCCGAAGCCATCGTCAGGCCAGTGGGCAGAGCAGGCGAGACACCGTAGCTCAGAGGCGCGGTGCCACCTGCGCCGGTAACGGGCGTGAAGGCGGTTGCGGCGTGGTTCTCAGTGAGGACGGTAGTCGGCACGGCGGTGGTTGCCGACACCGCACCGTTGACAGCCAGGCTGAAAGTCGCCGTCGCGGTAGCGCTGTTCGCGTCGGTGACGGTGACCGTGAAGGTAGTTGCGGAGAGGGTCACGGTTGGAGTGCCCGTGATCTGGCCGGTGCCGGAGGCCATCGACAGCCCGGTGGGCAAAGCTGGCAAGACACTGTAGCTGAGAGGCGTGGTGCCACCCGCGCCTGTGACTGGGGTGAAGGGCGCGGCGGCATGGTTCTCGGTTAGGACAGTCGTCGGCACTGCGGTGGTTGCAGCTATCGCACCATTCACGGTCAGGCTGAAGGTTGCTGTCCCGGTTGCACTATTCGCGTCCGTGACGGTGACGGTAAATGTTGTTGTCGCGAGGGCCACTGTCGGCGTGCCGGTGATCTGGCCGGTGCCCGAAGCCATCGCCAGGCCGGTCGGCAGAGCTGGCGAGACGCTATAGGACAAGGGCGTCGTTCCACCTGCGCCAGTAACCGGAGTGAAGGCGATTGCAGCATGGTTCTGGGTCAGCGTGGTCGCCGCGACTGCGGTTGTTGCCGTCACAGCAGCGTTCACAGTCAGGCTGAAGGTTGCTGTCCCCGTTGCGCTGTTCGCGTCGGTGACGGTGACCGTAAATGTGGTTGCGGAGAGAGTCACGGTTGGCGTACCGGTGATCTGGCCGGTGCCCGAAGCCATGGTGAGGCCGGCGGGCAGCGTCGGCGAGACGCTATAGGACAAAGGCGTCGTTCCGCCGGAGCCAGTAACCGGAGTGAAGGTCGCAGCGTGGTTCTCAGTGAGGATGGTGGCGGGCACGGCGGTGGTTGCCGCCACAGCGCCGTTCACGGTAAGGCTGAAGGTTGCTGTCCCCGTTGCGCTGTTCGCGTCCGTGACAGTCACTGTGTAGGTGGTTGCGGTGCTGGTTACAGTTGGCGTGCCGGTGATCTGGCCGGTGCCCGAAGCCATGGTGAGGCCGGCGGGCAGCGTCGGCGAGACACTATAGGTAAGGGGCGCAGTACCACCAGAGCCGGTGACGGGTGTAACCGCTGTAGCCGCGTGGTTGACGGTCAGCGTGATGGCCGGGACGGCTGTGGTCGCCGCTACCGTACCGTTCACGGTTAGACCGAAGGTTGCCGTCGCGGTTGCGCCGTCAGCGTCGGTGACGGTGACCGTAAAGGTTGTTGTCGCGAGGGTCACCGTTGGCGTACCGGTGATCTGACCCGTCGACGTGCTGTAGAGAAGGCCAGTGGGCAGAGCCGGCGACACACCATAGGACAGTGGCGTGGTGCCACCCCCGCCGGTGACAGGTGTGAAGGCCGTGGCCGCGTGGTTCTGGGTCAGCGTGGTGGTCGCTACGGCTGTCGTCGCCGTCACCGCGGCGTTCACGGTAAGAGTGAACGTGCTGGTGGCAGTCGCGTTGTTCGCGTCGGTGACCGTCACCGTGAATGTCGAGGTCGCATGCACCGCCGTTGGGGTGCCGGTGATCTGGCCCGTGGACGTGCTGTAGAGAAGACCGGCGGGCAAGGCTGGCGCAACGCCGTAAGTCAGAGGTGAGGTGCCCCCGGAACCGGTAACCGGTGTGACGGCCGTGATCGGGTGGTTGATAGTAAATGCGACGGCAGCAACTGACTGCGTGGCCGCTAGAGGACCGTTCACGGTCAGATTGAAGGTTGCAGTGGCGGTTGCGCCATTCGCGTCGGTCACCGTCACCGTATAAGACGTCAGTGGGCTGGATGCAGACGGCGTGCCGGTAATCTCACCGGTGACTGCATTGAAGATCAAGCCGCTGGGCAGAGCCGGCGAGACGCCGTATCCCAGAGTTCCGGTACCACCTCTGCCAGTAACGGGGGTGAAGGCGGTAGCCGCATGGCCCTGCGTCAGGACAGTGGACGCGACAGCCGTGGTTGCGGTCACCGCGGTGTTGACAGTAAGGCTGAAGGTCGCGGTAGCGGTGTTGTTGTCAGCGTCTTTCACGGTGACGGTATAGGTGGCTGTCGCGCTGGCCACCGTCGGGGTACCGCTAATCTGGCCGGAAGCCGAGGCCATCGTCAGGCTTGCGGGCAGAGCCGGCGAGACGGTATAGCTGAGCGGTGCAATGCCGCCCGAGCCGGTAACCGGCGTGAATGGTGTGGGCGCGTGGTTCTCGGTCAGCGTAGTCGTCGCAATCGCCTGTGTTGCTGTGACTGTCGGGTCAATGACGATGGTCTTCGACGTATCGCTGCTGGAAGCGAGGCTGCCGCCGGGATCGGTGTATGCGGCGACAACATAATAGGTCGCGGCCGGTTCGCTGGCGGGGATGGTGTAGGTGACGTTGCCTGTGGCGCCGGAGTTGACAGCAATCGGGCCAACCGCATTGCCGATTACGGGACCGGTGGCGCTGCCACTGTGCACCGTAAAGGCGACATAGCCTTCATTCACGGTTGCAGTGCTTGTCACCGTCGCACTGAGGGTGACGGGTGTCGCTGTGGCAGTGGTGACGAAGGCATTGGGTGACGGCACGGCCTCTGTGGTCGTGGTGGTTGTGGTTCCGGCGGGATTTACGTTCAGCGTCTCAGGTCCGGCGGTCAGAGCATCGGTGCCCACCACGGTGAGGTTCACTGAAAGGGTGTCGGTGCCGGTCGCGTCAACCGAAAGAAGGTTGAAGGTCGCGCCCGTTCCCGCGACGGTGGTCGCAGACGTTCCAGTAGCGGTTCCGGTGCCTGCAAAGACGAGAGGCACGGTTACTCCGCCTACGTTCTGTCCATTCTCCGTGACTGAAACGATGACCGGAGGCGTGGTCCCGGCAATGTTGATCGAGCCGGCATAGGGTCCGGCGGGCGCGACAAACTGCGCGGAGGTGTAATTCGTCTGGGCTGAGCCGGCATCGACGCAAGGCAGAGTTACACCGGTATAGGTGTTGTTCTGGTTGGAGAAGCCGCGCTGATCCTGGGAGATACCGGTGGGAATATCCGCGCTCAAGCCACTGCAGATCGCGCTGCTGCCGGGCTGAGGGAGCATGGTTGGAGTCGGGCCGCCGTAGTTACCCAGAGCCGCAAGACTGACCGGAGCGGTTGCATAGTCATTGCCGAATCCGCTGCTGGGGCAATCTGCCGACTGGGATGGATCGCACTCTGACGTCTCGGCGAAAATCGAGTTGGTAACGCTGAGCGTGCTCCCGCTGCTGTGGATGCCGCCGTTGACGTTGGCGGCGAAGGTGCTGTTCTGCACCGTGAGAATGCCCTGGTTGTAGAGCGCTCCTGAGAAGGTGGCCGTATTGGTCGTGTTTCCGGAGAAAGTGCTGTAGTCGATGGTGGTCTGAGGATTGCTGACGAGATAGATTGCGCCGCCGTCGTTCGCCGTATTGGTGGCGAAGGTGCTGTCACTGATGGTTAGCGGGCCACTGCTGGTGATCGCGCCACCGCTGCCGCCGTAGGTGGGAGTGTTGGATGCGGTGTTGCCGGAGAAGGTGGAGTTTGTGACCGTCAGCGTGCCGGTATTGAGAATCGCGCCGCCTTCGCTGGGGTTGGCTTGCCCACCACCGGTTGCACTGCCGGCTGTGTTGTTGAGGAATGAGCTGTTGGCCACGCTCAACGTGCTGGCGTTGTAAATGGCGCCGCCGTAGCCCTGAGCGAACGCGCCGGATGCGGTAGTGGCGGTGGAGGCATTTTGAATGGTGAGGTTCGAAATGCTCAGCGATGATCCGCCGTCGACCCAGAACGCCTGATATTTGCCGCCGCCGTCGATGGTGAAGGCGCCGGTGGGGCCGGAGACATCGATCGAGCCTTCGATCTCGGGCAGGATGGCGGTGAGCGAGAGAGTGGCGCCGTTCAGGGAAGAGTCGATGGTGATGTCGCCGTTGCCCTGGGTGTTCGCAACGTTCATCGCCTGGCGCAGAGTGCAGGTGGCGCCGCAGGTGGCGCCGTCAGTATCGGCGCTGGAAGTCACTTTGAGGAAGTTGGTCTGGACCGCTCCGGCGTCCGTTGTGCCCGTTGCGCAGCTCTGATCGAGACCGAAGCCGCGCTGGTCCACGGTAAGAGCGGCGCCCGCAGCGTCGAGAGCGCCAGCGGTGGTGCCACCGCAAACGGCCGCACTGCCCGATTGAGGTACCAGGGTTTCCGTCGGTCCACCGTTGAAGCCGAGAGGCCCGAGATTGAAGGTGGCAGGCGCGGTAACGTTGCCGTTAGCATCGCCGTTACTCGGGCACCCCGCACCGTTCGTGGTGTTGGCGCTGTAGCACTCCCCGGTTCCCGACGAGTCCCCCGGATTGCCGACGATACTGTCGGTGACGGTCATCGTGCCGGCGTTGTTAAGAGCGCCGCCCAGGCCGGCAGCGGCAACGTTGTTCCAGAAGGTGCTGTCGTGAATGATTAGAGTACTGCCGTTGTCATTGAAGACCGCACCGCTGCCACCAACGACGCCTTCGCTCCCATTGGAATTATTGGCAAACGTGCTGTCGCTGATTGTCAGGGTCACCGGGGTGTACGTATAAATCGCGCTGCCGATCCAAGCGGAGTTTCCCAAGAAAGTGCTCTGGTAGACCGTGGCAGGTGAGCCGATGGCGTAAAGGGCGCCCGCAATACCGCCGCCGGAAGAGGGGCTGATGTTATTGGAGAAAGTGGTGCCGGTTACCGAGAGTGACCCGCCAGCGAGAACACCGCCAGCGCCGTTCGCCGCAACGTTCCCAGTGATGACCATGTTGGTCAGGGTCAGTGGGACATTCGAATAGGCGTAAATGCCGGCACCATAGCCCGGGTCGCAGGTGCAGCCGCCGGTGGCATTGACAAAGCCGTTAGCGACGGTGAAGTTCTGGAAGGACGCCGATCCGTTAAGAAAGACAAACAGCTGAAATGCATTCGCGCCCGAAACCGTGAGCGCGGAGGCGCCCGGACCATTGAAGGCGATGGTGTTTGCGGTGGGAGCTGCAAATACCTGGGGCAAATTGCTGGTTGCCGTGATGGTGCCCGTCACGCCCGTCAAATCGACGATCGCCGAATTAGCATCGGCACTGGCCGCCGTCATCGCATCGCGGAGCGAGCAACTGGCGCTGCCACCGGGATTGTTCGCAGGACAGTTTCCCTGCGCAGTGGCCAGTGAGACACCAGAATCGTCGCTCGTCACCGAAACGGTGAAGGTGTCCTGCGCGGATGCGTTGACCGCGGGTGCCAGGAAGAGGGGCACTGCCCATATCAGATTGGCGAAGAGGAAAGAAAGAATGCGGACAGACGAGAAGCGGCGCGGAGCAACCACAGGCGACATAAAACTCAACCTCAGAAAGAAATCGATCATGCTCAGCGACGGGCACACGGGCACACGGCGGCGAGGAGTAATAGTTTTGCGGTTCAGGAAATGAAAATTGTCGGGGAGGGGATCAACTAATCAGAGCCCATACCCGTTCGCACCAAAGACAACTAAAATCTTTCAAAATCTCTCAGCAGTGGCGCAGAGGGAGCGGGACCGCAGTGATCGCCTGCTAACGCACTCGCAGAGAGCAAATTCTTGAATCTTGCAACCCAAGGTAACCGGGAAAAAACGGCCGGTCAATGACTCTTTGGGGTACTCTTTCGAGGGATTTTGGGTGATGGTAAAGCTGTGGATAAGTTAGGTTTGGAGGCCGGCGTGCCTCAACTTTTCCATGTGAACCGATGGTTCAAGTGATGACTTTACGGATGTTTACAGCTTTCCCCTCCAGAAATGGTTCCGGAGACATCCTGATCGAGGGCGGCAGCGCATGGATCTGGGCGCGATTGGTCTCGCTCTGAAACAAAACTCCGCTTTCCGTTGGCAGGAAAACCCCTGTTCGTTTGCGAGAACTGGAAGTGCTGATGAAGCGGTTAGGCGGCCGCCCTTTTTCGTTGCACTGCGGTCAATAAGCATTTCCTGATCTGAATGGGAAATGACCAGCTTCGTGGGAGAAGCCTGCTCCCTTGTGTTCTCCATCTTTCGGCGCAGAGGCGTGGGGTTTCGCTCTGTCAGGAAAGCAGTAAGGGGTCTCGCGATCGACGAACAGCACTCTTTCGCACAGTTTCGGATGGCATCCGGTCAGTCGTTTGAGGAGAAATCGGTCAAAGAAAGGATCTTCAGTGCATCGCCGATGGTGCAAATAGTACCAAAGTAATCGCCATGCAGGTTACTAAAACTGGTAAGATTTGTCTACTTTCAACGCAATTCCTACATGGAACAATAACTCTAAGAGCAACAAACTGGCTGCAAAAGAGCACCGAAAACGTCAAATTACGGCATTTACGCCCAAAAGCACAAAAGTAACTAGCTGTTGAAAAAGTTGGTGACTGGCGTGCCTATATGAAGCTAACTTTATTCGTCAGTTCGTTCATACGAACCGGCCCGAAAGTTTCGTAAGTGGGCCCTTCCCCGGCTACTGAGGAGCACCGACTTTACTGCGCCTCGGGCTGGAATAGCCCAGACAGTTTGACATTTTTTGGTTTGCAAGAGGTGAGGTAGATGCGCTCGATATTCTTTGAAGCCGCTGCGGGCTTTGCCCGCAATGTTGTCCGCAGGTCTTCCGGCAAGTTACAAATTGGTCGTCCTTCATCTCATTCCCCCGCTGGTTTTCGGAAATCCACAGTCTGGTACGCCGCCGTGGCTACGGTCGCGTCGTGCTGCGCAGCGATGATTTTGTCAGGATGCGGATCGATCTCGGGCGGAGCCGAGGTCACGGCGACTGGGAGCCTGGTTGCGTCAGCCAACACACTTTCGTTTGGAATCGTCACGGTAGGTCAGACGTCCAGCGCGACGGTTACGCTCAAGAACAACACCACAGATTCGGTGCAGATTTCGTCGCTCAGTGTGACTGGGCCATTCTCTGTTCCGGCGCAAAGCAACATGCCGGTTACGGTCGCGGGCGGCGGCACCTATACGGTGAGCATTCGGTTCAGTCCCACGGCAGCTGGCGCAGCCACGGGCACCCTGGCACTGACGAGCAACTCCACATCGGGAAACCCCACCGTCAGTCTGAGCGGCACAGGCGCGGCACCAGCGGCAAATGCGCCAGGAGCCATGGTGAGCCCGTCGCCGGGCAGCGTGCTGTCGAGCTCCTCGCAGACGTTCACGTGGTCGGCAGGAAGCGGTGTGACTGGATACCAGCTTTGGGTAGGCACGACCGGGGTGGGATCGCAGAATGTGGGTACTTACAGCAAAGGCGCAGCGACGGGAAATACGGTTTCTACGAGCATGACGGGATTGCCGACGGAGGGGGCAACACTGTATGTGCGGCTGCTCTCAGAGATCCAGGGCAACTGGCAATCCGCCGATTACACGTATACGGAAGCCAGCGCCGCAGCAGCGCAAACAGCTTCTTTGAGCGGGATGTCGTGCGCGAGCGCGGCGATCACGGGGGCGGGCACGGTGAACTGCACCGTGACGCTGAACGCGGCAGCGGCCGCGGGCGGGGACAGTGTGGATCTGTCGAGCAACGATTCATCTCTAACGGTTCCTTCCAGCGTGACGGTGGCTGCCAACGCGACCAGCGCGACCTTTACAGCGGTGGCACAGGCGGTGAGTGCGAAACAGAACGCCACGATTTTGGCGACCCTGGATTCCAGTTCAGCAGATTATGAGCTGGAGCTCGACCCGCAGCCAGCGAGTGGCGGAACAGCGGCACTGAGCCTGGGCGCGAACAGCCTGTCGTTCGGAGATGTCACCGTCAACAGCCAGTCGACCCCACAGTTCCTGACGCTGACCTCTTCGGGCACAGCTCCCTTGACGATTAACTCGGCAACCGTAACCGGGGCAGGATTCACGATTGCGGGTCAAAGCTTCCCTGTGACTCTGAATCCGGGAAATGGAGTGACCCTGCAGGTGAAGTTTGCCCCGACGGCTACGGGAGAGGTAACCGGGGCGATCACCATTGCCACCAACGCACCTGCAAACGGAACGGCCACGGTCGCTCTGAGCGGAAACGGTGCTGCGACAACGGGAGTTCTGAGCACGCTCTTCTGCCAGAGCGCCACGATCATGGGAGCGGGCAGCGATGCCTGCACGGTGACACTAACGGCGGCAGCGCCAGTCAACGGGGTGACCCTGAACCTGTCCAGCAGCAACAGTGCTCTTACTGTGCCGGCAACGGTTACAATTCCATCGGGGTCGAGCAGCGGATTCTTCACGGCCACCGCGACGGCGGTCACATCGAATCAGACAGCGAACGTGGTCGCTAAGGCAGGGCCCTATTCGAAGGTTTTTGCGGTGCAGCTCGAGGCGGATGCGCCGGCTCTGAGCCTAAGCGCAACCGATCTGACGTTTGGGGACGTTAATCTCAACACACCCGCCACACAATCGGTGACACTGACGTCTTCGGGAACTTCTCCGCTGACGATCAACTCGGCGGCGGTGACGGGAGCGGGCTTCACGATTTCGGGCGCAGCGTTCCCGGTGACTCTGAATCCGGGGCGGTCGGTAAGCGTGCAGGTGCAGTTCGACCCGACTACCGCGGGGCAGGCGACGGGGGAAATCACGGTCGTCAGCAACGCCGCAACCAACGGGACGGTGGTGATCAGCCTGAGTGGGACGGGGCAATCGGCTGCAGGTGCCCTAAGTGGGCTCACCTGTGCGAATGCGACCATCACGGGGGCGGCAACGGACTCGTGCACGGTATCGCTGAATGGGGCCGCTCCGACAGGAGGGTTGGCGGTTGCGCTGAGCAGCAGCAATTCGGCGGTGACGGTACCAGCCTCGGTGACGGTGGCGTCCGGAGCGCGCACCGCGACATTCACCGCGACAGCGGTGGCGGTCACGTCGACGCAGACGGCAACGCTGACGGCGGCTGCCAATGGAAACTCAAAGGTCTACTCGCTGCGGCTGAGCGCGCAAACTGCGGCGCTGAGTCTGAGCACGAACAATCTGTCGTTCGGGGATGTGGACCTCAACACGCCAACCAGCCAGTCGGTCACGCTGACTTCGTCCGGCACCTCGGCGCTGACGATCAGTGCTGCCGCGCTGAGCGGATCCGGCTTCACTATGGGCGGGGCGACATTCCCGCTAACGCTGAACCCGGGACAAACGGCAACGCTGCAGGTCACGTTCGATCCGACTGCCGCCGGGGCCATGACCGGAACAATCGTAATCACCAGCAACGCGACGACGAACCCAACGACAACGATCAGTCTGAGCGGAACCGGCGATGCGACAACGGGCGCGCTCAGCGGTGTCTCCTGCGCCACGATGTCGTATACGGACGCGGGGACCGATGCGTGCATGGTCACGCTGAGTGCAGCGGCCCCGGCCGGGGGTCTGGCAGTAGCACTAGCCAGCAACAATTCCGCGGTCACAGTGCCGGCATCGGTGACTGTGTCAGCGGGCGCCACATCAGCTCCGTTCACCGCGACGGTTGCGGCGGTAACGTCGTCTCAAACCGCGACACTGACGGCAACGGCGAGCGGTGTGGCTAAAACGCTCGTTCTGCAGTTAAGCGGAGGGGCGCCTGGACTGACGCTTGGGTCTACGACGATCGCCTTCGGCGACGTGGGCCTGAACACACCAGCCACGCAGACGCTGACGCTGACCTCTTCAGGAGGCGCGCCACTGACCATCAGTACGGGGACACTGACGGGGACCGGCTTCACCATGTCCGGCGTCACGTTCCCGGTCACCCTGAATCCGGGCCAGGCGGCAACGCTGGATCTGCAGTTCGATCCGACCGCAGTGGGCGCGGAAACGGGCCTGGTGACAATCACGACCAACGATCCGACTCAGGGCACTGTGACGATCGCGCTGAGCGGGACCGGGATTTCGACGCCGACCTATGAAGTGCAGCTGACCTGGGATGCTCCGACGAGCACGACCGATCCGGCAGTAGGTTACAACGTCTACCGATCCACGGCCAGCGGGGCGTATCAATTGCTGAATACGTCGATCAACTCACCAACCACTTTCACCGACACCACGGTGGTGTCCGGCGACAGCTACAACTACGAGGTCACCAGCGTGGATGCATCGGGAGTGGAAAGCGCACCCTCGAACGTGTACGCGGCGGCGATCCCCTAAACGGGAGACTTACCTCTGAGCAAAGCAAAAGGCCCGCCATTTTGGCGGGCCTTTTGTTTTGCGGATAACCGACGGAATCTGCGTCAGGACCTCGCGATGTTCGGGGCGTCGATGTTGCGCGTTGCATTGCGGGTGTCGACGACCAGCTTCGCCTTTGCAACGATCGCAGGATAGTCGTACTGGGAGTGATCCGTAACAATGACGACGCAGTCGAACTCCGGAATCTTCTCGAGGGGCGTGCTGGTCATATTGAGCGCATATTTGCGGCCGTGACCGACAGTCGGGAAGAAGGGATCGTTGTACTCGACGCGGGCACCACGTTTTTGCAAAAGCTCGATGATGGTGAGCGACGGCGATTCGCGCAGGTCGTCGATGTCGCGTTTGTAAGCGAGCCCGAGAATCAGAACGCGTGAGCCGCGCAGAGCTTTACCCTGCTGGCTCATCGCTTCGATGACATTCTCAACGACGAAGTAGGGCATGTTGAGATTGATTTGGCCCGCGAGTTCGATGAAGCGAGTGTTGAAGTCGAACTCTTTCGCCTTCCAGGACAGATAGAACGGGTCGATGGGAATGCAGTGGCCGCCGAGGCCGGGACCGGGATAAAAGGCCTGGAAGCCGAAAGGCTTGGTCTTCGCCGCGTCGATCACTTCGAATAAATCGATGTCCATGCGCATGCAGAGTTGCTTAAGCTCGTTGACCAGAGCAATGTTGACGCAGCGGTAGATGTTTTCGAGCAGCTTGGTCATCTCCGCGGCCGCGGGGGACGAAACAGGAACGGTGCGGTTGAAGATGGTTCTGTAAACCGCGGAAGCGAGATCGCGAGCGGCCGGTCCGCATCCGCCGATAACCTTGGGAATATCGCGGCGAGCGACGGTATCGTTACCGGGATCTTCGCGCTCCGGCGAGAACGCAACGTAGAAGCCCGGAGTCGAGGTGTCGCGGGTCACGCGCAACCCGCCGGGACTTCCCTTCTCGAGCAGAGGTACAACAACTTCCTCGGTTGTTCCGGGATACGTGGTGCTTTCGAGGATGATCAGCTGGCCATCATGCACGTGAGGGGCGATGCTGTTCACAGTTCCGGTGATGTAGCTGAGGTCCGGCTCGTGGTACTCGTTCAGCGGAGTCGGCACGCAGATGATGATGACGTCCATCACGGCGATCTGCGCGTAGTCGGCGGTGGCGGAAAAGCCGCTCTCGCGGGCGAGCTGAATTTCGGTGCCGGGAATACGCACGATGTAGGAGCC
Organism: Acidobacteriaceae bacterium; assembly: GCA_036490815.1. GTDB lineage: Bacteria > Acidobacteriota > Terriglobia > Terriglobales > Acidobacteriaceae > Palsa-343. Next base: position 41,899 of record DASXDF010000040.1, read on the forward strand.
ACCGTTATTCAGTGTGTCGACTTTGCGGGAGTCGATATCGAACCCGGTGACGCGGAAGCGCGCCTCGCTGAACAACAAAGCGAGCGGCAAGCCCACGTAGCCCATGCCGACAATCCCGATGCGGGCCTGGCGGCTCTCAATCTTCTGCAGAATATCGGCGGTTCTGTCGAAAGAAGTCACGGTCATCGTTTCTCTCATTTATGGATAACAGGAATTTGATATTAACGGCGGCTGCTCGTCATTGTGAGCTGTTTGTTTGCAGCGGGAAATGGCCTGCGGTTGTCATGCAATCAGGCCGAGACGGCCACTACCTCATCGGTGGACGGCGGCTTAAAGAATCCGCGCAGGATATCGACATACAGCTGTTTTTGCTTGAGGACACCGAGGAGCATTCCGAGGTAAACGCAAACGAGAATGCCGCCGGCCAACACAAGCCGGGGAAGCGGGGAGAACATTGAACCCCAGAGCAGGCGCGGCGTAAAGGCCACTGCCCCGGCGACCACTCCAGACAGGATGGGGCGCCCGATCGAAAGCAGGAGATCCGACAGAAGTACGGGGGTTCCGCTGCGAGCCCAGGCGATCAGGGGAATGACCGCGAGCATCATCACGGTTGAGTAGGCGGTGGCAACTCCCATGGGGCCCCAGTGCAGGCCCACGGCATACCCTGCGAAGAGAATCGGAGCGAGCACGAAGGCAATCCGGAGACCGCGTCCGACGAGGCCGCATGAGGAAAGGAGCCATCCGAGAGGAGAGAGAATGGCGAAGCCGAGGGTGGTGGGCGCGAGCAGGCGAAAGATGGGAACTGCAGAATTCCACTTAGGCCCGAGGAAGACGTGAATGATGTCGTCGCCGAATAATCCGCACATCATCGCGATGGGAACCGTAAGAGACAGAACCAGCGAATAACCTTTGAGGAAGAAGTTCCTGAGGCGAGCCGGCTGATCCTGCAGCCGCGAGAGCGCGGCGAAGACTACGCCGCCCGCCGCGGAGTTGAGATTGTCGGTTGGTATGTTGACCAGCTGGTATGCGCGGCCGTAAATGCCGAGCGCGTCGACACCCCAGAATCGTCCGAGGAGGACCTTGTCGAGGTTCATGGCGAAGTACATGATGAGGCCACTCAGCGTGAGAGTACCGCCGAAGCGCATCATGTGGAAAATCTCGAGGTGCTTGCGCGGCCGTCCCGGAACCCATCGGGTCGCGAACCAAACGCCGATGGTGTAGACCAGAGGAGTGACGGTGGAGGTAGCAACGAGGGACCAGTATCCAAAACCGCGGAGTGCCATCCCGATACCGATCGAAGTGCTGACGGCGAGCGAAACGATGTCGATTATCGACAGCATGACGAAACGCATCTGGCGTTCGAGAAGAGCGCTGTGCTGCACGCCGCAGGCGTTAAAGACGAAGGCCGTAGCCAGCACGGCGGTGACGCCCGCCAGATGAGGCTCGTGATAAAACGCAGCGATGAAGGGTCCGAGTGCAATAGCGATCAACCCCAGCGCCAATCCGACGGCTACGTTAATCCAGAAGAGGGTCGAGGATTGATCGGTGGTGATGGACTGACGCTGGACAGCGGCTGCGGAGAGCCCAAAGTCGCGAAAAACGCTGAAGACGCCGATCACAGCGGTGACCATGCCGACCAGACCGAAGTCTTTGGGAAGCAGGAGGCGGGCCATGATCATGAGCGTGCCGGTTCGCAGCAGAAGAGTGGTAATCTGCGAAACGATCCTGGCGAGGCCGCCACGCATCGTTCGTTGCTTCAGGTCTTTCATCGGGCTCCCACGTATCTGGGGCGAAGGGTTGCTTCCCTTCCCTGTTGGCAGGTGAACGCGATCACGTCAGAGCACCGCTTTTCGGCAATAGAATGCTTCGGCATAGCCGCTGGGGGCATTGCATTCCATGCCGCGCAGGCGCATCAGGGAATGAAAAGTGGATTCCTGGAACCAGCTTCGGCTCCGCTGTGACGCAAAGGCATCGATCAGACGGCTGACCTTGGCCTGGCACAGTTCCCTGGTGAGCGGGACAAACACGGAGGGTCTTCCCATGTCGCCATCGTATTTGGGAATTTCGTATTCGAGGATGAAATGATTGCGGAAAGTATTCCAGGTCAGCTCGGACAAAAGGCGATGGTCCTGATGCGCGTCGCGGGACTGATGGGTGAAGATGAGGTCCGGATCGATCTTCTGCTTCAGTTCTTCGAAGGTGGCCTTCACCTCGGAGCCAACGAAAGGCATGAATCCGTCGGGAAATTCTTTTAGCATCACGCGCTCGAGGCGATCGGCGCCGGCAAAGGATTCTGCCGCTTTCTGTGCCTCGGCTTTGCGAACTCCCATGGCATTGAAAACAACCCAGTGGAACGTGCACTTGGGATACTGATCGATGAGGCGGAGGATGGTGCCGCCGCAGCCGATCTCAATATCGTCGGAATGGGAACCGAGACAGAGGACTTTGAGGGCCCCGTCTTTTTTTACGTCGAGGTTCAGATTGATCATAGAAATGCGGACTTTCCGGAGTATGGGAGAGGCGAGGCCACTGGCTGACTCAGGTTGAGGAGACGACGGCCGAGAGAGCGCGGTCAGCAGCCTTTTCGCCGCTGATAAAGCTTTCGTCTGTCCACATGTAGCCCCAGTCTCCATAGCGACCGCAGTAGGCGATGCCGATGTCGTCGAGGTAAGCGTGGACGATTTTGAGAGAGGCGGCACGTTCGAGATCGAAGATGATGTTGGCGTACTTCAGCAACATCGCTTTCTTGTCGAGGATCTTGTCGTCGTCGCGCACGAGGCCGACTTTACGAAGGTCGCGAATGACGGGTTCGATCCAGTCGTCAGCGTGACCGGAGAAAGGCTTGTACTTGTCAGAGAAGTAGACTTCTGCCTGAATATTGCCAGTGCCCGGAGGGGCATTCTTCGCGGAGAGCATCGACGGGAAACCGAGGCGGCTGAAGCAGATATCCTGATCGTAAAAGTAGGTCATGTGGGCGTTGGAAATATCGGCGCGATTGAGGCCGATGTTGACCAGCACGCAGGTGGAGCAGGTGAGGCGGGCAGCAGCGTCGACGACATCGGCGGGCGCATCCTTGATCATGCGGATCAGGTCGGGCAGAGGCACCGACGAAACCAGCGAGTCGTAGCTGGTGACGAGGCCGTTCGAGAAGCGCAGCTCTCGCGCGCGCGGGTCGACGGAGATGAGCTCGTGGTTTAACTTGAGGTTTCCCATGGGGACAAATTTATTGAGGTAGAGGCGAAATCCACCTTCGCTCGGGTAGCGGAAGTGGGTGATGTAGTGCACCTGCGGGGCCGACGCAGACAGCGCGCCACGCAGCATTTCCTCGAGACTGGCGCGGTAAATGCGCGGTCCAAGCCAGTCGGTGCTCATGTTCGCCGCTTCGGTGGTGTGGTATTTGCGCGTGTACTGCATGGGGAACGTTTCGGCAAACGTTTTACCGAAGCTGGCGTAGAGCCAGTCCGCGTAGTTGTTGATCGTGCGCTCGGGACCGTTACGTTCATCGAGAAAATCGGTGATGACCTTGATGATGGTCTCTTCGGGCAAGCCATGCATGTGGAGCTGCACGGGGTGTGGCGGCCAATAGCCCTGCCAATAGTTGTTCAGAGAGATGGGAATGGTCTCGTAGCGCCCGCCTACACTTTCCGCGAATAATTCCTGGATACGTGGGTCCTTGGTAAAGGAGATATGGGGGCCAACGTCAAAGAGGAAGCCGCTTTCGTAGCGGAACGACATCGTATGGCCGCCGTAGTACGAATTCTTGTCGTACATGACGGGCGCGATGCCTTCCTGATGCAACCGGTGAGCGGCGCCGAAGCCGGCCATACCGCTTCCCAGAATAACGATGTTGGGCGTAGACATTTAGGTAAATTCTCTCCGGGGTGGTGGGTTCTGCGCAATCCCTAAGTTGGGGATCAGAGGCAAATCCTGAGTAACATTCGTGCCACACTTTTGGGGGAATGCCGGAATCAGCTGTCGTTCCGGGTCAGGGTCTCATACTGTTCAATCTGGTTCAGGGTGAGTTGCTGAAGGTCTGCCCCATCCTGAAAGCCTTTGTACCATTCGGCGATCCATGCCAAAGCCTGGCTGAGCGAGAGCACGGGGCGCCAATGCAGGCCGGTGGCTGCTTTTGAAGCGTCGAGCTTGAGCGCGTGGGCCTCGTGCGGATGGGCGGCGGAGTCGAGTGACCATGAAGCGCGGCCGCTCCACAGGCGAACCAGTTCGTCCGCGATCCAGTTCACCGGCTGGACATCGGAGTCGGCCGGTCCAAAGTTCCATCCCGAGGCAAAGCGCGGGCCATCTTCCGCGAGTCGCTCTGCGAGCATGAGGTACCCGCGCAGCGGTTCAAGAACAAACTGCCACGGGCGCCAGGCTGAAGGATTGCGGATCAGACAGGGCTTGCCATCGAGAAAAGCACGCATCAGGTCGGGAATCAACTGATGGCTGGTCCAGTCGCCACCGCCGATAGCGTTGCCGGCGCGCGCGCTGCCCAGAGCAACGCCATGTTCGGCGATTGTCTCAGGCAGAAAGAATGAATCGCGATAAGCGCTGGTGACGAGTTCGGCGCAGCCTTTGGAGTTGGAGTAGGGATCGTGGCCGCCCATCGGCTCATTTTCGCGATAGCCCCAGATCCACTCGCGGTTTTCGTAGCACTTGTCGCTGGTGACGTTGACAACGGCACAGGGCTGCCGGAGAAGACGCATGGCTTCCAGCACATGCACGGTCCCCATAACGTTTGAAGCGTAATTGCCGATGGGGTCGTCGTAACCGGTCTTCACCACGGACTGCGCCGCGAGATGAAGAACGACTTCGGGGCGGCACTCGGCCATCGCACTTTTGAGTTGAGCGAAGTCGCGAACATCACCGCGCAGCGAGCGCAGCTTGCCTGCGACGCGCGCCTGCTCGAAGAGATTCGGCTGGGTGGGAGGGTCAAGCGCGAAGCCGGTGACGTCGGCCCCGAGCCTGTTGAGCCAGAGCGACAACCAACTGCCTTTGAAGCCGGTGTGCCCGGTAAGAAACACGCGCCGGCCCTGCCAGAAGGAGCGATTGACGTTCATCGAACTCCCGCGACAATTTCAGAGGGTAGTGAGGATTCGTCGGGCGATTTCCTAACCAGCGGCCAACGGGCATTCTGCTCCTGCCACAACGTTCCGGCAATGCCCTGCGGGACAGAATCGACATCGTCGAAGCTGACGACGGCGTCCTTGGGCAGATTGCGCCGCAGAACACATCCTTCAGAAAGTCCGATAGGGAGAGCCCTGAGGCCGCGCGCTGCTGGGGCATTGTCGATGAGACCATAGGTGCAGAAGCCGCCAATGCCATCGAGACGTTCGCCCGCTTTGAGGTCGCGTTTGGCGACGCTGACCACCTCGCAAACCGGACCAGCGAGGGGGGCCACGGTTGCGTCGCGGTTGATGACCGCACGACCGATGGTCGAGGCAATCTGCAGATGGGGCAGATGGAACGGGGTATAGAAGACGTAGAAGGGCCCATCGCCGAGTTTGTAGTAGGCAAGTTGCGCCTTCTTCAGCGGTGCTGTCTCGTGGATGATCACGAAGGCGCCGGTATGCGGGGCCGCGCCGAGGGCGAAGTCGACGAGTCCGGTTTCGAGCATCTCCTTTTCGGGCAGCAGATTCGCCACGTCGCGCACGTATGTGCAGGGCGGACCGAACATACCGCGGCGACCGACTCTGAATCCGGTCGCATTGGCGAGGACGGTGGCCTCCATGGAAAGTTTTGTCGAGTCGGCAAAGGAGGTGACTTTGCGAACGTCCTGATCGTTCTTCTCCGCAAACGCACGCTGCGTTTCCGGGTTGCGATAGTAGTCGACCATGCCCTTGATGTTGCCGGCTGCGACGATTTTCAATCCGAGTGTGCGCAGATAGCGCAGCAGCGTCATCGCGACGCCGGGCTCGTCACCATCGGTGTGTGTGAGCACGACGCGCGCCTCGTCGGCCTTCACTTTGAGGATGGGTCCAACCAGGGAGTCCAGTTCGGCGTTGACCAGCACCACGTGCTTGCCGTGCCTGAACGCATCGAGGACCACACCAGCGGCGGCTTCGATGGTACCTGTGACCTCGAGGATCACGTCGATCGCGTTACACCCGGTCAGGACGGTTGGGTCAGTGGCGAGCACAGGCACGCCCCGGAGGATCTGATCTTCAGCCTCGCGGGAGGAATTGACATGTGTACAGCGCGGAAAACCGGCCTCGCGGAAGGCTCGTTCCCCGTGCTCGGGGGTGCGGTTGCAAATCGCCACCAGCCGCATACCGGGAACCGGGGTACCCAGCTGCAGGGCGATGGCGCGGCCCGTTGCTCCGGCGCCGACCATACCGACGCGAATGGGGTTACCCGATGCTTCCAGCTGTTGCAGGGCAGTATCGACACTCATTTGCATATCTCCAGTTATTCAGGCCGTACAGGCCGATGATGATTGTTTTCCTACTTGAATGATCGGACCGAGGTCAGATACGAGCAGGTTTGCGGGATCCGGTAATGCCATTGCCCACAGCGCTGCGGCGGTCGAGAAATTCGGCAACCGGAACCGGCGCGGCTTCTTTGACATCTTCTGTCCCGTTGTTTCTCCACACATGCCAGGGAGCATTTCCGCCACCCCAAAGCGTGTCCAGCTGCTGCCGGTCTTTGAATGTATCCATGCCGGCCCAGAAGCCGTCGTAAGTGTAACCGAGCAGCTGCTTTTGATCGATCAGTCTCTGGAATGGTTCGATGACGAGTTCTTCGCCTTCTTCGATGTACTTGAAGATCTCTTTTTTGAAGGCGAAGTATCCACCGTTGATACGCACGGAACCATTGGTAATGGCGTGGACGCCGGTCACCAGGCTGTTACCGGGCTCGGTGGAGACGACGTGATAGCTGAGGTTGGGGAGAACGCACAGGAAACTGGCAATCTTGTTATTGCGATGGAACTGGTCGAGCTGCTGGGGAAGCGGGAGGTCGGTGAGACCGTCGCTGTAGTTGGCCAAAAATTCTTCTTCTCCGTCGAGGTAGCGCTCGACGGCCTTCAGTCGCTGGCCGATATTGGAGTTGATGCCGGTGTCGGCGAAGGTAATGCGCCAGTCGTGGATGTCGCTGTTGTAGAGCTCGACCTTGCGGCCGCCCTGAGACAGGACGAAATCGTTGGATGCGCACTCGCTGTAATCGAGGAAGTAGCGCTTAATAGCGTCCGCGCCATAGCCCAGGCAAAGGATGAAATCCTTATGGCCGTAGTGGGCATAGTACTTCATCACATGCCAGAGGACAGGCCGGTATCCAATCTGGACCAGCGGCTTCGGAATATTTTCGGCGTCGCGAATGCGCAGACCCATTCCACCGCAGAACAGAACCACTTTCATGGTGCTTCTCCTTCTTCAACTCAATAGTCTTGTTCTTTTTGGAGCTATGAATCCAGCGACTGAACCGGCCGGCTGGAAGCTGCAGTTTTCAGACCTGACTCCGCCGGACTTCGGGGGGCAGGCCCGTTCCATGGTTCTGCCATTCCCGACCGAGGTCGTGCCTGACTTCGTTCAGTGACGATGGGAATAACTCGTCGAACTGCGCCGCTGCTCTCAAACGGTAGACCGCCAGGCTCTCTGCCATGCTGCTTTTGACTTCCCGCGTGTGATCGACGAGAGAAGCAAAGGTATCTGCCAGCGAGATCGGGTCGAAGTTTCGGATATCGACGCAATACCGGGAGAGGCCGAGCGCGCTCATCAGATCGGCCACCTTTGGATGGTGGGAGATGGCAAGGACCGGTTTGTGGAGAATATGGGCCAGTACCACGCCGTGAAACCGGCAGGTGACGACATAATCCATTCCTGCCATCCTGGAGAGCAAACCATCCACGGAATCGACCGGCGCATAGGGTGGTGTGTCGATGTTCTGCTGCGCTCGCAAAACATTGCGCAAATCCTCGATCGCGGAAGGGTCAGCGCCAGCGTCGCTGCCAAACAGATCGAGCGAGCAGGAGTATCGAACGAGGGAGGAAGCGAAGGTTGCAAACTTCGCGAGGTACTCCTCGTAGAGAGCCTGAAGATTCTCCGAGGGGTATTCCCGGGGATCGCAAAACGGCCAGGGCATGGGGGCCAGACCAACCAGCGGGCCCTGCCGTGCGTCCGCGGAAGTCTTCGGGATGGTGACTTCAAGGCTGTATACGTTGTCCGGGAAGACGCGACTCCTGCCGGTAAATCCTATTTGTCTGGCAAGAGCTTGCGATGGCTCGTCGCGGAAGGAAACGTAATTCGCAGCATAGAGCGATCGGCGAACGAAGAATTTGCTGAGGGGGTGGCGCAGCGGGCCGGCGCCGACGTTGAGAAAAATACGTCTGACACCGGCGAGTTTCGCCATCATAATCCAGATCAGAATCGCATAGGGAAAGCCCCAAGGGCCGCTTCGCTCCGTGAGCTGACCTCCTCCGCTGACGATGAGCATGTCAAACGGCCTGAGCTTACGGAACGATGTAACCAGAAAACCCAACTCGCGCAGGATAGTCCTGGGAAGGTGAATGATCGGGTTTCTGGTTGTCCTCAGCCAGTTGTGTAACCCGTGGATCGTTCCCGCGTTTTCGTTCCCCTCAGCTCTGTAACCGATACCCCAGGTATGTCTGCGAATGGGATAGGAGGGGATGCCGTGCCGTTTCCCGGTGTCGTCGGGATTCATGGAGAATGCGGTAATCTCCGCAAGAGGCCAGCGCAGGCGAATATTGTGGATGACGACGTCCATAATGGCATCGTCGCCGAGGTTGCCGCCGCCGGTGTGGTGCAGGATGGCGATCCTGGATTGCATTTCCTGGTTTGAGCTCATTGCGTCCGACTAGCACAGGCAAAAAAGAGTTACTTAAAATGGAGCTTTGCGTATTCGAGACCTGAATATCAGTTGTTGAGCGACGGGATCCTCTGCACTACAGCTTTCTCCTGGGGCGTGGTTTCAGTTTGCCCTGGCGGGTGCCCGGCTGCAAGGTCGGCGAGATTGCGCAGCCGTGTTTTCCTTCCGGCAATTTGCGGCAGAGGTTTCATATCCACGGCGTTGAGAATTGTTTCCCAACGATATACCCAGTCGTGTAACAGCAGCGCCTGGCGCACATTGGCCCGGCGCATCCGATCCTCTTTTTCGGGATCGCTTTCAACCTGTTTGATGACTTTGGCAAAATCCGGCGAATTATAAGGGAAGTCGATCATCGGATCGGGCCAGTCAAAGAGCTTCGCGAACACGTCGTTGTCGGGCCGCTCTCCCACGTTGATCGCTCCGGCCGCGACACCATCGAAATACCGATAGCCGATCTCGATCTGGTCACCGCGGATATCCGGGCGGTCGATCAGGCCAGGGTTCACGATGAAGTAGCGGCTCCTCTTCAGCGTATTGGCATACAGCTGGCGGTGATCGGTTGGGTTCAGAACCTGATCCGCGGACGTGGTGTCGTAAACGTAATAGAGACCCTGATCAGCAGCGAGTTTCAGGAGAGCCTCATGCGTGGCGGCGGATCTGCGTCCGATACTGTAGACGTCGACGAGTCGCTGGGGCGGATTGGGGTACGGACAGAAGCGGATGGCATCGACGGCCGGGGGCAGATACATGCTCCGGGGGCCGATTCTCTGATTGAGGGGGCCGGGGCTCTGGCTGTAATAGAGGCAGACCAGGTCGAACTTTTTCAGCATGCGCAGGTAATTGCCGTAGGCGGCCATCTGCGTGACCCACAATTCATCGATCACGATGACTGTTTTTTTGCAGCGCTCCCTCCAGTTGCCGATGGCGTCGATGCGGAGCATGTCGGTGGGGTCACCGCAGACAGCCACAAACAAATCGTAGGAGCGCGTAAAGTTCTTTTGTTCCATCCCGGGATTGAGCACGAGCGGGGTATGGTACGCGAGTTGCTTGGCGTAATGATGCCGTCGTGTTGACTGATCGAAACGAGGCGCAAGAAGTTCGACAGAGTCAACCTCTGCGATTACGTCCTCGAATTCGAAATGGGCGCAACGGAACGGGAGCTTTTTGGCCGCATTGCGCTGCGAAAACACGAGGACGCGCGGTTCTTGATTTTGTTGTTCCATAGTCTAGGGCGGGGCCAAAAAATTGTAGTAAGAATCAAAAATTGTCGAGCTTCTGTCCTGTTAAAACCGATTCCACATTGGGTTTCGCGTTGTCAGACGCTACGAGGGGCCAGTTGCGGTCCTGCTCAGAAACCGCGGTCGCAGGCAGCGGCCATTGAATTCGAAACGCGGGATCGTCAAAGCGCGCCCCGCGGCATGCGCTGGGCGTATAAACCTGAGAAGTCATGTAGTGCATCTCGGTGCGAGCCTCGAGCGTCTGGTAGCCGTGCGCGCAGTGCTCCGGCACATAGAGCATGCGCCCATTTTCCTCGGACAATTCGACGCCGAACCACTCCCCGTATGTTGCAGAACCAGGACGCACATCGAGCGCCACGTCGAACATGACTCCGCGGGTACAGCGGACCAGTTTAGCTTCGAGCGCGGGCTCAACCTGATAGTGCATACCGCGAAGCGTACCTTTAAGCGCACTGAATCCCATATTCGCCTGCTGGGGTGCGAAATGAATTCCATGGTCCGCGAATTCCTTTGAGCACCATGCGCGAAAAAACCGGCCACGATCGTCGCCGCGGAAGTCCGGATCGATCACCCATACACCTGCTACTGCTGTTTCGGAAAACTGCATCGCACTCTACCTTCCGGAGCGTTCCGAACTGGCTAGTTCCCGATGCTGAGCAACTGGCTCGCCCAGGCGGAAGACCGACGCGTAGCGAATCTGGGCGTCGGGTCTGCGATGGTCGAACGGTTCGAGGCCCCAGTAATTCAGCGGCCATCCGGAAAGGATTGAAGTGTCACCCTCGTGAATTTCTCTGGACAGGTCCCCGATCGGACTCCAGCGTTCCTGACGAGCCACATTCGCGCGTACATCGAGGTCAATTCCCGTAACGAAGAGATACCCGCCGGGCTTGACCAGCTTCCCTATGTTGCGCAGGCAGCTTGCCGCGTCGGGGGGTTCCATATGGCAGAGAAACCTATTGGCGACGACGATATCCTGCGGACCGAGGGTAGTCTGCAGCCCGGGATCGCCGGCATCGCCGCACATCCACGTGATTCCCTGGCGCAGCCAGGGCCTGACGGTCGCCTGATTCCCCTCGATTTCGAATATCGCGTCGGCTTCTTCAGGCGAAACGCGTTCGAACATCGACGCATTCTGGTCCCGGGAAGTATTCCAGCTGACGTCCCCTTTTTTTCTGGCAGCGTCTTCGTTGGCCGAGGCCATGGCATCGGAACCGCTGAGCGAATAAACGCCCTTCGCGGCGAAGTCGACAATTTCCTGAGAGATATCAATCGCGTGCACGTTGAGCTGAAGGTCAGGACGCGCCGAACGAATCGCCCACAGCATCGAGTACACTTCGGCGCCTTTACTACACGCGAGCACGGTGATATTCAAGCTGCCGCCGGCCGGCTTCTGATCAGCCAGGCGACGGAGCATCTCCATCTCAGCCCGGTTGCGCAGAAAGAAGGTCGCGAAGTATTGTTTGCGGTCGGCAGTCCGACGAACCAAGCGGTCCAGATGGCGGCCCCAGGCACGACCGGAGGAACCGTTGCGCGCGGACTGGGGAAGGCGTTTCCAGATGCTCCCGGCCAGCGAAAGATACAGGTAAGAAATTCTGCGCATGATTTTCGAGCTCGGGCTGGTCCTGGGATCGCTTGAATTTGTTATTGGCATGAAAAGGTACTGAGATCTTCATCATATTCGAAGGCCTCAACTACCTACCCGCGCTGCCCTGTGCCGGTTCCCGCGGACTCGAGGAAACTTCGAATGCAGACGCACCGCCGGGTTCTTCCATTACAGGTTACGGCGTGATGCGAGCACACGAAAATGACGAATCAGAGGGATCAGGTGCTCCCAGGAGGTGCAGTGAAGCCGGTACTTCAGTACCCGATGGAGTGGATCTATGAGATTTTCTGCCACATTCGGGCGTGAATCCAACGGGGCCGACAGAACCCCACGCCGATCGCAGTACCGATCGTATTGTTCAACAGATCAGTCATGCTGGAGTCTCGCGTAGGAAGAAAGTACTGCAGCGTCTCGATCGCCAGGCTGATTGCCGCCCCGAACAGGAGTGCTGTCATGCGCGGCCTTCGAACGGTCGGGGAAAAGGAAAGCCGCAGAGCGAAGAAGAATCCGAACGGCATAAAGCCACCAATGTTAATGGCGACGTCGGACCAGTAACTGAGCGTCATCCAGCCATCCCACCGGCTGCGAAACGGTTTCCAGACAGGCTCAAGGAACGCGGGATCGAGAATGAAATAACGGGACCGGATCAGGAGCGGATTGCCGCCGGAACCTCGATCGTGGACAACGCTCCCGCCGGCTTCGTCGAATCGATAGAGAACTGCCGGAACTTCGTCGTCGTTCAGGACCGGAGTCTGCCCACCCAGCCAGCGGCGGGCGTGCTTCTCAATCCGGGGTGGGGGGAGCGCGCTTTCGTAGATCGCCAGCCCTTTCAGGTCACCGTGCCAGCTATCCTGGATCGCGGAATTGCCGAGGATCAGCTCGCCCTTCAGATCCGCGGCACTGAGGTTCGACTCCGATGATGCACTGGCTGCTGTTCCGTTGACGTAGAGGACCGGCTTTCCCTGACCAGCGGTGATTGTGAGGACGACGCTTTTGCCCGCCTCGAATACGTTGTTCGTCTTCCACCACTGCCGAACCAGTTTTCCGCGGCGATCCAGAGCGGGCCACTGCACGGCGATGCCCGCATCGAATTGCCTTAATGCGAAAACATACTCAGGGTCAGGGTAATCGTCCAGTGCAAGGATCGTGCCCGATCCGATTGCACGGGTGGGTCGCAGGCAGATTTCGAGAGTGCGCGGGCCCTGATGCGCATCGGTTTGGAGAGCCTCGGCGCTGACCACAATGCCGCGATTCCCGAACCGAATGCCGTTTTCGCCCTGCAGCCAGCGGACATCGTTCTTCGGCGCATGAAACGGCCAGAGTCCAGCGAGGAGGGTGAGGCACAGAATGCACGTGCAGATTGCGCCGACCGTGGCGCGCAGGCCGCCGAGTTCGGGACGCTCCCGCGAGACCTGAGTTGGCATCATGGAACTAATAATCGCGGAGGAAATTGCTGGAGCTTTTGGGACGGGTGGGCAGCGTGGAGAAGTCTTTCAGGGCTCACTCGGCAGAAGTTGCGAAGGGGCTCCGCGGAGCCCCTTCACCCATCGTGCACCGGACAGTTGTAATCGGCTTACTGTTGCACCACGTCACCGGAGAGGTTCGTTGGAGAAGGAGGAACCACGCCGTTGCCGTAGCAGGTGTTCGCGTTGAAGGAATAGGGTCCACCGGCTCCGCCGTCGGTTCCGTGCATGACGTTGACGAAGCACTGGTAGGCCGGGTTCCCATAAGTATGGCCGCCGGGACCGCTGCCGCCGGAAACGTCAGGGCCAGTCGCCGGGTAGGGTATCGTGCCCCACCACGACGGTTTGCTGGTCAGGTAGAACGAGGCCGGCAGGGTTTGGGTGATACCGGTCGCCCACGCGACGGTGGCACCGATGTTGTTGAAGTTTCCATGGACAAGATCGGTCGACGAAGTTCCAGCCACGTGGCAAGTGCCGCCGGTTCCGTCGCATCCGCTTCCGCTGCCATCGTCGCTCGCCTCACCGTAGCCGAACGACCAGCCGTAGGCATCGGCGTCATAGCTGCGGGTTGCTGGATATTCGACCGAGGCGACCTGGCCCATCTTGCTGGAGCCATAGGCAACCAGGGACTGCATCTGCGAACTGCCCACGACGTTGCCTACGTAGTTGTTGAGCTTGGCGAGGTACGACCATTCCATGGCGCGTACTGCCTGGAAACCGTAGACACCGCCGGAACAACTCACCGTTCCGCGGCCGCTTGCCGGACCGCAGATATGGTTGGTGCCGACAACCCAGTTGCGAAACGCAGTGGTTTGACTGGAGGAACCCCATACCGAATCCGCGTAAATCTGCGTGAGGGTGTTGCCTTCAAGCAGATTGTATTGCGGAGCTGCCCCGTGGAAGCTGATGCCGCCGATCACGAAGCTGGGTGAACCGCTGTCGAATTCGCCCTCAGTGTAGTTGTAACTGATGACGTTACCAGCTGCGCCCCACTCCATCATGATGGAGACGTGTGTGCGTTCCACGATGTTGTTCTCCACCAGAGTTGCACTGGTTTTGTACGCGAGATCGACATCGGAATCGTAAGTGCCGGGCTGGTGCAGGTAGGCGTTGGAGAAATAGCTGTCGCGAATTTCATCGCGATAGCCCCAGTAGTCTTCCAGTTGATCGCCGTCGGTGTAGTTGCCTTCGACGCCCTTCACCCAGCAATAGGCGCAGGAGGCAAGTCCGAAGTCAGCCGCGTAGCCGCTGTTGTTGGCGTAGACCTGGACATTTTCCACTCCGGCGTAGCTGGCCGACATGCTGAAGGGCACAGCGACCGGGGAGTTGGTGTAAGCCCCGTATAAGCCAGGCGCGATCGTGACCGTAGAGCCGCTGACCCCGGTCACCTCAACAATCTGTCCACGAGCAAGGCTTCCGCTGCTCGTCCAGCCGTCGCACCAGGTGCAGGTTCCTTCACTGCCGTTGGACGTGACGAAGGATGAATTGTTGGTTTCCGTGATCACCAGGTACCCGCCAACTTTCGCCGACGAAGCGTTGCTGAGGGTAATGCTGGTTGAACCGTTGGTCGCTCCCGCGGTTATGTTGACCGGGTTGTAGCTGGGGCCGCCTGAGCCGAGAGCTACAACATAGCCGCCGCCACCGCCGGTTGCGCTGAGGATGGTCTGGTTGGCGCCGGCGCCGCGCAGGGTCACATTCGATGGAACCTGAATGGTGCCGTTGATGTTGTACGTACCTGCCGCGAGCGCTACGGTTTCGCCGCTTGGACAGGATGATAAAGCTGCGTTGATTTGAGCTGTGCTTGCGGAAGAGGTAAGGCTGGCGCAATTTGTGGCGCGCGCCGGGATACCACCTACTCCTGAGTTAGACCAGTTAATCGCCTGCGTGGTGTTTAAAAGAGATGACCACGACTGCGCATGGCTATACAGGGAAAACACAAACAACAGTACGGAAATTGCTGCAGTGCTGCGTCTCATATGTCCTCATCGATCCTCCTTCTCTCAGCCCGGTTGTTTTTCTCCGAATCTTGGGGCTTCGTTCAGGGATTGCATGGTGTAAAGACAAGCGATCAAGGCCAACCGCCGATAGGATTGTTCAGGTGACGATAGTAGGGGCAGTATAGCGGTGCAGAGGACGACATACAAGACACTAAAGTTACTATTTCTCGAAGAGGCGTTACTTGGCAGTTCCGGCCGCCGTTCCAGTCACGGCAGGTTCCCATAAGTTTTTATACATCAATAACATTACTCTGGTGAGAGGTACACGGGAGCCAGGAATTTTTGACGCGAAAACCCGGGAAAAAATACCCTTCCCTGTGTAGTTTTTGGTGACTTCGGTACCAGATGACTTTAGGGTAGGTAACGTTCGGCAAACGGCGTCTTTTCAGATCGGAAAATGGGTATTTTCTGACCCTGAAAACGGGGGCCGGAGGTCACGATTTTTTCGCCGATTCGGCCGGCTCACGGACGGAAACCAGCGGCGCTTTTTTTGAAAAGACGCGCTCGTAGGCGGCCAGAAGATTATCGACAGAAAACTTCCAGGCCAGTTCAATTTCGACGCGTCTGCGCCCGATCTCGCCCATTTTCTTTCGCTGCTCGGGGTTTTCCAGAAGCCACACAATCTTCGCCGCGAAATCGGCGATCAGATTGTCCTTGTTGGCGTAGAGAGAAGCTTCTCCAGCACTGAACCGGCCTTCTTTCAGATCGAACTGCACAATCGGCTTTGCGAGCGCCATGTACTCCATGATCTTGATCATGGTGGAAATGTCATTCATCTCGCATGGCTTGTCGGGATTGACGCAAACGTCCGCCGTAGAAAGAATGGCCAGCAGCCGCTCGTCAGAAATTCTGCCCGTGAAGTCGACGGTGTCCTCGAGTTTCATGTCCTTCACCATCTGCCGTAGCCCGGGGAGTCCCGGCCCGCCGCCGACACAGGTGAAGTGGATATCCCGACGGCCCGCATCGCGGATGAACTGGGCTACCTCGAGGAGGATGTCGAGGCCTTCCTGGATGCTCATGGTTCCGACATAACCGACGAGGTAGTCTTTGCCGTGCCTGAGCGTAGGGTCTGGAGGAATCGCGCTCAGGCGATCCAGATCGGGCCCGTTGCGAACGATGAAAACATCTTCGGGTGCGTGGCCGCCGCGCGAAATCGCGAGATCGCGATAGCTGCCATTGGTGGCCATCACCACATCGCTGAATCGATAGGTAAGTTTCTCCAGCAGAACCTGACTTCGGTAAAGGAGGCCTTTCTTCTCGTACTTGGACAGGTACAGTTCCGGATTGGCGTCGTGATGGTCGAAGATATATTTCACGCCGAAGAGCCTAAAAGGCAGAGCGACCAGAAAGATGTCGTCGGGCGGATTGCATCCCTGGATGACGTCGAATCCTCTGCGCAGAAAAATCCAGGACGTATAGAAAAACTCAAAAAACAGGGCGCAAAAGAATTCCAACAGATACCCGAAAATGCTGTTCCCTTCCCCGAACATGGGATGACGGTAGACATGAATCCCGTCGAGGAACTCGTAGCCCTTTGTGTGCTTCTTGTCTCTCGGACAGAGGACTGTGACTCCGTACCCTGCGGCGCGCAGGGCCAGGGCCTCTTTCCAAACGCGAGCGTCAAAGGGAACGGGAAGATTTTCGACAATAATGAGAACTTTTCTCTTCACGCGGTCGGCTCATTCACCTGGATTCGCTGGTACAGTCCGGCAAGAGCGCACATCATGGTCGCCTGTCCCCAGTGCAGGGTCGGCGTCTTGTTGACGATCCCCCGCCCATATCGACGATAGTAGAAGTAGCCGGTGTGATCCTGCATGTTAGCGACGGTCCAGCGGGCGACTTTCAGCGCCAGGGGAATTGCTTCCGGGTCGCGGTCGGAGAAGAAGACCAGCGTATCGATGGCCTGGGAACTGCACTGGATATCGAGGGGAAGCGTCTTGCGATTGTAGTAGCGGGGCGTGCCATCTTCAAGGAAGAAGGTTTGCTTCCAGTATTCGTAGCCCTTGACCATATTGGGATCGAACTGATGGTCGCCGGTGCTGTCGACATAATGCTTAAAGCAGTCGAGGACGTAAGCGGTGTGGAAATTGTCGACCCAGTGCATATTCTCGGGTTCCCCGTAGTACCAGGATCCGTCGGGCTGCTGATACTGCGCCGTATACTGGATCGCTTTCTCGGCCGGAGCCCGGTAGCGTTCCTGCGCAGTGTAACGATATACGCGAGCCAGCAGGCTGCCGCCGAGTGTATTTGCGTTGTGGACGCGCACATCTTTTGGGGGAATGTAGCTGATGCAGGCGCCCTTGCCATCGGGTGACTGTTTCAGATCACGCATCATGTGTTCGCACGCGCTGACGGCGATGTCGAGATACTGTTGCCTGCGGAAATGGTCGAAGGCGTCAAGAAACGCATGTCCAATGAGCGAGGTCCATACGACTGTCGGCATTCCCGCGGGGAGATAGAAACCTCTGGAGACATAGTCGAAATGGTTCCCCCAGCACGCTCCTGAATAACCGGGCGACTGGTGTTCGATCAGCCACTGCAGGGCAAACTCGGCTTTTTGTGCCCAGATCGCCTCGCCGGTGGCCTCATGAAGGCGGATGAAGCCGCGCGCCAGGAAACCCATGCCTTTGCTCGAATGCGCTCGTGGAATGCCGAGTACCGGGCGCAGGTTGAGAGGAAAGCGGCGCACGCCCTGCTGCAAGACTGTTTGCAGCACACGGGTCCTGAAGGTGAGGGGACGCACCCATGCGCTCAGGCCGTCGAAGGTATCGTACCCACGATAGTCATGAGCCTCAAGCCATGCGAAGAGATGCTGAATGACCTCGAACACCTCAGCCTGTGCAGCTTTATTCTCGAGCTGAACTGCGGGCCCACTACCAACAGATGCCACTGTAGTTGCCATTTCCACTCCTTTGATCGCTGATGCGGACCAGATCGACGAGTTGCTGGTCTTTGCGCAGCCGCTTCGGCACTTCTTTAAAATCGGGATCCCTGTTGCCGACGACCACCGTCTCAGCATGTTGCAAAACAGAATCGATATCCTGCGTCATGAGCCGGGAGATGTGCGGAATCCGGTTCAGGATAAAATCGCGGTTTGCGCCGACGAGACTGGCGACATTCACGTTTTTGTCGTAGATCCGCAGATCGAAACCCTTACCCAGAAGGCGCTCGATCAGATCAATAACAGGGCTTTCACGCAGGTCGTCGGTCCCTGCCTTGAAGCTGAAGCCGAGAATGCCGACGCGCTTGTGGCCATTGTTCATGACCAGTTGCAAGCCATGCCTCACCTGAATTTCGTTGCTGGGCAGGATAGCGGAGAGAATGGGCAGATCGAGGTCACGGGATCGAGCCTGATAGGTAAGCGCCCGCAGATCCTTGGGCAGGCATGAGCCGCCGAAGGCGAATCCCGGCATGAGATAGGTAGGGGAGATGTTGAGTTTCGTGTCCTGGATGAAAATTTTCATCACTTCGTGCGAATCCACACCCATAGCCTTGGCCAGGTTGCCGATCTCGTTGGCAAAGCCGACCTTGAGAGCATGCCAGCAGTTGTCGACGTACTTAACCATCTCCGCGGTTTCGAGGGTAGTCCGGATGAGCGGGGCGTCGAGCTTCGTATAGAGAGCGGCGAGGAGCTCGCCGCTGCACCGATTCAGCTCACCAATCACGGTCTTGGGAGGTCCGAAGAAGTCCTTAACGGCAGAACCCTCGCGCAGAAACTCGGGATTGTTGCAGAGTCCAAAGTCGGTGCCGGCCGATTTCCCCGAAAACTCCTCGAGGATGGGAATCACAACGTCACGCATCGTTCCTGGCAGAATGGTGCTGCGGATGACGACCGTGTGCTGAGCGCTTTTGACTTTGAGCGCTGCGCCGATCTGTTCGCAGATGCGCCGGATATGCGACAGGTCGAGGTTGCCATTCAGCTGGCTGGGTGTACCCACGCAGACAAACGACAGCTCGGTTTCCCGAATAGCCGATACCGGATCGGTGGTGGCGCGCAGCCGGCCCAGCTTCGCATTCTCAGCGATCAGCTCACCGATCTGCGGTTCGATGATCGGCGTATGGCCCTGATTGATGAAATCGACCTTGAGCTGAACCGGGTCGACTCCGACGACTTCATGGCCATCGTGTGCCAGACATCCGGCGGAGACTGCGCCAACATAGCCCAGCCCAAAAACACTGATCTTCACGATGCTCTCCTTACGACTGGGTATTACGCAGTGGGTTGTGGAAACGGATTGATGACAAGAGACAACGACAGGTGCAGAGGAAACGAATCAACAGACCATGCTGGCTGGCGGACAGCCCTACCATCGTCGAACTCACTGATTTGGTGAGATCACACGGCTTCGGCTCCGCTCTTGTAGGTGGCTGCGAGGGAGTACTCTTCTTCTGCTGCGACCGTCCATTGCGGCGGCGCGATTACGCCCTCTTTCTTCAAACGACGAGGCGGAATCGTAATGACGGCAAGGAGGAATCCCAACCATACCGGCGACATCATGCGAAACCCTGCTTCGGTGAGACTGTAAATCAGGGCGGCTACAAAAAAGCCCATTTTCATTGTGCCGACGATGGGGTCGCGCGACCACGCATCCATGACATGACGATAGCCGGTGACGATTAAAGTGCCGAGAAAGGCGACACCGACCAGCCCCAGGTTTGCATAGACTTCGAGATAACCGTCGTGTGCCTCCTGAATTCCCTTCACCACTTTCCACATGATGAGGAGGCGATCACCCATCCAGAAGCTTTCAAATCCGGCCCCAAACCAGGGAAACTGTCGGGCGAGCACGATAACTTCCGACCAGATTGCGGTGCGTCCGGTCAGCGTGGAGTTGCGACCGAGATGCTTGACCATATCCCCGGAGTTGTCGAAGAACAGCGCGACAACAGCGATGGTGACGGCGGCCGCCGCGGTGACGTGCAGGATCCACGGCCGGCGAATCACCCAGGACCGACTGGCCACGATCATGACTATGCCCGCGAGCAGCAGACAGGAAAACGATGTCATGGAATCGGCGGTGAGCAACAGGTAGACGGACATGGCAAGAATGCTGACCTCTGCCGCCACGTGCTGCCAGCGCCGTTTTCCCTGGAGCTCAGACCAGCTGCGAATGAGGCACCACAAAGTCGACAGTGCGCAGACAAGCACGGTCATGCCGAGCAGGTTCTTGAAAGTCGTAACTCCGGTGAACATCGGCTCCCATGTCCACGGATTGTAGGTTCGTCCCCACTGAGGGTAGTATTTGATGCACAGGATGGAAGCCGGGATCAGAACGTAGCCGGCTCTGCAGAAGAATCGTTTGATGGCATCCAGCGGGTGCGGGTCCGTCAACACGATGACGATCATGACCACGTCGCCGACTGACTTGATCCATCTTTTGAAAGCCACAAAACCGTCGTCGGACCACATGCAGCTGATCAGACAGTAGGCAACGAACACTACAATGACGGGGTTGTTTTTAATGAAATCGATGACCCGACGGCCTCGGGTGCAAAGCGCGACCACACCGGCCGCGATGACGGCGCCGTAGACGGCTGCGTCCATCGGGCTGCCATCGGAAACCGCCTCAGTGACCGGGGCACCGGTCTGGAACCATGCCGAAACCGGCCGGGAGCCGTTGATCAGGAGCCAAATAACCGGTACCCAGAGGAATCCGGAGGTCTGCGCTCCCTCGTCGCGATCAAAATAAAAAATCGCGGCGATCCCGGCAGCATAAAACAGAGTGGCCAGGAGTGGGCTCATCGCGTGTCAATAAACAGACGGTGCAGATGCTCAACCGTTAAGAGCTTGTGGATCGCGGTGGTGTAGTTGCGATCACCTTTAAGGTGACCGCTGACAATGTTTTCCAGGGTTTTCTTTTCCAGATAAGGACGCGACAATGCACGCGAGTCCAGCAACATCTCGCGCACATAAGCAGCCAGCTTGTCGCGGTACCAGACGCGGAAGTGATAGAACTTGTGCCGGCCAAGGAACAGGCGCTCCAGGCGAAGCGCTGAAAACGCGTGATCGGCGCGGGCAACCCATTGCGGCATGCCGTAATCGTACGCGTACTCGGCTTTGAAGGTGAACTCCTGATATTCGTGCCGCAGGGCTCCAAATAGTCCGGAATCCGCAGTTAATCCGCGGTCAGTGGGGATTTTCGACAGGGCCGGATTGCCATCGTGAATCAGGCGCAGCGAGATGTCATTGCTGCTGAGGGTGATTTTTGGCGCGCGGAAGACGGTGCGCACCAGGTCGTTATCTATATAAGGAGAGCGCACCGAAAGCTGGGTCTCCTCAAGCGCCAGCAGGCCGTAATGGTGCCATGGCGCCTGGCGGAATACCGAAAACGACAGTGGATGCACGTCGATGAGGCTGGCATACGTCTGCTTCGCCTGCGCGATGCAGCTCATGAATCCGGCAGTGAACAATCCCGGCGGCGGCTCGGCGGGCTTAAACGCCCGAATGCTGCGAAGCACCTCTCCCCCGTAGTTGCCGGTCATGCGAACCGGCGCGATTTGCCGCGCGATCTCGTTAATGTAGAGATCGGGCGAGTGCATCACATCCACGCAGCCATCGGTGAGAAATACGGTACGCTCGGAATAGTGCCCGAACTTTGACAGAAACTCGTCCCCGAGAGGGATAGTGTGATGGGGCTGCCTGCAGACCTCAGCGACCGTGCGCGCAATCGAGACGTCCTGGCAGTCGCGGAACGGGCCGCCGAACGAAAAGCATGGAACCGATTCCGCCGGAGCCCTGAGCCACGCCATGATCATGCGCGAATCGAGGCCGCCGGTGAGGGAAACGCCGACTGGCTGCTCGCCGCCGAAATACTTCCCCATGTTGCGCGTGAAAATCGCGCGCAGCTGCTGATAATATTCTTCGAGCTCGAGCGGCTTCTGCTCTTCCCACTCCTGCGGTTCGAAGTAGTGGCCTTTGCGCTCGATCGCTCCCCTTCTGAATGTCCATGCCGATGCGGGCGGGAGAACGCTGAGATCTTTGAAAACAGTTCGATTCTCGAGCACACACCCGTTCGAGACCAGCTCACCCAGGCCGCGCGGATCGATCGTGCGCAACTCAGGACGAACGGCGAGGATCGCCTTGGCTTCGGGAGCAAAGTAAAACGCGTCCGGGGACTCGTGACAGTAGAGCCGATGCAGCCCGTAGCGGTCGTTGAACAACAACGCGGTTCCGGCCGGCTTGTCCACCAGCAGTCCCTGAAATCTGCCGTTCAGGGATGCCGGAAAGGAATCGGTTTTCTCCGCGCGCTCGATCAGATACGAACCAGACTGTACTGCAGGACCGTGGCCGTTTTTGTCAAAAAATGGTGTGGTGGCGGAACCGGAGAACTCTTCCCCCGAGAGAAACAGCATCTTGTCGCCGCGGCCATTCTCGATCGGGCGGCCGCCAGGAAAGGAATTCTTTTTCCCGACCCAGCCAACGTAAAGACCGGCGGCCTCATCGATCCAGTAACCGGTTTCGTAGAACGCTTCATGGCGCAGCGACTCCACCATCCGCTTGAGTTGCGGCTCGGCGCGCTCCCGTCCCATCTTTGTTATCAGACCAACAATCCCCGGCATTCCCTGACCCGTCTAACCCTTCGTTCTATGCATCCTGTCGGATGGTCTATGTGCTTTCCGGAGCGGACTGCATGCTGCGCCCCAGCCACGATTTCCGAACTTCGCGCAACCGCAGGATCATCCATTCGGGAATATGCTCGGCAAGTTTCTTGTGTAGTCCCAGCCTGAGTGCCACGGAGCCGACGGGCGAGAGGGGGACATAGTAACGCGGCAAATCGACGCGCTGAAATGCGTTGCGCTCCTTGAAATCACTCAGCGAATCGCTGGTCCTCTTGCCGTAAGCAAAATTCGAATACACCAGGTAAGGCGTCTTCTTCGCGGCGCAGGCGCGAACCGCATGGGCGACCAAAGCGTTAGTGGGAGCCTTATCGCGCTGTTCGACCAGGGAGACGATGTTGAGCAGTCCAGCCTGGGAGCCGTCATAGTCCCAGAGCAATTTGATAAAGCCGATCAGCTTATCGCCGAGATACGCGCCGATAAAAACGCTGCGATCAAGATAAGTCGCCTCTTCCTTGTAGACCGTCTCCAGGTCTTTGCCGAAGTGAGGGAACTTTCTTCCCTGCCGAATCGGCGTCTCGTTGTAGATCTCCCAGATCCCGCGGACCAGTTCGTCGCTGAAGGGCACTTCGCGGATCACCACACCTTTTTTCTCGGCCTGCTTGGCCTTGTTGCGTGCTTTGAAGCCAAGCTGCTGATTCCACCAGTGGTCGAAGGTTGAGATCGGGAGAACCGCAAGGTTATCCCACTCCATGGGATAGTGGTATTGCGGTGCAGGTTGGGAGACTTTCTGGATAAAGGTAAACAAATCGACGCGGCTTTTCGATTTCCGAAGCGCAGCGATGATCGACGCCGGATCATCCGTGAAAAGGAATTTCTCCCCGTCGAGACGCGCAATCTTCACGAGTGAACCCCGAACTCGAACTCCGGTCCCGCCTACTTCCATCATGAGTGAGTTACCCTGCAGGCTGCCGTGGACGGCATCCCGATCGATAAGAAAATTGGCGGAGAGGGAAGGGATTCGAACCCCCGGGTGGTTTCCCACCGCAGCCGATGCACTGGCCGTTGCTTTACCAACAGCGACCTCTCCGTATGGATGAACTGTTTTGCGTGGCGCCCCGCGGCAGAGCTAGCTCGGCGTATCGAGCACGTACTCCTCGCGAACCGGATTAATGCCCACCAGGATGAGCAGCTTGCCCAGGTGATCGCAGATCTTGACCAGGAGTGTCATGAAATACTGCTGGCCACCAAGCAGCGCAAACGGCAACGCCAGCGCGTACAGCGGAATCGCAACCAGCGACTTGATTATACCCATCGCGTTGGTATGCAGACCGGCGGTTGCGCCCCGGAGCAGCGCTTTGCGCAGCAGATATTTTCGGTTCCAGCGTGCCGGAGGCACGGTTTCGAATGCTTCAGCTTCGGCGCACCAGATGAACCTGCGCCCTTCGGCAATCTTTCTGCGGAAGAAATCCTGATCTTCACCGGCACGAAACTCGGGCCGGAAGGGAGCGGGATCGTCCTTTACCAGTTCGCGCTTCAGAAGGACGTTGCCGGTGCGGGCTTCGAGCCACTCGACGGGCATGCCGGTAGGGTTCACACGCCGGACATAGAAATTGCTTTTCTCCAGCCAGCGCGGCGGAGTCTGATCGAAGTGCCGCAGCACCGGGCCGAGCACGCCGTCGACGTTGTGCTCTCGGCAGGTCCTGAACAGAGTCAGGAGCCAGTCGGGGCGGGGAAACTCATCATCGTCGATGAACGCCAGAAATTCGCCGTGCGCGTTAGCAACTACCTTGTTGCGAGCCAGCGCAATGTTCTGCCTTGGTTCCATGCAGTAGTTGACAGACAGGCCGAGTTCGGTGCGGGCCAGGTCTACGATGGCTTCAGCCGATCGCGCCTCGTCGTTATCGGCAATCACTACCGAATACGAGAAAAGACCATCTGTCTGCTGGCGGGCCAACTCATCGAGAAGCCGCCGCAGCAGGACCGCGCGCTTATAGGTACAAATGCAGACGGAGATGTGCGCGACCTGCGTTCCCACAGCCGTCTTCCCTGCCTCAACGCTTGCCAAAGATTCCGGCGGTGCGCTCATACAGAGTATTCTCGTGCAATCTGAGTAGCTTCGGCGCGTCTCATCAGCTCTCCGCCGGTCAAAAACTGGTATTCATCCACGTTCACCGGATGGGTCTCCACTTCAACGCTCGCGCCGCGTGCCAGCGCGAAAATTCCTTCAAGTCTGCCCGGCGGGTCTATTGGCGGCAAAGAATAAAAGTAGTCCGTCATGCGGTGGCGTCTCGCCAGCCGTCGGTCTTGCCATCGCCGGTAGAAACGATTGACGGCGCCCTTTTCTCCAGGGCCGAACGAAAAATTCCTGCGTGCGATCGTGCCCGCCGGCAGCAGCTTCTGGACCTGAACGTTGGCGCAAAGATGCATGTGGTGGTGTCCGTCCACACGGCTCGGCGGCCTGCGATAAAGGCGCTGGTACTCGTCGATTTGCGTTTTCACCACGTACTCGAACGAGCTGGCGAGTCCCGGATGATAGATTGCCGGGCACAGGCGAGAGGCCCGCAGGAACCGAGTAACCTTGCGTTGCTGTTCCCTGAGCTGCGCGTTCGATCCCGGTCCCGAAAAGGCGGTTGTCAGATTGAGATGCAGACCCGCGTCCACGCCATGCTGGTGTGCAAGTTCTGCCGCCCGCTCCGAGTCCTCCATGAAAACCATGGCGCTGGCCGATGAAACAACGCCCTGCAGCAGGCAATCGAGCGTGCGATCGGTCACCTCTTTATCTCGACCCCAGTCGTCCGCATTGATGATCACAATCGGGGGATCGATCTTCGCGTCATCATTCTCCGGAGAATTCACCATCGGGTGAGCCCGTGACTGCACTATGCAGTTTCTGAAGGCTGCATCGGTTCCGCTCCCTTTTCGCCGGAGGTCGGCCGAGAACCTTTCTTTGTGGAGCGGCGGAAGAATCTGCGAAGCCGATGCATCTGCTCGCCGCGGTGAAAGCGGATGAATTCGGCTGTGACTGGGCGTTCTGTGCGTCGCACCCAGGCCCAGAAATATCCCGCAACGAGAGCGAGGCCTCCCAGAATAACGGGCTTTCGGCTCATTTGATAAAGGCTGCGGAATATCTCCCAAAGCGGATGATTACCAATGGTGTAATCCTTGGCTCCGAGCCTGAATCGGGCCGCGACCGGACCCCGCTGCGCGGTCCCCATGTCACGATGGTGCAGACAGGTTTTTTCTGTAAAGGTCCTGGTCTTCCAGCCCTTCATGCGCGCGGAGATGACTGCGATGTGGTCGATTCCGCCGCCTTTGACCGGGACATAACCGCCAATAGCCTCGAAGCATTCACGGCGGAAAACCTGGCAGGCTCCCGAGACGTGCTCGATACTGACAAACCGGTAATCGTAGACTTCGCCTGACAGTTCCTGAAAGGGTGTACCGACGAGTCCCAGCGCGGGTTCGGC
This sequence comes from Acidobacteriaceae bacterium, assembly GCA_036490815.1. Lineage (GTDB taxonomy): Bacteria > Acidobacteriota > Terriglobia > Terriglobales > Acidobacteriaceae > Palsa-343. Next base: position 68,047 of record DASXDF010000040.1, read on the forward strand.
TGCCAGCTTCGCGAGCAGGAACTCGAAGTAATCGGTATCAAAGGTGATATCTGCATCCAGGCTGCCGATGACTTCATAGCGCAGATCCTCGACGCGGGCGAGGCCGGCGCGAAATGCTCCTACTTTGCCGGCAAAGTCACGTTCTCGCCGTTCCGGCATTCGCAGCAGCTCGATCCAGTCATGCTGCGCTGCGTAGCGCCGCACGATGTCATCAGTGCCATCAGTCGAGCCATCGCTGACAATCACCCACCGCAGGGGGAGCACGGTTTGCGCCACTACCGACTTGATCGTGAGCTCGATCGACCGGGCCTCATTGCGCGCCGGACTTACGAGTACATAGACAGGAAGCTTCGACACGAGTGGACCTTACCCAGTTTCCAAAACAGGATGGGATGAATGGGAATTGATGCAGCAGGATCAGGCGAACAATTGTCAGGTTCCTGACAGGAATTCCGCGGGCGGCGGAATTTTAAGACATAACTGCTTTCTCTGAACCTTGGCGACTGCCGCCGACGGCCCCCGATGTGAACGCATGAATTTCATCGGCAACCCGAGCCTGTTGATCCGTCCTCAGTTGCGGGAACATTGGCAGGGAGACAATTTTGCCCGCCACACGTGTCGCAACCGGGAAGTCGTGCGAGGTGTGGTTCATGTGCGCGTAGGCTTTTTGCAGATGCAGGGGAACGGGATAATGAATACCAGTGCCAATCCCCGCTTCTTTCAGGTGCTTGATCATGCCATCGCGATTATCGGTGCGGATGACATACAGGTGATAGACGGAGCGGGACCACGAGGGCTCGTACGGGCAGGTTACTGCGTCGTTGCCCGCCAGCAGGCGATGGTATTCGGCGGCACGATCGCGGCGCAGCGAGTTCCAGGTGGCCAGATGCGCCAACTTCACATGCAATAACCCCGCCTGGATGGAATCGAGCCGGCCGTTGTAGCCCTCGATGTCGTGGTAGTACTTCTTTGCCTGGCCGTGATCACGGAGCATTCTGATCCTCGCGGCAACGGCGGCATCGTTCGTCGTTGCAGCGCCGGCTTCGCCACAGGCTCCCAGGTTCTTGCCCGGATAGAAGCTGAAGGCCGCAGCGCGTCCCATGGTTCCGGCTTTCATCCAGCGATTCAGTTTGCCGGAGAAGTACTCGGCGCCATGCGCCTGGCACGCATCCTCGATGACGGTAAGTCCGTATTGATTCGCCAGCCGCAGAATTGAATCCATATCGGCCATCTGGCCGTAAAGATGCACAGGCACAATCGCCGTCACCGGCCGTCCACTTCGCTTGCTGATGGGCCGCCCTGATCCGTCCAGCGTACAGTTCTGTTCGAGAAACTCCTGCAGCCGCTCGACGGACATGTTGTAGGTTTTCTCGTCGATGTCGACGAATTCGGGAATGGCTCCCGCCTGGGAGATTGCTTCGGTAGTGGCGATAAACGTATGAGGCACTGTCAGGATGACATCGCCTGGTTGTATGCCACAGGCAAGAATCGCAAAGCGCAGGGCGTCGGTACCGCTGTTCAGGGCAACGGAATGCTTGGTGTCGCAGAACGCCGCGAACGCATGTTCGAACTCCTCTACCATCGGGCCGCCGACAAAACCAGCCGTAAACAGAGCACGGCGGAATACTGCGGTTAATTCTTCTTCCAACTCGACATGGGGAGTCACCAAATCGAGGAAAGGGATTTCATCTGATGCGTACATGGGGGGCCTCGTGGCTTTCGTCTATGGAGCGGAGGATCCTGGCCGGATTTCCGGCTACGATCGTGTTGGGTGGGACATCTTTGGTGACTACGCTGCCGGCGCCGACAATCGCGTTTTCACCGACCGTTATATTGGACAGAACAGTGACGCCAGATCCGATGGATGCACCCCTGCGAATGACTGTGCGCTCGACCTTCCAGTCGGCTTCGGTCTGCAGACCCCCGCCAGCGGCAGTGGCACGAGGATAGCTGTCGTTGATGAAGGTCACTCCGTGACCGATGAAGACGTTGTCTTCGATCACGACGCCTTCACAGACGAAGGTGTGGCTGGAAATCTTGCAGTGCTTACCGACGGCAGCGTTTTTCTGAATCTCGACAAAAGCGCCGATCTTCGTTTCGTCGCCGATTTCGCATCCGTAGAGGTTGATGAACCTCGACAACTTTACGTTTGTGCCCAGCTTAACGTCTTCCGCGATGGCGTTGAACGAATTCATAGGTAAACCAGCGATCCTCTCCGGCTGATGGACTCACTGGCAGCTTCGAGCATCTTGACGACGCGCAACCCGGCGCATCCGTCATTGAAGGGATCTTTGCCGGTGGAGATGCACTCGACGAAGTAGCTGAGTTCCTGGCGCAACGCCTCAACCTGCTCCAGTTGCGGGGACCACATATCGCCCGAGCGGTAGTTGACCAGCAGGTTATACATACCCTCGTTGCTGGTGATGTTCACGCCCTTGTCGTAGACCTTGACCTTCTCGTCAGCTTCAAGATCGTTCCACACCAGCATCCGCTTTTCGCCGCCGATCATGGTGCTGCGCACCTTCACCGGAGACAGCCAGTTCACGTTGATGTGGGCAATCACGTTCTCGGGGAAGTAGAGCGTCATGAAAGCCACGTCTTCATGGGAATTCAGATGGCACTGTCCGGTCGCAACAACGGCTTCGGGACTTCCCTCGATGACGTAATCCATGATGGAGAGATCATGAGGAGCGAGATCCCACAGAACGTTGATGTCGTGCTGGAAGAGTCCCAGATTGACACGGGTGGAATCGTAGTAATAGAGCTTGCCCAGAGTTCCTTCGCGGAGCAGCTGCGATATTTTGCGGACCGCACCTGTAAAGAGGAAGGTGTGATCCACCATGACTCTGAGGTTCTTCTGGATGGCGAGGTCGATGAGCTTTTCACCCTGGGCAACATTGCTGGTGAAGGGCTTCTCGACAAAGACATGCTTGCCGTTTTCCAGGGCGGCTTTGGCCAGTTCATAGTGTGTCCACACGGGTGTGATCACCGCGATGGCGTCGATGTTCGGTGAAGTGATCACCTCCATCGCGTCCGCGGTGATGTGCATGCCGGGATAGGCCTTGTGCGCGCGTTTCTGCGCGGCGGGGCTCATCTCCGCAATGGCCGCAACCTGAGAACCCTCGAGACTGGCGAGGTTTCTGACGACGTTGGGTCCCCAATATCCGTAGCCAATTACACCGAAATTCACGAGATTGTCACCACACTTTCGATAACGCAGATGACAGCGTCAGACGCCATCCCATTGAAGGGAGTGCCTAAGGCAATATCAAAGCAGAGTAAAGACGAAGGAGGTTCTGCCGGGGTGAACGAGACTCAGTAAGCTCCCTTAATGACAGCGGCAGGAGTTCGCAGGAGTATCTTAACGTCGAGCCACGGCGACCAGGAGATCGCGTAGCGGAGATCGAGACGCACCATGTCGTCGAAGCGCACGAGGCTTCTGCCGGTAACCTGCCACAATCCGGTAATCCCCGGCTTTACCTGCAGAACGCGGCGACGATGCCAGGTCTGATACGCCGCCAATTCGTAGGGAATCGGAGGACGCGGGCCGACCAGCGACATATCGCCTCTCAGAACATTCAGAAACTGGGGCAACTCATCGAGGCTCGTCTTCCGCAGGAATTTTCCGATTGGCGTGATCCTCTTGTCACCCGCCAACTTGTAGACGCCCTCGCCGCTGGCGGTAGCCGGAACACGTTCGGCTACACCCGCGATCAATTGCTTCACATATTCCTTGTGCACCGATTCGTCATTATTAACCCGCATGGAGCGGAATTTCAGAAAAGTGAAGCGCCGCCCATACTGCCCAATGCGATCCTGCCTGAACAGGATTGGGCCTTTGGAGGTCAGCCTGACGGCGATCGCGATGATTGCGAACAACGGCAAACATGCGATAACCATGAGCGCGGCGCCGGCAACATCCATCGCTCTCTTGATCCGCAGCAGATTGCGCTGGTCGCTGCTGGGGATGAAGAGATCGGGGTAGAGGACCGGATCACTGGGGCGCCCGGAGCTGTCGCCATCCCAGTCGTCGGGAAAGAAGTGGAATGAAAAGGTGATCTGATTAAACCTTTCCTGGGTCACTTCCTGCTGCAGCGCGGTGCTCACGCGGCTGAGAATCGTACTCAGAACCGCATTCTTGTCGCTGATGACGAGGCCGGTGAACATTACGCCAACGGTGTTCCGCTCCTTGTACCAGCCGACCACATCGGTTTCGCGTGTGGACGACTGCATCGCGGTCACGATACCGTTCAGCGTCTTCTTGTCCAGCGCTTCAGCCTTCTGGCCGGAACCTGCCTCCAGCAGCATGAGCAAAAACGGTTCTCTGGACCGTTCTGTCCGTTTGCGCTCGATTGCGATCCGTCTCCTGAAAGCGTCTTCGACCAGCACTTCGCGTTCCGCGAAGGTGGCCGTATCGAAAATAGAGTCCACCATTTCTGACATGGTATTGTTCCTTGGCAGAGTCACAACTCGCTCCTCTCTCGAGCATTGATGAATGTTCGAACGTCGGGTGCGAAATATAAATCTTTAACTTGTGGTAACTGCTGTTTCGGTATGGCTTTGTTTCTATTGATATTCGGATATTAGAGTCGCCGAAATATTCACACTGATTTGACAGCTCAGCTTTGATCCTGTCGGGGCCGGTAATAGTAGTCGGTATGCGGGGCGCTGTTGGAGGAATTCAGCAAGGCTCCGATCAGCTTTTGTGACTCAACCGCATCGACGGCTCGCTGTAACTGCCGTTTCTCGGTCGTGCCTTGCCGCGCCACCAGGAGAACGCCATCCGCCAGCCGCGACCACACGCTGGTATCCGCCAGGGGGAGAACCGGCGGGGTATCGATGACGATCCAGTCGAATAATCCTTCGAACTGATCCAGAAGGGTGGCCACCTTGCCCGACTGCAGCAATTCCAGCGGATTGCTCGGTGAACTACCTGCCGGCATAAACCAGAGACCGGGACCTTCGAGGAAGTAGATGGAGTCCGCCAGGAGCCGTTCTCCGCGCAGCCACTCGCAGATACCTGGTCTCGCTGAGAGGGCAAACATCGCCGACAGAGAGGGCCGCCGCACATCACCTTCGAGCAGAAGGACTCTCTGTTGCGGCCGCAATGCCAAAGAACAGGCCAGATTCGCGGAACAGGTACTCTTGCCTTCTTGTGGAATCGAGCTGGTAATAAGCACCTTTTTTAACGGGCGATCGCGGCGGAGATGGCGGAGCCGCACTGCAAGCAACCGGAAAGCCTCTGCCGCGGGGCTGTCCTTATCGGAAACGCTGACCAGCCGTCCCTGAGCCGGAACAGAAATTTTCACGGTCTTGAACTGATCGAAGATCGCCGGGCGTTCCTGGGAAGTCGGCTGTTCAACGGTCGTCGCAGCCTGGCGACGGGCGCCGTTCCCATTCCCGTTCCCGTTCCCGTTCCCGTTTCCGTTTGCGTTCCCGGTTGCGGAGCCGTTGGGTCCAGAGAGATGTCCGTCCGTCGCAACCGTGGGTTGCACTGGAACGGGCAGGGGCTCTGCTGCCGCGTTGGCCTCCCATTCGGAAGCAGCTCGGCGTTCGGCGTGGCGCAGCAATTCCGTCGCATCGGGTACCGCTGAACTTTGGGTTCCTGACCGTTCAGCTTCCGACCTTTGCAGGGCGTCAAATATTCGGCTCATACTCACTCGTTTCAAGAGACACAGGCAAATTCAAATCGGCGCTGCGCGTTGCAGGCTTGCGCAAGGCCGAATACAAATCGCGAAGTACCTTCGCGGCACGTTGTACATCCATCTCGTTCTGGTTTCCGCCACCGTCGGAATCGCTGAAGAAGTTCGTATCGAGGCGAAACTCTCTTGCCACATCTTCGATGACATCGACAGTGACTGTCTGGATCGTGCGCGAGTATGCGATGATCAGCGCATTTTCGCAGATGGTGTTGATCAGCCGGGGAAACCCACGCGAATGCCGATACACGGCCTGGATTACATCGGGAGGAAACAGACGGCTGGGATCCTCGATTCCGGCTACACGGAGTCGATGCTCGATATACTCTTTTGTCTCTTCCGCATCGAGGGGACCCAGCTGGGCGCGAAGCGCAATTCTCTGCTTGAGCTGGCGCAGCCCAATCGAATCCAGTTTTTGATCCAGTTCCGGTTGACCGACGAGGACGATTTGTAACAGTTTATCGTCAGTGGTCTCCAGGTTGGAAAGAAGGCGTACCTCTTCCAGCAACTCTTCAGAGAGATGGTGCGCCTCATCGACGATCAGGACTGTGGTCAGTCCTTTGGATCCGCGCGAGACCAGGAACTGACCGAGGTCGAGCAGCAACTCGCTTTTGTTCTTGCCGGAAGCGGGCAATCCGAAGTCCGACAGCACATATTGCAGAAACTCCGTGGGAGAAAGCCGGCTGTTAAAGAGATAGGCGTAGGAAATATCCTTGCTCTCTTTGAGCAGGCGCAGCAGACAGCGCAGCAGCAGCGTTTTGCCGGTGCCCACTTCCCCGGTCACGACCACGAATCCCTTGTGCCGCCGAATGCCATAATGCAGCGCTGCGAGCGCTTCATTATGCCGACGGGTCGACACAAAATAAGTCGGATCGGGCGTCAGATCGAATGGGTTCCGGGCGAGCCTGAAGAAAGCTTTGTACATTGAGTCCTAACCGTGAATAACACTGACAGCAGAGCCCGCGAGGATAATGAGAAGTACCGTTGCGGTCATGACCCACCCGAAGACCGTTTTTGCCCGGGCTCGTCGTTCATCGACGGGGTTGATCACCTGAGGAATTTCGCAGATGATGGCAACAGGCAGCAGATCCTTGATCTCCGCCTCGCTGTACACGCGGTCATCGGAAAATTCGAACGAAACTACCGAGATAGATCCGAGGACCAGGCCCAACAGCAGACCGGCGAGACAGAACTTGAGCCGATTCGGAGTGTCGGGTTTGCCGGGCAGACTCGGGGCATCGAGGATCTTGAATCGCTCTCCCTGCAAATTCTGTTCCATGCTGGTGGCCATCTGCGAATCCTGCTTCTTTTTCAGCAGATCGTCGTAGTTGGCTTTGGACTGGTTATAACCAAGGGTGAGATCGGCGAGTTGCTGTTCGCTTGACGGCTCAGCATTGATGCGAGCTTCATATTCGCTGATCCGGGCCTGGAGCGAGGCGGTCGCCTGTTTGCGATTCTGAATCTCGACCTGATCGGATTCCAGCTGCCCCTGCAGCTGCGCCATCGCCATCGCGTCATTCGTCGACGCACTGACTCCTTTGGCCTTCTCCGCCGCAACCGCAGCCTGTCTCTGTCTCTCAGTTTGCGCGATCTGGGCCTTCGCCTTCACGACGTCCGGATAACTATCCGTGTAACGCGACTGCAGATCCGTTAGCTGCTCCCGCAGTTTGGCCAGTTGCGCGTCGATGGCCTGCACGCCGTTCGGATCCTGCTCGCTGCGCTGAGGGGGCGCCGGATTGGTGCGGAGTTGCTCGATCAGGGTCTGATGCAGGGCACGCTGCTGGGTGGCATTGTTCAACGCATCCTGCTCGTTCTGCAACTGCGCCTGCAGCCCTGTCAGGATCTGCAGATTACTCGCCACCTGCGACGGGAGTGCGCCCAGATGGCTGGACTCGAATGCCTTTTTCCTGGCATCCATATCTGCCAGGTCAGCAGCTGCCTTCTGCAGCTCGCCCTCGAGAAACTTGGTTGTGTCTCCGGACTGCTGCAGCAGGGTCTGCGTGTTCTCGTTGATGAACAGCTCCGCCAGTTGTCCGGTCACCCGTTGCGCCACGCGAGGATCGCGCGCCGAATAGTCGATCCGGAACGCGGTAATGCCGGCATTTTGCGCGTCACGCACAAGGTCAATGTTGATCTCCTTGCGCATCTGGGTCACCTTCTCGTCTTCCGACATCGGGTGACTGCCGCCTTCGTAGAGGTGCAGGCTGTCGATGATCATCAGCAGCCGGGTGCGGCTCAAAATCTGCTGCTGCATGCTCTGCAGCCGCGCCTGCAGGTCGTCGTCGACGTTGGGGGTGACGTAAGTCCTGTTCATGGTAGGTTCCTCCACCAGGATCAGGGTGCTCGACTTATAGTGAGGCGAAATAAGCCAGCTGCAGCCCCATACGACGAGCCAGCCGAGAAAAAGCGGAATGAGAAAATGAATATGGCGCCGCCGGACTATGTCGAGATAGCGCGCAATATCGACTTTCTCAAGACTATCTGCTTCGTAAATCTCTGCCATGGTTATCGTCCTATGGGTCGGGTGTATTGCCAGGTGATGGAGCCGTATTCACGGTTGCTGTCAGGGAGCCTGGCCAGAGCCCCGATGCCGGTGTAGCTCTCGTCCATCCGGTCGTAGCCAATCTGAAACTTCAGGCTTCTGCTCAGCTCGTGCTGCACGGAGGCACTGGCAGTGATGGTGTGGCCCCCGGGTTCAGAGAGGGGGAAGAGTGGCGTCTTGCTCTTATTAAGCGCGTAGAAGGCGCTGAAGTTGATTTCCCAGGTATGAGTCAGTTCCCGGCGAAAAGCAGCGCTGGCTCTGTCCTCGACATAGGCGCCAGGAAGTCCGCCGCCGCCGGTTATGTTGTGCGAGTAGCTCAGGGCCAGAGTAGAAAGGTGTCCCTGCCATCCAATGCCGATAGTTCCGGCGGGCTCCCACGCTGCAACATTCACCTGAGGGTACTGCGCCGCGACAAAATGCTCAGGACCGGCCGTAATCGAAACCGAAAGAGTACTTCTCTCAGAAGATCGGAGATAGATCGTATAGAACGGAAACAGGTTGTCGGTCTGCACAGTGCTGTCCGTTCCCTTAAGATAGCTCACGACTCTCGAGTGCTGAACCTCTCCGCCGAGATACTGACGGCTGGCAATACGCTCGCTGGTAAAGACGGAAAAGCCCCACAGCGTCGAGTTATATAACCCGGGTACCTGAGAAGAGTTGGGGTAATCCAGCAGGCCGTACTGGCCGCTCACGCCGAACATCTGGTTTTCGCCAGCCTGATTGCTGAGGGCCACATTGGAGACGTTCGAGACCCGATCCGCAAACGGGGCAATTACGCCACTGGCCTGCAGCGGTGTTCCTCCGCCGATATCGCCCTGCGTCGAAGCGAACGGCTGGTTGAACAGGCTGGAACTTCGCAGGAAGGAATCCTGCATGACAAATGTTGCCGTAGATCCCATGTGGTACTGAAAATTCATCGAAGCGTTCTGATCGGTTTCGTTGAAGTCCGATGATGGATGGTAAAAGGTGAATCCGGGACTGTAATTCAGCTGTTCGCGCACCCGCAGCGTACTCTTGTCGAGGGTAATTGTCGGCCAGATGGAATAAATCTCATCGCTTGTCGGCGTGTTGCTGTAGCCGGCCAGCAGGTTATCGTCGTAGGCCACTTCGCCCGTCACCCCGAGGCTCAGATAATTCACCCGGGCTTCGTCGCCGGTGACAACCGGGTAGGCCTGGCCACTCACCGGAGGCGGCGTCAGCATTCCGCCGTTAGCGACCGGGTTATCCGGTTCTTCGTCGCTGCTCGTCCCGGTTCCCGATCCCGTCGTAGTTGCTGTCCCGGTTCCCGTGCTCTGGGACCATGCGGGGACCGCTGCCAGCAGCGCGAGGATCAGACAAAATCTCGTGATCATGTCGAGGCTCAGGGCACCACAACGGTGTCACCAGGCTGGAGCCTGATGTTCGCATGGGCGTTTTTGCCCTTCACAAATTCGGAGTAGTTGAAAGAAGCGCGGGATTCCGTGCCATCCGGATTGGCGTGCAGCACGTAGATGGACTTCTTTTTGGCGAAATCCCGAAAACCGCCTGCCGTGGCAATAGCGTCGACCACAGTTGTGGAGGTCGTCAGCGGGTAGGCTCCCGGTTTGATCACCTCGCCCATGACGTTGTACTTCAGGCTGTTGATCTTCTGCACCATGACCGTGACGGCCGGCTCGCTGATGTAGTTCCGAAGCTTCGCCGTGATGTCATCTTCCAGCTGCAGAGGAGTCTTGCCGGCGGCCTGGACTTCGCCTGTGAGCGGCAGCGAGATTTTGCCGTCGGAGCGAACCGGGATCGACCGGCTCAATTCGGGCTCTTTCCACACGTTGATTTCCAGGACATCATCGTCACCGATCACATACACATTGTTGTGTGTCCGGCTGGCCGGGGACGTAACCTGATCCGTTGACGCTCCCGCCGCATGGGCTGGATCCGCACCTGAATTGCCGGCCACGTTCTGGGCCGGCAGAGAAGCGGAAGCAGTCAACAGCAGGATGCCTGCCACGATAGTGCGATCAGCTTTGAATCTCATAGCCTGGAACAACCTCTGGAGGAACATTGCGGCGTGGTTAGCCGCGCGGTCCCGCCCGCTCTACTGCAATCCAAAATTTGGTTTGCCCGTCTGGGAGTTCAGTTTGTCAAACGAGTGCTGTCTAATCTTGCATCGTAAATGCCGACAGAGGAAGGGAAATTCTTCTGGAAATTTACTATTCCCGCCTCCGTCTGACCGGGAATGGCACTCTTCGGTTGAACGGTCCCCACCGGCTCGACGTCGGAAGCTGAAACCTCCACGCCCACCGATTGCGCGACCATCTCGACCGAGAGTACCAGTCGATAGAGATTCTTCTTGCGAACCAGAATTCCCTCGACCCCTTCGAGGGACCCCCGGGTAACCCGCACCCGCTCCCCGATTTTGAGAAAGGGATGAGGCTCGATTTTGTAAGAACCCAGCACCGCCCTGCGGATGGCATCGATTTCGGCGTTGGGGATGACTTCGATCTGCTCTCCGCGTGAGAGGACCATATGGATTCCGGGAGTGCTGACGACCTGCAGGCGCCGACTCAGTTCGCTGCGAACAAAGACGTAACAGGGAAAAAGGGGTAAGGAGAGGAGCTTTTGCCGGTCTTTCCAGCGACGCATGGAGTCGTGGAGCGGAAGAAAGACTTCAAATCCTTTACTGGCCAGGACCTCTGCCACAGTCTTTTCATGCTGGTGCCGGGTATAGATGGCCCACCAGGCTTGCTGATTGGCGGAAGGAAGCTCGACGCTGGGGTTAGCTGGCATTTTGCCTACGATTCCCGAGGGGCTAAGGTGATCTGTGCATAGCTCCGCCCTGTGAGCTACAGGAGCCCGTTTTCCACAATTGAATCTAAACCGCGAGCATCCGAGGGCGCTACCTGCTGAGCTCGGACGTCCTGTCGTCTGCAAAAACCGGATTTAACAGGAGAAATCTCTTAAAACACCAACCGTCGATGGCCGGGGATGGAATCTTTGGCTACGTAATCCCGGCTGCCCATTTGGCGAAGAAAACGTGAATGCATAATCTTGGCAGCAATTGTGTAGGTACCAGCCGGGATCCTGCATTTCGACGATCGGATGACGAACCCTCGGCAGAAAACTTCAGCGGCGCATTCGCCGTCCAGTTCAACAGGAAGAAAAAACCTCATTTCAATCGCAGTTTTGGGGTCCAGAGCGCGTCCGGTACGGATAAGCACCCCGGAAATGCTGATATTTTCAGTCAGTCCCTCATGCCATTCTCTTTCCCCACGTACGCGAAACCGGATGGAGGTGCCAATTTCATAGCGCCGGGCGCGGGGAGATTCTGGATTCGTTGTATTAAAGGCCCCATCGGAATCCATCCCTTCTCCTTGCCCCTTTTCCTGCACCGTGTCGAGGCGCAGGCTTGCCATCCCCCCTCGCGAAATTCAGGTTAGGGCAGTTCCCAGGGGACAGCAATGGCCCGACAGTACTATCGTCATATGACTGCATAGTGCTACTGAAGTGGAACCATGGTGTGTTACCCGGGTGCGTGCCCCGCGCAGGACGGGCACTTTAGTAGTGAGCGAAGGTCCCTCACCGTTTCTTTTCGGCAGGTGGAAGTTGAAGGATCTGTGGAATTCCCGTCAGGATGCAACGGCGGTGAGCCGGTGATTGACGGCAAAAAGGGCCAGCTCGAGGCGGTTGGAGACGCCCAGCTTGTCAAAAACATTGCTGATGTGATGCTTCACGGTCTGCTCGCTGATTGAGCAGCGTTGAGCGATATCGGGGTTGGAATAGCCAGCGACCACCAGGGTCACGATTTCCATCTCCCGGTTGGTGAGCCCGAAATCGCGGGTAGTCCGGACATTCTCGCTCGAAGGTGAGACGGAGCGCAGAGCCCGGACCAGGTCGCTGACGCTCTCCCGGCCCACCCAGTACTGTCCCGCCATAACACATTGAATGCTGTCGAAAAGCCGCTGGGTCGTCGATTCCTTCATGATGACGCCATAGGCTCCGAGCTTGAGGGCCTGCACGATCTGCTGCTTTTCGATGGAGGCAGTGAGCAGCAGGGTCCGCACCGGCAACCGGGACGAGGACAGCTCTCGAAGTACTTCCATTCCATCCTGTCGGGGCATGGAGAGATCGAGCAGCAGAATATCCGGTTTGGTTTTACGCGCCAGGTCAACCAGCACGTCTCCGTCGGAAGCCTCACCGACCACCTCATAGCCGGGCTCCGCCTGCAGCAGGCGGCGAAGGCCGTCGCGAAAAAGTGGATGATCGTCCGCAATCAGGATGCGAATGGGAGACGGAAGATTGCCAGGTACAGAGGCCATGGAGGATATCCGTGAGAAGGCCCCCCGACAACCGGGGCCATGCTGCTTCAACAATTGGAATCAGGTATCTCGCGGCTGGTCATATTCTGCAGCGGTATACCCGGGGTGAAACTTGCCTGACACGTTGGTATCGATGTCCAGGGACCTGCCCGATCGCTCGGCATATGAGCTGGTCCAGACACGATTATAAGGGCCGACGAAGCGCAATCACTCTGCTGTAGAGACGAAATCACTATTGTTTTGTCCACCGTGCCGGTCGAACACAAAAACGTGGCCGGTTGTGCGCCTGTTATCCATACCGAGTCTCGACCGCACGGTTTACGGAATGGTCACACCAAATTGATTCGAAGGAACGCTCTCCACCCCGGAATGGTCCACACTCGTGACGTAGTAAATGTAGGATTGCCCGCTGGTCACGGCATTATCGGTAAACGTGGTGGGGGCATTCACGGTCGCGCTCAGCAGTTGATACGAAGAAACGCCGTTCGGCGAGCGATAGACGTGATACCCCGCCACGGCATCGGTGGAGCTTGCCGGCGCGTCCCAGGACAGATTCACCTCGTAGGGGGTCGCGCCGGTTCCGGTCATCGAGATGATCATCGTCGCACCGGCAGTTGCGGTGCTGGTGACCGTCAGCTGGCCGGTGGCTGAGCCTGGGATTGTGGGTAAGAAATCCAAAACCGTGGCCACTGACTTCCCCGGATTCAGGGTGACGGGGAGAGCGATGGTGGACATTGTGAAACCAGTTCCCGTGATCACCGCGGTGTTGATGGTGACGGGCAGCGTCCCGGTTGAGGTGAGCGTCAATGCCTGGATTCCAGGCACGTTCAGCGAAACGTCACCAAAGGCAATGCTCGTTTGGCTGGCGCTGAGCAGAGCGCCGGCCGAATTGAGCTGCAAGCCGAGGGACTGGGAAACTCCGCTCGCGGTTGCGGTCAGGGTGGCGGTTTGAGTTACAGTCACCGCGGCTGCCGTGGCTATAAATCCTGCGGTGACTGCGCCAGACGAAACCGTCACGCTGGTGGGCACGGTAACTGCGGTATTGCCGCTGGCCAGGGCCACCACCATACCATCCGAAGGCGCCGCCGCATTCAGGGTCACCTTGCAACTGTTTGTTCCGGCACCTGTCATGGACGCCGAGCTGCAGGAAATTCCGCTGAGGGCTGGTGCGCTGGCCGAGACGGGCTGAACACCAAGACCAGCGAGATTCATGGTTGGCGGGTCGCCGGAGTCAGCGTTGCTGAACACCGTGACCTGGCCCGTAGCGTTCCCGGCGGTCGACGGATGGAACTGCAACTGGAAGTTGTAGGCGGCGCCAGGAGCCACGGTTGCCGGAAACGCGCTGGAGCCAGCGATTTTGAAGGATGCCCCGGTAACGTTGATTCCGGATATCTGCACCTCACCGGCCCCGCTATTGATGAACGTCACAGTTTCAGTGCTCGACTGTCCTACCACAACGGCGCCGAAATTAATTCCAGTTTGGGTGGGCTGGAGATTGCCATTTTGGGCAACCCCCCCGCATCCGGCGAACGCAAGCAGTGCACAAAAGCCGATCAGAAGTCCGGCATACAAGACGTAGCGCCGGGACCGGCCCTGACGCCGTTGCTTTGAATTTCCGAAACGGGTACTGGACCAGAAATTGCCTCGCCGATCCGCTCGGGAATCGGACGAGAGTCGAATACGCATCCGGTACATCTACCTCACCTCTTACGGTCTTGCAGTCCTGCTCGCGAGTTGACACACGTCGAGTTCGGCTTTCCGGAGGGGGGTTGGAAGGCTTTGGGATCTATCAGGAGTCACGAGGAAACGGCTTCGCGGATGGCTCCCGCTACGGTATCCTGCTCAAACTGTCTGCCAGTCCTGCGAGATTCTAGACCACCACTTTGCACGTCGACATCCATCTTTCGTGCAAGGAGCGTTACCTCAGTGATGTGGTCGCCAGCCGCACGAGAAGGGTCTGCCGTCAGGAGCGCTGGAAGAATTTCCACATCCTTACCGATGGCCATGCGTTAACTTGCGGTAAAAATGGGCGCGAGGACAGGAAGAATCTTCCTGAAGGCGAGCGGGACATCGGCCGAATATTCGTAACTGCTGACTGCACTCCATTTCTCTTTCCGCCGAAGGTCACACTCCTCAGTACTTCACTCCCGATCACCGTTGGCTAGCTCGGGTCGACTACTTTTGTGTCACAGGCCCGCGCACAAACTAAAATCAGACTATGCATGGTTGCGATGTGGCGATCGCAGGCGGCGGCATTATTGGGCTCACCACAGCTTGCGAACTGGCCGCTGCGGGTTGCAAGGTCACGGTCTACGATCAGAGCGAGGCGATGTCGGAAGCATCGCGCGCGGCTGCGGGGATGCTGGGAGCCGCGGATCCGGAGAATCCGGAGGAATTGCGAGCGCTGGCATCTCTGAGCCTGGCGCGTTATCCGGAATTTCTGGACCGAGTCGCAGCGTCATCGAAAAAGACGATACCCGTTCGGACCACCAGGACCGTGCAGGGCGTGCATCAGGTGCCACTGGGAGCCAGAGCCCTGACCGAAGATGAAATCCAGGCCTGGGCTCCTCGCGCCAGCACCGCCGGCTATCAGTTTCTGCTGCTCGAGGAGAAAAGCTTCGATGCGTGGGATCTGGCCGAGGCATTGCCGGCCGCGGCGCGGGCAGCAGGCGTTGAGGTGCGCGAACACACGTCCGTTTTGAGTGTTCGCACCGGAAACCTGGGAGTGGAACTGCTTACGGCAGCGGGCACTTGTACTGCCGGCGTATTTCTGAATGCTGCCGGGGCGTGGGCGCCCACGCTGGAACGAGCGCTGCCCGTCACACCTCGGAAAGGCCACATGCTCACCACTGAACTCCCCGGCGAGGTGCAGATGGAGTGCGTGCTGCGCACGCCGAATGTCTACATTGTTCCGCGCGGGGGGTGTCGTTATACCGTCGGTTCGACCGTGGAGGATGCCGGATTTGACCGCAATGTCGATCCACTGCGTATCCAGGAATTATTTGCCAGAGCCGCGGCTCTGTGGCCGCCGCTGCGCGGCGCCGGTATCGCCGAAACATGGATTGGATTCCGTCCTGGCTCCGGGGATGGTCTGCCCATCATCGACCAAACAGGCGAAAAGAGCTGGATCGCCACCGGCCACTTCAAAAATGGAATTCTGCTTGGACCGGGGACTGGCCGTGTCCTGAGCGAGTGGATCCTCGGCCGGCATCCGGAGGTCGACCTATCCAGCTTCCGCGCTGGTCGCTTTGCTGCTTCGTCCGCTTCTCCCTGAGTCAATCCGCCGCAGATGTCAATTCCCTGCCGGGACCCGCCGTGGCGGTAATCCGTGGCCGTTCCGGCTTTGCGCAGATTAGCGATGATTTTCGCGTAATCTATGAATAGAATCTCGACGTTGGGTGCGATGACGGAAGAAAGCGCCGGAAACGTGCTGGCCCTTGCATCGCGCGGTGCGATGATGGCATCCCGATAATCGGCACATTTTTCCTGGCTGAGGTGGAGGCAAAGGCAGCAGATGGCGACAGCAACGGTGGTGAAGGGGCTTGAAGGCGTAGTAGCGGCGAATTCCGGAATTTGCTGGATTGACGGCTATGCCGGCGTGCTCGCTTATCGCGGAATCGATATTCACGAGCTGGCCGAACGGTCGACGTTTGAAGAAACTACTTTTCTGCTGTGGCACGGCCGCCTGCCCGACAAAGTTCAGCTCGAGGAGTTCACCCAGAAACTGACCGACGCGCGTCGCGTGCCTTCGGAGATCTACGAGCTTTTCCGTTCTGTTCCCAAAAGCGCGACGCCGATGGAAGTGCTGCGGACAGCAGTTTCGGCGCTGAGCTTCTATGATCCGGCGGAGAGCGCGGTCGATCATGACTCGAACGTGCGCAAATCGTTCGCCCTGACCGCACAGCTGGCGATGCTGGTGGCGGCGTTCGATCGCATCCGCAAAGGCAAGAGCGTGATCGAGCCCGATCCATCGCTCTCGCACGCCGCCAACTTTCTCTGGATGCTGCACGGCACCAAGCCGATCCCGGCCGCCACCAACGCCTTCGACATGGCGCTGATCCTGCACGCGGATCATGAGTTGAACGCATCGACGTTCGCAGCGCGCGTGATCGCCGGCACGATGGCCGATATGCACTCCGCCATTACCGGCGCCATCGGCGCCCTGAAGGGACCCCTCCACGGGGGTGCCAATGAAGAAGTGATGAAGATGCTCTTCGAAATTGGCAAAACGGGCGGTGATCCCGTGGAGTACGTGAAGGCGCTGCTGGCGCAGAAGAAAAAGGTTTTCGGCTTCGGGCATCGCGTGTATCGCACCGAAGATCCGCGCGCCACGCACCTGCGCAAAATGTCGGAGCAACTGAGCAAAGATTCCGGCAATACCCGGTGGTTCGATATGTCGCGGCGGATTGAGGAATTTGTGAAGAACGAAAAGAAGCTCAACGCCAACGTGGACTTTTATTCAGCATCGACCTATACAACGCTGGGCATCGATCTGGATCTGTTCACACCGATCTTTGCGGTGAGCCGCATTGCCGGATGGACCGCGCATGTGATCGAGCAGCTTGACGACAATCGGCTGATCCGCCCGCGCGCGGAGTACACCGGCCCCGAATACCCGGTGAAGTACGTGCCCATCGAACAGCGGTAGCTTAATTCCGGGGCGGCATGGCCCGGGCGGTTGCAATGTCAACCGTCGCAGCCACTGGCCGAGTTCGCCACCCCGCACCCGCAAAGGGCGACTGGACCCGACGTCCCCACCACAACCACATCCCCAAGACCATCACGAGCAGGAAGGGCAGCACGATGACGCTGCCTTCGGGCCCGGTCGCGCCGCCGCTCCACAACGCGCGGCCTATCGGGTGTTCTCCGAACAGGTGTCCCTGCGCCACCAGGCCGCTGTCGGCGGTCCCGTAAAAATAGGACTGGCCCCAGTCCCATGCGGCATGAAACCCCACCGCCCACCACAGCGAACCCGTGTACCAGAGGCTCAGGCAGAAGATCAGGCTGATGGCTGCCACACCCATCAGACCCACCGGCGACTCGCCGCCGTTCGACGCGTGCATCATCGCAAACAGTACGGCCAACAGAATCGCACCCCACCAGAAGCCGATGCCGCGCACCATGGTGAACTGCGCGTACCCACGCACCATCGCCTCCTCGCAAAAGCCCACGCAGAGGAACACAAGGCCCCACAATACTGCATACCTGACTGCCGCCGCTCCCGCCATGGTTCGCCCATCGAGCGAAAGATAGCCCAGGTGGTGCAGCGCCAGAACGACGGCCGAAATCGCCACGAAACCCCAGACGATGCCGGACACGAACCGGACGATGCGGGCCGATCCCTGAAATCCGTAAAACAGCACGGGCCTTTGTTCGAGGGTGGCCATGATCCACGTGACGATGATGACCGGAAGCAGCTGCGACATTTCCAGCAGGAATCCGCCTGCTGGTGGCATCGAAGTCCCCGGCGCGAGGTGCAGGAAAGGCGCAACCAGAAATCCCGCGACCTCGATCAGAACCGTGCAGAGCGCAGCGAAGACCAAGAGCGACCATCCAGCCCGTAATCCCTGGGATCCGAAGAAGAGCCAGTGGCCGCCAATCGGTAAACGGCGTGCGTAGTCAGCAGTGTCCGTTGGAGGAGCGTCTTGGCTCAAAGGCTCTCCACAGCTTGCCCGACACGGAAGAGGGTGGCCTCGTCGAAGTGCTTGCCGAGGATCTGCATCCCGATGGGCAGGCCGGCGCGCGACTTTCCGCATGGAACCGACACGCCGCAGATTCCCGCCAGGCTCGCCGTGACCGTGTAGATGTCGGCCAGATACATAGCAACCGGGTCGTCTGACTTTTCGCCCAGTTTGAATGCCGGCGTGGGCGCGGTGGGCGTCACGATGGCGTCCACCTCTCGAAATGCCGCAAGGAAGTCTTCGGTCAGCAGTCGCCGTACCTGCTGCGCCTTCTTGTAGTACGCGTCGTAGTAGCCGTGACTCAACACATAGGTTCCGAGCAGGATGCGCCGCTTCACCTCGGCGCCAAATCCCAGATCGCGCGTTTTCCGATACATGCCAGCGAGGGTATCCGAATGCGGTGCGCGGAATCCGTAGCGGACGCCGTCGAAGCGCGCCAGGTTCGAGCTGGCCTCGGCCGTCGCAATCACGTAGTACGTCGGAATCGCGTAGCGCGTGTGCGGCAGCGAGATCGGCTTGATCTCCGCACCGGCGGCGCGCAGTTTTTTAATGCCGCCCTCAATCGCCTCCCGCACTTCCTCGTCGAGGCCCTCTGCGAAGTATTCCCGCGGCACGCCGAGCTTCATGCCTTTCACGCCGCGATCAATCGTCTCTGTGTAGTCCGGTACCGGCAGCGGCGAAGAAGTCGCATCCATCACGTCGTGCCCGGCAATCACGCCCAGGACGGTCGCCGCATCCCGCACCGTCGCGGCCAAGGGACCAATGCGATCGAGCGATGAGGCGAAGGCGATCAGGCCGTACCGCGAGACGCGGCCATAGGTCGGCAGCACGCCCACCACTCCGCAAAACGACGCCGGCTGGCGAATCGATCCACCCGTATCGGTGCCGAGCGTTGCCACGGCCATGCCTGCGGCCACCGCAGCCGCTGATCCGCCGCTCGATCCACCAGGCACCCGATCGAGCGCATGCGGATTGTGTACCGGCCCATAGGCGGAGTTTTCGTTCGACGACCCCATGGCGAACTCATCGCAGTTCAGCTTGCCCAGGAAAACCGCTCCTGCTTCGGCCAGCTTCTGCACCGCGGTCGCGGTATACGGCGGGTGATAGCCTTCCAGGATCTTCGATCCGGCCGTCGCCGCGAATCCATCCAGCGTCAGCACATCCTTGATGCCAAAGGGCACGCCAGCCAGCTTTGGCAGCGCATCCCCCTTCGCCGCCAGTGCATCAATACGCGCAGCCTGCGCCAGTGCATACTCACGATCGGTCGCGAGGAAGGCGTGAATCTTCTCGTCCTCGCCGGCAATCCGCGCCTGGTAAACCTCTGTCACCGCCGTCGCCGTGGTCTCGCCCCTGGCGATCGCCGAAAGGATGCCCCCAATCGAACCAGCTGCCGTTGTTGCACTGCTCATCGCTCAATCACCTTAGGAACTTTGAAGAACACCCCATCCGTCTCCGGCGCAGACGCCATCACCCACTCGCGGTCGAGGCAGGGGCGCACTTCATCTGCCCTTAAGACGGAAAGCTTCTCCGAAATCGGCTTCCCGGTGGCGGCGAGCGCCTCCGACACCTGCGCCATGGGCTCAACGTTGGCCGTATCCAACTCGCCCAATTGGGCTACGTAGTCCAGAATCGCATTGAGGTCGTGGCGCATGCGCACCACCTCGTCAGGAGTCAGATCGAGATTGGCCAGCTCCGCCACCCGCTCCACGTCGGTGTGAGAAACTCGTTCCGTTTCGGGCATAGGCTCAGTTTAAACGGCGCTTCCCCGGCTCGATCTGAACATGGCTGTTGACAGACGCTATTGGCCAGGTACAATCTGCCCCATAACGAGTCTCAAAGCCCTGATCACCCCATGAATACTGTCTGTAAGCATCCCAAGGTCCGCGTTGTGGCACGCGAGGAAGATGTCGAATTTGTCGAGTGCCTCGACTGCGGGGAAGTCTTCGACTCCAACGAATTTCGCGATATGGCGATCGAGGAGACGCAGGACGAGGAAGAAGAAACCGCCTGATATCTCTCCATCGCCCGGCGGCGGCCTCTTTGCTGCTGCTTGCCTTTCCCTGCACTCGTCTTTCAATCCTGCCGAGGAGCTACCCGCGTGCGCACGTTTCTTGCCGCCTCTCTGGTCGCCTGTTCTTCCGTTGCCTGGGGCCAGACCGCTCCTCCACCTGCGCCGAAGCGCCCAGTGGTGGACAACTACTACAACGTGAAGGTCACCGACAACTACCGTTGGCTTGAGGACGGCGCTGCGCCTGAAGTGAAGCACTGGGTTGGCCAGCAAGACGCCTGGACCGCCGCGTATATGAACAAGCTGCCGCAGCGCGACGCCATCCTGGCCTACCTGAAGCAGCGCATCAAGAGCGAGCACACCCAATTCGAAAGCATCCAGATCCGGCAGAGACGCCTTTTCGCTCTGCGCTTCGATCCAGGGCAGGGCGGGCCGAAGCTGGTCGTCTTCACCTCACCGGAAGACAAATCTTCGGAGAGGCTGATTCTCGACACGACAAAATTCGAGACGGGCAAAGTGTTTCAGGTCGACTGGTACAGCATCTCGCCCAACGGCAAGCTCGCGGGAGTGGCCTTGTCGACGGGCGGCAGCGAGGACGCCTCGCTTTACGTGATCGACACAGCAACCGGACACCAGGTGGGCGTGGCTGTGCCCCGCGCGAACTTCGCCACCGGCGGCGGTTCCATGGCGTGGACGAGCGACAGCACGGGCTTTTATTACACGCGCTATCCGGAGGGGAACGAGCGGCTGGAGGCCGACGCCAATTTCTACCAGCAAATCTACCTGCACCGGCTGGGGACGCCGGCGTCGGCAGATCGCTACGTCATCGGCAAAGAGTTTCCGCGCATTGCAGAAACCACAATGGCCCTCTCGCCCGATTCGAGCCGGGTGCTGATCACGGTGGCCAACGGCGACGGCGGCGACTTTGAAGACTTTGTTCTCGGTCCTGCTGGAAAGCCGCAGCAGATTACGCAATTCGGCGACAGGATCACCATGGCGGCCTTCGGTGTCGACAACAGCCTCTGGCTGCTGAGCCACAAAAATTCAGATACGGGTGAACTGTGGCACCTGGCTGCGGGCGATACAAAACTGAGCGACGCAAAGCTCGTCGTCCAAGCGACGGATGCGAGTCTCGAAGGGGATGGCTCCGACCAGGCAGCGGTCCTCGTCGGCACCGACAAACTCTATGTGACCGTGATCAATGGAGGGCCGGAAGAGGTTCGTGCCTACAATTTCGACGGCACGCGGCTGGCGAATGTGCCGCTGCCGAAGATCGCGTCCGTCGACCCGCTGGTACGCGACGGCAACGATGCATTCCTGTTTGCGGCGGAGACCTTCACCACGCCGCAGCAATGGTATCGATTCGATGGCAAGGGCAACCCGCAGGCGCTTCCATTTCACGATGAGACAAACATCAAGCTCGACGACATCATCGTGGAGCGCGCTTTCGCGACTTCAAAGGATGGCACGCGGGTCCCGATGACGATCCTCCGGCGCGATGGCACGAAACTCGATGGACAGAATCCCACGCTGATCACCGGGTACGGCGGCTTCGATATCAGCACCACGCCCCGGTTCTACGGCGACCGCCTCTGGTTCGATCACGGCGGCATCGTGGCGATCACGAATATTCGCGGCGGCGCCGAATACGGGGAGAGTTGGCATGGCGCCGGCAATCTCACTCACAAGCAAAATGTCTTCGACGACTTTGCGGCGTGCGCGCAATTTTTGATCAGTCACGGTTACACATCGGCGCAACACCTGGCTGCCGAAGGCGGCAGCAACGGTGGGCTGCTGATGGGCGCCGAGATCACGCAGCATCCTGAGCTTTTTCGTGTGGTCGTCTCCTATGTCGGCATTTACGACATGCTGCGGACCGAACTCGATCCTAACGGCACCTTCAACATCACCGAATATGGAACCGTGAAGAATCCTGCGCAGTTCCGCGCGCTCTACGCGTATTCCCCGTATCACCATGTCGCGCAGGGAACAAAGTATCCGGCGGTGCTGCTGATCACCGGCGACAATGACCACCGCGTCAGTCCCGCGCATTCGCGCAAGATGACTGCGGCGTTGCAATCGGCCACCAGCAGCGGTTTGCCCATCCTGCTGTTGACCAATGCCAACGCGGGTCACGGCATCAGCACCAACGTGGACGAGGCGCTGCTGGAGGAAGCCGACGCCACGGCATTTCTCTTCGCGAACCTGGGCATGACGATGCAGTAGCGTCTGCGGACATCCGAGCTAATCCGCTTCGAGTTCAAGCACCTGGGCCGGCGTCCTGCCATGCTCGCGCAGCGTGCGAATCGCGAGCGCGTCGTGCCGCTTCGCCAGCCGTTCTCCGCGCGCATCGAGCAGCAGCGGACAGTGGTACCACTGCGGCTGTGGCCAGCCCAGTGCTTTGTAGATCAGAATCTGGCGCGCCGTGGAGAGCAACAGGTCTGCACCGCGTACGACTTCAGTGATCTGCATAGCCCCGTCGTCGGCCACCACGGCCAGCTGATACGCCGGAACATCGTCGCGCCGCCACACGGGAAAGTCACCGAAGTCCGCACCGGCAACAAACCGCTGCGGACCACAATACCCATCCTCGAATGCGACCGCCTCGCCATCGGGCACGCGAAAGCGCCAGTTCACGCCCGCCGGGTTCTCCGGGTTCGCCGTTTTCACTGAATCCGCCTTCGGACGGCAGGTGCCCGGATACATGGGGCCCTCGTCGCCCTCGAAGCGTGATTCACGCGGTGAGGTTTCGTGGGGTGCCTGCGCAATTCCGCTCAGCTCGCGTCGGGAGCACGTGCAGGGATACAGAAATCCCCGATCGAGAAGGTACTTCCAGACGGCTAAGTAATGTTCGCCGCGCGCGCTTTGCGAATAAGGGCCGAATGTCCCACCAACATCCGGCCCCTCGTGCCAATGGATGCCGAGCCAGTGGAGATCGTCGACCATCGCATTGGCAAATTCCGGCTTCGAACGCTGCGGATCGAGATCCTCATTGCGCAGGATCAAAACTCCACCAGCGTTGTGCGCCCGCGTGCAGGCGGTCCAGAACGTTCGGGCGTGCCCGGCGTGCAGTAGTCCCGTTGGCGAGGGCGCGATGCGCCCCCGATAACGGTTCGAATATTGACTCACGCCGCCAGTGTATCGGCCCGCGACACTCTACCGGTGACAACTCAGGCGGCGCGCTCGATCTCGCTTGCAGAATCCGCAGCCCGGGGTACCGTCACCACAGGAGCGACTTTTCCGGGCTTCCCTGCTCCGGACGGGAAAGCATATTCATACAGCAGGCCCAGCCCCTGCCCCAGGTAAACGGTTGCGAAAATCAGCGGCGCTCTCCATGCGGAGCGGAAGCCGTAACTTGAGCCAATCTTCATCGAGGCAATCAGCAGAGCCCCGGGGAACAACAGCAGAGGCGCGGTGACGATCGCCGCCGTGCGAACAGGCAGTTGAGACCAGGCAAACAACGCCAAAAGCACTGCCAGCAGGACTCCCAGCGGAGCGACCTCAGCCAGCGATGAGCACTCCGGAAATTTGCGCATAAAGTGGCTGGCACCGCGGCCATGGCGAAACATCTCAACGAGCAAGGGGCGCAGCTTCTGCGGGGGCTGTTCCTGCACAGAGAGTCGCGGGTCACAGTAGGCTCTGATACCAGCTCGGCGAACCCTTTCGTTGAAATCCAGGCCCGCACAGGCGTCGAAGGTCTCGTCGAAAAAGCCTACTTCTTCAAAGACGGTGCGCAGATAGGTCCCGGCAAATCCCGGTGGATCGACAAAGCCGGCCAGCTCCGGCGCAACCGTGCCCCGCCCGACGCGGCACGATCGGGCGCGCGCTATCGCCTGCCCCATGTGCGTATCCGCCGGCGCAGAGAGAGGCTGAGGACGACACAGGCATCCGGCCCCGGTGGTTTCCAGAATTTCCGCAGTATCCGCCAGCAGGTTTTTCGACGGAATCCTGCAGTGTCCAGAGAGAAACACCATGGCATCGCCGGACGCGGCTCGGATGCCTGCATTTCGTCCAGCCGAAACGCTGCGCTTCGGGCAATCGAGGACGCGCAGGCGCACGCGGCGATCGGAATACCGTCGGCTGACCAGATCCGCGGTGCCATCCGTAGACCCGCCGTCGACTACGAGGATCTCGAACAGCTCCGCCGGATAGTTCTGCTCCAGCAGTTGATCGATGAGCCCAGGCAGCATTTTCCGTTCGTTCCGAGCGGAAACAATCACCGAAAGATAGGGCAGCATGAGACGCCTCTTTTGGTTCGTCTTACTGCATGTATGATGCGTTTATAGCATTGAAAATCAACAGTTAACGGGCAAAACTGCCGACTCTTTGGTGAGCGTAGTTCGGGTTACCGGGTAACTGAACTCTGGTGATTTTGGAGTCTCTGTCGTTTCACTGCAGCGGCATCGCGGCGGGGAGGCACGCGAAGTTGCGGACTACTCCCAATTGCGCGGCATTCTCGATCGCGTGTTGTCTCGATTGATCTTGCGAGAGGCGGCGAGAACAGTCAGCGGTTGATCGCCTGGGGAATCGAACGGTGACTGCGGACACCACTAACGGTCAGGCGCAACGCCGCCGCAGATACTCCATTGTTCTCCACGGGGACTGCTGCGAGCGCGGGCCTATTCAATTTGCCCATTTTTTGGTGCGACCACCCGTACCGTAATCCGACCTCTCCGTGGTATTGATCCCACAAAAAGAAGAAGGCCCCGGCGTGCAGAGGGCAGCACCGGAGCCGATGGGTTTCCTGTCCCGATCAGTGATGGCGGTCGTCACCCCGAACGACCCGGATTGCACTGTACAGCGAGCCGCCCAGCGCGAACCCGTCGCCCGATGCGGTTGCGTGCACGAACTGCAGGTCCGAATCGTCGAAAAGGTAGTGGTTGGCTTGCGACGAAATCGTGAATCCGCCTGCGCGCAGAATGTCCTCCACCGGCTGCACCTCTTCCGGACGCAGTGCGAAGTCGACATCCAGGGTAATGTTGGTGCCGCCTTCAAAAGGAACCTGAACGTAGAAGCTCTGTCCCACGCCCAGCCCAGCTTCGGCGCGCACGTCGCCAATAGAGATTGACCGCTCATCGGGCCTTGGCAGATAGAACGCAAAGACGAGGTCCAGTTGCTCGACAAATCCTTCGTCGAACAGCTTCAAAAATTTCGGCGGCAGGATGGTTGAAGGGTCGAAGACGGTGTTCGTGCCCGGAATGACGTTGACCCCGAGCTGCGGACTGTGGATGGCGACCAGCGCGGTGGCCAGCGATGTTGCAAGATCGGTTTCATCCCCGAGCGCCTCAAATTCCACCCAGACCAGGCGGGGCGACTCCAGAACGAAGTGGCTGCCGATGCCGGTAATTTTGATGTGCCGATTTGTGCGCAGCGCAGTCTCGAGCGCTGTGACCTCAGACTCCTGCGCGGGCAATGATCCATCGGCAAAGGTTTGTCCATCGTACGCATGCTTGAATGCGACGAATCCGTTCGCCACGGCGCCTGGATTCTGCGCCTGGCCGTTAACCGTTTCTGCGACGTCCGAGCGCACCAGTTCGAAGCGCAGAACGTTTCCCGGCATTTCTGTTCCGGATGCTCCAAGAGCGGTTTGAACTGCGCTCCAGTCCGGGGCGGCAAAGGCCTTCTCGCCGGCAAAGGTAAATGAGAAGAACACGCAAACCAAAGCAACGGCGTTGGCGATCTGGCTGCGGCTAAAGCGCGCAAATCCGAGTGCGGGCATTGGGGGAACGCCTCCACTGAAGAATGTTGTCCATTGCGGACCGAGGCGATGGTACCCCTCGATGCTGCCCACAGTCATGTAAAAATCCACAACGCGAATGGGCGGATTGGGGGATTGACAAACGGAGCTGGTGCGTTCGTTACTACTCGATCAAGCCACGCGCCTGCATCGCACTACGGTTTCGTCAGCTTCAGATCGGTGACGGTTCCTTCGGTGTTATGCGCAAACCGGATTCCATAAACGCCGTCGGTCGACTTCAGCTTTCCTGCCGCGACCACTGCGGATTTGTCATAGCTGGCCACCACCGAGCCATTGATTGAGCACGTCACGGTATTCCCCTTAACCGACATCGCGATGGTTTGCGATACCGACTGTCCAGGAGCATCGGCCTTATGAATCGCGGGGTTCGGCTCGCGACGGCCATTCATCTGAAACGGCGCCGGCCCGAATCCGCGCACGATGAAGTTGCCATTCCCGTACGCGGCGCAGTACAGCTCCGTCTGGCTGGCAGTGCCCATATCGTTGCCGGCGATCACGATTCCATACGGATGCGGATGCGAATTCAGGTTCATGAACTTCGGCTCGGTAAAGGTGGCCGACACTGTGTAGTCGCCGCTTGCAGTGTTCGCCGGATTCCAGTAAGTGATCGCCGGGCCGGTTATCACATGCAGCGCGTCGCCCTCTTTGGTCAGCTTCGCGTCGCTGACGGCCTCTTTCGCGCCTGGATCCAGCTGCCCCTGCCATCCGGGCACAAAAATTCCACCACCCTGCACCGCGTGCGAAACATCAGGCTGGGCCTGTGCGGATGCCAGGACGGGCAGAACGAAGAAAACAGCAGCGACAATCGCAGTTGAACGGATCAGGCGCATCGGGAAGTCTCCTTTGGCGAACAACCTGGCGATTGTATCCCGCGGAAGCACTCGCCTGCCGACTCACTGCTGCATTGTGTAGGAGCTGTTGGGAACCTTCGCACCCGTCTGCGACGGAGTCGGTAGTTGCGAAGAATCCCATCCGCCGCCCAGAGCCTGCACCAGTTGCACGGCCTGCATCATCTGCGAGACATGCAGCCCGTTGAGCGTCTGCTGATCGCCGAGCAGCGTGGTCTGCGCCGTCACGACGTCAACGTAGGGGTCGACGCCCAGGTTGTAACGCTGCGTTTCCAGGTCGAGAAATTCCTGTGCCGACTTGACCGCATCCTGCTCGCGCAGGATTTGCTGGGAGTAAATGCGCGTGCCCGACAACGAATCTTCGACCTGCTGGAACGCTGTCAGCGAAGTTTGGCGATACACAGCCAGATCGGCGTTGTAGGCCGCTTCGTATTGATGCAGCTGCGCACGATAGAGTCCGCCGTCAAAAATCACCTGGGAGGCCGAGGGGCCGATGGACCAGAGGCGGCTGGGCCAGTCAAACAGATGCTTCAGGGTCGAGCTTTCAAATCCACCTGCCGCCGAAATTGTCACCTGCGGAAAAAACGCGCCGTAGCCGATGCCGATCGTGGCATTAGCCTCTGCCAATGTCCTCTCTGCGGCCGCAACGTCGGGTCGACGCTCCACCAGCTGCGACGGGACGCCGGTCGGAATGGGCGGCGGCGTGTAGGTCATGGGCTTCACCGGAATCGAAAAATCCGCAGCCACTTTACCCAACAAGACGGCGATTGCGTGCTCGTATTGAGCGCGTAACAGGCCCGCATTGATCGCGGAAGACTTCGCGGAATCCAGCGTTGCCCGCGCCTCCACTACGGCAATGTAGTCGCCCGTGCCGGCGTCATAGGCTCCCTGATTGGCATCGAGGGCTTTTTGGTCGGCGTCCACGGTTTGATTCAGGATTTGTTGCAACATGTCCTGGCCGCGAATCTCGAAGTAGTACTGCGCCAGCGAAGATTGCTCCGCCAGCTTCTCGTTTTCCAGATCGGCCGCTGAGACCTGCGCCGCATATTGCGCTTCGCGCACTTCATTGCGAATCTTGCCCCACAGGTCCGGAACCCAGGAAACATCGATGGGCAGCGCCCACAGCGTGCCCGTCCGGCCGTTGTTGGTGGTTGAAGTATTCGTGAGATTCGCCGAGGATCTCGACCGGCTCCATGAAGGATTCAGCGTGATGGTCGGCCAGAACTGCGACCTCGCCTCCGCAATCAGTGCACGCGCTTCCATGTACTGCTCGAAGTACTGCTTGATGTTCTGGTTGTCGATGTTGAGCTGCCCTTCCAGGGTGTTCAGCCCCGGTTCCTGAAACACTTCCCACCAGTTGCCGCGCAGCATCGCATCCCGGGGGCTGGCGACCTTCCATCCATCCTGATCCTTGAAATTTACCGTCGATTCTTTGTAGTTCGGCGCGGTGACTTGAGGCGGCGGCGGCGCGTGATATTTCGGTCCTACCCTGCAACCCGTCACGCCGGTCAAAAACGCGAGCCCACCGGCCAGGCTTAGAGTCCATGCGCGCATTCCGATTTTGTTCGTACTCGTCTTCGCGCTCATGACGCGGCTCCTTCAATCTCCGTCTGGAACGTATCGTGTGTTTTTCCCATGATGCGGAGGCGCAGACCATCCAGAAACAGGTAGACGACCGGCGTGGTGTAGAGGGTCACGAGCTGGCTCAGGAGCAGTCCTCCCACAATCGTAATGCCCAGCGGCCGGCGCAGTTCGGAACCGGTACCCGAGCCGAACGCGAGTGGCAAAGCTCCGCAAATGGCCGCCATGGTGGTCATCATGATGGGGCGGAAGCGCAGCATGCAGGCTTCGAAAATAGCTTCGCGCGTCGACTTTTGCTCCTCGCGCTCGGCCATCAGGGCAAAGTCGATCATCATGATGGCGTTTTTCTTCACAATGCCAATCAGCAGGATGATGCCGATGATTGAGATGACGTTGAGGTCGATGTTGAAGATCATCAGGGCCAGCATGGCTCCGATGCTGGCCGAGGGCAGCGTCGAGAGAATCGTGAACGGATGCACCAGGCTCTCATACAGAATGCCGAGGACGATATAGACGGCGAGGACGGCCGTGATCACGAGGTATTTCTCACTCGCGAGGGACGACTGGTAAGCCTGCGCGGTGCCAGCAAAGGAACCATGCACGGTGGAGGGCAGACCCAGACGCGCCTCCATTTCGGTGACTTCGCGGGTGGCGTCGCTGAGCGACATGCCATTGGCGAGATTGAACGACACCGTTACCGAGGGGAAGAGTCCGGTATGGCTGACCTGGAGAGGGGTAGTGGTGGTGGTGGCCCGGGTCATGGTGGCCAGAGGGCTCATGGAATTGATGCCGGCGCCGCCGGAGGAACCCGTGGCGAGCCAAATATCCTTCAGCCCATCCGGGGATGCCCAGTATTGGGGCGCGACTTCGAGCACGACGTAGTACTGGTTGAGCTGGGTATAAATCACCGAGACTTCGGACTGGCCGAAGGCGCTGTAGAGGGCTGAGTCGAGCGATTGCGGGGTCTGGCCGAGGCGGGCAGCGGTCACGCGATCGTAGTCGAGCATCTCCTCGAGGCCGCCATTCTGCTGGTCGGTATTCAGGTCCTGCAGGCCGGGGAGCTTGCGCATGTTCTCGAGCAGGATCGGTCCCCAGTGGGCGAGGTCGGGAATATCGTCGGACTGAATCGTGTACTGATAGAGGGCGCTGCTGCTGCGGCCTCCGATGCGGAGATCCTGAGTGGGCTGGAGAAACGCAGAGGCCACGGGTAATTTCGCCATTTTGGGGCGCAGATCGTTGATGATCTGCATGGCGCTTTCTGTGCGCTGCCCCGGGCCCTTGCCCAGCGGCTTAAGAGCGATGTAGATGAAGCCACCATTGCTGGAGCCGTTACCGCCGGTGTAGGCGTTGACATGCGCGATGCCGGGATTGGTCCGGATGACCTTGACGAGCTGCTGGACCGAGTAGTTCATGAAGGCGAAGGAAGCATCCTGCGGACCCTGGACCCCGCCCACGACGGAGCCGGTGTCCTGTTGGGGAAAGAACCCCTTCGGGATACGGACGATGACGACGACATTGAGGGCAATGGTGAGCGCCAACACGATCAGGATCAGGACGGGATTGTCGAGCGCCCACGCCAGCGACACCCGATAGATCGACAGCAGCCCGTTGAAGAATTTCTCGCTGGCCCGGTAGAAGATGTTGTGCTTCTCCTCCTTCTCATGATTTTTGAGGAGGTGGGCGCACATCATCGGCGTTGTGGTCAGCGAAACGATCATGGAGACGACGATGGCAACCGAGAGGGTAATGGCAAACTCGCGGAAGAGTCGCCCGATGATTCCACCCATCATGAGAATCGGGATAAAAACGGCGATCAGGGACATGCTGATCGAGAAGACGGTGAAGCCGATCTCGCGCGCGCCGACCAGGGCGGCGTTGAAGGGCGGCATCCCGCTTTCGAGGTGGCGGGTGATGTTTTCCATCACCACGATGGCATCGTCGACGACGAAGCCGGTGGCAATGGTGAGAGCCATGAGGGACAGGTTGTCGAGGCTGAAGTCGAGGAGATACATCACAGCGAAAGTTCCGATGAGTGAAACCGGAACGGCGACGCTGGGGATGAGAGTGGCGCGGGGGCTGCGCAGGAAGATGAAGACGACCAGAACCACCAGGACGATGGAGCCGATGAGTGTCTTCTCGACGGTTTGCACGGAAGCGCGGATGGTGGTGGTGCGATCGAGCACGGTCGTGATGTTGACGCCCTGAGGCAGGACCGCAGTGAGAAAGGGCAATTGTGCCTTGATGTTGTCGACGGTCTGGATGATGTTGGCGCCGGGCTGGCGGAAGAGGATGATGAAGACCGCGCGCGTGCCATCCATGTAGCCGGCGGTGCGCAGGTTCTCGGTGGAGTTGTTCACGGCGGCGACATCGGAGAGGCGCACCGCCGCGCCGTTGTGATAGCCGATGACGAGCGGCCGGTAATCGGCTGCGTTCGATATCTGATCGTTGGTGACGATGTCTGCGGTGACAGCGCCGTTGGAAAGCTGTCCCCGGGGCGAGTGTGCATTTTGCAGGCTCAGAACGGAGCGCACGGTGGAAAGCGTCATCCCGAAGCTTTCAAGTTTGGTCGGATCCACTTCGACGCGCACCGCAGGGGTGGCGCCTCCGCCAACGAAAACCTGGCCGACGCCGTCGATGGTGGAGAGCTTCTGCTCGAGGATGGTCGAGGCGAGATCGTAGATCTTCGTCACGTCGTACTTATCCGACGTGAGGCCCAGGATCATGATGGGGGCATCGGCGGGATTCGACTTATGGAAACTGGGATTGCTCGGCAGGTTGGCGGGCAGGTAGGTGCGCGCGGCGTTGACGGCTGCCTGCACATCGCGGGCTGCGCCGTTGATATCGCGGCTGAGATCGAACTGCATGGTGATCTGGGTGCTGCCCAGCGAACTGGACGAGGTCATCTCCGTAATGCCGGCGATGTGTCCCAGTTGGCGTTCGAGCGGCGTGGCGACGGAAGCGGCCATGATGGCGGCGCTGGCTCCGGGCAGGTTTGCATGGACGTTAATGGTGGGAAAATCGACCTGGGGCAGGGGCGCCACGGGCAACACCATAAAGCCGATGGCACCGGCGATTGCGACCGCAATGGTGAGCAGCGTAGTGCCCACCGGCCGTTTGATGAACGCCCAGGAGAAGCTCATGAATGGCTCTCCTCAGGCTTTGGTACGGACGATGCGGCGTGTTCGGCGGCGCGCGAGGAGGGACGGCGTCCGGAAATCCTCTGTCCCAGGCGATCGAAGAAGATGTAGATGACGGGCGTGGTGTAAAGGGTCAGGACCTGGCTGAGGAGCAGGCCGCCGACCATGGCGATGCCCAGCGGGCGCCGCAGTTCCGATCCGAGGCCGCGGCCGAGGGCGAGCGGCAAACCGCCCAGCAGCGCGGCCATGGTGGTCATCATGATGGGGCGGAAGCGCAGGAGGCTGGCTTCGAAAATCGCTTCGGTCGAATCCTTGCCATGTTCACGCTCGGCCTCGAGCGCGAAGTCCACGATCATAATGCCGTTCTTCTTGACAATGCCGATGAGCAGGATGATGCCGATGATGGCAACGACGCTGAGGTCCTGGTGGAACAGCATGAGCGCGAGCAGTGCGCCCACACCGGCAGAGGGAAGTGTGGAGAGAATGGTGACGGGGTGAATGAAGCTCTCGTACAGCACGCCGAGCACAATGTAGACGGTCACCAGGGCGGCGAGGATCAGCAGGGCTTCATTGGACAGGGAATTTCTGAATGAGGCCGCTGTTCCCTGGAAGCTGGCCTGCAGGCTGGCCGGGAAATGCATTCTGTCGGCGACCTTGTCGATGTCGGAGATCGCGGTGCCGAGCGAAGCGTTGGGCGCGAGGTTGAACGACACGGTCACGGCAGGAAATTGTCCCTGGTGATTGATGGAGAGCGGCTCGGTGGTTGTGGCGGCATGCGTAAATGCGCTCAAGGGAATGGCACTGGCACCCACGCTGGAGGTGCCGGCGTTGGGCGTGGTGCCGGCCGCTGTGCCACCGTTGATCGAGGAGGAACCCTGTGCGCTGGAAACACCGCCCAGGACTCTGCCGGGCGAGGCCAGCACGCCTGAAGACGGCGTGTACTTCGTGCCTGTGGTGAGGGCGTTCGATCCGGCCGATGCGGAGGCCGACGATGAGAAGGAGGTAACTGCGCCCGCCCCGCTCGCTCCTGACGACGCATTGCTCTGGATATACAAATCGGCGAGGTTGGCGGGGTCCTGGGCCCACTGCGGCGCCGTCTCCAGCACGATGTGGTATTGGTTCAGCTGTGTATAGAGGGTGCTGATGAGGCGCTGCCCGTAGGCGTCGTAAAGCGTGTTATCGATGGTCGAGGGGGCCACTCCGAGGCGCGATGCCGTGACGCGATCGATGATCAGCGATACCGCGCGGCCGCCGGTCTGCTGATCGGTGGCGACATCCTCCAGCACATCGAGTTTGTTGAGCTCCGCGACAAACTTGTTCGTCCACTCGTTCAGCTCATTCGTATCCGGATCCTCGAGGGTGTACTGATACTGGGTGCGGCTGACGCGGTCGTCGACCGTGATGTCCTGGACCGGCTGCATGTAGAGGCGCACGCCGGAGATGCCGCCCAGCTTGTTTTGCAGTCTGCGGATCACATCCGACGCGCTGACGCCGCTGGGAGAGCGCTGATCCAGAGCCTTGAGGTTGATGGAAATTCGCCCACTGTTGAGCGTGGTGTTGATGCCGTCGGTCCCGATGAAAGAAGCGATGCTGTCGACTGCGGGGTCGTGCAGGATGATGTCGCCCAGCTGCTTCTGCTTCTCGACCATGGCGCTGAAGGAAATGTCCTGGGGTGCCTGGGAGATACCCTGGATCACGCCGGTATCCTGCACCGGGAAAAAGCCTTTGGGGATGACGATGTAGAGGATAACGGTGAGCACGAGGGTGCCCAGGGCCACCAGGAGTGTGATCGTCTGATAGCGCAGGACCACGCGCAGGGTGCGCCCATAGAAATCGATCATGCTGTTGAAGACGCGCTCCGACGCCCGGTAAAAGCGCGTTTGCCGCTCCTCGGGATTGTGGCGCAGAATGCGCGAACACATCATCGGCGTGAGGGTCAGGGAGACGACGGCCGAAATCACGATGGTCACGGCGAGCGTGACAGCGAATTCGCGGAAGAGCCGGCCCACGACGTCGCCCATGAAGAGCAGCGGGATCAGGACCGCGATCAGGGAGACGGTCAGCGAAATGATGGTGAAGCCGATCTGACTGGCGCCGGTGAGCGCCGCCTCCATGGGCGACATCCCCTCTTCGAGGTAGCGCGAGATGTTCTCGATCATGACGATGGCATCATCGACGACAAACCCAGTCGAGATGGTGAGGGCCATGAGGGAGAGATTGTCGAGGCTGTAGCCCAGCATGTACATGGCCGCAAAGGTTCCCACCAACGAAAGCGGCACCGCCACACTGGGAATGATGGTGGCGTAGAGATTGCGCAGGAACAGGAAGATAACCAGCACGACCAGACCAATGGTGAGCCCAAGCTCGAACTCGACGTCATCCACGGAGGCCTGGATGCTGGTGGTCATGTCGGTCAGGGTCTGTACGCGGATCGACGCCGGGAGATTGGTCTCCAGCTGCGGCAGGATTTTCTGGATACTTCTGACTACCGTGATGGTGTTCGCGCCCGGCTGCCGCTGGATGTTGAGAATGATGGCCGGAGTTTTGTCCATCCACGCGGCCTGTTTGGTGTTCTCGACGCCGTTGACGACACTGGCGACGTCATGGACAAAAACAGGGCTTCCGTTGCGATAGGCAACGACAACGTCGTTGTACTGGCTGGCCTCAGTGAGCTGATCGTTGGAATCGATCTGGTAGTCCTGGCGAGGCCCGTCGAAATTGCCCTTGGCGGAATTGACGCTGGCGTTGGTAACCGCCGTGCGCAGGTCCTCCATGTTGAGCCCGTGCGCCGCGAGCTTCACCGGATTGGCCTGAATGCGGACGGCAGGCTTCTGTCCGCCGCTGATGCTGACCAGGCCTACGCCGTTGATCTGGGCAATTTTGGGCGCCAGGCGCGTGTCGACGAGGTCTTCCACCTGCGACAGAGGCATCGCGTCCGACGTAATCGCCATGGTCAGAACGGGCGCGTCGGCGGGATTGGTCTTGTTGTAGACGGGTGGCGCGGGCAGATCAGCCGGCAGGAACGAGCCGCCGCCGTTGATCGCCTCCTGCACTTCCTGTTCGGCTACGTCGATGGAAAACGAGAGGCTGAACTGCAGGACGATGACGGAGACGCCGCCGCCGCTGGTGGAGGTCATCTGGCTGAGGCCCTGCATCTCGCCAAACTGTCGTTCCAGCGGGGCGGTAATCGTGGTCGCAGTGACGTCCGGGCTCGCGCCCGGGTAAAACGTCAGGACCTGAATGGTCGGATAGTCGACTTCAGGAAGCGCAGACACCGGCAGCTGCGTATACGCAACAATGCCGACCAGCATGATTGCGGCCATCAGCAGCGAGGTCGCGACCGGCCGCAGAATAAATGGGCGAGACGGACTCACGGAGCGTTGCTCTCACCGGAAATTGTGGTTTGGGTATCGGGTATGCCGACCTTGGAGATGGCGATGTCGGCCTGATCCTGCAGCTTGTCGAAGCTGCTGTTGGCCACTTCCGTGCCAGACGGAATTCCCTCGACCGCGGTCCAGCCGTTATCGGTGACGCCGGTTTTCACGTTCTGTACTTCGACGTGATACTGCGCCTTTTGTCCGCCCTGCCCGGCCGCTCCCTGCCCCGAGCCGCCCGGAGCCGCGCCACCACCGCGATTGGCGCCTTTTCGGCTTCCGCCGCCGGATTTTCCGGTGCCCGCGCCGCCGGAACTGGCGCCCGATCCAGTCTCCGCGGGACTGGGTTTTCCCGGCCCTGGCTTGATGAGATAAACAAAGGCTATATCGCCATTATGCTGGATCGCTGACGAAGGAACCATGATCTGATTTTCGAGCGTCTTGACCAGCAGCCGGGTGTTGACGAACTGGTTGGGGAACAGCGCGCCATTCGCATTGGCAAACTGGGCACGCGCCTTTACGGTTCCCGTGGTGGTATCGATCTGGTTGTCGATCGTCATCAGCTTGCCATTGGCCAAGGTTGTAGAGCGATCCCGGTCCAGGGCATCGACGTTGAGCTGTTTGCCATGCCGCATCTGTGCAAGGACCTGGCTCAGATCGTCTTCAGCCAGGGTAAAGATCACGGTGATCGGCTGCATCTGGGTTACCACCACCATGGTGGTCGTCGAATTGGCCGTTACCAGGTTGCCGGGGTCCATCAACCGCAGGCCCACGCGTCCGGTGATGGGCGAAACGATGTGGCAGTAGCCCACCTGCACAGTGTTGTACTGCACGGTCGCCTCGTCGTTCTTCACGGTTCCCTGATCCTGCGCGACCAGCTTTTCCTGGTCCTCCAGGGTTTGCCGGGGGATGGCGTTTTTCGCCCAGGCCTGTTGATACCGGGTTAAATCCATTTGGGCTTCGGCCAGCAGGTTCTGATCCCGCTCGAGCGCCCCCTGCGCTTCGGCCAGTTGGGCCGCATACTGCCGCGAGTCGATATCGATGAGCGGATCGCCCTTCTTCACCAGCTGACCCTCGCGATAATGCACTTCGGTGATCACACCCGTAACCTGGGCAGTCATCGACGCGGTATAAACCGGGGTGACGGTGCCAATTGCTTCGAGATAAATGCCGAGGCTGCCTGTCTTCGCTGTTGCTGGAACCACCGGAACGGCGACACCCGGAATCACGCCGCGACGTCCCCCGCCGCCTCCCATGGCCGCCTGCTGGCTCTTGTGCTGGGTCGTAATGACCCAATAGAAAAGCAGGCCAAAGGCAAGCAGGACCACGGCCCAGATCCAGCGGTGGCGGCGCTTTCGGGTGGGCGGGTCAGTGGTCGGAGGCAGTTGATGATCCGGTGGCGCGATCGAGGCGGAAGGTTGAGAGCTCATCTATATTTGTCTGTCTTTTTCGTTCAAAATGGGTTTTCCCGAGGGAGAACAGCGAAGCCACCTGAGGGAGCAGGCGACGAATCGAAAACTTCTGTCAAATCCGGAGTTTATCACCGCGAACGGATGACCTGTCCCGAACCCGGAAATACAAAAACACCCCGTTCCGGGAACCAGTTCTGCGGCTAAGAT
The DNA here is from genome assembly GCA_036490815.1 of Acidobacteriaceae bacterium. Classification (GTDB taxonomy): domain Bacteria; phylum Acidobacteriota; class Terriglobia; order Terriglobales; family Acidobacteriaceae; genus Palsa-343. Next base: position 104,586 of record DASXDF010000040.1, read on the forward strand.
GCAAAGAAATTCCCTTCTGCCATGACCCAGTGAATGAAGGGACGAACGAACCAGCAAAATGGTCGCAATTTTGGAGCGTGCCCTGTGTCTTGCACGCCGCGCCAGCCTGCGCGAGCGAGGCCCAACGGACGTCGTTCAGGGGCCTTTACTCGCACAGTTCGCGGCATCCCACCCGACTGGCCCTCCAGGATACTATCGAAATCATCGGTAACAACTTACGCTGCATACGACTGCATCCAACCGTCTACCCTGGCGTGGTTCTGCCGCGATCGTTCTTCCCCCGGTGCGAGCCGGCAAAACCCCTCCTGTGACTTCATGAGCGGCAACAGTAATTCGGGTTCCCAAAGCGCGTGGGGGGATCGGATAAGAGCCCTGCGCAACGTGCCTCCCGTGCTCCGCATTCTGTGGGAGTCGGGACCGGCCGTTGTTACATGGGGATTAATTCTGCGCGTTATCGTCGCGGCAATGCCCTGGGGCATCGGCTTTGTCGCCTCGCGCATCATCGAGGGCGTCAAACAGTCCGTTGATCATGAGCCGCTTCCGGTGCACTTCTGGTGGATTGTCGGCACCGAGGTCGCGCTGGCTCTGCTGTTTGCCGCTCTGAGTCGCGCCATCGACTACACCGATTCGCTGCTCGCCGACCGCTACACCCACCATGTCAGCATCGAGGTGATGCGCCAGGCCGCGCGCCTTGATCTGACCACCTACGAAGACCCCGACTTTTACGATCGTCTGGAGCGCGCTCGAGTACAGGCTACCGACCGCCTCGCGATGATCCAACAGATGGGCCGGCTGTTTCTGCAGGTACTGACCACCGTGATCTGGAGCGCGCAGCTGGTTTATTACTCACCCTTCCTCATGCTCCTGCTGGTACTCGGTGTGCTGCCGGCATTCTTTGGCGAAACGCACTTTGCCTTCCTTGGATACGCCAAGAACTTCCGGCAGACCCCGGTCAAGCGCATCATGGACTACCTGCGCATGGTGGGGGGCAGCAAGGAAGCGGCCAAGGAACTCAAGCTCTTTAATCTGAGCGACTATCTCACCAACCGCTTTGCCGGACTTTCCGAGCAAATCTATCGGGAAAACGTCGACTTGTCGCGTCGCAAGCTTCTGTGGGGAGGCATGCTTTCGCTGCTCGGGACCTGCGGCTATTATGGCGCGTACGTGTTCGCCATTTGGGAAGCGCTTCGTGGCAAGTATGATGTGGGCGCCTTCTTCCTGATCACCACCGCAATTCAGCAGGCCAGCGGAAATCTGCAGCAAGCCTTCTCCACGGCTTCGGGCATCGCGGACCAGGCGCTTTTCCTGACTGACCTGATCGGTTTCTTCGAGCTCAAGCCGGTCGTGCAGTCGAAGCCCAATGCCCTTCCGGCGCCACGGCCCATTCGCCGCGGGTTTGAATTTCGCAACGTCTCCTTCGCCTATCCCGGCACCGAGCGCCGGGTGCTGAAAGACTTCAACTTCACCATCGAGCCCGGCCAGCGCGTGGCGCTGATCGGCGAAAACGGCCAGGGCAAGACCACGGTCGTGAAGCTCATCACGCGGCTCTACGATCCCACTGAAGGCGAAATTCTGCTCGATGGGGTCGATCTGCGCGACTACTCGCTTGATGACCTGCACCGGGAGATGGGCGTCATCTTCCAGGACTTCATGCGCTACGAGATGACGGTGCGCGAAAACATCGGGGTCGGCCATGTTGAAGTTCCTCACAGCGACGCCGACATTGAGCTGGCGGCGCAAAAAAGCCTGGCGGCCGAAGTTGTGAAGAAGCTGCCTGCCGGTTATGACCAGATGCTCGGCCGGAGATTCGTTACTGGCGTGGACCTTTCTGGTGGCGAATGGCAGCGGATTGCACTGGCCCGCGCTTATCTGCGCGACGCGCAACTGTTGATCCTCGATGAGCCCACCGCTGCGCTCGATGCACGCAGCGAACTGGAGGTTTTTGAGCGATTCGCTGAATTAACGCTGGGAAAGATGGCACTCCTCATTTCCCATCGATTCTCAACGGTTCGGATGGCGGACCGCATCGTAGTACTGGCGGGAGGCCGTCTGGTGGAAGAAGGAACACACCAGCAGCTGATCGCGCTCGGCGGCCGCTACGCAGAAATGTTTGAGATGCAGGCGGCCAGCTATCGATAACTCAGCAGCGGAGTATGGTATGACGGGTCAGGTGACGATGATCAACGAACAGCGCTTAGTGGAAGCGGGTCTGGTGCCGGAGAAGCTGCGCACCGCTGCCGCCGAGGATGCGCATCGCTGGGGCACCGTCCACGGGTCGAAGGAGCTGGGGGCATTCGACGCGCGTGTTGAATCCGCACGCCAGCGGCTCGAAGTCCTCTCTCAGGAACTCGACCAACTGCCCACCGAAGGCTGGCCGGGGCCTGAACCACTGCTTGAAATCCGCGAGAATCCCCGCATGATGCGCTCCGTCCTGGCTGAGCTGCGCACGGTGCGTCGCAAACTGCGCCGGCTTCCTCACGCGGTCACCAACGACCATCAGGATGAGCCGCGGGCCATCACCGTTGCCGCTGCCTACCTCGCAGCCAGCGGCTCGGTGTGGAACGCTGATGCCCTCCGCATTTATCTTGACGAACTGCAGCGGTCTGAACCACTGCTGCTTGAGGAATTGTGGGTGTTGCCGGTCGCGCTGCGCTTTACGCTGCTCGAGCTGATTCTCGAGCAGGCCACCGCGCGTATCGGGGCACTGGAGTTTCACGACGGAACGCCGGCCTTCGAAGGCCCCACCGGCGATCCGGCATTCGCCAAGCTCCTCACCACCCGGATTCAATCGCTGCGCGAGATTGCCTACGTCGACTGGTTCTTCGTCATGGAGCCGCTGGTGGTTTTCGACGCCATCCTGCGCGAAGATCCCGCCGACGCCTATCCGAAGATGGATTTCGACAGCCGCGAGGTCTATCGCAAACAGGTCTCTCGCATTGCGCGCTATTCCGAATTTTCAGAGACCGAGGTCGCCCGCTGTGCGATCCAGCTGGCCGCTGCGGCGAAGGAGCAGCCGGTTGGCGACCCGCGCGTCTACCTGCGCCGCGCTCACGTTGGCTACTACCTCATCGATAAGGGATTTGAAGAGCTGAAGTCTCGGATCGGCTATCATCCTCGCTTCATCGATCGCATCCGGACCACGCTGCATCGCCATGCAGACGACTTTTTCATCGGAGGCATCGAGGTTCTCACGGTCCTCTTGATCGGCGCCGTGCTTTTGCCGCTGATTCCGAATCACTCCATCTTCGGCGGCCTGACTATCGCCTTCCTCATGCTGTTAATCCCGGCCACGCAGGGCGCGGTAGACCTGGTCAATAACACCATCTCCTCGGTATTTCGTCCGCTGCCGCTGCCTAAGATCGACCTCACCGATGGCATTCCTGTGGACTACACCAGCATGGTTGCGGTCCCCACGTTGCTGCTGAACGAGGGTCAGGTGCGTGAGCTGGTACAGGATCTCGAAGTTCGTTGTCTTGCCAATCCCGATCCCAATCTGCACTTCGCGCTGCTGACCGATCTGCCTGATTCTGTGAGTCGGCCACGCGAAAACGATACCGATCCGCTCGTCACCCTGGCGGTCCGCCTTATCGGCGAGCTCAACGAGCAATACAAGGATCAAAAGAAGTTCGGCCGGTTCCTGCTGCTGCATCGCCATCGCATCTTCAACGCGCGCCAGGGCGTGTGGATGGGCTGGGAGCGCAAGCGGGGCAAGCTGCTCGACCTCAACAACCTGCTGATGGGCAGCTTTGACGCATTCCCGGTCAAGGCAGGGGACACCAGCGTGCTGCGCAATGTGCACTTCATCGTCACGCTGGATTCAGACACGCAGTTACCGCGCGGAACGGCGCACGCGCTGGTGGGAGCCATGATGCATCCGCTCAACCGCGCCGTCATCGACCCCGAACGCCACATCGTCACCGACGGCTACGGCATTCTGCAGCCGCGTGTCGGCGTCAGCGTGCACTCAGCCGCGCAGTCGCGCATGGCCAACATCTACTCCGGCCAAACCGGCTTCGACATCTACACTCGCGCCATCTCCGATGTCTATCAGGACCTTTACTCCGAGGGCAGTTTTACCGGCAAAGGAATATACGAAGTCTCGACGCTTCATGCCGTGCTCGAAAAACGCTTTCCTCGCAATTCCCTCCTCAGTCACGACCTGATTGAAGGTGCCTACGCGCGCGCCGGCCTCGCAACCGACGTCGAGGTCATCGACGACTATCCCTCCCACTACAGCGCTTACACACGCCGCAAACATCGCTGGGTTCGCGGCGACTGGCAGATCGCTCAGTGGCTTTTCGGCCGGGTGCCCGACGAGTCCGGCAAATTTGTCCGCAACCCGATTTCGACCATCTCCCGCTGGAAGATTCTCGACAATCTGCGACGCTCTCTCGTTGAGCCTGCGACCATGATCCTGCTGGTCGCCGGATGGCTGGGCCTTCCCGGCGGCGCTGTCTACTGGACGCTGGTCACGCTCTTCATCTTCTTTGTACCGCCCTTTATCCAGCTGATCTTCGGCATTGGCCGCTCCTTCTTTGTCGAACAGGAGGGTGCCGCGGAGGATGTTCTCACCGGATTTCAGCAGGCTCTTTTCACCACGCTGCTGACTCTCGCGTTTCTTCCACACCAGACCATGATGGCGATTGACGCCATCATTCGCGCGATGGTGCGCCGCATGGTTACCGGGCAGCGTCTGCTCGAATGGGAGACCGCCGCCGAAGCCGAAACGTCGGAGCGCCGTATCTCTGCGGTCGATCGCTACCTCGCCTTTACTCCCATTCTTTCCGCGCTCATCGCTCTGGTTGTTGCAATCATCCATCCGCTTGCGTTGATTCCTGCCGCGCCCATTCTTCTTCTCTGGGGCTTTGAAAACGACCTTACCCGCTGGCTCAATCGGCCGCCCCGCGCACCGCGCCAGCAACTTCATCGTGAAGATGACCTCTTTCTCCGTGAACATGCGCTGCGCGTCTGGCGCTTTTTCCACGAATACGGGGGCGCGCGACACAACTACCTCATCCCCGACAACGTCGAGGAAGACGGGCTCTTCGAAGCCGCGCGTGTCTCGCCCACGAATCTCGGCTTGCTTTTCAACGCACGGCAGGCAGCTTGCGAGTTCGGCTTTCTCACCGCTCCCGAATATGCCGATCTGATGCAGCACAGCTACGCCACCATTGCGAAGCTGCCGCTCTACCGCGGTCACCTTTACAACTGGTACACCACCGGTACGCTGGAACCTCTGCTTCCCATCACCGTCTCCTCGGTCGACAGCGGCAACCTGGTCGCTTCGCTTTACACGCTTAAGACCGGGACCGTGGGGCTGCTGAAGCGCCCGTTGCTCGAAGCACGCCTCTTCGGCGGCCTTGCGACGCACCTGCGCCTGCTACAGTCGCTGGAAAGTGTGCCTGAGTCGTTCGGCAACCTGCATACGCCTCAGGAAGGCTCCGGCCCTGAAGCGTGGCTCACGTGGATTCTGGCGCCGGAGACGCAGGCGGCCTTCGCGAATCTGCCGCCTTATACCGAGCCCTCACTCGACGAACTTCTGTGGTGGTCCAACGAAACAGGCGCCCGAATCCGTGCCATCGCCACGTTGATCAACGGCTACTTGCCGTGGCTTAAGCCCGAATACGCCTCGCTCCGCAGCGCCCTGTTCGAGAAGCCGCCTGTCGATTCCGCGCTTCGCTCCGCTGATGAAGTTGCAGCGCCGAACACCTTTTCGCTGCTCCCCATCCTTGAAGAGGCGCCCGATTACGCTGCGGCTTTGGAGCAGCGGCTTACGCGGCCTCATCTCATGCCGGAATCCGGCGAGACTGCGGCTCTGATGGAGCGGCTCCGTGCCGAGGTCTCCGTGGCCGTCCAGCGATTGCGCGCACTCGTGGAAAGCCTGCAGTTTGTTTCCGCCGAGGCCGGCCGGCTCGCCGACGAGACCGACTTCGCTTTCCTCGTCAACAAAGATCGCCTGCTGCTGTCCATCGGCTATGAGTTTGCGACGAACAAGATTCACTGGGCCTGCTACGACATGCTTGCCTCAGAGGCGCGCATCGCCACTTACATCGCTGTCGCGCGCGGTGAACTCTCTCAGCAGGGCTGGTTCAAAATGTCGCGCGTCCACACCCAGGCCTACGGCCGCTCCGTGCTGCTCTCCTGGACCGGGACCATGTTCGAATACCTGATGCCCGCGCTGTGGATGCGCAGCTATCCCGATACGCTGCTCACCAAATCACTCGTCGGCGCACTCGAGATCCAGCGCGCCTACGCCCGAGCGCACAATCTTCCTGTGTGGGGCATCTCGGAATCCGGCTTCGCGGCAAAGACCGACCAGGGTCATTATCACTATCAGGCCTACGGCATCCCGCAAATCGCGCTCAAATGGGACGCCACCGCCGGCCCTGTCATCTCGCCCTACTCCACTTTCCTCGCGCTCAACGTGGAGCCCGCCGCTTCGATCCGCAATCTCCGACGCATGGCCGGCGAAGGCTATACCGGCGCTTACGGGTTCTACGAAGCTATCGACTTTATGGGCGCGAAGCCCGAAGTGGTGCGCGAGTGGATGGCCCACCACCAGGGCATGTGCATCCTCGGCCTGCTGAATCTGCTGGAGGACAACGCCGTCCAGCGGTGGTTCTACGACAACACCCAGATGCGTTCGGTCGAGCTGCTGCTGCACGAAAAGCCGATGCGCGAATCCGGTTCGAAGTCCGAGGCCAGCCCACCTGCTGCGAAGAAGGCGAAGAAACCGGCGGCGCTCCGGAAGGCCGGTTAGCCGCTTCTCTCCTGTTTGCAATCGCATCAGGGTTGCGAGTAAGTTGTTGGCATCACCTGTCGAACAGCTCTACCGATATCGACAAGGACTCCAGCAGTGATTCTCTGCCCCCCATGCGAGTAAGCGAGGAGAATCGCAATGCCTACGCCGCAGGATCAATTCCTCGTGAAGGCCGCTGCCGCGGCTCTCGCGTCTGGCCACGTTTTCCCCGAGTACGCCGCGTGCGAGGCAGCTCTGGAATCGGGGTGGGGCCTATCGCAACTGGCTACAACTGCCAATAATCTCTTCGGCCAGAAACAATCGCATCCCCCTCTTGATGGAAGCAACACTTTGACCCTGCCTACCCGCGAATTCCTCAACGGCGCGTGGGTCACCGTCCAGGCCAACTGGGTGAGCTTTCCGGACTGGCCTTCCAGCTTTCGGGCACGGATGGCACTGCTGCAGCGTCTGAGCAGCTCCTACCCGGATTACATGGCTGCGCTCAAGGCCACAACCGGAGAGCAATTCGTCACCACCGTATCCCACACCTGGTCAACCGATCCGCAGCGCGCCGGCAAGGTGCTCTCCATTTACGACGCGCACAGTGCGGCCTTCGCGGTTCAGCCCGCTGGTTCGTAGTTCAAATTGGGCCCCAGCCACCGCTCCACTTCGGCCAGGCTCATGCCCTTGCGCTCGTGATAATCGGCCACCTGGTCGCGATCGATTTTCCCCACCGTGAAATAGCGTGAGTCCGGATGCGCGAAGTAAAGCCCACTCACGCTCGACCCTGGCCACATCGCGAACGACTCAGTCAGCTGCATGCCGGTGTTCGCCTCCACATCGAGCAGCCGCCAGATCGTGCCCTTCTCCGTGTGATCCGGACAGGCCGGATACCCCGGCGCCGGACGAATCCCGCGGTATTTCTCCGCAATCAGATCGGCGTGGGTCAGATGCTCCGCGCAGCCGTAGCCCCACTCCTTGCGCACGCGCTGGTGCAGGCATTCTGCGAACGCTTCGGCCAACCGATCCGCGAGCGCCTCCGCCATGATCGCGTTGTAGTCGTCGTGCTCCGCTTTGAACTTCTCGACAAGATCCTTTAACCCGATGCCGGTTGTGACGGCGAAGGCGCCGATCGTGTCCGGCAGTCCGGTCTCTTTCGGCGCAATAAAGTCCGCCAGCGAACGGCACGGCTCCGACCCCTCCCGGTTCGCCTGCTGGCGCAGAAAATGCAGACAATCGTGGACCGCCGCCCGCGAACCGTCCACGTAAAGCTCCACATCGTCGCCGACCGCGTTCGCCGGGAAGAATCCGTAGACGGCTCGCGCGGTCAGCAGCTTCTTCTCGACAATCTGCTCCAGCAGTGCTTGTGCTTCAGCGAAGAGCTGGCGCGCCTGCCCTCCCTGCCTCTCATCGTCGAGGATGCGTGGATATACGCCCTTCAGCTCCCAGGTATGGAAGAACGGACTCCAGTCGATGAACTCCCGCAGTTCAGCCAGCGAAAAATTGTCGAGCACGCGCACGCCCGTGAACGCAGGCGCGGCAATGTCCTCCGCGCGCCAGGTGATCGGCGTCCGCCGCGAGCGGGCCGTCGCCAGCGAGGTCATGGGCTGCTTCGGCGCCGCGTGGGACTTACGAACCGCTGCATAGTCCAGGCGCAGTTGCGTCACAAATGCCGCCTTGTTCTCCTGGCTCAGCAGGCTGGTCGCCACCGGCACCGCGCGGCTCGCATCCAGCACGTGCACCACCGGTTCGCTGTAATGCGGCGCAATCTTGATAGCGGTGTGGGCGCGGCTGGTCGTCGCCCCGCCAATCAGCAGCGGCACCTTGAATTCGAGGCGCTCCATCTCACGTGCCACATGCACCATCTCGTCCAGCGACGGCGTGATCAACCCACTCAGCCCGATCACATCGGCCTTCTCGGTCCGTGCACGCTCCAGAATTTTTTCCGCGGGCACCATCACGCCCATGTCGATCACTTCGTAGTTGTTGCAGGCCAGCACCACGCCCACGATGTTCTTACCGATGTCGTGCACATCGCCCTTCACCGTGGCCAGCACGATCTTCCCCTGCGCTTTCACTTCTTCGCCGGCCGCAGCCATCGCCGCTTTCTCCGCTTCCATAAACGGAGTCAGGTACGCCACCGCCTTCTTCATCACCCGCGCCGACTTCACCACCTGGGGCAGAAACATCTTTCCCGCTCCGAACAGGTCGCCGACCACGCCCATGCCATCCATCAGCGGCCCTTCGATCACTGCCAGCGGACGGCCCAGCTTTGCGCGCGCTTCTTCGGTGTCCGCATCAATATAGCTGTCGATGCCCCGGACCAGCGCATGCGTCAGCCTTTCCTCGACGGTGCCCTGACGCCATTCTTCTGCCTGTTTTTGGGTTGCAACCTGGCCCGTGCCGGCAGCCTTGAGTTCTTCGCCGTACGTCACCAGACGCTCCGTTGCATCGGGCCGCCGATTCAGCAGCACGTCCTCGACCAGCGTCTTCAGCTCCGGCTCAATTTCTTCGTAGATCTCCAGCTGCCCCGCGTTCACGATGCCCATATCGAGGCCGGCAGCAATCGCGTGATAGAGAAACGCCGCGTGCATCGCTTCGCGAACCTTGTTGTTGCCCCGGAAGCTGAATGAAATATTCGAGACGCCGCCGCTCACCTTTGCGTGCGGAAGATTCGCCTTGATCCAGCGCGTCGCGTTCACAAAATCGACGGCGTAGTTGTTGTGCTCTTCCATCCCCGTCGCCACGGTCAGGATGTTGGGGTCGAAGATAATGTCCTCGGCCGGGAAACCAACCTCGTCGACGAGAATCCGGTACGCGCGCGAGGACACTCGAATCTTGTCCTCGAAGGTGGCCGCCTGGCCCTGCTCGTCGAACGCCATCACCACCACCGCCGCGCCATACTTCAGCACCTTGGCGGCCTGCTCGCGGAACTTTGCTTCACCTTCTTTCAGTGAAATGGAATTGACGATGCCCTTGCCCTGCAGACATTTCAGGCCGGCCTCGATCACTTCCCATTTCGACGAATCGATCATGAAGGGCACCGCAGCCACTTCCGGCTCGCTGCCCAGCAACTGCAGGAAGCGTGACATCGCGGCGACGCCGTCGATCATCCCCTCGTCCATGCAGATGTCGATGACGTTCGCGCCGTTCTCCACCTGCTGGCGCGCCACCGAGACAGCTTCCTCGTACTTCCCTGCCTTCACCAGCTTTGCGAATTGCGGCGAGCCGGCGACGTTGGTCCGCTCGCCGATCATGATGAACACGCCGGACTGCTGCGTGAACGGCCGCGACCCGGACAGCCGCAACGGCTTTGGGTTGGTAGCGACGATTGCGCTTTCAGACGCGCTCATCGGCTCGCCTCACTCAGCACAGCCTCGGTCTCGTCCGGCACCGACAGTTTGCGGGGCGGCTGGTCTTCGAGCGCTTTGGCAATCGCCGCGATGTGTTCCGGGGTATTGCCGCAACACCCACCGGCGATGTTGATCAGTCCCGCCCGCGCAAACTCACTCAGATAGCGCGCCATATCACTGGGCTGCAGATCGAACCCCGTCGGCGACAATGGATTCGGCAAACCCGCGTTTGGATAGCACGAAACAGCGACGTCGGCTTTCTCCGACAGCTCCTCAAGAAATGGATACATCAAATCCGGACCGAGCGAGCAGTTGAGCCCAACCGAAAACGGCCGAGCATGTTCCACCGCGGTCCAGAAGGCTCCAACGGTCTGCGCCGAGATCATCGTTTCGCCGCCGCGCCCCACTGCAGCGGAGATCATGATCGGCAGCTCTTTGTGGTTTGCGGCCAGGCCGTCCTCGTCGAAGACCTCTCGAATCGCAACCAGCGCCGCCTTCGCGTTCAGCGAATCGAAAATGGTTTCGACCAGCAGCAGGTCCGATCCCCCGGCAATCAGCGCGCGCACCTGCTGCTTGTACGCTGCCTTCACCTGATCGAAGGTGATCACCCTGAACCCAGGATCATCGGCGTCCGGCGAGTTCGACAGCGACACCGTCAGCGGTCCAATCGCTCCCGCCACAAACCGCTGCCGTCCGGTCGCATTGGCAACGCGATCCGCCCATTCGCGGCACTGGCGCGACGACTGCTCATTGACCTCCCAGGCCAGATCGCCCAGGAACTTGTCGTCGATGATTTTCTGATAAAACTCCGGATCCTTCCGCCCGCCGCGCTCTCGCGGATCCTCAACGAAAAATTCGCTCTGCGCAATGCTGGTCGCGCCAAAGGTATTCGTCTCGATGATGTCCGCGCCGGCTTCGAGAAACCGCCGGTGAATATCGCCGATCATCTTCGGTTGCGTCAGCGAGAACAGATCGCCGTTGTTCAGCAGATCCTTCGGCGCGTCTTTGAAGCGCTCGCCGCGCATGTCGGCTTCCTTCATTCCGTAGGTGCGAATGGTGGTGCCCATCGCGCCGTCGATGATGGCGATGCGGTTCTCGAGAATCCTGCGAAGTGGGTGCTGGGGATCGATGTTCATGTCTCTCTTATCCATCTGATGGTAGCGAATACCGGGCGAAATCCAGAATCGGAACCCTGCCAGGCGGCATTTCCAGGCATCCGATGTGCCAATTTCCGCGCCGAACGGGCTCTACGGCTTCGCTTCGGGATCCATCAGGTTCAGCCCGGTTCTGTCGTCGTGCTTCTTCCGCAGCGGCGTCGAATCGACCGTCACCCATGCTTCGAGCAGCGGCGAAACGTGGGCGCCCAGCACATGGCCTCCGCGCGTCGTCCCATCTTCCAGAGACACCACGCAGTGCATGTGCACCTACCTTTCAGCAGTTTCACCGTCATGCCGGGCGCCGTGCCATGGGGCACAGCAAGAGGCGCCGGCACGAATTCCGGCGTGCTCTGCGCAGAGACCAACACCGCCGCAGCAAACAGAAAAATTGCGGAACAGAAAGTTCGCTTCATCTCAGGCTCCCAGCTCTTTATGGATGCAGAAGGCCGCCTAGGGCTGCGGAATTTGCAGGCACCGGGATTGTGCCGCGCTATTTCACCGAATCCGACTGCGCCGCCAGCTGTCCAGGCATGCCCACCGCCTGCACCAGCATGTCTTCTTTGCGCATTACAAGATTGGTGGCGTTCAGGCTGGCCAGCTCAAACCCGTGACCGTGCGTGATCGCATCCGTCGGGCAAGCCTCCACGCAGTAGCCGCAAAAGATGCAGCGGTTGTAGTCGATGTTGTAGACCTTCGCGTAGCGCTCGGCGCTGGAGATGCGTTTCTCCGCCGTGTTCTCCGCCGCTTCGATAAAGATGCAGTTCGAAGGGCAGGCTGCCGCGCACAGGAAGCACGCCACGCACTTTTCCAGGCCATTCTCGTCCCGCTGCAGCACATGCGCGCCGCGGAACCGCTCCTGCAGCACCGCTCCGCGCGTCGGCCCCTTGCCGTCCGGATAGTTCTCCACCTCGGTCGGCTGGAACATCTCCCGAAAGGTGATGCTCATGCCCTTGGCTATCGCGGCAGCATTGCGCACAATCGACATAACCTTAGTATACGGAACTACTCGGTGCCGGGAACGTGCCGGCGGTGCCCTCTCCGAACGACGGCAGGTCGCAGGAAATGCTAGAATCTTACTGCGTCTTACCGATTGGAGGCTGCCATGGAAACGACGAAAGTTTCATCCAAAGGTCAGGTCGTGCTGCCTCGGGCGGTGCGCGAGCGGAAGAAATGGCAGTCTGGCACTACGCTCGTGGTTGAGGAGACCAAAGAAGGTGTACTACTGCGGCCCGAGAAGCCTTTTCCCCCAACGACCATCGAGGAAGTAATCCAAATCCTGAATGCCTCGAAATATAAGGGCAAGCCGAAGACAATCGAAGAGATGGACGAAGCCATAGCGATTGGCGTGAGGGAACGTCATGCTCGCGGTCGATACTAACGTCCTCGTGCGCCATATTGCGCGCGACGATGCTGCTCAGACAGCGCGGTCCGACAGATTATTCGACAGTCAGAGGATTCTGCTCCTCAAGACCGTCCTCCTCGAAACAGAGTGGGTGCTCCGTTATCGATATGGATACGACCGGCAAGCGACCGTGACTGCTTTTCGCGCTCTGGCAGGACTGCCTGCAATTCAGATCGAAGATGCCGCTATTGTGGCGCAGGCGCTCGACTCGTTTGCAGCAGGAATGGATTTCGCTGACGCGCTGCATCTGGCGAGTTCCACTGGAGCCGCTCAATTTGCGACCTTCGATCGCGGGCTGGCGACCTCAGCCCGGCGGTTGAAGACGATCGACGTACTCCTGATTAGCTAAGAGACAATCTCCGCTCGAATCCTCACGCCCCCCATGCTATCCTCAGGGCGAGCAGACCCTATGCGCCGCACATCCGCCATCCCGGCCCTCTTCAGCCGTAAGAGCTGGAACGGCCCCTTTGTGCGCGCCATTGCCCCCCGTCGCTACACCAGGATTCTGCCCACCCGCACGCGACCGAGTCTCTTCGGCAGCGACTAGTCCCGCCGCCCTCGACGCCCCCACCTCCGCGTCGTGCCCGAAGACGACTTCTCTCACCCGCATCGCCATCCTGATCCTGTTATCAGCCGATGGATCGACAGCCGAACCATACCTGTCCAGACCTATTAGGAGAGACACCCGATGACCGTCGCCAAGGAAATCCTCCAGCAGTATGGCCCCAAATTGAAGACCTCCCTTCCCGGCCCGGAAGCTCGCCGCATCGTCGAAGCTGATGACCGCCTCCTCTCGCCCAGCTACACACGCTCTTATCCCATGGTCGCGAAGCGCGGCCGGGGCCTGCGCGTCGAGGACGTCGACGGCAACGAGTTCCTCGACTTCGCCGCCGGCATCGCCGTCTGCTCTACCGGACACTGCCATCCTGAAGTCGTCGCCGCTATTCAGAAGCAGGCCGCCGAGCTGATCCACATGTCCGGCACAGACTTCTACTACGAGTCACTCATCGAGCTTTCCGAGCGGCTCTCCTCCATCGCGCCCATGCCCGGACCGCATCGCTTCTACTACGGCAATTCCGGCGCCGAGGCCATCGAGTGCGCGCTGAAAGTCGCCCGTTATCATACCGGCCGCCAGAACATCATCGCCTTCTTCGGTGCTTTCCACGGCCGCACCATGGGGGCGCTCTCGCTCACCGCCTCCAAGCCGCAGCAGCGCCGCCGTTTTGCGCCGCTCGTCCCTGGAGTCACCCACATCCGCTACCCCTACGCCTATCGCGGCTGTAGCGGCGGACCGCAGGAAGAGGAAGCTTTCGCCCTGGGCTGCGCGCGCTACATCGAAGAAAAGCTGTTCCACACCACGCTGGCGCCGGAAGAGGTCGCCGCGATTTTTGTTGAGCCTATTCAGGGCGAGGGCGGCTACGTCGTCGCGCCTACCATCTTTATGCAGGAACTACGCCGCATCTGCGACAAGTACGGCATTCTGCTGGTCGCCGACGAAGTGCAGTCCGGCGCCGGCCGCACCGGCAAGTGGTGGGCCATCGAGCACACCGGCGTCGAACCCGACATCGTCTGCATGGCTAAAGGCATTGCCTCCGGCATGCCACTCGGCATCTGCATGACGCGCGCCAACATCATGGATTGGAAGCCCGGCTCGCACGCCTCGACCTTCGGCGGCAACCCCATCTGCATCGCGGCGGCGCTCGCGACCCTCGACGTCCTCGAGCGCGAAGGCCTCGCCAACGCCAAACTCCAGGGCGAGAAAATCTTCGCGCGCCTGCGCAACTGGCCAGCGAAGCATGCCATCGTTGGCGACGTCCGCGGACGCGGCCTCATGATCGGTGTTGAAATCGTTAAGGATCAGCAGACCCGCGAAACCGCCCCGCTCCTCCGCGACCGCATCGTCGATCTCGCCTTCGAGCGCGGCCTTCTCATCCTTGGCTGCGGAGAAAACTCCATCCGGCTGGCTCCGCCGCTCATCGTCAACGAGCACGAAGCCGCTGTCGCTCTCGACATTCTGGAAGAATGCGTGGCTGCCGCTGAACAGGAACTGACGCACCCGGTGGCTCTGGCCGGTTCTGCCGTCTAGCTGGAAAACGAAACTGGATACCTTACCCTGGATGCCCTGCATCTCGATCTTGAGATGTGGGGCTATTCCAGCGGACCCCGGCCATTGCCGCGCCCGGTCGGCCGTTTTGACTGCCTCCCGAAGAAGATCCCGGCCGCCAAAAACACCGCTGAAATAGCGGCGTTGCCCAGCCCCAGCCGCAAATTTCCATGGCGCATCGCCAGCGCAGCATTCAGAAACCAGACAGCGGCGCCCAGGTACCAAATCCAGTTGAAATTGCGGCTCACTTACATGTGGGATGCGCCGCGCGAGGCGGACGACCCTTTTCGCCTTTCCTAAAAAGCGTCACAATTCCAGACACCATCAGAGGTAGCTTTGTTCCAGGTGCAGGTTCGAGCCGGCCGCTTCCCCTCCCCCGGGCTCCCTGTGCTACCATCCCTGTTCCTGTGAAGGCGGGGGTACAAAAGCTCTCAAATTCCGCCTCCCAGGAACGGTTTTTCGTATGCCGGACGAGGATCCTGGATCCGCGCTTGCCGGCACGCCTCCACCGCGCGCCGGTACCCATCCCGCCTCCGTTGCAGACGCCCTCACGACGCCTTCCCGAAATCCCTGCGTCTCGCTGTTCTGTGCCCACCATCACAGTGGGCCCGGTGTTTTTCATTTCTACTTGCCTGTTTCTTTTCCTGTGCGATCGAACCGCGGCCTCGCCAGAAGCCGGCCGCACCCAATTCGCTTTACAAGGAGAAATCCATGAAAACGTACCCTGGAAGTGAGATCCGCAACGTGGCTGTAGTGGGGCATGCGCACAGCGGGAAGACCACTCTCGTCTCCGCCCTGCTGCATGCCGCCAAAATGACGCCCACCCTCGGCCGAGTCGAAGACGGATCGGCCGTCACCGCTTACGACGAAGAAGACGTTGCCCGCGGCACCACCATGCAGAACGCGCTGGCCTTCGCCGAATGGAATGGCGTCAAGGTCAACCTCATCGACACACCCGGCTTCCACATGTTCGTGCACGAGGCACGGTGCGCCATGGCGCCCGTTGAAGCCGCCCTCGTTACGGTGAATGCCGTCACCGGCGTGGAGCCCATGACCGAGCGCGTCTGGAAATATGCCGAAGAATTCAATCTGCCACGCGCCATCGTCATCAGTCAGATGGACCACCCGCGCGCCGCCGCATCCATCGAATCAACGCTGACCGTGCTCAGCGAGCGCTTCGGCCGCCAGTGCGTCCCGGTTCAGCTGCCCATCGCGGACGAAAAAGGTTTTGCGGGCGTCGTCGACCTCATCACGATGGAGGCGTTCTTCTACACGCCCGGCGGCGATGGCCATGGCAAGATCGGCGAAATCCCCGTCTCCCTCAAGGAACCTGCGCAGCGCGCGCACGAAGCTCTGGTCGAGCTGGTGGCCGAAGGCAAAGATGAATTGATGGAGGAGTACTTCCGCGAAGGCACTATCCCGGAGCAGCATCTGATTACCGCTCTGCACGAAGCAATTCGCGAAGATCGCATCTTCCCCGTGCTGTATGCCAGCGGACTGGCGAATGTGGGCACCGACCACCTGCTCGACTTCCTGAAGGTTTATGCTCCCGCGCCCATTGAACGCGAGCCCGTTGCCGCGCGCGCCGTGCTCCACACCATCGCCGCAACAGCAGGGGGCGCTGGTAACGGTGCTGCCGCGACCGCCGATGGCCTGGCGCCTGAAATCGTGATGCGCAAGGTGTCTGACGCCGAGCCGCTTTCGCTCTACGTCTTCAAAACCATGACCGACCCCTTCGCCGGCCGCATCAGCTTCTTCAAAATCTTCTCCGGCGTCCTCAAAAACGATGCGACCGCGCAGAACTACCCCCGCCGCGTCGCCGAAAAGTTTTCCCACCTCTCCGTGATGCAGGGACGTACAGCTGTCGCCGTCACTGAGTTGCACGCCGGTGACCTTGGCGCCATCGCCAAACTCCGCGAGACCCTCACCGGCGACACCCTGGGCGACAAGAGCCACGAGATTTTCTACGAACCTGTTGCTTTGCCCGAGCCGGCGATGACCTGGGCCATCGAGCCGAAGTCTCGCGCCGACGAAGACAAACTCGCGCCCGCCGTGCACAAGCTGATGGAAGAAGACCTCATGGTTCGTTTCTTCCGCGATCCGCAAACCAACGAATTCCTCATCGCCGCCGCGGGTCAGCCGCACATCGAAACCCTGGTCAGCAAACTGCGCAAGCGCTACCACACCGAGGTCAACCTCAAGGCACCGCGCGTGCCTTACCGCGAAACCGTGCGCGGCCGCGCCGACGCCCAGGGTCGCCACAAGAAGCAGACCGGCGGCCACGGCCAGTACGGTGATTGCAAAATCAAAATGGAGCCGCTGCCCCGCGGTGGTGGTTTCGTCTTTGAAAACGACGTTTTCGGCGGAGCTATTCCGCGCAACTTCATCCCCGCCGTCGAGAAAGGTATTCAGGAGTCAGCCGCTCGCGGCTACCTCGCCGGCTACCCCGTCGTCGACTTCAAGGTCACCGTTTACGACGGCAGTTACCACGACGTAGACTCCAACGAGCTTTCGTTCAAGATGGCGGGACGCATCGCCTTCCGCAAATGCATGGAACAGGCCAAGCCTGCGCTGCTCGAGCCCATCATGAGCGTTGAAATCGAGGCCCCGCAGGAGTTCGCCGGCGCCCTGATGGGCGACCTCAACCAGCGCCGCGGCCGAGTGCAGGGCATGGATGGACACGGTGCCAACGCCATCATCCACGCCGAAGTCCCCATGTCTGAAATGCTCACCTATGGTCAGACCCTGACCGCCATGACCCAGGGCCGCGGCAGCTTTCACATGGAGATGAATCACTACGACATCGTCCCGCAGCTGATCGCAGAAAAGATTGTCGCCAACGCAAAGAAACCCACCGGCGAAGAAGAGGATGAGTGACGAAACCAATCCGCCCCAACAGAAAGGCCCGCCATCCCTGGCGGGCCTTCTTCATTGAAGAACGCTCCTAGGAAAACATCGCGCCGACAACTTTGAAGATGGTCATGATCACCCACCATCCCCACACCGCTGTCGCTGCCTGGCCCTTCTTGATGTTCCCGACGATCGCGATTCCGATGGTCATCAGAATCAGCGCCCAGATGGTGAACACATCAATCGCCGTGCCCAGGGCGATGAGGGGCTTGGGCAAATCGGTCGGCAGATAGTACCCGATATTCGTCCCCACAAAGTTATTCAGGTTGAATGCATCCGGGTCCACGAACCATGTCGTAACAATCCCCAGGATGCCCTGGATGGCCCACGGCAGCGTCGCGTAGAACCACACCGCCATCATCTGGCCAAACTTCGCGCGGCCGCCAAAACCAAAATTCACCGTCGCCATCAGCACGGCAGCTGCGATTACCCCGATCAGAATGCCAAGCAATGGGAACGAAAAGAAAATGTACTTGGTAATGTTCGCGCCGATCGCCTTGGCCTTGACCTGGGCGTCCGCCGGCTGCTGTTCCAGCCGCTCCATTTGCTTCGGGCTCTGCTTCAGGGTGTTGTCGTAGACCTTCGCCCAGGTGATCTTCTGTTGCACCACCATCCCGAAAGTCACGGTGATGATCACGCTGAGGATCCACGGCAGCCACCAGCTCGCGCTCCTTTTGATATCGGTAAACGTTTTTGACGGCGCTACAAAGGCATCCACCAGCCGTTCAACTTCATTCAGCGGCGGGGCTTCTGGTTGAATCACTGCTTCAGCCATGGACGACGATCCTCCGGAAAAGTTTTGCGTTCTGAATCTCTGCTCGATTGGATTTCCAGGAATTGTACTCCAGCCTCACCCCACAGGAATGAAATCCCGGCCGTCTGGCTCCCTTCCCTGTCTCCGCCTCTGGTTCCCCCCGGAACCCACAACGCTACTTTCTTTCCGCTTGCGGGTCAGATAATCTGGTGTTGCTCTTATTGACAACACCCCGGATTGGTTGCATGCGCAGTCGTTTTTCTTTCGTCGCCGCCGCTGGCCTCGCGCTGGCCCTCCCTCTTTTTGCCGGTACTCCCGCGCATCATCGCCATCGTGCGTCCCTGCGCGCCGCGGCTGCGTCACCCTGCGGCAGGATCGCCGGCCACTCCCGCCACACTCTGCTCACCACCCCAGCTTCGGTCTCCTGCCGGGCAAACGCCGCACCGGTGCTTCACGTTCAGACTCGCCCGGCGCACCTGTCTACGCGGCCGGTTCAGACGCACGCTGCCATCGCGTCCCTTGCCCGCGTCCGTTTTGTCCCGCCGTTGCGCGGATCGCTCGCCTCGCTGGTCCGCCAGAACCGGCGCGATGAGGCTGAAGGCCTGACGCGGATCGAGGACGACGCCCAGCTCACTCAACTCGAAGCCAGCGGCGACATCGTTCCCCTGCCCGCCGGCTTTTCGCTCCGTGTCAATCCGGATTTGCCAGCTAATCGTCGTTACGCCCGCGCCTGGACGGCTCGTTTCCTCACCGATCTCGGACGCAGCCACTACGCCCGATTCCATCGTGAACTGCAGGTCAACTCAGCCGTGCGCACCGTCGCATTTCAGCGCTCGCTGATCGCAATCAATGGCAACGCCGCTCCTGCAGACGGTGATATCGCTTCCCCGCACCTTACCGGCGCCGCCGTCGACATCGGCAAGAAAGGCATGTCGTTTTCTGAGCTGTCCTGGATGCGCGCCTGGCTCCTGCCTCTGCAAACCGCCGGCAAGATTGACGTGGAAGAGGAGTTTTACCAGTCCTGCTTTCACATCACTGTTTACCGCGGCTATTCTTCGCAGCCCTTGTCGAACCCGGCACCGCCGCGCATGATCGCCCACCGCCGCCATTCGACGACCACGCTGCTGGCCGCCGGCGTTCGCTAACTATCATCCGTGGCCTCACCTCCTTTCGTTGGTGACGGCCCGCAGGTCGTTGGCGCGACCCGCGGAGCGTTGGCCCAATATTCCGGACCAATTTCAGCGCTGTCGCTTTCGCACTCTGAAAGAAGGTAGTTTCAGATTAAGTTTGTGTGCCCAGCGCGATCGATTGCGCGTGGGTGCCCCATTCAAGCCCGTTTTGGCTTGAGTGGGAACTACGCCCGTTCAGCCTTGAGATCAATCCCCAGCTGCACGCACTTCTTGTAGAAGTGGCTCCGCTCCAGCCCCAGCGCCTTCGCCGCATTCGTCACGTGTCCGCCGCTGCGTTCGAGCTCCGCCAGCAATGTCGCCCGTTCAAACTCCGCCACCCGCTGCGCCAACGGACCTGCAGATCCCGCGACTTCCGCGACCGCTGTCCCCGCACCGGTCACCCGTTGAGGCAGCGCCAGCTCCACCGTCGCTGCATCCACCGTTTCTCCCGCCAGCAGCAGCAACCGCTCCACAGCATTGCGTAATTCGCGGATATTCCCAGGCCACAGATAATCCCGCAGGGCCTCGACCGCTTCCGGCGAAAAAGGTGTCGGCTTCCAGCTGTTCTGCGCGCACACTTGCCGCGCAAAATATTCCACCAACGCAGGGATATCCTCCCGCCGCGCGCGCAGCGGCGGCAGCGTAATGGGAAAAACGACCACGCGATGATACAAATCCCGCCGAAAACTCCCTGCCTCCACCATCTCTTCCAGATTCCTGTGTGTCGCCACCACCGCGCGCACATCCACCGCCACCGGCTTGTCCCCGCCCACGCGCTCCACTTCCGACTCTTCCAGCACGCGCAGCAATCGGGTTTGCATCGCGATTGGCATATCACCAATTTCGTCCAGGAACAGCGTCCCGTGGTGCGCCTGCTCAAACTTTCCAATGTGCCGCTGCGCCGCTCCGGTAAACGACCCTTTCTCGTGCCCAAATAATTCTGACTCTATCAGCTCCGCTGGAATCGCCGCGCAATTCAGCGTGACAAACGGTCCGCTGGCCCGCCCGCTTTTCTCGTGCAGCGTCCGAGCCACCAGCTCCTTCCCCGTTCCCGTCTCGCCGTAGATGCACACCCGCGATTCGCTGGCCGCGACACGATCGATCTGCGTCATCACTCGGCGCATCGCCTCGCACGTCCACACCAGCTCGTGTTTGCCCACCCGCCGACGCAGTTCGGAGTTTTCAGTTTCCAGGCGCTTCAGCCGCAGCGCATTGTCAACGGTGAGCAGCAGCTTGTCCGTCGAAAGCGGCTTCTCCAGAAAATCCATCGCGCCCAGCCTCGTGGCCTTCACCGCCATTTCGATATGCGCCTGCCCCGACATCATCACCACCGGCGCCGCCACGCCGCTCGATTTCAGATCCTCCAGCAGCGCCAATCCGTCGCGCGCCGGCATCACCACGTCCGACAAAATCAAGTCGAACGGCCGCGACTTCGCGAGCTCCAGCGCCTTCGCGGCGTTGTCGCACACCGTGGCCTCATGCCCCGCCAGCCGAAACGCCCGTGCCAGCGACGCCAGCGTGTTCGCCTCGTCGTCCACAATCAGAATGTCGGCTTTACTCATGCTTCAGCCGTCCCCGCCAACGGCAGCTCAATCACGAATCGCGCGCCGCCGTCTTCCACACTCTCCACGGTAATCTTCCCGTTGTGATCGGTGATCACCGACTGCACGATCGCGAGTCCAAGCCCCGTTCCGTGCTGCTTGGTCGTGTAGTACGGAGTGAAGAGACGCTCGCATTCCTCTGGCGTCAGCCCGGTGCCGGTATCTGCCACGGAAATCCGTGCCGTCTGTTTTGCCCGAACCGCGGACACTGTCAGCGTTCCACCCTCCGGCATCGCGTCCATCGCATTCAGCACCAGGTTCGACAGCGCCCGATGCAACAGCTCCGAGTCGCCCATAATCAGCAGCGGCTCTGCTGTGATCGAAGTGCCCAGCTCAATGTGCTTCTCCTCCAGCGCCGGCCCGTACAGCTTCACCACACGCCGCACCGCCTCGCGCGCGTCCATCTCCACCACCTGCGGCTTGGGCAGCTTCGAAAAATCGCTGAACCGTCCGACAATCGTCTTCAGATTCTCGATTTCTTCCTCCAGCGTCGTCGTGCTCTCGTTGAAGACCTCATCGAACTGCTTCTTCGGCAGTTTCTTCGCGCGCACCATGTTCTCCACGGTAATCTGCAGCGGCATCAGCGGATTCTTTAGTTCGTGCGCCAATCGCCGCGCCAACTCCCGCCACGCCGCCACACGCTCGGTCTGCACCAGGCGCTCCCGCTGTTCCGCCAGCTGCCGCGTCATATTGTTAAAGCTCCGCGCCAGATCGCCGACTTCATCAAGCGAGCGGATATCCACCCTGGTCTCCCAGTCCCCCGCGGCGACCTGGCCCGCTGCCCGCGCCAGTTCCTCGATCGGCCGCGAAATTCGCGCAGCAATCCACAGGCTGGCCAGCACCGCAAAAATAATCCCCAGGCCTGCGATCCCGAAGGCGATGTCGCGAATGTGCCGCTGCACCTCAACCATGCTGCGCTGCGAATTCGCCACCACCAGCACGGCCAACACATCGCCCGACGCCGCTTTCAGCGGAATGGCCGTCACGCTCATGCTGTCCTCGTCCCGGCGCGTGAGATAGACGACTCGCTCGACTTTGTTCCCGTTCGAACGTGCATCGTCGACCAACGCCCTGTAATGATCCGCAGCCGCTAACCCTTCGTTGCTGCCCGCAAAATTGTGCGCGTCAAATGGCCCGGACACATTCCGGTAAATCAGCAGCTGCGTCCCCGCCGGCACCGGAAAATCCCGCAGAAATTCTGCGCCCAGCTGCCGGCCGCCCACCACATACAGCGGCGGATCGGATCCGCTCACCGCGCGCGCCGCAAACAAACCAATCTGCGATGTGCCGTCCGGTAAATCCTCCTGCTTCAGAAACGCCGGCTTCCCTGCCGCAGCAATCGCCGGCTCTTTATAGCCAAATCGCGCCGTCCACTGCAGAGACGAGATGATGCTGCCGTCGTGTGCGACCAGTTCGAGATATTCCAGGCGATACTCCTGCGCCAGCGGCAACGCAACCGTCAGATACCGCGCACTGTCCCCGCCGTTGCTCAGATCGAACGCGATCCGCTGCAGCACATCGCTGTTTGCCATACGTCTGACAGCATCAGCCGTGTCGGACGCGCGTTGGTTGAACTCCCGTTGGAACTGCCCCACCAGCATGTCAGTCTGCTGCCGATCGATCGCCTCGAAGACGTGACGTACCCGCACCGACCCGGTCCATCCCACGGCTGCTACTACGCCCATCACCGTCAGCGCCAGCATCAGCAGCATCTTCTGCCGCAGGGTCACCGTACCTCCACTGACGCGCCTGCCAGCAGGGGCGCGCCGTCCGGGGACAGTCTCAGGTCACGCACCCGCTCACCCACAGCCCAGGCGCGCGACAGCCAAAGCAGCGGCACCACCGTCTCCGTATTCAGGACACCGCGCTCTTCCTGCCACAACGAAGCCGCATCTGTTCCGCTCACGCTACTATTCTGCCCGAACCGCGCCAGCATTTCGTCGAGCGCCGCCTGCGGGCTCGACGCCTCGAAGTGCACCCGCCGCAACAACAGCTCCGCTTTCGCGTGGGAACCCAGCGCCGCGACCTGCACATTGAACCCTGCCTCATGCAGGTTCAGCGCCAGGCGTTCCGCCGCCAGCTGCCCGGTCGCGCTCATATCAGCCGCGCTGGTGTCGAGTCCCAGCGTCAGTGCCGAGGTCGTTGCTCCACCGCGCAACGCGCGCGCCCGATCCAGATCACGTTCCGTCGAAAACAAAAATGAATATCCTCCAAGTGCCTGCGGCAGCAAACTCGCCGTCACCTCGCCCTGTTTCTGAAAGATGACGTTGTACAGCGCCGTTCGATCAACCGCCAACGCCGCCGCCTGCCGCATCTCCCGGCTCGCAAACCAGCCCGACGGCTCCATTGTCAGCGCCAGCAAATCCACCGGCCGCGATGCCAGCACGTTCAGGTGTTGCTGCTGTGCCTGCCGCAGGAGTTCCGGTGGAACCTCCACGATGTCCGTCTTTCCCACGCTCAAGTCCAGCCACTGATCGCGAACGGTCCGCCGCGTCCGCAACTCCACTGCATCGGCAAACGGCCTGCCTGACCAGCAGTCGTCATTCGCCGTCAGCGTCAGCGCGCCATTGGCAAATCCCGTTACCCGAAAGGGGCCCGTCCCGATCATCGCGCCGGTCGAATCCTGACGTGCGATCGCGAACTCTGTCTGCGCCAGCAGCTCCGGCAGGTCGGGCTCCGGCGCTTCGCTCACAAACACCACCGACGGTCCCACTCCACGCACTGTCTTCCATGGACACGCACCCATCCCCGCCACCGGCCGCGCACACACGTTCGTCAACGCCGCGGCCACCGTGTCCGACGTCAGCGCCTCGCCGTCCTGAAAGTAGACGCCGGGGCGGATCCAGAACTCCCACCGGTGCGCAGCACTCTGTGATTCCCATCGGATCGCCAGCGCCGGTTGGGCTCCGCCGGCATCGCTCACCGTCGTCAGCGTGTCCAGCACCAGCCGCCGCGCCGTGCCATCCGGCATCTGCCACGGATCGCCTTGCGTTTCGATGCGCAGCGTTCCGCCATAGTGAGGGCGCGTCCTTGCCACGGCAGGCAATGTCAGACACAGCAGCGGCAGCCACGCCCACTGCGCGCTAATTGCAGAGCGCCGAAACATTCCACACCTCATAACGCAGTGGGCCATCACGCCGCACTATGACCGTGGCGCCTGTTCCGCCATTCGCGGCGTGGATCGCCATCACCGCGCCCTCCACCGGCAGCGACGCGCTCATCGCAATCGCCTCCCGTCCAACAATCTCGTACGCGCGCAGGCTGTCGCCGTTCGACCCCGCGCCTGTCCCCGACACCAGCACCTGCACGCCCGATCCGCACTCCGACCGGATCACCGTAAAGTCGCTGCCCCAGTCACTCGTGCCCGCCACTAGCTTCATCGTGTTGTTCCCGATCAGCGTCACCCGGCCATCGACGCCACCCATCAGCAGCCCTGTGCCCGTTGGTCGAGCCAAGTCGGACGCCTGATAAAACGGCGCCACTTCCATCCCGAATCCCGGCGCCAAAACCCCCGTGAACGAATCTCGCATCGCGTTGTAGAACGCCCGCTGCGTCAGACCAATGGGCCAGGGATCATCGCTGTCCCCGCACGCCACCGCAAGTTGCGCGCCCGTGTTGGTTCCGCTGCACAGAACGCCTGGCAGATAAGCGTCGAACAAATGATCCTGAGCCGCAACCAGCTCTCCCCGCACATCACGTGGAAATGGCCGGGTGTGCGCAATCGGGAATCGCTGATCCTCCACCCAGTTCGAGGCACCAGCTGCGGTCCCGCCAAATGACAGCCCAGCCGCACTCCGCACAAAAATCAAAATTCTCTCGGGCTCGAGCACCGCCAGCCGCTGGGTCGCTCCTACAGAAAATATTTGCGCATCGACCACCGTGTCCGGCTCCGTGATCACCAGACTCCGCCGCAGGGTCAAGCTCGGCCCACTCGCTGACACCGTCGCTGCGCCCAGCGCCACCGGCAACATCGTCACCCGTGTCTCCGTGCCTTCGATCACTTCGGCGACCCACAGCCCGCCCTGTAGATTTTCTGAAAGTGTCAGACGAATCAGCGTCGCGCTGTCATTGCCGCCGGTCACGATGCCGAACCCGCGCAGATCCCGCTCCAGCAATCGCCGGATCAACGGAATTTCGCCCGGCGCCAGCGACGATTCATTCCTAATCACCAGCTTCGCCGGCCCCGGCCCCGCCAGCGCCGCAATCTGTTTAGCCAGATCGCCGGCTGGCTGCTCCCAGTTCGCCGCATGCGCCGCCGGAATCAGCCCCACCAGCATCAGCACAACAGCCAGGCATCTCTTGTCCATCATTCGCTGGGGCGGATTATACCCTGCGCTCTCCATCGCTTCTCCCACGAAAGTCCGCCTCGGCCGTCCGGTACGACAGCCGAGGTGGATCAGGCGCCGCTCCCTCGTGAGCCCGTGCTTTACGAGCCGAGGCCAGCAGCGAACACCGATTTAGTTGCGCCCGGATCGCATACTGCCCGGATCAGCGTGGCCCTGGTTTTGCGCCGACGGCGCGTCCGCCTGCGCGGCCAGCGCGCCTTTAAAAACATCGTTGGCAAAGAAGAACTTCCCGTCGGACGGCACCATCACCATTTGAATTTTGTCTGATAAACGCTCCGCAATGATTTTGTTGATCAGCAGCGGGGACTGGTTCAGCAGCTTCGCCTCGCTCTGCATCCGCTCCGCGTCGGCCGCTGCCGTCACGCGAATCCGGTTTGCCTCAGCGTCCGTCAGCAGGTTGCGCCGCTGCAGTTCCGCCTTGCTGTCGATCACTTTGGCCTGCGCCTCAGCGTCCGCATTCTCAATCGTCGCCTCCTTTCGCGCCTCCGCCTCCAGCTTCGACTGCTCAATCTGCTTCTGCTTCAGTGGCAGCGTGTACTGCATCGCATCGGCTTCGCCCTTCGCCTCTACCACCCGCGCGCGTGCGTCGCCCTCCGCCTGCTTCACCTTCTGCGCCGCTTCGGCCTCCGCTTGAAGCTCGGCGATCCGAACCTGCTTCTGCTGCATATCGGTCTGCACCGTCAGCTGGTCGTCTTCCTGCTCCTTCAGCAGCAAATCCTGCAGGCCCTTCGCGTATTCCGGAGGCAGCTGAATATTCCGCAACATCACCTCTTCCACGATGATCCCGTCCGACGCTAGTTTCTTTGTGATCACGCCCGCCGCCGCGCTCCGCATCTGCTCGCGATTGGTGCTGAAGATCTCCCGCACTGTATATCCTGGCGCCAGTTCACGCCACGCGCTCGCCACCACCGCCGGCACAATCTGCGAATCCACCGGCTGCGGCAGATGGCTCTCGATGTAATCCAGCCGATGCGGATCGAGCCGGTACCTCACCGTAATCGCGAGGCCAATATCGAGACCCTCTTTCGACTGCACATCGAGCGGCTGCTCTGAAATCGCCGCCTTTTGGACCGAAGGTCCGCCCGCCTGGACGGCCAGTCCTTCAACCACTCCAGCCGTGAACAGCTTGTCCCGCAGGTCGAAAACCTGCACGCTCTCCACCAGCGGCGTCACAAAATGTGCGCCGGAATACATCGTTCCCTGGAGGGTTCCGCGCAACTGGCTCACCCGCACTCCACCCATGCCCGCCGGGATCACCACGATGCTCTCCGCCACCAGCAGTGGCAGACACGCAGCCAGGGCCAGCAGCATCGAACCGCGCCAGCGAATCGGCACCGGCTCCATTTCCGTCACCCCATCGGCGCTCTCCGGCAGCTTTCGCCGTTGTTCGTACATCCTCCACAGGTCATACAGCGTGATGGCAAATGCGGCAGCCAGAAACAGCACTCCCGCGGCAATCAGCAGATCCTTCAGCGCAAGCATGGCTTCTCCCCCGTTTCCTTTCGCTCTGTGGCAACACTGGGCATCCGCTGCCGAGCGAAAAACAGTCGGACCAGACCCCCGAACAGCAATTCCTCCAGCAGCAGGCCACACGAGACGCTCAGCAGCATCGCCCCCACCACGCTCAGCGCTTCCGCAAATGTTTCCATGGCGATCCTCCGTTTCCTCTCGTGCCTACTCGCTCACCGGCACAATCGCGGTCACCGTCGCGGCGGGCACAACAGCTGTAGCCGGACTCGGCTCTGTTCCCGCGTCTGCCACCACCGTTTGTGCAGGAGCTGCCGCACCCGGCAGCACAGGCGCCCCACCAAAAATGGCTGCGGTTTCCTCGTTGCGCTCACCGACAATCTCCACCGTGTCTCCACTGCGCACCTCCGCATACAGTTCCTCCAGGTCCCTCTGCCGCATGCGAATGCACCCGTGCGAGGCGGCCTTCCCAATCGAACGCGGCGCATTCGTCCCGTGAATTCCGTAGCCCTTCTGGCTCAGCCCCATCCACCTTGTCCCCACTGGATTTCCGGGCCCCGGCAGCATCACCACGCCATCGTGGTAGTACGTCGGGTTCTCCACCCGATGCACGATCGTGAAGGTCCCCGTCGGACTCGGTGTCTTATCCTTGCCGACGGCGACCTTATAGACCTTCGTCACCGCACCGTCTTTCACCAGCGCCAGCCGCCTATCCTCGAGGCTCACCACAATCACGCGCGTCATCGCATGCCGCGAACCTGGCGTCGGGCGCGCAGTCGTCGTTGTCGGACGCATGTCTGCCACCGGAGACGCCTTAGCGACTACCGCCGGAACCGCGTCGACATTCGTTGGCTTTGTTGTTGTCGTTTGTGCCGCAGCCGGCACCATCGAGAGAACCAGGCAGCTTGTTGCAATCATCCATCTCTGCAGGTTGGTCATCTTGTCGCCTCACGTGCGATCGTGCCGCGACAAAGTGCACCTGGCGGACCATCTGCCGCCCGCAGAAAACAATGGAGTTATCGAGATATTGCAACGCTGCGCGCGTGTCGCGTCCGACACGCTGTGTCACGCCTGACACGCGCGTTCGATCAAAATCGACGAACCATCCGTGACTGCACCATGTCTCGATTCTGAGACTTGCGGGTCTGCGAAGAGCGACCGGGACCCAGCCAGTCTTTCCCGCAGCCAACTCCACCGCGTCCCCGCGCGTCTGCATACAACATGGAAATGCAGCTCGCAAAGTTGATCCGCCGCAAGATTGTCGTTCTCGGCCCCCAACTCCTCGAAAGCCCAGACAAGGATGAGGCCCGCCTCGCCACTGTCACGCTCGTCGGCGTCGAGTCCGCAGGCATCTGGGTCGAAAGCGAAGAAGCCGCCAACCGCATTGCCGACAAATTCCGCGTCAAGCCCGCTACCCCCTCCGCCTTCTTCATCCCCTTCGCCCAGATCACCACCATCCTCGCCAGCAACGACGCCGACTCCGAAAATACCCGGTCCGCCCGCGAAAACGCCGCCTGAACGCCCCCCCCGGCCAGCCCCTCCCAGTAGCCGACCAGTCTGCTTTTCTCTGACCGCCACGCTGACTACTGATTTTTCCCCTCATCTCCCTTGACATCGCAACGGTTCGTGTTAACTTACCGTTAGTGGATACTTACCTACAGGCCGGCCTCGACGCCCTCGGCGACCAGACCCGCATGGCCATCTTCCAGAAGCTCGCCGCCGGCCCTGTCGCCGTCAACGAGCTCGCCAGCAAGCTCCCCGTCACGCGACCCGCCGTCTCCCAGCACCTCAAAGTCCTCAAAGCCGCCGGCCTCGTCACCGATACCCGCTCCGGAACGCGCCGTCTCTATCAACTCAACCCTGAAGGCGTTGCCCGCCTGCGCGCCCACTTCGACCAGATGTGGACCCAGGCCATGAGCGCCTTTCAGGCCGCCGCCGAAGCACCCCCGCACCAACCGGCCAAAAGAGCGACATCCCGTAAAAGGAGATAGAAATGCCCACGTCCGCAGAAGAAACCGTCGTTCGTAAGAGCGTCGTCGTGCGCGCCGGCATCGACCGCGCTTTTTCCGTTTTCGTCGAGCAGATGGAAAGCTGGTGGCCCGCCACCCACCACATCGGCTCCACACCCTTCGAGTCCATCTTTGTAGAACCACGCGTCGGCGGCCGCTGGTACGAGCGCAACGTTCAGGGCGAGCAGTGCGACTGGGGTACCGTTCTTGCCTGGGATCCTCCGCACCTCGTCACCTTCTCGTGGCACCTCGGCCCCGGCCACGATCGGCCCGACTGGAAGTTCGATCCCGATCCCTCCAGAGCCAGTGAAGTCGAGATTCGCTTCGTACCCGAGGGCTCCGCAGCCACCCGCATCAACCTCGAACATCGCTGCCTCGAGCGCCACGGCTCGGGCTACGAACAGCTCCGCGCTGTCTTCGATGGCCCCGGCGCCTGGGTCACGATCCTTGAGCGGTTTGTGCAGACCATCGACAAGGACGGCGGAGCCTCCGCATGAAGCCCGTCCTACCTTTGCGGATCGCGTCGGTCCTTACCTTCATCCACGCAGTCCTCCATACTGCCGGCGGAGTCTTCGGCAAGACTCCGACCGGCACCGCCACCCTGGTGGTCGCAACCATGAAGGCCAATCCCATTCACGCGCTGGGCGTCACACGAACCTACTTCGACTACTACCACGGCATGGGCCTCGCCGTATCCATCTTCCTCACCGCCGAAGCCATCGTCTTCTGGCAGCTCAGCACCGTCGCCAAGTCCATCGGTCCCGGGCTCCGTCCGATTTTTGCCACATTTTTCGTCGGGTATCTCGTCTTTGCTCTCGACTCGTACCTCTACTTTTTCGCCGCCCCGGTCATCACGGAAGCCCTGATCTCTGCCTGCTTCCTCTGGGCCCTCATCGCCGCCAAACCAACAGCGGCGGTGTAGTGGGGGGCCCCTCGTAACCTGTAACCCGTAACCTGTTCCCCGTAACCTCTTCCCCTCCCCGCTCACCCCAGCCCCATCGTCCCGGTCCAATAAGCGCCTCGCCGCTCGTAACATCCCGCGGCAAGCTTTCAGGCATAAGATGGCAGGCAAAGATGCAGCCCAGGTTTCAGGCACGTTTTTCAGGCACAATAGCTATGGTTTCCGGAGGGCTCAGATGACCAGCCGCCGACGCACGCTTACCGCTTTTTTCCTCGCAGCAACCCTGGCTTCGGTCGCACCGGGCCTCGCCGCCGCGCAGGATGCGCCGCCCCCCACGCCCCCCGCTCCGCCGGCAACCGACCAGCCGGCCGCACCACCGCCTTCTACACCAGCGCTCGCCGCCGCGCCGGCCCCGGTCGCCACCATCATCAACCTCCCCGCAGGAACCAAGGTCCTTCTCGAGACCCGCAGCGCTGTGAATACCAAAAGCGCCAGGCCCGGCGATGGTGTTTATCTCTACTCCACCTTCCCTGTCGTCGTCGGCAACCGTGTCGTCATTCCCTCCGGCGTCTACGTTCAGGGAGTGGTCGACAGCGTTGTTCGCCCCGGCCGCGGCCTGGGTGCGCAGAAGGCGCAGCTGAATATGCACTTCACCTCCATGATTTTCCCCAATGGCTCCGTGGTTGAAATCCCGGGCGTCGTCAACGGCCTGCCCGGCGCAGAACATCAGAAGGTCAACGGTGACGAAGGCACCATCCAGCAGGATGGCGGCAGCAACAAGGCGCATAACGCGGGCGAAACCGCCAAAGTTGCCGTTCCCACCGGCGCCACTATCGGCTCCATCGGCGGCCTCCAGGCCGGTCATCCTCTTGCCGGGGGTCTTGAAGGCGCAGGCGCGGGGCTCGCCGCCGCCGGCATCGTTGCCCTGCTCACCCGCGGCGCCGACGTCAACATTCCCTCCGGGACCCAGGTTGAAATGGTGCTCCAGCGCCCGCTTCAGGTGCAGGAAGCGAACATCAATGGACCCACCAGCCTTGTCCCCGCGTCTTCCGGGCAGCAGCCGTTGCCCAAGCCCGGCCGCCAGCGCATCCTCTGCCCTACCGGGAGTCTCGGCTGCAGTTAGTGGAGCGCGTCTCCACGATCCTGCAGGTGCGATCCGGTGCGCGGTTCGTCACAGCGGTCGCGCTTTTTTGATTTTTGTGGAAACGGAATCGCGAAGAAATTCGTAAACCGGATAAATTAGATTCAACAAGGAATCTCTGACCGTGCTCAATCCTCGCCTTCGCGACTGGCTCCGCAGCCTCCTTAAACTTCGCGTTTGGGCCCGCGACATCGGCATCTCCGTCATCGCCTCTTTCTTCATGGTCACGGTGCTCTACCAGCCCGTGCGCGTTGAAGGCACCAGCATGCAGCCGGAGCTGCGCGATCAGGACCGCCTCTTCATCGACAAGCTTTTCTTCCACTTCGAGAAAATCTCCCGGGGCGATGTTGTCGTCTTCCACTACCCGCGCGATCCGGAGAAGAGCTATATCAAGCGCGTCATCGGCCTTCCTGGCGACTCCATCTTTATCGACCACGGCCGCGTCTGGATCAACGGCGAGCCCCGCGACGAGGGCTACGTGCCCCGCCGCTATCGCGATACCCGCTCCATGCCCGAAATGATCGTTCCAGACGGCCAATATTTTGTCATGGGCGACCACCGCTCCATCTCGTCGGACTCCCGCGACTTCGGCCCCGTCGAACGTGAGCTCATCTACGGCAAAGCTGCTTTCATCTACTGGCCCGCCGACAACATGGGCGTCGTCCGGTAACCCCGGCGCCGTTTACAATCGCCGCCCGCCCCTGCTACAAACGAATTCCCCGCCCATGCTCGTTCGGAGGCCCGCGATGCCATCCCTGCGCATTCCTGTCTTGTCGATCGCCATCCTTACCTCGCGATCGCGCTTCTCCCCGCAACCTCCATCGCCGCCGAGAAATTTGACGGCAAATGGCTCACCATGCAAAATTGTCCGGCTGAGGGCAAAATGGACGCTCTCATCCGTCAGATTCCCAGCGTCATCGACGGCAACATCCTCAGAGGAGAAAAGGGACCCGCCGGTGAGCCTGGCTACGAAGAGATCACCGGCCGTATCGGCGACGACGGCAACGCCAAACTCGACGTCAACGGCATCCTGGGCAATCGCGCGAATGCTCACGGGATCTTCGCGCACAAGGGCGCGGACTACCATTACACCGTGAAAGCTCATTTTGACGGAGACAAAGGCGCCGGCACACGAGACACCGGACTCGGCATCGAAAGCCGTCCCTGCACCTTCACCTTCGAGCGCCGTGCCGCCGACGCCGACCCCGCCGCAACCCCGCAGTAGCCGACGAACAGCAACCAGCTATTCCCTACTGACTACCGGCGACTAGCTACGCCTGCCTCTGCGCATACCCCTCGTTTGCCATCCTCTTCCCCATCGGCTTGTACGCCGCCATGCCTTCCGGCTGGAACGTCGCCAGTCCATCCACATAGCGGTTGTACATGGAAAATGCCGCCGCAATCAGCACCGTGTCGTGGATCTCCGTGTCCGTCGCGCCCTGCTTGCGGGCCGACGCTATATCCGCTGTCGTCACTTTCTTCCCACCCTCGCGCACCTTGTCCGCGATCAGGAGCAGCGCACGCAGCTTCGGCGAAACGTCCGCTGCGTCCGGGTTCGCCTTCACCTCTTCAATCCATTTGTAATCCGCCTCGCATCCGCCGCGATGCTCCGCCGCAGCCGCACTGTGCGACAGTTGGCAGAAGCGGCACTCGTTGCCGTTCGAAACGAACGCCGCGATCGCTTCCCGCTCTGCGCTCGTCAGCGAATTCGGTCCGCGCAGCAGGATCTCTGCCAGCTCCCGCATCGGCTTCGCCGTCTCCGGCCGAAATCCAAATGCACTCACAATGCCCGGTACGCCCTTTTCCAGTGCGATATGTGCCATTTCGTTTTCCTCCAGTTTTATCCTGCCGCTCGCAATAATTCCTCGCCATCCACATCACCGCCAGCAAAGTTCTCCGCGCGATAGCGATACGCAGGCAGCGCCAGCATCGCTACCGACGCCACCAGGGTTACGGTGCAAAATATATCCAAAATTCCCGTGTACGAGCCCGTCTTGTCATAAATGTGCCCGAGCACCAGCGGCGCAATCGCTCCCGCCACGGCAAATGTGCTGTACACCATCCCGTAGAGCGTCGAAAACGACCGCAGCCCAAAATATCGCCGCAACATATAAGGAATCAGATCCAGCTCGCATCCGCCGCCCAGTCCGGCAACAAACGCCGCCGGAGCCGCTGCCTCAAAACTTCGCGCATGTGCCAGCATCAGCATCCCCACGCCTGCAGCCAGCAATGACGCAATCGCGATGTGCGAACCCTTCATAAAATCCAGCAGCCATCCCAGCACAAAGCGTCCCGTCACGCTGGAAATCCCCAGCAGCGACGCGGTGAACGCAATCTCCCGCGCCTTCAGCCCGTGATCGCTCAACATGGGCGCCAGATGCGCCACCGCTCCGTTTTCGCTCAGCGAAAGCGCCACCACCCCCAGCGCCAGCAACCAGAAACTCAGCGACGCCAGCGCTCGCTGCCACGTCAATCCTTCCGCCGCCTCGCCACGCATCGCCCTCGTCGGCGCATGGATCGATCCTTCTTTCGGCGACCGCGCAAACAACAGTGTCAGCGGCATCCCGATCAGTAGAGGCAGCGCCGCCAGTCCCAGATACGTCCCACGCCATCCCCGCGTCTCCAGCAGATACGCCACCAGCGGTGGAACGACAAACGACCCCACACCCGATCCCGCAACCACAATCGACAATGCCGCGCCCAACCGCCGCTCAAACCATGCCGCGATCACCCGCGCGTAGCCCAGCTGATAGGTTCCCGTCCCCGCAATCCCGATCAGCACCGCATTTGCATACAGCTGCCACAGATGCGGTGTCAGGAATGCCAGCGATCCCATTCCCAGCCCAAACGCCGCCATGAATCCGGTGATCAGCTTCCGCGGATCGAATCGGTCGAACAGTTTTCCGATGAACGGCGAAAAAATCGCCACCGAGATCGCCGCCAGGCTAAAGGCCCGCGCAATCTGCTCGCGGTCCCAGCCAAAAGCCTGCCCCAGCGGCTTCACCATGAAACTGAAGCTGTAAATGAAAACCGTGGCGAAGCCCGTAAGCACGCCGATGTGGCACACCGCCGCCACGCGCCATCCTGGATATGCGATCTGGTTTTCGGACGAGCGCACCGCGGCCTGCACCTTCTTGGGCGTCATGGGTAGATCGGTTCTGTTCCTGGGGTGGGAACCGCTGGGCCATTATCCCCGGGAGGCCTCAGGCGGCACAACCGCTCACAGGTGGGCATTTTTCCCCATCTTTTGACCGGGGCTTTTTGTCGGTATCCCACGCCGAGTGGGCCGTTGTCCTACCATTACTCTTCCCTCACGGGCGCCGGGACTTATTCAATGAAGATCACTGCGGGCCGCAACGCGTCCATCACAAAGCGTGCCGTCACGATTAAGGGCAGCAGCGGCGGCCCCTGACATGCCACCACCATCACCTCGAGCGTCATTCGGTAGCGTCCTCGCTCAACCAAACAAAAAGGCACGGATCTCCGTGATCCCGGCTTCCTTTTTGGTTCTGGGCCGTTTCATGTCCTGTTTTGGCACACCTTCGCGCTTTGGATCGCATCTATTTACGAAGAGGCCGTCCCTGGTCGATACCGTTTCTACGAGGGAAATTTTTATGGCCGTGCGTTACCTGCAAATTCCGCTGGACCTTGCGAATTCCACTGGGGAATTCGACGATCCATCCGACGCGGTTTCGGGCGCTCATTTCGACGGATCCCCCGAAATCAACGTCGGCGCCTTTCGGGGCCTCGCTTTCGCTCTCATCTTTGAGACCGTCCTCGTCATCCTCGGCAGCCTCGCCTGGCAAATCATCCACACCCTGCGCTAACCGGCCCACTCTCTGCTATTGCGACGGCGATTCCCGCGCTTCGCTCGCACAGGACCTGTACCCTGTAGTTCATGAATCTGCTTATCAATGGCCAGCCGCGCATCTTCCCCGCGCTGGCTCGCGGCTCCTCGCTCGACGACCTCCTCGCTGCTCTCGCCCTCCAAGCCGATCGCATCGCCGTCGAGCACAACGGCTCCATCGTTGCCCGCCCCGCATGGCCCTCCACCTTTATCACCGACGGCGACAAATTTGAAATCGTCCACTTCGTCGGCGGCGGCACACGCTGACGCTGCCTGACTCTCGTTTCCGTCCCCCCACAATCAAACCCCACGCCTAAAACTCCCCGCGACCAGGAACATCAACCGTCATGGTTTCGATGTTCACCAGTCGCTGTCGCGCAGATCCGTCACCAGCTATAAAGGAAGCCATGCATCCACACCACCGCAAGACCATGCTTTCGCTGGCTCTGCTGCTCCTCACCCTGCCGGCCAGCGCCGCATTCGGCCAGAACATCGATAACTACACAAAGGTTGGGGACAAGATGCCCGACTTTTCTGTCGATCAGGCCTCGGGTGGCGCATTTTCACTCGCCGGTCAGACGGGCAAGGTGGTCGTGGTCAACTTCTGGGCCACGTGGTGCGCGCCCTGCCAGATTGAAATGCCCGAGATGGAAACCCAGGTCTGGCAGAAGTACAAATCCTCGCCCGATTTCGCTTTCATCGCGATCGCTCGCGAGCAGGACAAGGGCACAGTCGAACGTTTCCAAAAGACCCATCCCGGAATTACTTTCCCGCTTGCGTGGGATCCGCGGCGAGCCGTTTATTCTCGCCTCGCCAACGGCGGTATTCCCCGAACCTATGTCATCGATCGCCATGGCGTAATCGTCTTGCAGGAAGTTGGCTACGGTTCGGCCTCCACTGCAGCCATTGATCGCGCCGTCCACAAAGCCCTCACGCAGCGGTAGCCTCACGAAGCACCTCTCAATAAACAAAACACCGTAAGCTGGTTTGTCATGTCTCAGCCCGATCTCCCTGGCTTGAATCGTCGCGCTCTTGCGCGCACCGCTCTCATCGGCGGAGCCTCCGCTCTGTTCTCCGCCTCCTCCTTCGCTTCGCAATCCGCTCCAGCCGGCAGCCTTATTGACGTACACAGCACCGGCGCAATCGGCGACGGTCATACCGACGACACCGCTGCCCTGCAGCGCGCCATCGATGCCGCCGCGGAAAAAGGCGCTGCAGTTTTTATCCCTCCCGGCGTTTATCTCACGCGCGAACTCCATGTCCGCCCCGCCGTTGCTCTCACTGGAATTCCCGCGTGGAATTACAGCAGCGCCAACGCTGGTTCGATCCTTCGCCTCGCTTCCGCCGAAGCCACCTGCCTCCTCAATCTCACCGATGCGCGCGGCGCCACCCTCCAGGGACTCGCCCTCGACGGCCGCTCTCTCGGCTCGAACATTCACGGCATCGCCACCATCCGCAACGCGTACGGCCCGCATGAAGACGGCTTCCGCATCGATACCTGCCAGATCGCGCGCTTCTCCGGCAGCGGCATCTCGCTCTCTCATGCCTGGTGCTTCAGCGTCCGCCATTCGGAGATGATGGCCAACCACGGCGACGGCCTTACCCTCCGCGGATGGGACGCTTTCATCCTCGACAACTGGCTCTCTGGCAACGGCCGCGCGGGTTTTGCTGCCCGCGACGAAAATGCCTCCGTCACCTTCACCGCCAATCGCATCGAGTGGAATACCGAAGAGAACATGCTCATCACCGGCGGCGACGGATATCAGATCACGGGCAATTTTTTTGACCGCGCCGGAACCGTCGGTATCGCGCTGCGCAAAAATCCGCAAAGCGAATCCTGGAACAAGGGTCCCTGCACACAGTTCTCCATCACCGGCAATTTCATCAAACGCAGCGGACGCTTCGCCAAAACCGGCACTCCCAACTCGGCGCACATTCTCCTCGACCACTCGACCGGCGTCACCTGCACCGGCAATGCACTCCAGTCCGGCCGTGACGATGGCAATAAAGGCGTCTGGAGTCCCAGCTACGGCATCGTCGTCCAGGGCCTCGAAAACTGCGTCGTCGACAACAACGTCCTGCATGATGGAGCACTCGACCGACTCATCGTCGACAACGGCGGCCACCACGACGGCGCAGTCATCAAAGACAATCCCGGCCGCCTCTTCACTCCGAAATAAAACGGAGCCAGCGCCAGATGCCGCGGGTTCCAGCTTCCAGTTTCCGACTTCACGATTTCCCTCCCGTATCATTCCGGCATGAAGAAAATCCGCTGGGGCGTCCTCTCAACCGCCAACATCGGCGTCAAGAAAGTTCTCCCTGCCATGCAGCGCGGCCAGCACTCCACCATCGCCGCCATTGCGTCGCGCGACCTCGCCAAAGCACGCACCATTGCCGAACAGCTCAGCATCCCCACCGCCTACGGGTCCTACGAAGAACTTCTCGCCGACCCCAACCTCGACGCCATCTACAACCCGCTTCCCAACCAGCTGCACGTGCCCCTCACCATCCAGGCCGCCGAAGCGGGCAAGCACGTCCTCTGCGAAAAACCCATTGCCATGAGCCGCACAGAAGCTCAATCGCTCCTTGCTGTCCGCGACCGCACCGGCGTCCTCATCGGCGAAGCGTTCATGATCCGCTCCCACCCGCAATGGCTGCGCACCCGCGCTCTCATCGATGAAGGCCGCGTCGGCACGCTCCGCTCCGTCGCCGCTTTCTTCAGTTACTTCAATACCGACCCCGCCAACATCCGCAACCAACCTGAAACCGGCGGGGGTGCTCTCTACGACATCGGCTGCTACTGCATCCAGTCCGCCCGCTATGCGTTTGGGCAGGAACCCACACGCGTTTGTGGCCTGGTCGATCGCGACCCCGAACTCCACACCGACCGACTCACCTCCGCGCTGCTCGACTTCCCTGCCGGCCAGGCCATCTTCACATCGAGCACGCAGCTCGTCCCCTACCAACGCGTCCAGTTCTTCGGAACCAAAGGCCGTATCGAAATTGAAATCCCCTTCAACGCTCCGCCCGATCGCCCCACCCGCCTCTTCATCGACGATGGCCGCGATGTCTTCGGCTCCGGTATCGCCGCGGAAACCTTCCCCACCGCCGACCAGTACATGCTCCAGGGCGACGCCTTTTCCCGGGCCATCCTTGAAGGCACATCCGTCCCCGTCTCTCTCGAAGAAGCCATCGCCAACATGGCCGTCATCGATGCCATCTTTGCCTCCGCACAATCCGGCCAATGGCAAAACGTCTCATGAAACAGAACGAGCAGGATCCGCCTTCCCCACCCCTCACAGGCCAGGAGAACTCGTGCTTCTCGAAACCAGCGTCGTGATTCAGCGCTCTGCCGAAGAAGTCTGGACCTACCTCGGCAATGTCGACAATGTCGCCCAATGGGATCGCGGTGTTGCCGGAGTCGAGGTAACTTCTCCCACTGCGCCCGGTGTTGGGTTCGAATTCGATACCCTTGCCCGTTCTCCGCTTACGGCCGCCGACAAAAACTGGGGCAAGATGTCCTACCGGATCACGGAGAGCGATCCGGTGCGCGGCTGCACCGTCCAACTCACCAGCACAACCGGTAATGCGCGCTTCTTCAAAACCGCCGAATGGCGCTTCCGGGTTGTATCCGATCCGGCCGGCTCAAAAGTTTTCTGCGCAGCGTATTTCAAACTGCGCTTCCCCTGGCAAATCCTCGCACTCCTGTTCCTTTCCATGAAGCGCGCCATCCACGCCGATCTCGAAAGTCTTCGACAACGCATCGAGAAAATGCCTCCACCGGAATCCTTACATTCCCAACCCGAGGGGCAGTGACCAAACCTATGCGCACCACTCTGCGTCGCGCATCTTCCAGCTTCAGTTTCACCGGCCCGCCCAGTTCCTGAGAACGCGCAATCTTCGTCCTAACCCCCTCCAGCATCCGATTCGATGACCCGCCCCTGTAACGGCTCCAGAGCCGTCGCCAACAATCGCGATAAAATTCATCCCGCACAAAGAATCGAGCCAGGACATGACATCCCAACCTAAATTTCCCACACGCCGCGACTTCCTCACCGCAGCCGGCGCCGCCACCGCCGGCGCCCTCCTCCCGTCCGCGCTCGCGGCCACTGCGTCCTTGCCGCTCACCGGCACACCCCAATCCTCCCGGCTCGGCGAATGGTTCGACGACAGCCTCGGGCTTCCCGCGTATCACTACACCGGCCCGCTGCGCTTCCCCAACAGTCCCGCGTACGACGGCGCTCCCATGCTTCCCGACGATCCCTTCTTCCTGCTCGGCAATTACCGCGTCACCCTCTTTGCCCACGCCAGCGGCGCCCTGCAGCTTCTCACCGGCGAGCGCGCGTGGGGCCGCATGAATCAGGACCCGGCTGCCGATTCACCCAACTTCACTGGCGCATATCGGGCATCTGTAACCGTTAATGGCACACATTTTGCTCTCACCGGCCTTGACGCCCCAACT
Organism: Acidobacteriaceae bacterium; assembly: GCA_036490815.1. GTDB lineage: Bacteria > Acidobacteriota > Terriglobia > Terriglobales > Acidobacteriaceae > Palsa-343. The sequence continues at coordinate 143,948 of DASXDF010000040.1, forward strand.
GCCGCCGCGGCGACCAAAACCTTTGGCATCGGCTTTGCCCGCTACGAGTACGACGTCACCCCATCGTTCTCCGTCATCCGCCGCATCTCCGTCGCCCCGTCGCAGAAGCTGGACCAGGGCCCCTCCGGTTTTCTCGTCGAAGCCCGCCTGCACAATACCGGCTCAGCTCCGCTGCACCTCGTGTACGAAGAATCCATGCTGGCCCATTATCAGCCCATCTATGCCGCCTGGGACGAAGACCGACATGAAGTCGCCTACGAGCCTCTCCCTTCCGTGCAAATCGGAAATGCCCTGATCACTCGCTTCGTGGCTCACCCCCGCCGCCGCATGGCCTTCCCGCCGGCTGGCCAGATGTCCCGACTCGAACAGTTTCCGCCAGCGCTATTTGTGCAGGCCACAGATACAAATACCCCTAATAACCCCGCCGCACTCAAGTCCTGGCTCGGCCAGGAGTGGAATGTCGATCTCAAGCCTGGCGAATCCCGCACCCTCGCCCTCGTCTTCGGCTACGAACGCGATCCCTCCGCCGACTCGATCCAGGGAATTGTAACTGCGCTTCATCCGCCCTCCGCTGACCCCACCGCCATCGGCTCCGCCTTCGGCACGGCGTGGCGCGAAAACATTCCCACCTTTGCCAGCGAACCCGACCCCGTCCTTCGTCGCGAGATGCGATGGAATGCCGCCGTCCTCGAACAGATGGCCACCTGGCGCGAGTACTACGGCGAAACCATCATTCCCCAAGGCACTATCTACGACTACACCTGGGGCATGGTCGGCTCCATGCGCGACCAGGCCCAGCACGCGCTGCCCTTTTGCCACACCAACCCCGCCATCGCCCGCTCTACTCTGCGCTTTATCATGAAGCGCACGCTCCCCGACGGCGCCATCCTGCTCAACGATGGCGGCTTCGGCTGGTCCCCCTCCGGCGCACAGCAAACCAGCGATCAGCAGCTCTATTTCTTCCTCCTCCTCGCCGAATATCTCCGCGTCACCCACGACTTCTCCGTCCTCACCGACCCCATCGGCTATTACCCGCTCGAAAATTCCGGCCGCGATTCCGGTCTCGCCCACGTCCGCCAGTGCTTCATTTTTCTCCGCGATCGCATCGGCGTCGGTCCGCACGGCATCGTCCTCCGCTGGAACTCTGACTGGAACGATATGTTCGGATGGTGGCCCTCCTCGCATCCTTACAACACCGAGTTCACTCTCTCAGAGAGCCACATGAACTCTGCCATGGCTATCACCGTCCTCGCCGATCTCGCCGGCGTCCTTGAAGCCTCAAACCTTCCCGACTCCACTGAGCTGACCGCCGCCATCCGCGAATATCGCATGCAGCTCAAAGATGCCTTCCTGCGCGACCTCGGCGACCGCGCCTTCCCGCGCCGCGCCTTTCTCTGGTTCAATGAGCCTATTGGCGAACAGGAGATGTGGCTTGAGCCCCAGGGCTTTACCCTCCTCATTTCCGACTTCCCCACCGACCGCAAGCGCCGCCTCTTCGTCGAGCTTCAGCATCGCCTGCTCGCCGGAGAAGCCATCGGCCCTCGTCAGATTGAAAAGCCCGCCGTCCAGTCCGGCACCCCTCAGGGCTCTCGCGAGAATGGCGGCTTCTGGTACGCGCTCAACGGCCCCGTCATTCTCGGCCTGGCCACCTTTGATCCCCTCGCCGCGGAAAATCTCCTTCGCCGCATGACCTTTGCCAACTACACGCAGAAGTTCCCTGATTACTGGACCGGCCAGTGGAGCGCCTCGGACTCCCTCGACTCGTCGCTCCTCAAAACCAATGGCCTCTCTTCAGGAATTCCCTGGTGCGCGCACGCACACGCCTGGCCCCTCTACTGCTGGCTCCGCCTGCGCGCATCGCAGCGCCAGTCCTGACGCGGACGCCAATCCCCGCTGCCAACTTTCCGCGAAACCGATCCGAGACTTTCTCGCTTGTGTATTCTGTTTTCACATCGCCGCCCAGCTCCCGTCGAAAAGCCTGGCGCCGGGTACACGATCCGTGCAAGAGGCGGTAAACATTGACGTCTCCATCACCAGGTGACTCCTCACAACGCTCCCGCCTTCTGCTCCTCGCCGCCGGATACGCCGCAGCCGTCATCCTCCCCTGGATCGGCATTTCTCTCACCCTCTTTACCCCGGCTCTCCGCGGTACACCGCTGGCCCTCAGCTACATCTTCGTCGCTGCCATCACCGTCGCCGCGGGACTGCGCCCCGGGATTCTCGCCGTCGTCTGCACCGCCGTTTTCTTTAACCATCTCGCCCTCGCGCACCATCGGCTGCTCTCGCTAAGCCCACAATCGCTCGCCTACTCCATCGTCATCCTTGTCATCGGCTTCTTCATCACCGTTCTGTGCGACCGCCAGCGCATCACCGGCAGCCGTCTGCGCGCCGCGCTTGCCTCACTTCAGATCCGCACCAACTCGCTCATGGAAGCGCAGCAGGCCAGCAATTCTGCCGCGTGGATGCACAGCGTCGACGAAGGCCGTCTTTACTGGGCCGAAGGCGGCGCCGAAATCTTTGGGCGCGCCTTTTCTGAGAACGAAGGCGACTGGACCGACACGATTCTTGATGAAGATCGCGCCCGCGTTCTGCGCGCCGTCGAGGCCGCCACCTCCATCGGCAAGACCTTTCGTGTCGAGTTTCGCGTCCGCTGGCCCAACGGCGAAATTCACTGGCTCGAAAGCCGTGGTACCCCTTCTGCTACCAACTCGAGGATCTGGCACGGCGTCACAGTCGACGTCACCGACCGCAAAAACGCCGAGCTCGCCCTCGTCCGCTCTGAGAAGCTCGCCGCTATCGGCCGCCTCTCCGCTACCATCGCGCACGAAGTCAACAACCCTCTGGAAGCCGTTACCAACCTTCTCTATCTCGCGAAATCCGACCCGCACCTCTCTCCGGAGACCAGCGAGTATCTGGAGCGCGCCGACGAAGAGCTTTCCCGCCTCGGTGCTATCGCCCGCCGCACCCTCACCTTCGTCCGCCCTAAGTCTTCGAGCGGCCCCGTCGATGTCCTCGAAGTAGTCGAGAGCGTCAGTGCCATGTTTCAGCCCCGCTGCACCGCACGCAGCGCGGAGATCCGCATCGTCCCCGCCGACAATCTCCTCCTCCCCATTCCTTCCGACGATCTCCGCCAGGTCCTCACCAACCTCGTCTCCAATGCCTGCGACGCGCTGCCGGATTCCGGCGGCGTGATTGAAATCGACATCACCCGCACCAGCACAACAGCGACGCTCTGTGTTCGCGACAATGGATCCGGCATCACGCCCGAAAATGCAGCCCGCGTCTTCGATCCCTTCTTCACCACCAAAGAGGACGTCGGTACCGGCATCGGCCTTTGGGTCACCAAAGACCTCGTCGAGAAGAATGGCGGCCGCATTACCGTCCAGACCCGCGACCTCCCGCAACCCTTCCGGACCATGTTTTGTATCGAGCTCCCCATTTCCTGACGACCGCGTCCAATTGCAATAGCTCCGCATTTTCCTGCATCATTTCTCAATTCCCCGCAGCATCGCCGTGCCGGAGGTGTTTCCTGGGCTCGCAAACCGTCATCGATCCGCCGCTGACCGAGCAACCCGCCCCCCGCTGGTCCCTCGCCGCTCGCATCGCCTTCCGCTTCTGCTTCCTCTACTTCGGCATTTATTGCCTCTCCACGCAGATCATCACGTCGCTCATCGCGCTCCCCACCATCGATCTGCCCGACCCCTCCAGCATCCCGCCCTGGCGCGAGATCATCACCTTCACCACTACCCACGTCCTCCACCACAAGGCACCCCTCGTCTTCACCGGCAGCGGCAGCGGCGATAAAACCGTCGACTACACCCTCGCGCTCTGCCTCCTCGTCTTCTCCCTCATCGCCACCGCGGTATGGTCCGTGCTCGATCGCCGCAGAACAAGCTACAGTGGCCTGTACAAATGGTTCTTCCTCTTCATCCGCTTCGCCCTTGCCGGCCAAATGCTCAGCTATGGATTCGCGAAAGCCGTTCCGCTGCAGATGTCCTCCCCCGGCCTTTTCACCCTCATCGAGCCCTTCGGCAACATGTCGCCCATGGGCGTCCTTTGGTCCTCCGTCGGCGCATCGCAGCACTACGAGATTATCGTCGGTTGTCTTGAACTTCTCGGTGGACTCTTCCTCTTCTTCCCGCGCACTACCACGCTCGGCGCCCTCATCTCCCTCGCCGACATGAGCTACGTCTTCCTCCTCAACATGACCTACGATGTTCCGGTCAAGTTGCTTTCCTTCCAGCTCGTCCTCGTCGCGCTCTTCCTACTCGCCCCCAACCTCGTCGCTCTTTTCCGGTTCTTCTTCCTCAATCGCACAGCCGAACCTGCGCCGCAAACTCCGCTCTTCCGCACTCAGCGCGCTAACCACATCGCCTTCGCCGCACAGCTCCTCTTTGCGCTCTGGCTCATCGTCGCCAACATCTGGGGTGCACGCCTCGGCTGGAAGCAATATGGTCCAGGCCTCGCCAAACCCGCTCTCTACGGCATCTGGGATGTCGAGCAGTACAGCGTCGATGGTCAGCCTCGCGCGCCGCTGCTCACGGACAGCGAACGCTGGCGCCGCCTCATCCTTGAACGCAACGACTTTGCCGCTCTCACCCGCATGAACGACGGGCAGGCTTACTACAACACCGCCATCGACGCGAAGAAAAACACCTTCGCCCTCATCCAGCGCCGAGCCGGTAATCTGAAGCTCAGCTTCACCTTCACCCACCCCGCCCCCGATCAACTCATCCTCGACGGCACAATCGATAACCACCCAACCCACATCCAGCTCCGGCTTGAGGACATGCACAAATTCCTCCTCGTCAACCGCGGCTTCCACTGGGTGCAGGAGTATCCCTTCAACCGCTGACCAAGGGTGCAAGTTCATCGCGTCTTACAGTTCGATCAGCCTCGCAATTGTTTCGAGCTGATCATCTGCGCGCTCGCTGCGCTCAGCAGCGCCAGCCCCACTGACACCCACATCACCTCGCGATAGCCGGAGAGGAACGCTCCGTCGATGGCCTGCCGGATCCGCGCATCGCTAGTCTGCGCTCCGGCCAGCTGCGACCGTTGTTCATCCACTTGCGCCCTGACCGCGGGCGAAACCTGCACCTGTGTGAGGTTCCGATCGAGCGCGCGATTAAATCCCGCCGCCAACACCACCCCGAAAACCGCAATGGCCAGCAAGCCCGCGATCCGCGAAACGGCGTTGTTGATCCCAGACGCCATGCCGGCCTCGTCCACCGGCACCGATTCCATCACCGCCGTCGTCAGCGGCGCCACGCTGATCGCCATGCCCACCCCAAGACAAACCACAGCCGGGAAAAACGTCACCCAGTAGGAACCGCCGATTCGTGGTCGCAGGAAAAGCGCGAATCCCACCGCCGCCACCAGAGGCCCAACGGTCAGCGGCAGCCGCGCTCCATACCGCGTCACCAGCCCACCCGACCAGCGAGACAAAACGAAGATCAGCAGGATCATCGGCAGCAGCGCCGCTCCCGCCTCCGTCGCCGAATACCCCTGCACCTGAATCAGATCGAGTGGGAAGAAAAACAGGATGCCGTTCACCGCCGCGTACAACAGAAACGTCAGCACGTTCGATCCCGAAAAATCGCGCGAGCGAAAGAGCCGCAACGACACCATCGGCTCGGCTGAATGCGCCTCGACCAGAAAAAATGCTACCAGCGCAGCCACCCCGCCAACCGCGCACACCCCCACAATAACCCCACTGCCATGCGACTGAATCAACGCAAAGGTGATCGCTCCCAGACCCGCCGTTGCCAGCAAAGCCCCCGCCCAGTCCAGACGTCGCCCCGCGTTCGCATTGCGGCTTTCCGGAACGCGCCACAACGCGACCAAAACCACAACCACGGCCAGCGGCAAATTGATAAAGAAAACCCATCGCCAGGAAAGATGCTGCACCAGCCATCCACCCAGCACCGGGCCCACGGCCGCCATAATCGCCGTGAAGCCCGACCACGTTCCGATCGCGCGGCCGCGATCGTTCGCCGCAAAGGATGCGCTGATCAGCGCCAGACTTCCCGGCACCAGAAACGCCGCTCCAATTCCCTGCACGCCGCGCGCGACGATCAGAGACGCAATCGATGGCGCCAGTCCGCACCATGTCGATGCCAGCGCAAACAGGACCACTCCATACAAAAATACTTTGCGCCGCCCAAAGAGGTCGCCCAGCGACCCGCCCAGCAGCAACAACGATGCCAGCAGCAGCGCGTACGACTCCACCACCCACTGGATGCCCGTGCCCGATGCGTGCAGCGCCGATTGCAGTGCGGGCAAGGCGACATTGACCACGGTTCCATCGATGAACGCCATGCTGGAGGCAAGAATCGTCGCCACCAGGATCCACGGCCCGTTCTGTGTCCGCTCCGGCCCCGAATCCGCGCACGGACCCGCCCCCTCGCAGGGCGCCTTGTTCACCATGCTCATCCAGCCGGCCTCTCCATGCTCGCAATCTACATCAGCGCGTTGCTCTCCGTGGCCACTGGTTCGTACGCGCGGTTCCACGTCACAGAAAAAAGGCCCGGAAAAATCCGGGCCTCTCCTGTTACCCATCACCTAGCGCCGCTCGTGGCAGTCCCCATCGTCGTCCACCGCAGTCAACACCTGCGCCGCAGCCTTGATCGTCCGGCTGTAGCACGTCCCCAGCGAATTCCTCCAGGTGTAGGTCTGGGATGTCTTGCTCCCCATCGGCCCCAGGAAGTTTCCGCTCGCGTCAAACGGCAGCGTGTCCGTCGCATTTGTTTCTTCGTGCACCTTGCTATCGTAGAGCGGCCAGCCATTCAGACTCGTCCTCTCCTGCGTGTCGAATCCCTGCTTCACCGTCGTCGTCTGATCCTCGCTGTTGTCGGAATTCACCACAAACGAAAAATTAATCGTCAGCGGATACCGGAAGTGCTGCTCCTTCTTCGTTTCGAGCCACCCCTCCTTCGTCACGCTGCTCGAGTCCACCGTGGTCAGCTGCGCCACGTTTTGCACATCGGTCGTCCCACTCACATCGAATTGCTGATTATTCGTAAAGCCCACCTGCTGCGTTACCGTTGTCTCCACACGCCCATGCGATGTATTCACCCATCCGCGAATCGTGAACTCCCGCGATGAGCTCGTGTCGATGGTTCCCGTGTAGGTTGGACCCGTGCCCGTCGTGATGTTCTCCGTCACCACTGGAACCGGAGCGTCCGCCAGCGTGTTGCTGATCACGCCGCCCGTCACAGTGCCTCTGCCGTGGTCCGTGAACACCAGCAGATTCGCCGTCGCCAGAAAATAGCTGTTCGCGTTGAACACGCTCACCGCCACCGTGTGCGTCCCGCCATCCGACAGCACGCCCGCGAACGGCGTCAGATCCACGCGATACGGCACAAACTCCAGGGTCTGCACATCCGTCACCGGCTCCCACAGGTAAGGATCGATCCCGCCCGTGAAAATCCACGGATACGCAGGCGCCACGCCCGCCGGCTTCCCATCGAGCCAGATCTCCGTCTCGCGAAACGCCGTCCCCCCGCAGCTCTCGAGGTTCGACGTCTGGTCGTTCGGCACGCAGAAGTACCAGAACTCATCGCCGCTCTGGTTCTGCGCAATCACATCCAGATACGCGCTCTCCACATTCTTCGGCAGATTCAGCGTCTGCGTAATCTGATCCGTCGTTGTGTTCAGCGTTCCCGCATCCCCGCCCGTCCCATTCACCGGCACCACAATCTCCGGCGTCCGCGGCGCGCGATCCCGAAAGTCCGCCGGATAAAACTCCAGCGCTGCGTTCGCGTAAATGATCCCGTTGTAGGTCACGCCGCCCGACACGCCGACAAAATTCCCGATGTTCGCCTCACCCGTCTGCGTCGATTTGAAAATCGCCGACAGATCCGTCACATCGCGCTCTACATGCCACGATGGGCTCAGCGCCGCACGCGGTTCCGCCGTCGTCCCGTAATAAATGTTGGCGTGTCCCAGATAAAACGCTGCTGTCCGGTCAAACTGCCGCCCCTCGGTCACTGTGAAATCCGCCGTGAACACCACCTTCGCCCACGGTCCAGGACAACTCGCCGGCGGCGTGTAGTCGAACGTCGCGGGCGTGAAATTGTCGAACGCCAGGTTCTGGAAAAGCGTTACCACGCACGGCCTGGTGTGCGGACGCGGCACGTTCGGCGCAGCCGTCGCCGGATTCGATGACCCCACCTGCGGAGTGGATGGAACAACCGTGACCTGCCCGCTCATTACGCAGGCAGAAAGAAGCAGAGACGCGGTAAGGGCAGACGAACGCCCCCAACCAGGGAGGGAGAACAGCGGCACTGGCATGGCAAAGTTCCTCTCGCGAAATCAAAGCGCTTTAAGATTCGCTCCGCCTCCTTCGCGTTCTGGCCTCGGCGCAGCCTTCTCTAAAAACGCTCAGCAAAAAGCGCGGAAATCATACCATGCAAGCAGATATGTTGATCAAATTCGCAAAACTGCTCAAACGCAACCATGCCAGCCCGTCGACCGGGGCCTGCGAGATTCAGTTTTCAGAGGGGAGGTTTGCCTACTGCTTCGGGGCTTGTGCCTGCGTCGAGTAGATCCCCGGCAGGGCCGGCTTGCCTGTCACCGGCGACGCGCCCGCATCGCCTGCCGTCTCCGGCGACCCGGCCGCGGTCCGCTTCGAATAGATCCTGAAGTTCACCGCCACGTCGATCACGGACGGCACCGGCTTTCCATCCTTTACCGCGCCCTCGAACGTCGACTTCTCAATCGCCGCCACCGCGTTCTCGTCCAGCCCAAACCCAATCGGCCGATACACCGCCACCGCCAGAATCTTTCCCTTCGGATCGAGGATCACCTTATAGCTCGCCACGCCCGCAACTTCGCCGTGCTGCGCAAAATCGTTCGACTCCGGCACCACGTTCTTCACCAGCTTCGGCCCATTCACGCCTGGCCCCGGATGCACCAGCGTCTGATCCGTCGGCTCCAGCCACTTGTGCGATTCCTGCGCCTGGTAGAAGTACTGCCAGTAGTCCGGCATCTCGGAAATCATCTTCCCATCGAGGTCCGGCGCCAGAATCTTGTTCAGCGCCATCCTTAAATGTTCCGCGGACTCCGCCGGCGACGTCGTCGCTCCCGGCGGGAGTTCCTTCCCGTTCACCATCACCGGCCCGCCGGTTCCCGGGATTGCGGACATGGATGCAGAGCCTTCCGTTCCGGAATCCGTCTCCGGCTTACCCACTTCCTGCTTTGGGGTCGTGGAAGTTTCCTTCCCTCCCTTGTCGCCCTTCCCGAACAGACCCTTCTTCGCCTTCGGAATCACCACCAGTTGCCGGTCGATCACAATCAGCTGATGTTTCTTCTTCGGCGTGATCTGGATCCGGTCAAACGACGTCGACTGCTGCTCCCATGGCGCTTCACCTTCAAAATGAACGCCGAACCGGACCCCCTCCAGTTCCACCGTCTTCTTCGTCACCCGCACGTGATCGACGAAAATCCCGCACAGGGTAAACGACCCCTTCGGCGAGTTCCCCACCAGATCGCCATTCATGTTGAAGTGCAGCGTCTCGTCCAGATACCGTCCGCGCAAAAACAATGGCCGTCCGGTCAGCCTCGCCTTCAGCTCCGCCTCGGCTACATCGCCTGGCTTGCCTGTCGGCTTTGTTATCGTCTCCTGCTCGGTTGCTGCCGGAGCCGCTGCCGTCGCTGGCGGAGTCACCGCTTTCGCGTCGGTGTCGTTCGTTGGGTTTGTGGCTGGAGGATTCGGCGGGTTAGCTTGCGGGTAAAGGAGGGACGTCCAAAGGATGGGAAGGGCGAAAGCGGCGAACCGCGCAGGCTTCATGAGACGTTTCTCGTACCTTCAAAAGATGCTTGGCCTTCGCGAAACCACTTGCGCCACTTCGCGCCGCGCAAACCACTGTTTCGAGAATGGCACCCAACGATTTCCCGCAACAATAGCACTTTAGAAGCGAGCCAATTTGTGAATTATCCCGACTCGACTCGACCAAGGTACTACCCCCCGAAAAAACGGACAAACCCAGCGAGGGTCCGCCGGGCTCATACCCCCTTCGTGCTATTTTCCACAGCACTATTAACTCTTCTGAGTCCTTCAACTCACACTTGAAGTATGTTCAGGAAGTTCCTACGCTGTAATCCCGACTGCGGAAACACGACTTCGAGATCCTGCGCCCCGAGGGTTTTATACGCCGCTTCACTCAGCACCTGACGGAAGTCTGTCGTGATCGCCAGGTCGCGCCCCTCATAGAGCTGTTCTGGCGACAAACCAGGCCACCGTCCGTAGACCTTCCCTCCCAGCACCGGTCCACCCAGAACAAACATCACGTTCGCGTGGCCATGATCCGTGCCGCCTGTTCCATTCTGCCGGCACGTGCGCCCAAATTCCGACATCGTCACCAACACAATGTCCCCCGCCTGATCTCCCATGTCGGTCCAAAACGCCGCCAGACCTGCGCTGAATTCCCGCAGACGACCCGCCAGTTGTCCGTCTACATTGCCTTGGTTTTGGTGCGTATCCCACCCGCCGATATCCGCGAATGCCGCCTCAACTCCAAGGTTTGCTTTAAGAATTTGCGCGATCTGCTTCAGACTGTTGCCAAACTGACCGCCCGGATATTCGGCTCCCGCCGCCGGCGTGTACTTCGCTGGATCGGCCGTCTTCAGCATCTTCACCGCGGCAAACGTCTCCTGCCCGGTCCCGTGCAGCACCGAGTCGGTGCTCTGGTCGTACATCGCCGCAAACCCGGCGGCCGCCGGCGTCGACTGCACTCCAAAATCGCGAATGTTCTCCAGCGCCACTGCCTGGATCCGTCCCTCGAGGGACCGCGGCACCTGCGCCCCCAGCGACACGGCCCGAAACGGCGTATGTGCGCAGTCCGGACACGCCAGGTCTTCGGCCTGAAGTGCGCGATTCAGCCAGCCATCCACCGTCGCCTTCACGCCCGGCGTTCCGCTCTCCATAAAATCCTGCGCATCAAAATGCGACCGTGAAGGATCGGGCGACCCCGAAGCGTGCACAATGGCCAGGTGCTTCTGGTCCCACAATGTCTTCAGCGAAGCCATCGCCGGATGTAGTCCAAAGAACCCATCGAGATCGATCACCGCGTTTTGCGGAATCCCGATATTCGGCCGGTACTGGTAGTACGACGGCTCTCGATACGGCACCACAACGTTCAGCCCATCCGCCGCACCCCGCTGGAAGATCACCACCAGCTTCTTGCCCTGTGCCTGGGCACTCGTCGCCTGGGCCATCACACTGCGGGTCAGGAACGCCGGAATCGCCGCCGTCCCCACCACCGCCATCGCCCCACCCTTCATGAAGGCTCGACGCGTAAGCGGCGTGACCACGCGCTGCATTCCCGGCTCAACTGCCGCCGTCTGCGCGGCCGGTCCATGGACCGACTCATCCCAGGCGTTGTCAGTCCAGGCGCTGTTGCTCATGGGGTACGCTCCAAAATCCCAGAACGTTCAGGTGTCAGGCAAACAGGGGACACCCTCTGCCCAGGAGGATTGCTGATACTAACGCTGGCGCCCAGGCAAAGTTGTGGCTGGCCGACCATTGCCGGCCAGTCCTCTATCGCTGCGGTTTCGCCGACGAGCCCTGCGGCGGCGGAGTGGACGCTGGCGGAGTGCCGGCCCCCTTCGGCGCTGCACCGCCTGGCGGCGTTCCAGGCCGGTTTGCCACCGGCGGAGCCTTCATGCATTCTCCTCCCGGCGGTGCGCCCGCCGCCCGGGGTTCGCTCTGGCTCACCGGTTGTATGTCGAAGATCAGCTCGGCCTTCGGTGGAATCGGGCCCTTGCCCGTCTCCCCATAAGCGAGTTGGTACGGGATAAAAAGGCGCCGCTCGCCGCCCATCCGCATCCCTTCAAACCCGGTATCCCATCCGGGAATTACGTGATGAGCGCCGTACTCGAACTGAATCGGCTCGCCGCCGGGATGATCGTGCGAAGAGTCGAACTTCGTCCCGTCGGCCAGATAGCCGGTGTAGTGGACCGACAGGCACTTGTGTGCCTCCACCGGCTGGCCCGTACCGGTTTTGGTATCGACGTAGTTCAGTGAAAAGGTGCTCGCGCCCCCGCCGAGTTCGTCGCGCACCGTCGGGCTCACCAACGGCGAAGCGTAGTCGAGCTTCATCTCCGCCATGCGCGTTACGGTATAGAGCGTCTTCGCGCAGGGTGCCGCAGCCGGCAAAGCTGGAATCTTCGGCGACAGGGTGGGCGTGGTGACGCAACCGCCGGCTGCACGATGCGCCGCCGTCGCGCCGGCCGCGGTTGCCGGCCGATGCGTGGCCGGTGGTGTAGTCTGCGCCGTCAGCGGGGAAGCCGCTCCAGCTATGGTCATAACAACAAAGGAGCAAAGCAAACGATTCTTCATCATCGTTTCCTAGTGTATGCGAAGCCAGTCGCTGTGCGACGCGACTGCGTCCGGCAGCGTCTTTTTCAGGCCCCTTCGCGATGTACAATTCCTCCCGAACCGTCCAGGAGAAAAGCCCACTCATGAAGATTCGTTTCTGTTCGCTGCTGATTGCGGGCTTCGCCGTCACCGCCGCCCTGCCCGCCGCGCACGCGCTCGACAACGGTGTGGCCAGGACCCCGCCCATGGGCTGGAACAGCTGGAACAAGTTCGCATGCAAAGGCCTCAATGAGCAGGTCGTTCGCGCCACTGCCGACGCCATCGCTTCCAACGGCATGAAGGATGCGGGCTATCAGTTCGTGAACATCGACGATTGCTGGCAAACCGGACGCGACGCGAACGGCAATATCATGGTCGACAAAGACAAATTCCCGTCCGGCCTCAAAGCGCTCGCCGACTACATTCACGGCAAGGGGCTGAAATTCGGCGTCTATACCGATGTCGGCACCAAAACCTGCGCGGGCCGACCCGGCAGCATTGGCCACGAATATCAAGACGCTCGGCAATACGCCGAGTGGGGCGTCGACTACCTGAAAGAAGACTGGTGCAATACCCTGCCCGGCCAGAACGCCGAGTCCTCCTACACCCTGATGCGCGACGCCCTCGCCGCCACCGGCCGCCCCATCGTCTTGAGCATCTGTGAATGGGGTACGAACAAGCCATGGCTCTGGGCCCAGCCCGTAGGCAACCTGTGGCGCTCCACCGATGACATTCAGGACTGCTGGGACTGCAAACGCCAGTGGGGCGGCATCGGTGTCGTCCAGATCATCGACCTGATGGCTGCGCCCGGTATTGAGAGTGCCACCGGCCCCGGCCACTGGAACGACCCCGACATGCTCGAGGTCGGCAATGGCGGCATGACCACCGAGGAATATCGTGCTCACTTCAGCATGTGGGCCATGCTGGCCGCGCCTCTGCTGGTCGGCAACGATGTCGCCAATATGTCCAGTGAAACCAAATCGATCCTGCTCAATCGCGCCGTCATCGCAGTCGACCAGGATCCGCTCGGCCAGTCTGGCCGCCGCCTGAAAAAAGATGGAGACATCGAGGTCTGGTCCCGCCAATTAGCCGACGGCAGCCGCGCCGTGGTTCTTTTCAATCGCAGCGCCAACCCGCAGTCGATCGGCGTCGGATGGACCGATATCGGCTATCCATCGTCGCTGCGCGCCACAGTGCATGACCTGTGGTCCGACAAAGAAGTCAAGGATCAGACCGATCATTTCGCCGCACAGGTACCGTCGCACGGCGTCGTGATGGTCACCATCAATCCGCACGAATAGGGCATCACCCGTTTAAAGATTTCGCCCGAATCCAGGCGCTGTCGACCGTATCTCCAGCCGCTGCTTCGCGTCTTGCTTTGGCTCGCGCTGACCCATCTGCACAGGCGTCAGCGTGTCTCCGTCGCCATACCTCCGCAGTAATCCGCCACGCTGGTGACCCCGTGCCCTGCGCAGTAACGGCGGCGTGCGTGCCAAATGATCCAGGTTTCATTACTCAAATGGAATTGTTACTACAGTGGCCCTCGGGCAGAATCACAAAACAGTGAACGAAGCGCCCCGCGCATCACGGTTCGGAGGCGCAGGAAACTGAGGACGAATCGGAATGACCCGTGCAAAGCAGTTGTTGAACCGATGGCTCCACAAGGATCGCGCGGACATTGTCGAGGTTGCTCTGCTGCTTTCCGTTGTCCTGCTCAGCGCCGTCGCTACCACGGCTGCGCTGACTCACACGATCGGAATTCAATTCAACACGATCGCCAACACGCTTTAGTTTTCGCCTTTTCGTTGTTTGTTTTGCTGCTGTATTTGTCTGACTCTGCCAACGTTCTCCCGCATTGCTCCCGTCCGGTGGGATGATCTTCGATGCCGACCAGCACGAAGAACATTTCCACCTCAAGGAGAAAGTTCGAACCATTCTGTAGCTGGTTCGCGGGGGGTGTACTTGAACTTCAACCTCACCCCGGAGGGTACTTATATGTTCCTGATCGTAGCGCTCGCTGGTACATCACTTATCGTCGCGTTGATGGGGCTCGTTCTCCCGCTCGCCGCCTGCGTCAAAGGCAACTGATCAACCGCGAGCCGGCGCGTGATCCGGCCCGTCTTTTTGAGGGATATCAGCATGTGGACACGCACGGCTTACAATCCCGGCTCGGCTAACGAATCGTTTCGTCCATCGATTCGAAAATGTGTCCCATTTTTTCCTGCTTTACCCGCAGGTACTGCTCGAAGCTATCCTCCGCGGGCACTTCCGCCGAAACGCGCTCGATCACGTGAACCCCGGCCAATTCCATTGCGGCGACCTTTTCAGGATTATTCGTAATCAGCCGCACGGACTCGATGTCCATCTGGCGCAGGATTGCTCCCGGCAGTTCGAACTCCCGGCAATCCGCCTCGAAACCCAGCCGCAGATTCGCCTCCACCGTGTCCAGGCCCTGATCCTGCAGCTCATAAGCGCGCAACTTCGCCATCAGCCCAATGCCGCGTCCCTCCTGCTGCTCATAAATTAGGATGCCGGCCCCGGCGTCGACAATCCTGCTCAGCGCCAGCTCCAGCTGCAGCCGGCAGTCGCAGCGCAGTGAATGAAACACATCGCCCGTCAGGCACTGCGAGTGGATCCGCACCAGGGGCGGCGCCGCTTTCAAATCGCCCATCACCAGCGCGACTGCCTCTTCTTTTTCTGCCGTCTGTCCGCACCGCGTGGGGTCGTCGTCCGCATACACGCCCTCGAAGCCCAGGATGCGAAAGTGCCCCCATCTCGATGGAAAATCAGCATCCGCAACCTTGCGCACTGAAGTGATTGACATACCTGAATTATAGAATCGCCCGTTTTTTGCTGAGCGTTGATCGCTGATCGCTGTACGCTGAGTTGGTGCTCGACTCTCGCATCATCCTCATCACCCTGCTCATCAAGCTGGGTGTGGCTGCGGCCGTTTCCTCGGCTCTCGGGCGCTCGCGCGAATTTCAGAACCTCCTGTTTCGAGAAGAACGCACCCTTCCGCAAACCCTGGGCTTAATCGCCTTCATTTGCGTTCCGCTGGGGCTCGGGGTCTGGGTTCGCGTTGCTGTCCCCAATTTTTACGCAGCCGACATCTCCTTTGAGACCACCGTTGTCCTCGGCATTCTGATCGGCCCCGGCGCCGCCCTCATCGGAGCCACCGTTCTTTCGCTGCCCGCACTGCTCCATGGCGAGTTCCTGGCGCTTCCCTTCCTGCTTGCTGTCGCGGTCACCGCCGGCATCTACGGCCGCTTCGTCGATAAAGAGGAAGTCTGGTCCTTTTCCCCCTTTGTCGACCTCAGCCTCTATCGCTGGGTCCGCCGCACGCTGCTGCGCCCGCGCATCGACCGCCAGATCCTTCTGCTCATCCTCATCGTCGCTATGGAGGTCCTGCGCGAGTGGACAGCCCGCATCTCGCATCGCCTGTTTGCGCTCGTCTCCGACAGTTGGCTCATCCGCATCGCCATCTGGACCTGCGCCGCCGTGGTCGTTGGCATCCCACTCAAAATCTGGAACGCGATCCGTATCGAGCGATCCCTCGAGGAACAAAAACGCCTGCTTCTCGAAGCACGCCTCGACGCTCTGCAGCGCCAGATTAACCCGCACTTCCTCTTCAACACCCTCAATTCCATTGCCTCGCTCGTTCGTTTCCGGCCCGAGCAGGCACGCGAGCTCATCGTTAAACTCGCTAACATTTTGCGCAAGATGCTTCAGGAGCACGACGCTTTCGTCCCTTTCCGTGACGAGCTGGCCACCACGGACGACTACCTCTCCATCGAAATCGCGCGCTTCGGCGCCGAAAAACTCTCGGTTGCGCGCGAAATCGGACCTGAGACGCTGGAAATCCCAGTACCGAGCATGCTGCTGCAGCCGCTGGTGGAAAACAGCATCAAGCATGGGCTGGAACCGCGCATTGCCGGCGGAGTCATCACCCTCCGCAGCCGCCTCGAACAGGAAAAATTAGTGATTGAAGTGGAAGACGACGGCGTCGGCATCGCACCCGGCCGCGCGCATTCCAGCGGCGTTCTCCAGGGCACCGGCATCGGGATGAAAAATGTTCGCGAGCGGCTCGAGGTCCTCTACGGCGATGCAGCACTGTTTGACATCACCAGCCGCCCGGGCCGCGGCACCAAAGTGACCCTGATTTTCCCAGCACAATTCTCCGACCCGGATCGTCCGACAGCCCGCAGCGCCCTGGCCGCTGAATCCCGCCGCTAGTTGTGTTCGAGCCGTAAGGCCGATCCGTTTGGGCGGCTAGTCCTCTTTCCAGGCTCCCAGAATCCTTCGCAGCAGCACAATTTGGCCCAGGTGGTAGCTCGTATGCTGCCCTGCCAGCAGCACCTCCCGCAGCACCGTTTGCCCCTCCCCCCATGGAATCGTCGCGTACAGGTTCGACTCCGGATCGCTCACCAGCTTCACGAAATCCGCCTCGTCCTTCTTCACTGCCTTCACCGACGTTTCCCACGCCGCGTCATCCGGTGGCGCAGCTTCTGTTGGCCAGTAATCCTTCGGCCATTCCGGCGCAACATAATTCGGATTCGTCGAGAAATCCAGCAAATCGTGCAGCGCAATCCGGATATGCTCCAGTTCCTGCCACGCCGAGTGCTGTGCACCCTTTGGCACCGCACCGCGCGCTTTCACTGGAAAATCATCCAGAACAGCTTTCAAATCCGCGTGTGCCTCGCCATCCCGCAAAAACTTCACCAACTGTTCGCGCAGTGCGCGATCTTCCGCGTTCGCCATCGAATCTCTCCCTCTTAAGTTTTGAGATGCGTCGAAGCCCTGTGCCCGGTGCTCGGGGCCCTACGCCGGAGCGAGTTCCGGCTCACGTTTCTCGGCAAACACGTTCCCCATGCGCCGGATCTGCGCCCCTACCCCGCGCAGCTTCTCTTCAATATGCTCGTAGCCGCGATCGATGTTGTAGACGCGATCCAGGATCGATTCGCCGTCGGCCACCAGTGCCGCGAGTACCAGCGACGCCGACGCACGCAGGTCTGAACACATCACCGCCGCTGCCGACAATGGAGTCTTCCCACGCACCGTTGCCGTGCGCCCATCCACGCGGATGTTCGCGCCCATCCGCACCAGTTCCTGCACATGCATAAAGCGGTTTTCGAAAATGTTTTCCTTCACAAGCGAGGTGCCCACAGCCTGTGTGGCCAGCGCCATCGACTGTGCCTGCATGTCCGTCGGATATCCGGGGTACTCTTCCGTTGCAATGTCGGCAGCTTTCAGCGTCCCTTCGCTGCGAACACGAATCTGATCCCTCGCGATCACCTCGACCCGCGCCCCGCAATCCTCCAGCTTGGCGATCACTGCCGTCAGATGGGCCGGGTTGCAATGCGCTACGCACAAATCCCCGCCCGTTATTGCGCCGGCGATCAAAAACGTTCCCGCCTCAATCCTGTCTGGATTGATTCGATGCTTCACGCCGCGCAGCTTCTCCACGCCCTTCACCTGAATCGTCGATGTTCCGGCTCCATGAATCTGCGCGCCCATCGCAGCCAGCATCGCCGCCAGGTCCGTCACTTCGGGCTCACGCGCGCAGTTCTCCATCACCGTCTCCCCATCGGCCAGCACCGCGGCCATCAACAGATCTTCTGTGCCCGTCACCGTGATTTTGTCGAAAACAATGTGCGCGCCCTTCAGCCGTTCCGCTCGTGCCTCAATGTATCCGTGCTCGTAGCTGATCTTCGCCCCAAGGATTTCAAGCCCCTTAGTGTGCAGATCGATCGGCCGCGCGCCGATCGCGCATCCGCCCGGCATCGACACCCGCGCCACACCCATCCGCGCCACCAGCGGTCCCAGCACCAGCGATGAGGCTCGCATGGTCTTCACGATTTCATACGGGGCCGTCGGATCCTTAATTGTCCGGCAGCTGATCGTCGTCCGATGCTGCGCCCGGCCATAACCCAGTTCGACTTCCGCACCCATCGATACCAGAAGCTTCCGCTCCGTCTCAATGTCGCGCACCTGGGGAATGTTCTCCAGCACCACTTCGTCTTCCGTGAGGAGCGCGGCCGCCATGCATGGCAGCGCAGAATTCTTCGACCCACTAATCCTGATCGTTCCGAGAAGCGGATTGCCACCGCGGATTACAAATTTATCCATATTCCCAGATTAAATGCGGTTTCCCGGAAAAAGATGCTGGCCGAATTCGCGCTGGCTTTATGCCGGCAGGTGCGTCGCGGCTATTTCTTCCCCGTCTGGGGCGGTGCGGTCGACGCGGGGGGAGCGGTCGATGCGGGCGGAGAGTCTTCAGTCCAGATTACCTCGCCGGGCCGTGCATAGTGCAGCCGGTCCCGCGCCTCACGCTCAATCGCGTCCGGATCCGACTTCAGCTCCTTCACATGCTGCCCCAGCCGCGCGTTCTCCTGCTGCAGCTCGCCAATCCGCTTCTGGACCACTCGATCCTCCGCACGCCGCTGCTCATACACGCTGAGCCCGTTCTCGCCGAAGATCGCGTGATACCCAAACACCAGCGCCGCCGCAATCACCGCCGCGGTCGCAATGCGCCGCCGCATCCGGTACAGCGCCTGCGCTGCCCGCTCCGCGAATCCTGTCTGCTTCTGTTCCCCGCTCACCACAATCCGCCCGCTCTCTGCCCGCAATACCCTAAACCCGATCCCCGACACCTAAGCAAGAACCCAATCCCTGGCCGCCTTGCTCAGTGGCTCCTCGTCGCTCTCTTTCCGCGCCTCGGAGTAAACCCTGACAACCGGTTCCGTCCCGCTGAGCCGGTAGCAAACCCACGAACCATCCGCGAGGATCAGCTTCAGCCCGTCGGTCCGCACCACCTTCGCGACCTTCCGGCCACTCAGCTCCTGCGGATCATTCCTTATCTTCTCAGTGAACTTAGCCTTCACCTCAGGCGTCAAGCGGAAATTTTCTCGATTTGGGTAAAAGGAACCAACCCTGGCAAATATCTTCTTCAATTGTTCGCCCAAACTGGTTCCCCGCACCGCCACCATCTCCGCCGTCAGCAGCCCGGCAATAACCCCGTCCTTCTCCGGAACGTGCCCGCGAATCGTCAGACCGGCGCTCTCTTCTCCGCCAATGGCGATTTTGTCCTCATTAATCAGCTCCCCGATGAACTTAAAGCCCACCGGCGTTTCATACAACGGAACTCCAAAATCATCCGCCAGGGCGTTGATCAAATTCGTCGTCGCCACCGACTTGGCCACGCCATTTTTCCAGCCGCGAGTCTCCACCAGATAGTCGAACAGCAGCGCGATGATGTAGTTCGGCTGGATGAACGTTCCATCCCCATCGACGATCCCAAAACGATCCGCATCGCCATCGGTTGCGATGCCAATGGCCGCCCCGGTCTCCTTCATCTTCGCTTTACAGGCGTCCAGCAACTCACCATCCGGTTCCGGCGCGTGCCCGCCGAACAGCACATCGCGGTAATCGTGCACCGTGGCGGTCTCCACGCCATGCTCGCGCAGAATGTGGCAGCTGTAGCCACGCGCCGCGCCCCAGAACGGATCGAACACCACCTTCATGCCCGATCTTTTAATCGCCTTCAGGTCCACCAGTTCTGCCAGGCGCTTCAGATAGTCCGGCTTCACGTCCACCTGCTCGTATTGCGCGCCGGTCTCCGGCGGCGAAGGCACCTGATCGAGAGCCCTCACGTTCGCCTCAATTTTGTGCGTCACCTCAGGCAGCGCGGGCGCACCATCCGGCGTCGAGAACTTGATTCCGTTGTATTCCGGCGGATTATGCGATGCCGTAAAGTTGATGGATCCGCCTGCCTTCAGCCGCCGCACTGCATACGCAATCGCGGGCGTTGGCGCTGGCTCTGGAATAATCACCGGCGTTACGCCGTTCGCCGCCAGTACCTTCGCCGCCTCTGCGACAAACATCTCGCCCAGGAATCGGGGATCGCGTCCCACCAGCACCGTCTTCGGCCCATTCTGCGCGGCTACATACTGCCCGATCCCGGCGACCGCGCGCCGGATGTTCCCCAGCGTGAATTCCTCCGCGACAATCGCGCGCCATCCCGACGTCCCAAACTTAATCTCGGCGGACATACATTCCCTCAATGAGCATTCGGCCTTATGATGCTCCCAACCGGATCGTCAGTCGCATCGCGAACGCACCGATGATTGTACCCGCCACCGAAGTCCGCCTGATCGTCACCACTGCCGGCTCGCGGGAAGAAGCCGAGGCCATCGCCCGCGCGCTGGTCGATGACCGCCTCGCAGCCTGCGTCAACATTATCCCTGGCCTCACCTCCATCTATCGCTGGAAAGGCCAGGTGGAGACCGCCGCGGAAATCCTGCTCCTCATCAAATCCAGCGTCGGCTCGCTCGAACGCCTCGAATCAACTCTCCGCCGCCTCCACACCTACGAAGTGCCGGAGTTCCTCGTCCTCGCTCCGGAATTCATCAGCGAGGCCTACCTCGACTGGCTCCTGGACGAAAATGGCCCGGTAAAATAATTTGCAGACTCATCGTTCAGTACCGATTTCACACTATTGCGTCTCATATAATTTTTTTTTGCTTTTTGGCCACTGCTCTCCCCAGGGGTCCTTATGTCGTCCGCCAGTGACGAAAATTCGCGGCTTCCGGAAGTCGACCGCTTCATCCTCGATGAGATCGACAGCGTCCCTCATCTTGAAGCGCTCCTCCTCCTCTGGAACAGCCGGCCCAGGCAATGGTCGGTCGACGAACTCGCCGCGCTGCTCTACCTGCCGGAGGACCACACTCGCCAGGTCCTCGAAGACCTGCGGCAGCGGTCGCTCATTGTCCTCGCCACCGCGGCTTATGCATATAACCCCGAATCACTCCGTGACCACCTGATGCCGGATATCGACCGCACCTGGCGTCGCGAACTGGTTCGCGTCTCCAATATGATTCACTTCAAAGCCTCCCCTGCAGTCCGCGAGTTCGCGCGCGCCTTCAGGTTCAAGAAAGACAAGTCATGAAAGCCATTGCTCCGGCGGTTTACATCCTCGGATTTCTTGTCTCCCTTGCCTGCGGCCTGCTGCTCTTCCGCGCTTACTCTGCCGTTGGCAAGCGGCTTCTCCTTTGGAGTGCAGTCTGTTTCTGCGGTCTTGCTGTCTCCAACCTACTGGTCTTCGTTGACCTCGTCCTCCTTCCCCAGATCGACCTCTATCCCTTCCGCCTGCTGACGGCTGCCGCGTCGATGCTGATCCTCCTTTACGGACTCATCTGGGAAGGCCAGCAATGATCCACACCCACATCTTCGAAGGTTTCCTTGAAGGCGTCATCGCCACTACCTCTCTAGCTGCCGGGCTGTACTTCCTTCGCTTCTGGCGTGACACTCACGACTCTCTGTTCCTCGCGTTTTCCCTCGCATTCTCTATCGAAGGCATCAACCGTTGCGCGCGAGTCTTTTTTATGAACCCCAGCGAGGCGAGCCCCTGGGTCTTTGTCGTCCGTGCGTTCGCCTTCCTCATCATCCTCGCCGGCATCATCAACAAGAACCGCCGCTCCGATGGATGATCTGATCCTCACAGCTCATAAAGCACCTGTCCGCGTACAAATGGAAAAACGTGCCCGGCAATTGCGCCCACAATCGAGCCCAGCAGTGCCCCAGCCGCCGCCCCTGCCTGACGAGGACTATCCCCTGGGTTATGACAGCAATTGAAGCCGATCACCCCGCCAACGATCGCGCCCCCCATCGACCCCAGCGTGGCGCTGTCCGTTCGGTTTATATCTTCCACTTCGAACCGCACCTGCTGTATCTGGCCGCGCGCAAATACGTAGCGATCGGGAGCAACCGGCCGAGGCACTGGGTAAAACGCCGGCCTCCGATCCGACCAATGACCGCACACCAACTCCGTCTCGCTGGCCTCGTGAAAGGCACAGTGCATCGTGTGCATCTTCCCGTTCGCCAGGATTACCTTCACCGCAAGGCCTGTCCCGCGCGGTAGATTTTCGACGGTTTCCCAGCTCCCTTTGCGTGGATCGGAATACGCCCCCTGCGCTCCCGCCTGACAGGCGAGAACACAACTGACAACGACCAGAACAATGAAGAAATGGTTTCGCATGACGATGCGATCCTCGCCCGCATCGCTTTTCGCCGCGCCCCGCGCTGTGACACTTTCTCAACTGCCCCTCGTGCCACCATCCTTCTTCCCGGGCGCACCAATAAACTCCTCGTACCGTTTCAGTGCCTCCAGCGACGCGTCCGCCACAATGGGGAACACCGCGATGATCTTGCCGTTCGGGAGCTCCCGCTCCGTCACTGCATCGCACAGGATGCCCGCTGTGCACTCCAGATCTTTCAGCCATCCATGCCTGCGCGTATCGCGCACCACCAGACTGTCCGGATCGAATCCCGCCGCCGCCAGCATGGTCTGCGCCGCGTCCAGAAATCCCGGCCATGCAGACGCCACGCCTACCAGCCACTCCCTGCTCTTCGGCAACATCTGAGCCATGCTCAACGGCGCGGACCGCACCTCCAGCACCAGCAACTCTGCTTCTTTCGCAATACTTTCTCGTGCGGTCCCTTCCTTACTGGGCAGAACCACGAAGACAGCAGAACCCTGGTCCATCGCCCGCAGCTCCGCAAATCCGCACCCTTTCACCGGAATCGTTGCAACCTTCTCCATCTCGGCAATCACGATCCGTCGCAGCTCTTCATCTGGTTCGATCAGACAGAAATGCGTTGGCGGCCGCAAGTCCAGCCATTGCTGCACGTGGTTCCGGAGATCATGCAGCGATAACCCAGCCCGCCTTGACTCCAACACCAGATTTGCAATCAGGCTCTCCGGCGAAGTGACCGCAGAGGCCTCCCTGGGGCGCACAGCGCGCACATACACGCCGCTTCCGTGGCGAAACTCCACCCACTTTTCCTGCCCAAGCTGACGGTAGGCCGCGCTGATGGTGTTGGGATGAATGCGGAACCGCCGCGCCAACTCCCGCGTGCTCGGCAGCCGCTGTCCGGGGGCCAGGTCGTTGCACAGAATGCCCAGCACCACCTGCGTCACCAGTTGTTGCCGGACCGGGATCTCGCTGCCGCGAGCGAACCAGAATTGCATGGCGACATGAGTGTACGGCAGCGCGCAAAAAGCATCGGCAAAAATAAGAAGGGTGCGAGACCCTGTCCCGCACCCTTCGCGCCTTCTGTTCCCTGTTCGCTGTTCCCTGCTGGCTGCTCTCTGCTCCCTGTCTTCAGCCTTCCGTAGCTCCGTGGCACTTCTTGTACTTCTTCCCCGACCCGCAGGGACAGGGATCGTTTCGTCCCACTTTTTCTCCGGTCCTTCGCTGCGCCGGCGCCGACCCATCGCCGCCCCCGGCCATGCGCGCATGTTCCAGCTCCTTCTGCTTCTTGCGCTGGAACTCCTTTTCGATATCGTCGATCGTCGTTGACGGCGCCCGGCCCGGAGCGAGCGGAATCGGCGGCGCACTCGGCTCGCGGTGTCCATTTCCTCCTCCATCGGCCGATGCCACGCTCGGAGCCGCTGGGATCGCCGCCCGCGGCCGTGCCGGAATCTCCACCGGCTGCCCATCCGGTCCCACAATCCTCATCTGGAACAGGAACCGAACCGTGTCTTCCTGAAACCGCGCCATCATTCCTTCAAACATGTCGAAGGATTCTTTCTTGTAGGCCACCAGCGGATCCTGCTGTGCATATCCGCGCAACCCGATGCCTTCCTTCAGGTGGTCCATGTTCAGCAGATGATCCTTCCACAGGCCATCGATCACGCTCAGCATGATCATCCGCTCATGGAAACGCATCTGGACATCGCCAATCAGCTGCTGCTTCGCGTCATATTTTCCCTTCAGCCGCTCGAAGATCGTCTCGCCCAGTTCGTGGCGCGTCATCTGCTTCGCGTCCATGCCCTCGGCTTCCAGATCGAACCCGAACTGCGCAACCAGCTTCGTGTTCAGACCCTTCACATCCCATTGATCCGGATGCACCCGCTCGCTCGCGAACTCATCCAGCATGTCGCTCAGCAGGTTGGGAACGTAATCCTCGACGATCAGCTCTTTCTGATCCAGTCCCTCCAGCAGCTGGCGCCGCAATCCATACACGGCCTCGCGCTGCTTGTTCATTACATCGTCGTACTCCAGCAGGTGCTTGCGCGCCTCGAAGTTCTGCCCTTCCACCGCCTTCTGCGCAGCCTCGATACGGTTTGAAATCATCCGCGACTCGATGGGCATACCCTCTTCCATCCCCATCTTCTGCAGCAGCGTCGAAACCCACTCACGCGCAAAAATGCGCATCAGATCGTCTTCCAGCGATAGATAGAAACGTGAAGCGCCCGGATCGCCCTGGCGTCCCGATCGGCCGCGCAGCTGGTTGTCGACACGACGTGACTCGTGCCGCTCTGTCCCGACAATGTGCAGGCCCCCAGCCTCGATCACCTGTTCATGCTCCTCAGCCGCAGTCGCGGCATGACCCTGGTACACGTGATCCCAGTTTTCCTGCGAGGTCTCAAACTCCTGACCCTGGTAGTAGAACCGCAGCATTCCCGCCGGAGCCGTAGGATTGATCGCGCCCTCGGCCGCGCTGATCGCACGGGCCATCGCCTTTTTCACCAGCTCCTGCCGCGCAACGAAATCCGGATTGCCCCCCAGCAAAATGTCCGTGCCGCGGCCCGCCATGTTCGTGGCAATCGTGACCATGCCCAGACGGCCGGCCTGGGCCACAATTTCAGCCTCGCGTTCGTGATATTTCGCGTTCAGCACCACGTGCCGCACACCCTTGCGGGCCAGAATCTGCGACAGCAGCTCGCTCTTTTCGATTGACGTCGTGCCCACCAGAACCGGCTGCTGGTTCTCGTGCAGCTTCGCAATCTCATCGGCCACGGCGTAGTACTTTTCCTTCGCCGTCCGGTACACCACGTCGGAGCTCTCGATCCGCCGCATCGGCTTGTTCGTCGGGATCACGACGATATCCAGCTTGTAGATGTTGTCGAACTCCGAAGCTTCCGTCTCCGCCGTACCGGTCATGCCCGCCAGCTTTTTGTAAAGGCGGAAATAGTTCTGGAACGTGATCGTCGCCAGCGTCTGATCTTCGCGACGGATGTTCACGCCCTCCTTTGCCTCAACCGCCTGATGCAGGCCATCGGACCAGCGCCGCCCCGGCATCATACGTCCGGTGAACTCGTCGACGATGATCACCTCGCCGTCCTTGACCACGTACTGCACGTCGCGCTTATACAGGTTGTGCGCCTTGATCGCTGTCTCGACGTGGTGCTTCAGATCCCAGTTTTCAGGGTCGGCGATGTTCCCAATTCCCAGAAGTCCTTCGATCTTCTCCCATCCTTCGTCTGTTACCGTGATCGTCTTGTGCTTCTCATCGACCACGAAATCGCCGGTCAGAATTTTCTCTTCAGGGCTTTTCTCGATTTCCTCACCCAGTTCCAGCGCCGGAATAATCCGATTCACGCGCGCGTACTTGTCTGTCGTCTGATCCGTCGGCCCCGAAATAATGAGAGGGGTTCGCGCTTCGTCGATCAGAATCGAATCCACTTCATCCACGATCGAGAAATAGTGCCCACGCTGCACGCAGTCGGCCAGCTCAAACTTCATGTTGTCGCGCAGATAATCGAACCCGAATTCGTTGTTCGTTCCGTAGGTGATATCCGACGCGTAGGCCTTCCGCCGCTGATTGTCGTCCAGATCGTGGACGATCACGCCCACTGTTAGCCCGAGGAACTCGTAGATCTTCCCCATCCACTCGGCGTCGCGCTTGGCCAGATAATCGTTCACCGTGACCACATGCACGCCATGGCCCGCCAGCGCGTTGAGATAACACGGCAACGTAGCTACCAGCGTCTTGCCTTCGCCGGTTTTCATCTCCGAGATCTTGCCCTGGTGAAGCACCATTCCACCCACCAGCTGCACGTCGAAGTGCCGCATGGTCACAGCACGCCACCCAGCCTCGCGCACTACTGCGAATGCTTCGGGCAGAATATCGTCGAGCGCCTGCTTCTCCGCAGCGACCCGCGCCTCATCGTCCGTGATTCCTTCCATCGCCTTCGCAATGCGCGCCTTGAAATCGACGGTTTTCGCGCGCAGCTGCTCATCGCTCAGCGACTTGACATCCGGCTCGAGCGCATTGATCTCCGCCACCCGCGGCAGCAGACGCTTTACCGCCCGCTCGTTGGCGGTTCCAAAAACCTTGTTTAGAACTTTAGTTCCGATCAAGCTTGATTCTTCCTTTGGCAGCCCTATCGACGCCTCGCGCCTGTCATCCCGGGGAAGTCCGCTCGCAGTAAGCGAATGACGAAGTCCTGGCGTGCGTACGACGGTCGCTGCAACTCGCGCTTCCCCGAAAAGACAGGGTACTTGTTCATTTTAAGGTACCCGCGCGAATCTTGCTGAAGGCTCTCCGTCGACCCGCGAGCCGTTTCTCCTTCGGCGGGATCCATCCCCACGCTGGCTGTTTTCCTACTCGCCATTCCCTCGCCCTCAAGGTGCCAAACCCGCGCTGCCCCATACACCAGCCCCAGCGCGATTGCGGCAATCGACTGCTCAATCATCTTGCCTGCGTAGCCCACCGCCAGCAGAATTCCAGGCACCAACGCAAAGATCCTCTCCGACGCCGACACCGTCCGAGGTTGCGGCAATGCAACCGAACCAGCCATAGTCGTACTCCTTACCAGGGAATCATCTTCAGAACGCCCAATCGCACCAGCAGTGCTGCCAGAAGGGCCAAACCTACCGCCCAGCTATCCACAGAAATTCGTCGCGTTGACGAAGCCATAAGGAATGCCCCCGTTCACCGGAGAAAATCCCCGCACTTGATTTTTGGGATTGTCAGAGAATACGCAGAGTCACAGCGCGAGAGCGCGGACTACCTGGAACAACAACAGCCCCGAAGGCTGCATATCGCGAACCGCTTTACCGGTTGGACAGAACGCCCATGCGTCCTATGTTTGTAACACGACTCCCGAGGCCAGGCAAACCCGGCCTCTCGGCTTGCCTTTTGCTCGCGTTGCTCGTTTTTCGCTAAGGGGTTTTTAGTCGACTGTCTTTTGCGACCTCAGAGCGTCTTCAAATACGCCTTCGCCCGTTCCAGATCCGGAAACAGCTTCTCCTCTGCCTGGAACGCTGAAGAATGCACACACCGCCGCCCGTTCTTCTGCTTCACCGGATGCTTCAGGTGCAGCATCTCGTGGTACATCAGATATTCGATCGCGTAGCGCGGCGCGCCCTTGCGGTCGAATACGCGGCTCACCATGATGGTGTTGTGCGCCGGATCGTAATGCCCCAGCAACCGCCGCGCTGTCACCTCGCTCCACGTCAGCTGCGGACGTCCCATCAGCCCATGAAAAAACTGCGTGTTCAGCGTCTCGAAGACTTCGTCAAGGTCGTAGTGATCGCCTTGCGCCGACAAAATCCTTTTTCGCCCGCGTGTCTGCCGGATGCGCTCACTCTGCCGCACCACCGCTTCGCTCGATGTAAATCGCCGGTACCGCCGCGCGTGGCCCGCATCGATGGGTTTGCGATACAGCTTCGCCAGCAGGATGTGCGCAATCGCCCGCAGCACCGGCTCCGGCGCCCCCTCGAGCAAATCGGAGAGGCTCACACGAATCCTTCCCTCCCGCAGCCGAATCGTCGTGTTGAGAGAAGTGAATCGGTAGAAACGAACGTCAATGGGAGGCATCGGGGCGCGGGGTCGAAGGGCCCGATACTCCTCGGCAAACAATTCAGACAAATGTGTGCTCACTAGAATCCAGAATCTCGCATAGCCCCGCACGGAAATCAAGCCAGCCACAGGCCATTTACGATAAGAGCATCCCGTTTTCCGGAGATCCCATTGCAGTCTGTCGCCACCGAACGCATCGTCCAGCCAGCTCGCACCATCCAGGGAAGCCTTCGCCTGCCCGGCGATAAAAGTATCAGTCACCGTTACGCATTGTTGGGCGGCCTTGCCGAAGGCACCACCCACCTTTCCAATTTCTCTACCGGCGCCGATTGCGCTTCCTCGCTCGCCTGCGTCCAGGCCCTGGGGGCACAAGTCACCCGCAACGAGAATTCCGTTGAGATCATCGGTGTCGCTGGCCACTTCCGCCCCTCCGCCGCGCCGCTGAACTGCGGCAACTCTGGGTCGACCATGCGCATGCTCTCCGGCCTGCTCGCCGCGCAAGAGCCCTGCGCCTTTACCCTTTCCGGCGATTCCTCCCTCTCGCGCCGGCCCATGGAACGCGTCCGCAAGCCACTCACGCAGATGGGCGCGCGCATCGATCTCACCGACGGCCACGCGCCCATCGCCATCCACGGTGCACCGCTGACCGCCATCGACTACACCACGCCGATCCCCAGCGCCCAGGTCAAGACCGCGCTGCTCTTCGCCGGACTTCAGGCCAACGGCGCCACCACCGTCCGCGAATCCGTTCGCACCCGCGATCACGGTGAGTTGGCTCTTCGCGCCTTTGGCGCCACGGTCGAGCGCGCCAAAGATTCCGTCTCAATCGCCGGCGGCCAGCAGCTCCACGGCATCGAGTCCGCTGTTCCCGGCGACATCTCCTCTGCGGCCTTCTTTCTGTGCGCCGCCGCACTCTTCCCAGGCTCGAACCTCATCTTCGACGGGCTTGGCCTCAATCCCACGCGTGCCACCCTTCTCGACGTGCTCACCGCCCTTGGTGCACACATCGGCGTGCTCAATCTCGAAACCAAGAATGATGAACTGGTCGGCACGGTTCAGGTCAACGCTCCGCCCGCGGGCCTCACCGGCACCATTATCTCCGGCGCGCTTTCCGCGCTGCTCATCGACGAACTGCCCGTCCTGGCCGCGATCGGCCCTTACACGCACCAAGGCATCCGCATCCGCGACGCCAAAGAGCTTCGCGTCAAGGAATCGGATCGCATCGCCCTGGTCGCCGCCAACCTGCGCGCCATGGGCGCCGAAGTCGAAGAGTTCGACGACGGCCTCGACGTTCCCGGTGGCCAGGCGCTTCACGGAGCCACCATCGACGCGGGTGGCGATCATCGCATTGCTATGGCTTTCTCCATCGCCGCTCTCCGCGCCGAAGGCGACACCCTCATCCGCGGCGCTGAATCCGCCGCCATCTCGTTCCCGGAATTTTTCGATCTGCTCGACCGCGTCGCCGAATGCTAGAGTTCAATTGGTGCGGGCCGAACACTTCCAAAGCCAAAGACACTTGACTGATCGTGCTTTTATGCTGGTAGTCGTCGCCGCGGGATCGCAGAGGCAGATGCTGGGAGCCATCACCAGCACTTCTGTCGTATGTTCGCCCGCTGCTTCCGGAAGGCGTTTGAAGGAAGAAGGTTTGGAGTATCCCTCGCAACAATCGCCCTCGTCAATGAATTTGAACGAATAGACGATCCGATACTCCTGTTCTCCCTCGACACAGCCTCGGCATTCGAAGGTTGAGTGCGACGAACTATCGATCGCAGCCTGATGGAGCATCGGCGGTCCACTGTCAACGCGCACCGATACAACCGATCCATCTGCACGAATCTCCGCAACAACAACTACTTCGCCGTTAACATGCGCCGCTCGCGCGATTGGAGGATAGACGGGGTCTGCCAGCTGGATGACAACCGGCCCTACTGCTGGGTCCGGCTGTGCTGCGGCAACTGGCCCCAACGCAAAGATCGGGAGAACCGTTGAACCAAGCGCCAGAAAAAGAACAATCCGAGCACGCATACTTACACCTGTCGCCAAAGAACACCGTGCGCCGTTCTCACTCCACCGCCTTCAAAATGTCCCCGAGCCGGTCCGGCGTTCCATCGACCCGCTCCAGATGCGGAATCCGCAAGCCTCCGTGGTAATCCAGCGCGACCGTCTTCACATGGTCGCGCTCCTTCACCAGCAGCGTGATCGGCTCCGTTCCCTTCTCCGCTTTCAGAATCGCTTCCCGCAGCTTGTCGGTGGAGTAAACCTGCCCATCCACCGCCAACATCTGCATGCCCGGCACAAGGCCGGCTTTGAATGCGACACCGTCCCACCACACATTGCCCAGCGTGCCATCGCCCATTGCTGTGAGCCCCACCGAAGTTGCGAAACTCGATCCGTACCGCGGATTCTCTCTCGCATGCTTTGCGTACGGTGGAATGGTGTCGTTGTACACCAGTTTGTAGCCGCCCTGCGTAAATCCGTTCTCCGGCACTTGCGGATGCAATTCATAAACGCGCGTCCGCAGGAACGTCGCCCAGTCATAGGGCTGCACCTGATTCAGCGCCGCCACCAGATCCTCAAACGTGTACGTGTCCGTGATGTAGCTGCCGTTGTTCACGCCGAAGAACAGCTTTGCAAAATCGTCCAGCGACTTCTTTCCCTCGCTCAGCTCGCGAATCTTCGTATCCGCGTCCAGCCATATCAGCTGTCCTTCGGTGTAGTAATCTTCCGGCCGCTGCCAACTCACCCAACTCACCGGCCTCCGCTGCGACACAATCGGCTGATTGGTCGTATCCACCAGCGGCCGCCAGTCGCGTCCTTGGCTCGCCTCAAACCCCGCCGCCACCTCTGCCAGCGTGTCGCGCGCCGACTCCGCCGTCACCAGACCCGACCGCGCGGTCAGCACCAGCCCCCAGTATTGCGTCATCCCCTCATACACCCACAGCAGATCGTCGCGCATGGGGACGTTGAAATTCGGCGTCCACAAATCCGCCGGCCTGCGAAATTTCCCGTTCCACGAGTGCGTGTATTCGTGCCCCAGAAGATCGCGGCCGCGCGCCCCAGCCGCCCAGTCCGTAAAGTAGTTCGCCCCGGTCCCGTCCTCGCTCGACTGATGATGTTCGAGCCCATTTCCACCCACCACATCCGTCAGCATGAACAAAAAGTCGTAGTGATCGTAGTGGTGCGAGGCATACAGCTTCTGCGCCTGAATCGCGAGATTCTTGTGCGCCTGCAACTCCTCCGGCGTGATTTCCAGATCCTTTGGCTCATCGGCAACAACGTCCAGGAAAACTTTGTTATCCGGTCCCGTCGACAAATCCACGCGCTTAAAGTTCGCCCCCGCAATCAGTGGCGAATCGATCAGCGTGTTCAGCGTCGTCTCTTTGAAGTGAACCGTATCGCCATCCTGCGATCCGGTCTCGAGCGCCGTCGCATACTTCCATCCGCTCGGCAAAACGATATTCGGCGCAAATTTGATCTGCCGCGAAAAGTGCCCGGCCGGATACAGCACGACCGCATTCCACGCCAGATCGACCAGCTGATTTGAGATCTCGATCCGCCCGTCCTGCGGCCGAACCGGCGAAAGATAATCAAAATCCACATCCACCGACGTCACGCCCTTCGGCACCGGGATGTGAAACGCATACACGTCGACGCGATCGCGCACCCACGGAATCGCCTTTCCATCCGCCTTCACAAACAGCCCCGCCACCTTTTCAATGGGCCCGCGCGGCGAATGGGCTCCCGGCAGCCATTGCGGATACAGCAGCGTCAGCTCGCCCCCCTTCACCAGAATCGTCTCGTGGACTTTCATCACGCGATCCACCGTATTCGTGACGTTCACCGTCAGCGCAATGGTGCCCGGATACGGAGTGTCGACCGGCGTCGCAATCGGCGGCGGCATCGGCACGGGTTGCGGACCCGGCGAACCCTGCGCAAATCCGGTTGAGGCGAGAGCAAGAAGAGCAACAGCCAGGCAGCTACCACGCATCATCAGCGATCTCCACAAAACGCTTTCGGTATCGAACGACGTTCCGCAAAATTCTACAGGGCGCAGAAGCCTGCAAGCGCCTGGCTTGAGTCACGCATCGAAAAACCCTTCCTTCGCGATCGCCTCCCATTGCTGTTCGCCAACCGCTATCCGCTGTACGCTGACGAGGTGCCTTCTCGTCGCGGATTTCTCAAGTCCACCGCCCTCGCATCCGTTGCAGCCGCACTCCCTTTGTCCGCGCAATCGGACCAGCCCGTCGCGCGCAAAGGTCGCATCCATCAGTCCGTTTGCCGCTGGTGTTACAAAGAAACGCCGCTTGACCAACTCTGCCAGTGGGCCGTTTCGCTCGGCCTCAAAGGCGTCGACCTGCTCGAAGTCGACGAGTTCGACATCCCGCGCCGTTATGGCCTGATCTGCACCATGGGCTACGCCGGCGGAGGCACCATTCCCAACGCGCTTAATCGCCTTGAAAACCACGCCGCCATCGAAGCTGCCTTCCGCAAAAATATCCCCATCGCCGCGAAGGCTGGCGTCCCCAGCGTCATCACTTTTTCTGGAAGCCGCCGCGGCATGTCGGACGAAGAGGGCGCCCGCAACACCATTGCCGGCCTCACCCGCCTTAAACCCATCGCGGAAGACAACGGCGTCACTATCTGCCTCGAGCTGCTCAACAGCAAGGTGAACCACCCCGACTACATGGCCGATCACACCGCATGGGGCGCGCGCGTGATGCACGAGGTCAACTCACCGCACATCAAGCTGCTCTACGACATCTACCATATGCAAGTTATGGAAGGGGACCTGATCTCGACCATCCGCCAGAACATCGGCGTCATCGGCCATTTTCATACGGGAGGCGTGCCTGGCCGGCACGAACTCAACGGCACGCAGGAAATTCAGTACGCTGCCGTCATGTCGGCGATCGCCGACGCAGGCTACTCCGGCTATGTCGCCCACGAGTTTCTGCCCACAGGCGACCCGCTCACCAGCCTTCGCCAGGCGGTTGAGCTCTGCGATGTTTAAGGCTCTGCCAGGGCCGCTTCTTTGCGTGCCTTCTCGCGCTCGAAGAATCGCTCCATAAACTTCGTGTCGAATTCCCCGCGCTGGAACTCCTCGTCGCGAAAGATTCTCTCGTGCAGGGGAATCGTCGTATGAATCCCCTCGACGATAAACATCTCCAGCGCCCTGCGCATCCGCGCCATTGCTTCCTCGCGATCGCCGCCGTGCGCAATCACTTTAGCAATCAGCGAATCGTAATAGGGTGGCACCACCCCCTCGGCATACTGCGCCGTGTCCACGCGAATGCCGTTCCCACCAGGCACATTGAACGCCGTAATCTTCCCGGCTGACGGCGTGAACTTCTCCGGATGCTCTGCGTTCACGCGGCATTCAATCGCGTGGCCGCGCATCCCTATCGCGTGCGGCACCACACTCGACAGCTTCTCGCCCATCGCAATCCGGAGTTGCGCCTTCACCAGATCGATGCCCGTCACCATTTCCGTTACGGGATGCTCCACCTGGATGCGGGTATTCATCTCGATGAAATAGAGAGACCCGTCCTCATCCATCAAAAATTCGATGGTCCCTGCGTTCTGGTAGCCCACCGCTTCCAGGCACCGCTTCAGCGTGCGCCCAATCTCCTCGCGCATCGCCGGCGTCACCTGCAGGGATGGCGCCTCTTCGATCAGCTTCTGATGCCGTCTCTGAATCGAGCACTCGCGCTCGCCCAGCGACATCGCCGAGCCATGCTCATCGGCCAGAATCTGAAACTCGATGTGCCGCGGCCGCTCGATGAACTTCTCCATGTATAAATCGCCATTGCCAAACGCATTCGCCGCTTCGCTCTGCGCCGCCTGATAGAGTCCCGGCAGCTCCTCTGCCGACCGCACCACCCGCATCCCGCGTCCGCCACCGCCCGCTGAAGCCTTCAGGATCACCGGATACCCAACTGTCTGCGCCCACTCCAGTCCCTCGCCCTCGCTCTGAATCACACCGTCCGAACCAGGCAGGATCGGTACCTTCGCCGCCTTCATCGTCTGGCGCGCTTTTTCCTTCTCGCCCATCAGCCGCGTCACTTCCGGCGGCGGCCCAATAAACTTAATGTTCGAAGCGCGGCAGACTTCCGCGAAGTTGGCGTTCTCGCTCAGCAGTCCGTATCCAGGATGGATCGCGTCGACGTCCGCAATTTCCGCGGCACTGATCACCGCAGGCACATTCAGATAGCTCTCCGCCGAGCGCGGCGGTCCAATGCAGATCGCCTCATCAGCAAAGCGAGCGTGCAGCGAGTGCCGATCCGCTTCGCTGTAGATAGCAACCGTCCGCAGGCCCATCTCTTTGCAGGCACAAATGACGCGCAGCGCGATTTCGCCGCGATTGGCGATCAGAACTTTACGCATGATTATCGGGGACGCACCGCAAAAAGTGCCTGGCCGTATTCCACCGGCTGGCCATTCTGCACAAGCCGTTTCACAATCTCGCCGGCGCCGTCGCTTTCAATCTCGTTCATCAGCTTCATCGCTTCCACAATACAAAGCACCTGTCCCACTTCTACCTGATCGCCAATCTTCACAAACGCCGGCGATCCCGGCGAAGGCGACTCATAAAACGTTCCCACGATGGGTGATTTCACAATATGCAGCGATGCATCTTCATCGGGCGCCGCAGCCGCAGACGCCTCTGCGGCCGAACTTGCAGCAGCCGAGTGCACAGCAGGAACAAATCCCGGCACCGGTGGCGTCGGAGCCGGAGCACTCTGCGCCGCCTGCGTCCGCAGCGCCTGCGCCAACCCTGCCAGATCGGCGCCGCCCTCCTGCTCAAACTTGATGCGAATCTTCAGCTCGCCGCGCTCAAGATCGAACTCGCCTATTTTGTTTTCCTTCAGGAACTCAATCAGTTCCTTCAGCTCTTTTAGCTCTTCGGCTTTCATCGTTTGCTCTCGCGGTCTCCCAACCACCTACAGCTCAATCCAGCCCTTCGTCACCGGCGTCAGAATCCGATGCCCTGTTTTCGTTACCGCAACCATGTCTTCGATCCGTATCCCAAACTTTCCCGGCAGATAAACGCCCGGCTCAATTGTGATCACCATACCCGGCTCCAGCCGCGTCTGCTGTCCCGCGGCCACGCGCGGCAGCTCATGGATCTCCAGTCCCACTCCGTGTCCGGTTGAATGCGTAAAAAACTTCCCGAACCCGGCCTTCTTCAGAACGTCGCGCGCAGCCTTATCCACATCGCCGCACGTCGCCCCCGGCTTCACCGCATTTATCGCAGCTTCCTGCGCCTCCAGCACCGCCTCGTACGCGGCATGCTCCTCCCGATGCGCGCCGCCCACGTGTACGGTACGCGTCATATCGGAGCAATAACCATTGAGGATAACACCGAAGTCCAGCGTTACGAATCCCTTGCGCGGCAGCTTCGCCTCGGTCGCGTGCCCATGCGGAAGTGCTGACCGTGGTCCCGATGCAATGATCGTCTCGAACGACATCCCGGCCGCGCCCCGCCGTCTCGCCGCAAACTCCAGCTCCGCTGCCAGCGCCACTTCCGTCTTTCCAATTTCAATACGCGGCAGCAGTTCCTCGAACAAGGTGCATCCCAGGGCCGCGGCCTCGGTCATCAGCCGCAGCTCGCCCTCGTCCTTCACCATCCGCAGTGCCGACACCAGCGGTTGCCGCAACGCGACAAAGAATCCGCGGCTCTTTTGCCCGCTCACCCCCGCCCGCATCAGCGGCAGATCTGCCACCGCCGTGTGCTGCGGATCAAACCACGCCCTCTTTGCCGATTCTCCCAGCAGCGCGCAGCATTCTCGCAGCGCCGACTTCTTCGCGATCACCACACGTGCGCCACGCGTCTCGTGCCGTGCCTGTGTCGTGTAGCGGCCGTCGGTAAACAACGCCGCCTTTCTCGCCGTCAACGCCACCGCGGCATTCGATCCGGTAAAACCGGACAGCCAGCGCACATCGGGCAGATGCGTCACCAGCAACGCGTCAACGCCCGCGACCACCATCGCGCGTCGCACCGCGAGCCACCGCCTCGCATAAGCATTTTCTGCACTTCGCATCAGGATCGATACTAAATTCTCTTTACCGATTTCCCAATTTTCCAGACCCCTCAAATGCGGGGGAATCGCGGCAGTTAACCGTAGCCTCGCCGGTGTCCCCCGGCAGACACATCTGCCCATCAACCCTCGGCGGTATACTCACCACGCACTCCCAGGAGACCCACGCAATGAACGTTCTGCGTACTTTTCGTCCCTCCCTTTTTCTTCTTGCCGCTATTGTCGCCGCCCCGCTGGCTGCGTCAGCCCAGGCCACGATCCTGCACGCCCCCGAGGCCCAGAAACTTCTTCCCGATGCCGTCTACTATGTCGGAAAGTCCGCTAATACCCAACTGCGTAACTCCGCGGGTCTCCACTATGCCAACGGCCACAACACGCTCGCCGTCCTCGTCGACACCTCCGGCTACTCCACCGCCGTGCAGGAGAAATACCAGGGTTATCTGCTGACTGAAGTTCCGTTGGCCATTGGCGATCACACCCTTCCTCCAGGCGCCTACGGCGTCGGCTTCGTCGGCGACCACTTCAACGTCATGGACATCGGAAACCACGATCTGCTGCAGGCGCATGCCACGCACGACGATCAAATGCAGCGTCCGCTGCCGCTGCAGATTCTCGAAGGCGCCTCGTCAGGAGGCTATAAGCTGTGTTTTGGCCGCACCTGCGTCGATTTCCGCCTAAAGTAATAACCTCCGGGGTCGATCTGAGACGATTTGGCTCAAGTCCCATCTAACCAATTGTGGATAAAATCATGAGCCAGTCGCTCAGAACGTTCGCCGTTCTTGTTGCAGGGGTACTTGTCTCAGCGCCCCTTGCCTTCTCACAAACCGAAGGTCAGGGGCAGGGCCAGGCTGTCGTCACCATCCTGCCGAAAAAGACTGACGCCGCCGTCCCCAACGTCTCACAACAGAGCCTGCGTGTAGAGGTGAATGGCAAACTCAGCCAGATCTCCAACTGGCAACCTCTGCGCGGCCCTCAGGCCACGGTAGAGCTGGTTCTTCTCGTTGACGATGGAGCGCGCGTCAGCCTCGGCCGTGAGTTCGACGACATTCGCCAGTTCATCCAGAGCCTTCCTCCCAACGTCAAAATTTCCTTCGCCTACATGCAAAACGGACGCGCCGCCCTCGCCGGCCCTTTCACCGCCGATCACGCAAAGGCCGCGCAGCAAC
Organism: Acidobacteriaceae bacterium; assembly: GCA_036490815.1. Taxonomy (GTDB): domain Bacteria; phylum Acidobacteriota; class Terriglobia; order Terriglobales; family Acidobacteriaceae; genus Palsa-343. The sequence continues at coordinate 181,099 of DASXDF010000040.1, forward strand.
TCCACCTGCCCCTGGGGGCGCCCGGCTATAGTGCCAGCCCGTACTTTTGCCTCTCTGACCTGGCCAAGAGCTGGCCCTCCGCCGATCGCAGCGCGCGCCGCGAGGTCATCATGATCACCGATGGCGTCGACTACTACCATCTGCAGTACGATCCCGAGGATCCCTACGTCCAGGCGGCCATACAGGACTCCGTCCGCGCCCACCTCGTCGTTTATTCCATCTACTGGCGGAACACCGGTCCGGCCGACCGTAGTTGGTATGAAAACAATGCCGGCCAGAACCTTCTGCTCGAAGTCACTAACTCTACCGGGGGCAATTCCTACTGGGAAGGGTTCGGCAATCCGGTCTCGATGCAGCCCTTCTTCGACGACTTCGATCGGCGCCTCAACAATCAGTACGAGCTCGATTTCACTGCGCCTCTGCGCGGCAAAGGAGAAGTTGCCAGCCTCAAAGTGAAAGTAAGCGCCAACGATGTGAAAACGACTGGCCCGCAAAAAACCTGGCTGGCGCCGTCAGGGCTTGCTCGCGAGTAAATCCCGGTCCTGGGCAAACAAAAGGCGCATCATGTCGATGCGCCCGTCTGATTTTTACATTGTTCCCTGTTCTTACCCCACGAGCTGATTCACGGGCAGGCTCTCCACATCGTCGGACTCGGTTCCGTCGTTCAGCCCCCCATAGCGCCGCTCGCGCCGCTGATAGTCTTCGATCGCCTCCAGCATGTGAATGCCGCGGAAGTCCGGCCACAACCGGTTCGTTACAAAAATTTCGGTGTAGGCGATCTGCCACAACAGGAAATTCGAAACCCGCATCTCCCCTGAGGTTCGCACCAGCAAATCCGGATCGGGCATTTGCGCCGTGTACAGATGCCGGTGAACGTCCACTTCGCTGATCTGTTCCGGGTCCAGTCCCTTCCGCTGCATCTCCGCGGCCAGTCTCCTGAAGGCATCCACCAGTTCCGAACGGGCTCCGTAATTCAGCGCCAGCGTCAGTGTGGTTCCGGTGTTGTGCTTTGTCGCATCGGCTGCCCACTGCATCCGTTCCCGCACTTCGTCGGGCAGCTCTTCGATCCGGCCAACGTAGCGGATGCGCACGTTGTTGTCGTTCATGCGCTGCACGTTGTTCGTCAGATAGCTCTTCAGCAACCGCATCAGGAAATTCACTTCAGTCTTCGGCCGCTTTAAATTGTTCTCCAGCGAGAACGCATACAACGTCAGCCACGGCAGCCCAATCCGCGACGCAGTCTCCACCACATACTGCACCGCCTCGGCGCCCTGCTGGTGTCCGAAAAAACGTTTCAGGCTGCGCTTACCTGCCCAGCGTCCATTGCCATCCATAATGATGGCCACATGCTGTGGCAGCCGCTCCGGGTCAAGACGGCGGTACACTGCTGCCTCATCCGCGGGCAGTTCATGAACTCGGCTGGAATTGAGTAACAACGCGTCCTTTCGAGTGGCTCCCCGGGGGACGGACTGAAGGGTACATTCCTTACCGCAATGTACCGGCGCGCAGCGGGTCGCGCCAGAAACAGCGGAAGTTGGGAGCAGCTCCCTCTGCGAGATTATACAGACCAAGCCGATCCGGGACACGGTCTCCCCGCGCCCCGTCAGCAAAAAATCCAGCTTTACGGATTTACGCCGTACGCCGGCGGCCACCCGCCATCTCGCGCACCTGGTTCAGGAACATCGAACGCTGAAACGCGTCGAGTTGGATCACCAGAGGCGCAATTTCCGCGAGAAACGGATCGGCCAGCACCGACGCGGCTTCTCGCGCTCTCCGGCTCTGCCCATCGTGCAGCAGATCGCAGATGCCCACCTCCAGCGCCGTAGCCAGCCGCTGCAGTGATGAAAGGGTTGGGACCGCCTTGCCGTTTTCGATTTTCGAAATGTAGGTGCGCGGCACCTGCATCCGCCCTGCCAGCTGCCGCTGGCTCAGACAACGGCCGTGACGAACCTCGCGTACCGCACGCGCCACGTCGATGCCCTCTTCTTCGTCTGTACCCAGCGGACTGGTTGTCACCAGTTGCGGAGACAGAGGTTCAGGCTCATCAATTTCGAGGGGTTTGCGGCAACGTCTGCACATGGAGTTCAACGTACGAAACTGCACCAGGCTACAGAAGTCGCAACGAAGTACCTCTCGGGCCTCAACAGTTGCTAACGTAGTTGCCATAGGTTGTACGGAACGCCAGAGCGTGCGATCCGGGCTGACTGCCCTGACGAAATTCCGACAGAACAAATCAACCTTTGAGATACATTGCCGGGAGGGTATCCTCCTTGTCAAGTAAAAACTGTGAGTTTTACGGAAATTATCCGGGAAATGCCTGGAAAAACCGAAAAGGAAATTTGGAGTCCACATGTCCTCTTCTGATTTCTCCCGCGAACGCGCATGGTCGCTCCTCAACGAACACACGCAATCCCCCAGCCTCATCAAGCACGCGCTCGCCGTTGAAACCTGCGTGTGCTCCTACGCCCAGCGTCACGCTGATGCATCCGGCCTCGTCGGTGAAGATCGCGAGGCCCTTCTTGAAACCTGGTCGGTCACCGCGCTGCTCCACGATTTCGATTACGAGAAGCATCCCTCACGGGAGGAGCATCCCTTCGTCGGCATCGCCATGCTCACAGAGCAGGGCTGGCCGGAAGAAATTCGCACAGCCATCCTCGGCCATACCGAATACTCCGGCGTTCCCCGCACAACCGAGCTCGCCAAAGCGCTCTTCGCCTGCGATGAGCTCGCAGGTTTCCTCACCGCGTGTTCCCTCGTCAAGCCCACCAAATCCATCCACGACGTCGACGTTGGCGGCGTGAAGAAAAAAATGAAAGACAAAGCCTTCGCCCGCGGCGTCAATCGCGACGACATCGTCAAAGGCGCTGTCGAGCTCGAACTTCCCCTCGAAGATCACATCGCCAACTGCATCGCCGCCCTGCAAGCCAACGCCGAAACCCTCGGCCTTCAGGGCATCCCGCCTCAATGCTGATCAAGCCCGCTTTTCCTGAACGCTGAGTGCTGAACGCCGTCTTTCGGCGCATACTTTCGCCATGCTCCTCTGGCTCCAGGGACTCATCTTCAGCGTGCTCGTTCCCGGCGTCGTCGCGTTCTACATCCCTCAGACGATGCGGGATGGCCACGCTGCTGCAGGCGGCTGGTGGTCCCTCGGCTGGATTCTCTTCGCCATCGGTTCTGCAATCTACGTTCTGTGTCTCATCAACTTCCTCCGTCAAGGCGGAACACCCGCGATCTTCTTTACTCGCCCCATCCGTGCCGTCATGGGCCGGGAACCCCAGCAGGTTGTCCGCAGCGGCCTCTATCGCTACTCGCGCAATCCTATGTACATCGGCGTCCTCGCCGCCATCGTCGGCCAGGCCATCGTCTATCGCTCGCGCGGCATCGCTCTCTACGCGCTCATCGCCGCCCTGGTCTTCCATGTTGTTGTCGTCTTCCTCGAAGAACCGCACCTGGCCCGAGTACACGGCCCCGCCTACGATGACTACCGGCGCCGCATCCCCCGCTGGCTCGGCTTCCCCAGACACTAACGCCCTTTTCTGAACGCGGAACGCTCTTGTTGCACCACCGTCCCCGCTCCGTTAGAGTGGTGCCGCGTGCTTCAGCTACAAACGCTCAACGATATCTTCTTCACCATCGCGGACAGCCGCCGCGACCGCGCCATGCTTTTCCAGAATGGAGCCGACTGGCAGCCCATCTCCTCTGCGCAGGTCTATCAGCGTGTTCGCGCCGTTGCCTCCACACTTCGCTCCTGGGGCATCGGCAAAGGCGATCGCGTCGCCATCCTTTCTGAGAACCGCTGGGAGTGGGCCATCGCCGATTTCGCCTGCCTCGCCATCGGCGCCGTCGACGTCCCTGTCTACCCCAACCTCCTCTCCGAACAGATCCTTCCTCTCCTCGCTGACTCCGGCTCGCGCGCCATCTTCGTCTCCACCCGCGCGCAATACGATAAGGTCGCCGCTCAACGCGCCGCGACCGCGCTCCAGCAAATCGTCGTCATGGACGACGGCAATCTCCCCGGCGCCGAAACCTTCTCATCGCTCATCGCCCAGGCCGACGCCCGCGGCCCCGAGCGCGACGCCGACTTCGACACCGCCGCTCACTGTATCCGCCCCGCAGACCTGGCCACCCTCATCTATACCTCCGGCACCACCGGCGAGCCCAAGGGCGTCCTCCTGACCCACGGCAACATCGCCTGCAACGTGAATTACTCCCTCGACGAGTTCGGACTCAACGTCACCGACTCCTGTATCTCCTTCCTCCCTCTCTCGCACATCACCGCGCGCCATCTCGACTATGCCCTCTATGCCAAGGACGTCGCGGTTGCCTATTGCAATAGCTTCGACAAGCTCCCGCAGAGTCTCCTCGCCGTTCAACCCACCATCCTCGTCGCTGTTCCGCGCGTCTTTGAGAAGGTACGCCAGGTAGCGGAGCAGAAGGCCTCCACCTCCGGCATCAAGACGAAGCTCTTTGCGTGGGCTCTCTCGACCGGGGAAAAACATCGCGAAGAAGTCGCCGCCGGACGCCCACCCACATCCTTCTCCTGGAAACTGGCCAACGCGCTGGTGTTCAAGAAGCTCAGAGCGGGCTTCGGCGGCCGCGTCCGCTACTCCATCGCCGGAGGCGCTCCCCTCGGGCTCGACACCGCCCACTGGTTCGCGAGCGCGGGCATTCGCATCCTTGAAGGTTACGGCCTCACGGAAACTTCACCGGTCATCGCGCTCAACACCCCCAACGCCAACCGCATGGGCTCCGTCGGCAAGCCGCTCCCCAATGTCGAATGCCACATCGCCGACGATGGCGAGCTCCTCGTCCGCGGCCCCAGCATCTTCCAGGGCTACTGGAAGAAAGCCACAGACAACGAAACCATCGACGCCGAAGGCTGGTTCCACACCGGCGATATCGGTCGCATCGACGACGACGGCTTCCTCTACATCACCGACCGCAAGAAAGAACTTCTTAAAACCTCCGGCGGCAAGCTCATCGCACCGCAGCCGATCGAGAACAAGCTCAAGGCCAGCGTGCTCGTCGGCAACTGCGCTCTGGTTGGCGACCGCCACAAATTCGCATCGGCAATCATTCAGCCCAACTTCGCCGCCCTCGAACCCTGGGCCAAAGAGCACAACATCACTGCCGATGGCCGCTCCCGCCTCGTCGCCCACGATCAGGTCCTTGCCGAATTCCAGTCCATCGTCGACCGGGTCAATGCCACCCTCGCCAACTTCGAAACCATCAAGCGCTTCCGCCTCGTCGCCGAAGAATGGTCCCTCGACTCCGGCGAACTCACCCCCAGCCTCAAGCTCCGCCGCCGCGTCGTCACGCAGAAATATGCCCGCGAAATTGCCGAGCTCTACTCCGACGAAAACACCTCCGCGCGCCAGCCCAGGTCATCTTGAGCGAAGCTAAGGACCGTATCTGAATCGCTTGCATCCTTGGCAGTGTTCGCTAACAGATAAATCTGTCATCCTGAGCGCAGCATCCGCATCTGTTGCGCCGTTCGTCGTGCAGCAATCGCTTCCGCCGCGAGTCGAATGGACCTGCATTTCCCTGGAAGCTTGGCCCTTCCAACTTCTCGCCTCCCATTCTCTGCACGCTGTAACCTGTACCCTGTACCCTGTCCGCACGGAGGCTCATTTGCCGGAAACCCCGCCCTTTCCTCTCACCCTTGACGGCGCCAGCCTCCTCCATCAAATGTTTCGTTTCGACTGGCCCGCGTGGCGCCGCATCGATGCCTCTGCCCGCCATCGCGCCCTCGTCGGAGCCTCCGCACTCCTTGCCCCGATGGAAACGCACTCCTCTGAAGGCCGCGCCAACCAGTCTGCTCTCTTCGCGCAGCTCGGCCACAAAGGCGACCTTCTGTTCATCCATTTCCGCGACTCCATCGAGCAGCTCGCGCAAATCCAGCGCGACATCGCCCGCACCGAGTTCGGTAGTTTTCTTGTACCGACGCATTCCTATCTCTCCATCGTCGAGCTCGGCCTCTACGAATCTTCCGTCAAAACCTACTCCGCCCTCAGCGACGAAAAGGTCGAGCCCTACAGCAGCGAGTGGGAGCGCCAGATTCAGGAGATGGTCGAACGTCAGTCCGCCGCCATGTCCTCGCGCCTCTACCCATCGATCCCGGACTCGAAATACATCTGCTTCTATCCCATGGACAAGAAGCGCAGTGAGCACGTCAATTGGTACAACGTGCCCATGGGCGATCGCGCCCGCATGATGCACGAACACGGCCTCATCGGCCGCCGCTTCGCCGGCACCGTCAAGCAAATCATCTCCGGCTCCATCGGTCTGGATGACTGGGAGTGGGGCGTCGATCTCTTCTCCGACAATCCCGGCGTTTTCAAAAGACTCATCTACGAAATGCGCTTCGACGAAGCCAGCGCCCTCTACGGTCTCTTCGGAGCCTTCTACGTGGGCGTACGCCTCCCCTTAGCTGAACTCGGCTCCTGGCTGGCTCTGGAGCATCGATAAGCGCCATGCATCTCGCTTCCAGCTTGCCGCTTCCAGCTTTGTGCTGCCAGATCCCGGCTGTTTCATGAAGGTCTTTATAACCGGCGCTACAGGATTTGTCGGCGGCCATGTCGCCCGCGAGCTCGCCAACCGCGGCGCTGACCTCCGCCTCCTCACGCGCCGCACCAGTAACCTCGCCAATCTGGAAGGCCTTGTTTCCGGATCTGCCACCATTGGAGACGCTGAAACCGTCATCGGCGACCTTCTCCAGCCGGACTCACTCCGCAACGCTATCCGCGGCTGCGATGCGGTCATGCACGTGGCCGCAGATTACCGCCTCTGGGTCCGCGATCCCGATACCATGTATCGCGCCAACGTCGAAGGCACCCGCGCCCTGCTCCGCATCGCCCGCGAAGAAAGCGTCCCGCGCTTCGTCTACACCTCATCCGTCGCCACCATGGGTTTCAAGTCCGACGGCACCATCGTCGACGAGATTACGCCAGTGGTCATCGAAGCCATGGTCGGCCACTACAAGCGTTCCAAGTTCCTAGCAGAACAGGTTGCCATCGAAGCCGCCCGCGCCGGCCAGTCGGTCATCCTCCTCAACCCAACCACGCCAGTCGGCCCGGGCGACCTGAAGCCCACGCCCACCGGCCGCATCGTCGTGGACTTTCTCAACAAGAAATTTCCGGCCTATGTCGACACGGGCCTCAACCTCGTCGACGTTGCCGAAGTCGCCCGCACCCATGCCGATGCGCTCAACCCCAGCACCGGCCGACCCGGCGAGCGCTACATCCTCGGCGGCGAGAACCTAACCCTCAAGCAAATCCTCGACAAGATGTCCGCCATCACCGGCCTTCCGTCTCCGACCATGAAAGTTCCGCACTCTGTCGCGATGATCTTCGCGTTCTTCGACGAAAACATCACCGGCAAACTTCGCGGCAAGGAACCCCGCGCCACCATCGAGGCGGTCCGCATGGGGAGGAAGAAGATGTTCGCGTCGTCGGCAAAGGCAGAACGCGAATTAGGCTTCCGCGTTATTCCCGTATACCAAGCCTTGCGCAACGCCATCGACTGGTTTCGCCAACACGGCTACGTGATCGCGTCGTAAAACCCATCGGCGCTCGATCCGAGGTGCGGGGTTTGTCACTTCCTCTGTTAGCCTGTTTCCACCAAAGGCCGCCACCCTACTCCTCACCACAGAAGAGACTATGAGCCGTTTGAAATCGATCGCCTCCCTCATCTGCCTGCTCGCCGCCGCCCTCCCCAGCGTCCGCGCCCAGCAGCAGCAAAATCTTCCCGCCGACGAGCTGGCAACCAACTTCAAAGCCCCCCAGCAGCCCGCCGACTACGACAAGCGTGTCGTCATGATCCCCATGCGCGACGGCGTCAAGCTCTACACTGTCATCGTCCTCGCCAAAGGCGCACGCGATGCTCCCATCCTCCTGACGCGCACCTGCTATAACGCCGCCGGCCGCGCCGAGCGCTCGAAGAGTCCGCGCATGATCGAGGCCCTGCCGCTCAGCGATGAGGGCTTCGTACAGGCCGGCTATATCCGCGTCTATCAGGATGTCCGCGGCAAGTACGGATCTGAAGGTCCGTATCTCATGACTCCGCCGCCCGCAAACTCCGGCTACAACCCCACCGGCGCCGACGACACCACCGACGCCTGGGACACCATTGACTGGCTGGTCAAGAACGTTCCCGAGTCCAACGGCCGGGTCGGCATGATCGGCTCCAGCTACGAGGGCTTCACCGTCGTCATGGCTCTGCTCCATCCGCATCCCGCGCTCAAAGTCGCTGCGCCCGAGAGCCCAATGGTTGATGGCTGGATGGGCGATGACTGGTTCCACTACGGCGCCTTCCGCCAGCCCAACATCGACTATGTCCTCGGCCAAACCTCCGCGCGTGGCGAAGGGGCTTCCGTCCCGCACCTCCACCGCGACGACTACACCAACTACCTCGATGCCGGATCCGCCAACGACTTCGCAAAATCCGAAGGCGTCGACCAACTCCCCTACTGGCGCGTCATGGTCGACCATCCCGCTTACGACGGCTTCTGGCAGAGCCAGGCGCTTGACCACCTGATAGCAAAGAGCGGCCTCACCGTCCCCACTCTTTGGGAGCAGGGCCTCTGGGATCAGGAAGACATGTGGGGCGCCATCCACAGCTATCGCGCGCTCAAAGCAGTCGACACCCCCACCAAGCTCAACCACATCGTCATGGGCCCCTGGTTCCACAGCCAGATCAATCGCGAAGGCCGCAACCTCGGTCCGCTTGTCTGGGCCACCGACACCGCCGCGCAGTGGCGTCGCGAAGAGTTGCTGCCTTTCTTCAATCAGTATCTGAAGCCCGGCTCTCCCGCCGCCGACATACCCGCGGCGCTGATCTACAACACCGGCGAAGATCGCTGGGAGCGTCCTGCCGTCTGGCCCGCGGCCTGCGAGAGCGGCTGCCCCGCCACGTCGAAGCCGATCTACATCGCCGCCAACGGCAAGCTCTCCTTCGACGAACCTTCCTCAAGCGAATCCAAGTTCGACGAGTACGTCTCCGATCCGGCAAAACCTGTCCCCTACCGCCCGCGTCCTGTTGATGAAGCCGATGGCATGGCCTGGCGCACCTGGCTGGTCACCGATCAGCGCTTCGTCGACGACCGCCCGGACGTCCTCACCTTCGTCTCCGATCCGCTTACGCAGCCGATGAAGCTCTCCGGCGAAGTCATGGTGCATCTCATCGCTTCGACCACCGGCACCGACTCCGACTGGGCCGTGAAGCTCATCGACGTCCAGCCCGAATCGACGCCGGCCACAGCAATGAGCGGTTACGAGCTCCCCATCGCGACCGACATCTTCCGCGGACGCTACCGCACCAGCTTCGAACACCCTGAAGCCATCACGCCCGACAAGCCGCTGCCCTACGTCTTCGCGCTGCCCATGGTCAACCACACCTTCCGCCCCGGACACCGCATCATGGTGCAGGTGCAGTCCACGCTCTTCCCGCTCTACGACCGCAACCCGCAGAAGTTCGTGCCCAACATCATGACCGCGCAACCGGGCGACTATCAGAAGGCCACGCAGCGCATCTGGCACACAACAGGCGAAGCCAGCTACATCAGCCTGCCCGTCGTGCCCGTGACTGAACCCTGATCGTGGCGCCTGATTCTCGGGCGCCCTACTGCCTACTGCCTGCAATGTTGTTGCTTCGGTCGTCGTCCGGCAAAACATGATCCGGATCGACGACCACCGACGCGATCGGCTCCTTGCTTTCGAGCTCCCAGACAAACGTCGCCTGATGCAGCCACGTCTCCACGGGCAACGTCATGCGCTCCTTGGTGCCATCCTTGAACGTCACCTCAACCGGCGTCGGCAACACCAGCTGTCCGCGATTGCTCAGCGTCACTGACGATCCGTCGACCTTGTCCACGGCCACGTCATACTTCCAGTTGTTCAGGTACCAGCCGTTCCAGAACCAGCTCAGATCCTCGCCGCCTTCGCTGTCCATCTCGCGGAAGAAGTCCGACGGCGACGGATGCTTGTACGCCCAGTCGCGGATGTACTTCCTGAACGCCCAATCGAATCGCTGCGGGCCCAGGATCTGTTCCCGTAACAGCACCATGCCGTACGCACCCTTGAAGTAGCTCACCGGATGCCCCAGCGTCCACGGATAAGAATCCGCCAGCGCCATCAGCGTCGGGGCATCCGGATTGTCCAGCACCTTCAGGATCGTGTCGGGCGGCTCACCTCCCGCCGCATACTCTGAATCGCGCTTCGGCCCGTACTTCCCGCCCGCATAGTCCGCCGACTCGCCAATGTCGATGAAGGTGTTGAACCCTTCATCCATAAACGCGTGCCGGCGCTCGTTCGACCCCACCAGCATCGGGAACCAGTCGTGACCGATCTCGTGCGCCGTCACCCAGAACAGGAACGCCCCCTTGTCCGTGATCCCGTCGAACACCATCCCCGGATACTCCATCCCCGTCGAGAATCCAGCGACGCTCACCGCCGCCGGCCACGGATACGGATACCACTGCTTCGAGAAGCGCTCGATCGTATCCTTCACGTACTCGGTCGACTTGTCCCACGCGGCGGCTCCCACACTTTCCGGCGGATACACCGCTCATCGCCAGCGACTTCTTCCCTTCCGGCAGATTGATCCGCGCCGCATCCCACACAAACACCGGCGATGCCGTCCACACCACATCCCGCGTGTGGTCCATGTGGAAGTGCCACGTGAGCGTCCCGCCGGTCTTCGGTCTGCTCGCAGGGTCGGTCACCTCTTCCGGCTTGCGGATGTACACGGTCTTGTCGCTCGCCCGCGCCTCGTCCAGCCGCGCCAGCTCCTTCCCCGTCAGCACGTCTTTCGGATTCACCAGCTCCCCCGAGCCGGCCACGATCATCTCCGACGGCACCGTCAGGAAGTAGTCGAAGTTCCCATACTCCAGGTAGAACTCGCTCCCGATATACGGCAGCGTGTCCCATCCGCGCAGATCGTCATAGACCGCCATGCGCGGATACCACTGCGCCATGTCATAGATCTCGCCCTTCTCCGACTTCCCCCACGACGTGCGCCCGCCCCACACTCCGGGGATCTTGTAGTGGTAAGCAATGTGGACCCGCAGCTTCACTCCGTGTTTTAAAGGCTGCGGCAGCCGAATCTGCATACGCGTGTCATCGACCAGCGTCTCGGCCTTAACCAGGCCTTTCGCGCTCTCCACTTCCACTGAGTCGAAGACGAATCCATCCGTCGTCATCTCATCCGGCGGGATTTCCGGCGCGCCCGGGCGGCGCATCATCTGCCGCATCAGGCCACCCAGAATCGCGTGCCCGCGCGAGTCCTTCCGATACAGGTTCTGTTCCAGCTGCATCCACACGCTCGGAGCAGCGTGTCCGGGCTGTTGTTGGTGTAGGTCACGACTTCGGTCGCGTGCAGCTCTTTCGCCGTCGTGTCGAGCTTCGCGTGCAGCTCGTAGTCCGCCTCGTTCTGCCAGTACTGCGGGCCCGGCGCGCCGTTGCCGGAACGATAGGCGTTCACAGGATCAAGCAGCGAAAGCGGCGCGAACGTCACGCGCGGATCAAACGATGCGCTGGGCGGTTTCTGGGCCGCCGCGCAACTGAGAATCAACAGAAACGAAGAAACCACCACGCACTTCCGGCGCGCAACGCAGAGAGTCATCAGGAGCATAACCTCGCAGAGATGTATTCGAGTCGTGAGGTACAGCGGGGATGAACAACAGCTTAACCTGGCTGCTGAACCCGGCCTGCTGAACCTAACGTGCTGGACCTGGCTTCGCGGTGCCGCGGTCAACTCCACTTCTCGTACTCTGGCCCCGTGGCGATACAGTAGAGTTTGCAGCTTCTCCCCGGCACCGAGCCTCTATGAAACGCATCGCCCTTATCTCAGCGCTTCCCTCCGAACTCAAGCCGCTCATCCATCACTGGACCCATCACGCTCACCTCTCCACCGGCCGCATCGGCGATCTTGAAGTCGTGGCTGCCTGTTCGGGCATGGGCGAAAAGGCCGTCACCCGCGCCTGCGAGCGCGCCATCTCCGCCGGCAATGTCGATACCCTTATCTCTTTGGGCTATGCCGGCTCGCTTTCCTGCGGACTTCGCGCTCCTGAGGCGGTCCCCGTCCGCGAAATCATTGACGCCCGCAGCGGCGAGCGCTTCCTCACCGACGAACTTCCCGGCTCTACGCCGGCCCAGCCCAGAGGCCAGCGCCTCGTGACCCTCGATCACGTTGCCGGGCCCGAAGAAAAGCGCAAGCTTGCCGAAACTCACCAGGCCGTCCTGGTGGACATGGAAGCCGCGACCGTAGCGCGCTTTGCCCGTGCCAAAAATCTGGGGTTCCTCTGCTTCAAAGCCATCACGGACGGCCCCAATGATGAGCTCCCCGACTTCAACCGTTTCACCACGCCCGAAGGTCGGCTGCGCACCTCCGCTTTCGCCACCTGGGCCTTGTTCCATCCGCAATACTGGCGGGTTCTTGGCGAGTTGGAAAAAAACAGCCGTCTCGCTGCTCGGGAACTCGCAAAATTCGTCCTGGCGAATTTCGCTTCCCCGGCCCCTTCAGCTTCGGTAAGCTGATCGTAGAGTTCTCATGGCTACGGCAACCACTAACGACCTCCAGCAACAGACTCCAGCGGCTATCCCAACCGTCATGCGCGCCGCCGTCTATCGCGGTATTAACGATGTTCGTGTCGAGACCGTCCCTGTCCCCGAAATCAGCGCGGGTGAGGTCCTCATCCGCGTTCACTCCTGCGGCGTTTGCGGCACCGACCTCAAGAAGATCCACACTGGCTCGCATTCAGCCCCCCGCATCTTCGGCCACGAAATCTCCGGCGTCATCGCCGCCACCGGCGATGGAGTTCAGGGATTCGCCGTCGGCGACCGCGTCATGGTCTTCCACCACACGCCCTGCGGCCGCTGCTACTACTGCCGCAAAAAGACTCCCTCCCAGTGCAACGACTACAAGCGCGTCGGCGTCACTGCGGGTTTTGAGCCCTCGGGCGGCGGCTTTGCCGAGTTCGTTCGCGTCATGCCCTGGATCGTCGGCCGCGGCCTCATCAGGATTCCCGACGGCGTGCCCTTCGAGCAGGCTGCCTTCGTCGAGCCTGTCAATACCACCTACAAAGCCATTCGTAATCTTGCGCTCGAACCCGATGAGACTGTATTAGTGATCGGCCAAGGCCCTATCGGCATCCTTCTGGCCGCCCTGGCGGCGCGCACCGGCGCCAAAGTCCTCACCTCCGACCTGTATCCTGAGCGTCACAAGATCGCCGCGCAGTACGGCCTGAACCACCCCATCGACGCCAGCAAAGAAGACGTCGTTGCCGTAGCCCATCGTGAAAGCGAAGGCCGCGGAGCAGACGCGGTCATCCTCGCTGTTCCCGGTAACAGCCTCATCCGCACCGCGATGGATGCAGGCCGCCCCGGCGGCCGCGTTCTGCTCTTCGCCGCCACCCAGCACACCGAGGCCACCTTCGATCCCGCCGTCGTCTGCATGGACGAAAAGACTCTTATGGGGTCTTACAGCTCCGCCTTTGAGCTTCAGCCCGAAGTCGAAAACGTCGTTTTCGGCGGTTACCGCGATGGATTTGACCTGACTCAGCTCATTTCGCACCGTTTTTCACTCGAAGACGCCGTCGAGGCCATCCGTGTCGCTTCGAATCCCTGCCCCTCTTCCATGAAGGTCTTCGTCCAACCATAACTTCCCTAACTTTGAGACAATAGAAAGATGGCAGCGCAAATGACAGCCGCCGTCCTCCACGGTCGAGAGGACCTGCGTATTGAGCAGGTTCCCATGCCGAAGGCGGGTGCGGGTGAAATCGTCGTACGCGTCCATGCTGCGCTTACCTGCGGCACTGACCTCAAGGTCTACCGCCGGGGCTACCACGCACGCATGCTAAAGCCCCCCATTCCCTTTGGCCACGAGCTGGCAGGTACCGTTCATCAGGTTGGACGTGGCGTCGTCGCCTTTCGTCCCGGCGATCGTGTCGTCGCCCTCAACTCTGCGCCATGCGGGGACTGCTACTACTGCCGACACAATCAGGAAAACCTCTGCGATCGTCTTATCTTCAACAATGGCGCCTACGCGGAGTACCTCCTCATCCCCGCGCGCATCGTCGCCAGAAACACGCTCCGCATTCCTACCGGCATCTCCTTTGAGCACGCCGCCCTGACTGAAGCGCTGGCCTGCGTCGTGCACGGGCTCGACGAGTCTCAGCCGCAGCCGGGCGATACCGTGTCCATCATCGGCGCCGGCCCCATCGGCCTCATGTTCATGCACCTTGCGCAGCTCGCCGGGCTCAGCGTTATCGCCGTGGTCAAACGCGACGAGCAGGTTATTGCCGCGAAACGTTTCGGCGCCTCTGAAGTTATTCAGATCGCGCCTGAAACCGATCCCGTCGCCGCTGTTCGTGCTCTCACCCCGCAGCGTCGCGGCGTCGATATCGCCATCGAAGCCGTCGCCAAGCCCGTTGCCTGGCAGTGGGCCGTCGATATGGTCCGCAAAGGCGGCACGGTTAACTTCTTCGGTGGTCCCGCCGCGGGTACCAAGGTCGAGCTCGATACCAATCGTCTCCACTACAACAACATCACGCTGCGTGCCAGCTTCCACCACACCCCGTCCGCGGCCCGCAAAGCCTTCGATCTCATCGTCAGCGGAAAGTTCCGGTCCAGCGACACCATTACCAGCCGTGCTCCGCTCACCGAACTCAACCGCGTCTTCCGCCGCCTCATGAACCGCGCCGGCGATATTAAGACAGCCATCATCCCGTAGATTGGTCTCGATAGCGATGCCGGTCGATGTCGCCCACAATGAGTTGATTGAGAAGGCGTGGTCCGCTCTTCCGCCGGACTACCGCATTCCCGAAACTCCACCGACCCTCGACCAGGCCCGCGCCTGGTGCCGCCATCTGGCCGAAACGCACTACGAGAACTTCCACGTCGCCTCCTGGTTCCTGCCCGAGCGCCTGCGCCCTCACTTTCACGCCATCTACGCGTATTGCCGCGTGTCCGACGACCTCGGCGATGAAGTTGGCAACCCCGAGCAATCTCTGGCCCTCCTCGATCTGTGGGGCCACGAACTCGACGCCTGCTATCGCGGCGAGGTCCGTCACCCTGTTTTCGTCGCTCTCGCCGAAACTGTTCGCGCATGCGATATTCCGAAAGAACCCTTTGCCGATCTCCTCGTCGCCTTCCGCCAGGATCAGACCGTCACCCGTTTCGCCACGATGGATGATGTGCTCGGATATTGCCGCTACTCAGCCAACCCAGTAGGCCGGATTATCCTGTACGCTTCCGGCTACCGCGACGACGAGCGTTTTGCCCTCTCCGACAAAACTTGCAGCGCCCTCCAGCTCGCGAATTTCTGGCAGGATGTCCATGTCGACTTCACGAAAGGCCGCGTTTACATTCCCCAGGAAGATATGGCTCGGTTCGGTGCCGATGAGGCCAACATCGCCGCCCGCAGCTTCACACCACAGTTTCGCGAGCTCATGCGCAGTGAAGTTGATTATGCCGCCGGTCTGTTCCGCGCCGGCCTGCCGCTGATTGGCATGGTCGATAGTGCACTCGCTCTCGACCTCGATCTGTTCTCCCGTGGCGGCCTCGAAATCCTTCGCGCCATCGAGCGCCAGGATTACAACGTCCTGCGCGCTCGGCCCGCCGTCTCCACAACTCGCAAGGCCTCCCTGCTCCTCCGCGCCCTCGTCCGCAAATTCACTTCCCGGAGCGCCGCTTGACGCCGGGCCGTCGCCTTACAGATCTCAAAATCGATGCGGCCTACGAAAAATGCACTGAGATTGCCCGTCGCCAGGCGAAGAATTTTTACTACGCTTTCCTCGCCCTGCCCAAACACAAACGCAACGCTATCTGCGCCGTCTACGCCTTCATGCGGCATGCCGACGACATCTCCGATGACGAATCGCGCTCGCGTGAAGAACGCCGTGCCGACCTCGCCGCCTGGCGCGGCTCCTGGCACAATGCGGCCGCCGGTGAACCCACGGACGACCCAGTCTTCCTCGCCCTCGCCGATACCCAGCTCCGCTTCAGTATTCCTCTCGAACTCCTCGACCAGCTGGTCCACGGCACGGCTATGGACCTTGAGCCCCCCACCGCCGAAGCCGGTGACGACTCCTTCAGCGAATATGACACTTATGCGACTTTCGACGACCTCCGGCGCTACTGCTACTACGTCGCCTCAGTCGTCGGCCTCGTCTGCATCCGCATTTTCGGCTACACCGACCCTCGCGCCGAAAATCTCGCCGAATCCACCGGCGTCGCCTTCCAGCTCACCAATATCCTCCGCGACGTCCGCGAAGACGCTGAGCGCGGCCGCATCTACCTTCCCCTCGACTATCTAGACCGCTACAGCGTCACCGTTGCGGATCTGCTCGCCCTCCGTGATGGATCCCACATGACCCTGAACCAGCGTGAGCTTCTGGAAACCCTCGCTCAACGTGCTGAGGACGATTACCAATCCGGATTCGCGCTTCTTCCCCTGATCGATCCCGACTCCCGTCCCGCCCTCTGGGTTCTTATCACCATCTACCACGATCTGCTCCGCCGCATCGAACGTCGCGAGTACGACGTCTTCTCCGAGCGGGTCACCGTACCCACCCTCACTCGTATCTCCATCCTTCTGCGTGGACTTCTGCGGGTTCTTCGTTACCACCTTACCGCACGGTGGAATGTCGATGCCTGACGCGCAGTCCAAAACCGTCACTGTCGTCGGCGGAGGGCTCGCCGGCATTGCCGCTGCCTGCGCCCTCGCCGACGCTGGTTGCCGCGTTCATCTGATCGAGCGCCGGCCCTATCTCGGCGGTCGCGCCTCCTCCTACGAACATCCGGGCACCGGCGAGGTCATCGATAACTGCCAGCACGTCCTCATCGGCCGCTGCACTTCCCTCATCGACCTCTATCGCCGCCTCGGCGTCCTCTCGTCCATCCGCTGGTACGACCGTTTCACCTTTCTCACTCCTGATGGCGGCCCACCCAGCATCATCCAGCCCGGCGCTCTCCCAGCGCCCTTCCACTCCACGCTCGCGTTCCTTCGCGCGCCCGCGTTCTCCCTTTCCGATAAGATCGCCATCGCCCGCGGCCTGGCGTACTTTATGCCCGGGCTTCCGCCCGACACCTCCGAAAACTTCCTCCACTGGCTTCAGCGTCACGGTCAAACCCAGCGGGCCATTGACCGCTTCTGGAAACCCGTCCTCGTCTCCGCCCTTAACGAAGACCTCGACCGCATTTCCGTTCACTACGCAGCCAAAGTCTTTCGCGAATCCTTCCTGGTCTCGCCTCATTCCGGCCGCATGGGTATCCCTTCCATCCCACTCAGCGAACTCTACGGCGCTGCCACCAGCTACCTGCGCGACCGCGGCAGCGAAGTCTCCCTCCGTACCAGCGTCGACAGCATCACCGCTTCCAGCCACCGCTGGATCGTCGCCGCATCCGGTCACAGTTATGACTCCGACGCCGTCGTCCTCGCGCTCTCTTTTGAAACCATGGCCGACCTTTTGCCTGTCCTTCCCGAAACGCCCGGCAAACAGTCTCTGACAGCCGGCCTCGCTCAGTTCGAACACTCCCCCATCACCGGAATTCATCTCTGGTTCGATCGCGAAATCACCGAGCTCGACCACGCTGTCCTGCTCGACACCACCATCCAGTGGATGTTCAACAAGTCGCGCCTGCAGCCAATCCATCGCGCCCCTGGAGAAGGCAGCTACCTGGAACTCGTCGTCTCGGCCTCGCGTTCGCTCGTCCCCATGCAGCGCCAGCGCATCATCGATCTCGCTCTCGGCGAGCTCGCACGGTTCTTCCCCGCGGTCTCCTCGGCCAAACTCGTCAAAGCCGCCGTCGTCAAAGAGGTCCGTGCCACCTACTCCGTCCGTCCCCTTCTCGACCAGATTCGTCCCATGGCCACCAGCCCCTGGCGGAACATCTTCCTCGCCGGCGACTGGACCTGCACCGGCTGGCCCGCCACCATGGAAGGCGCCGTTCGGAGCGGTTACCTTGCCGCGTCAGCGGTAACCCAGACCTTCGGCGGCTCTCAGGACTTCGTGGCACCCGAACTCCCGTCCTCCGGCCTGATGAGACTGTTCCCTCGCGAGCCCCTGTAAGACAATTGCTTTCATGTAGATGAATAAGTCAATCGGAACAGTCACATTCACCTTTAAAGGCGCGAAAATTTTGGGACTTTGTTCCAAATGTGGAAAACCGCACCCCAATCTCTGGTTACATGCCTAAAATGTGATGTTCATTCCCTCAAAAGAATGCAACGATGGCAGTCATTCCTCCCCGAACGAAGGAAACCTGAATACGAATTCAGGTGTCCCAATCAACGGAGCTGGAATGCGGTTCCTCGATATGCATGATCTTGTCTCACATCTCTCGGCTTTGAGCAGTTATCTGCCAGCCATTCTCATTACGCTGGGAATTGCAGCCCTCATCAGTTGCGCCGTGGGCTGCACCGCTTCACCGTGCGAAGAGAAGGACGAGCTCTTCCACCGCGAAGTCTATTAGTGCAGCGGCCCCCAAGGAATGGCCGTCAGCCCAGCCTGATCCGCTTCCGGATCCAGCACGCGAAAAGCGGATCCACGAAGAAATATTTGTCTCTGTACCGATCGAGGATGTCTTTCGTATTTAGAGACTCCAATGCCCTCTGTACGCTGGACGCCGGCCCCAGCCCAAATTCCGTTCTCACTGCCTCGGAGAAGATGTCCACCACGCCGCGCTCGGCAACCGCCTGCAACGCCACCCGTTGTCCCGCCGACAGCTGCTGCCACAGCAACTCATAGTACGTCGACTGGCCCGCCACCAGGCTGTCCGTTACGGCATGAACATCGCGGATGTCCAGATCCCTTTTGTTCCTCAGCTCCGCGTAGTCCCACAGCTCGTGCGCGATCCGCTGCACGTCATAAGGAATCAGGTCCGCTGTTGCCAGCATCACGTCCAGCGCGCCCTCCTGCAGCCTTTTCCCCCGCCTGGCGAAATGCCCGCCGATGAATACCTTCCACTCTGCCGCCGGTATCTTGTCCAGAAACATCTGCGGGCCCGCTTTGTGAAAAGGCCGCCTGACCGACAACATCTCCTTCATGAGCGACGGCTGCGATCCGGCGAAGAGATAACCCACTTCCCGCTGCTTCTGCGCCTGGTTCCGCAGCACGTTCTCCACCGTACCGCTGTCGAATTCCGAAATCTGCTGAAACTCATCGAGGCAGATCGCCATCCGGAATCCCGCGTTTCGCGTCAGCTCTCCCGGCATCGCAAATACGTCGGGAGCAATCGGCATCGGATCGAACCCTGGTCCTTTGCCCAGCGACACGCTCACCTCCCCCGTCGTCATGTTGTAGCTGATATCGGGCTTGACGTTCCTACCGAATCGGGTCACCCAGTCTTTCACCCGCTCCCACGGGCCTGCCGCGCGCAGCACCTTCTCCGCAAATTTCTCCAGAAACTGGCCGTAATTTGCGTAGCTGCTCACCGTCAGGCTCACGGTGCGGATGTGCCGTTTTCTCAGCTTGAGCAAAGCCAGAGCGGCGAGTGAGCTTTTGCCGAAACGCCGGGGCGACAGCAGGAAAACCTTCTGCCCATCCGCCAGATCTCTTACCAACTGGCCGAGCTCATTCGTCCTGTCGACGAAGTTCGGCTCCTCGATAATCTCCCCGAAAATGAACGGATTCTCAATCGTTCCCGCCATTGCGCCTTCCAGCGTAACGCATTATTGCGTAATCATGCAACCACAACTATTACGCAGTTTTTGCGTAACGCATTTTTGCGTAATCTTTTTATCCCAGCACCCCTGCGATCTCCTGTCCGTTCGGCGATCCCAGCCCCGTGCATGCGTCCCATCCAGGCGCTGCCGAGTAAGACCCGTTATTCCCCTGGGTGATATCGTGAAAGTCTTTCGCGTCCCCATACAGCGTAGGGTTCACAAACCCGACCGGCCCGCCCTTCATCTGGTTGATCAGCGCAATCAGCGCCGCCCACAACGGAGCCACCGCGCTCGTTCCCCCCACCACTTCCTGCTCTCCATCCACAAGAATGTTGTATCCGCTCTCCGGCGACGCATCACCCGCCACATCCGGCACGCCCCGTCCGCTTCCCGAAATTCCCAGGCTCGATTGCCATGTGGGCAGCGGAAACAGCGTGCTGAACCCTCCGCCCGATGCGCCGCCCTCGGTCCCGTCATTCCACACCGTCTCGGACTGAATGGTCGTACCCGACCCGATCAGTTCCGTCCCGCCGCACGCCAGCACATGCGGGCTCGACGCTGGAAAATCCACGTGATTCTGGCCGTCCGCAACCCCATCCGACGACCCGTTATCGCCCGAGGCCACCGCGATCGTGACCCCCAGCGCTGCCGCCGACTGGCATGCGTCGTCCAGAGCCGTAACTGAAGCTTGCGCCCAGCTCGACTCCGGACCACCCCAGCTGATCGAAAGCACCGAAGGCTTGTTGGCCGTGTCGTGCACCGCCGTCGTGATCGCGTCGATGAATCCCTGATCCGTGTTCGGCGCAAAATACACTGCCAACCTCGCCCCGGGCGCGATGGACCCCGCCACCTGTATATCAAGCGCCACCTCGCCATCCGCACCATCCGGATCTCCCGGCGAGTTGGTTCCGCCATCCACAGAAACCGCCACGACCGTGGGCGGTGTCAGTCCCAGCCCTCCAAAATAGGCAGTAATGTCGCTCATCGTGTATCCGCCACCCAGCTCGATAATCCCAATTGCCTGCCCCGCACCGTTCACGGTCGCTGGATAGTCGTACAGCTCCGCCACCTGGGGCGGATTGAACGATGTCGCCTTCGCGGCGGCCGGCGCGGCCCTCGTGGCGTCCTTCTTCACATCCTTCAAATACCGAAAGTGCGCCTTCGCCACCGGTCTCGCGTCCAGCCCCAGCACCGCGTCCACCAGCGGAGCGTGCGTATCAGGTAAAGAGATCTGTCCCGTGAAGCAGTGGTAATGCCTCTTCGTCGTCGCGTCTTCGTAGTCGTGCAGGTCCACGCCAAAGGCCTGCTCCATCGCCTTCGCAGGCCCGCGCAACACAATCGTCCGCCGCGACAGGCTCGATGCCGACTCATCGACCGACAGCCCGTACTGGTGTGCGAACATCCGTAGAGCTTCAAAGCTTGCCGGATCGGCCGCAAATTGCGCGTCAAAATCCGCAGGCGACACAATCTGCCCGCCCAGCGCATGCAGATCCAGAGGATTTCTTCTCTTCACAATGATCGAAACGCTGATGATCTGCTGCGCATCGGTGCGTCCAATGTGGTTTGCTTTTACAGGAGCCGAGCGTTCGGAGCGGGCCAGGAAAACGCGCTTGGGAGCGGGGGAACTCATGCCTTACCTCCTCATGATGTTCCGCCATCCTACCGCAAAACAGCAGAGACGCGGTTAGCAGTCAGGCAAAACCGATCAGCACAAACCGGTCAGTGGAAAGCCGGTCAGCCAAAACGGCTCCAGCAGCACGGTCCCCAATAGGCTGGTTGATATGATCACAACCCACCACGCCCAACGCCGCTTCGCCATCAGCCTCGCGCAAACGAACAGGCAGGATACACCCGTGGCGCCGAAGATGACGGTGTCCTTACTGGTTGAGTGAAAGCCGGGCACCACTCCGTGCTCTACGTAAGGCGACATCACGTACAAGAACAAAATCGCCGCGAGTATCAGGCCAACGAGTGAAGCCGAACCAAGCCAAACTCGAACCTTTGTGAGAGACATGATCCAACTGACCGCCTTTTACTGACCGGGGTTCAGGTGACCGCTTTTTTAGCTCCGCTTTGAGTTAGCTTCGCTGTTTCAAAGCGGGATATTGCCATGCTTCTTCGCCGGCATCTTCTCCCGCTTCCCGTCCAGCATGTCCAGCGCTGCGCACAGTCTCCGCCGCGTTTCATGCGGCATGATCACCGCATCCACATAGCCGCGCTCCGCTGCCACATACGGATTCGCAAACTGCTCGCGGAACTCATGCACCCGCGCCGCCTTCGCTTCGCGCAAAATCTCCGCCCGGCGTTCCTCAGTTAACAGGCCCTCGCTTTTCTCCGCCAGTTTCAATGCATGCGCCAGCTCGCGCCCGTATACGATGTTCACCGCGCCCTCCGGCCCCATCACAGCAATCTCCGCCGTCGGCCACGCCAAATTTACATCTGTCCGCAGATGCTTCGAGCTCATCACGCAGTACGCACCACCATATGCCTTCCGCGTGATCACCAGCATCTTCGGCACCGTTGCTTCCGCAAACGCAAACAGCAGCTTCGCCCCGTGCCGGATAATCCCGCCATACTCCTGCTGGGTCCCCGGCAAAAATCCCGGCACATCCTCCAGCGTAATCAACGGTATGTTGAACGCATCGCAAAACCGCACAAAGCGCGCGCCCTTTACGCTCGCGTTGATGTCCAGCACTCCCGCCAGCATCGCCGGCTGATTCGCCACAATCCCCACCGGCCGCCCGTTCATGCGCGCAAATCCCACCACGATGTTCTTCGCGAAGTGCTCATGCACCTCGAAGAAATACCCCTCATCCACAATGTGCGTAATCGCCTGCTTGATGTCGTAGGGTTGGCTTGAGTCCATCGGCACCAGAGTGTCGAGATCGCGATCCGCACGGTCCACCGGGTCGGTGCAGGGCCGCCGCGGTGGATCATCCAGGTTGTTCGACGGCAGAAAGCTCAGCAACTCCCGCACCATCGTCAGGCACTCGGCATCATCGTGCGCCTCAAAGTGCGCCACGCCCGAAATCTCGTTGTGCGTCGCTGCTCCGCCCAGCGCCTCCTTCGTCACCTCTTCGTGCGTCACGGTACGGATCACGTCCGGCCCCGTCACAAACATGTACGAAGTCTTATCCACCATTAAAATAAAATCCGTGATTGCGGGCGAGTACACCGCGCCGCCCGCGCACGGACCGAGGATCGCCGAGATCTGCGGAATCACTCCGCTCGCCATCGTGTTCCGCAAAAAAATATCTGCGTATCCGGCCAGCGACACCACGCCTTCCTGAATCCTCGCCCCGCCGGAATCCCCCAGGCCGATTACCGGCGCCCCCACCTTCATCGCCATATCCATCAGCTTCACAATCTTGCCCGCGTTCGCCTCGGAAAGCGACCCGCCGAACACCGTGAAGTCCTGCGCGTACACAAATACCGTGCGCCCATCGATCCGGCCGTACCCGGTCACAATGCCATCGCCGGGGTAGCGTTTATCCGCCAGGCCAAAATCCGTCGCGCGATGCGCCACGAACCGGTCCGTCTCCTCAAACGTCCCGTCATCCAGCAGCAGATCGATGCGCTCCCGCGCGCCCAGCTTGCCCTCGCTGTGTTGCTTCTTCCGCCGCTCTTCGCCGCCGCCTTGTTCAGCCTGCCGATTGCGCCGTTCCAGCTCTTCTACCAGATCGTTATTCATCGTCACGGATTATAGCGGCCAACCAGCACACCTCTCGTGCCCGCGCTTACAGTCCTGCCGCGGATGAACTGCCACAGGTCAACGAAGAACCCATGCCATTCTGAACCGAGCGCCACCCTAACTCCTTTGTCACTCAGGAATTCGTGCGGCGGCTATAAATCGTTCGCACCCGATAATTCTTCCTGGGACCTCGCACCGCGTGCTCGACAATCAGGCGATCCCGCCCGTCCGCCACGTACTCCGACTCATACAAATCGGCCCCGCACGAAAATTGCGCCCGCGCTTGTAAAGCACCTTCCCGGTCGCGAAAATCCAGCCGCTCGAACAACTCCGCCGTCTCGCAAAACAAGACTTCGAACCCATTCACGGGCTGCGCGAGCCGCCGATAGCGATAACACTGCGCCGCCCTCAGCGTCTCCCCTCCTACGAGAGAAACCGTCGCAGCTTCTTGATACCGTGCGCCGTCCTCTCCCTCCGCCGTCACCCGGGCCTCGCCCATTATGCTCGCGTACCCCGGAACCTCGCGCGAAAAAGTCCAGGCCCCCAGTAGCCAATCGAACACGCTCATCCCTGCGGCATTCTCCACCTTGCGCACACCCTCCACCCGACATCGCCTACCGACGGGCGTGAACATCTCTGGCTGCAGGCGACTCCACGCCAATACCCGGTCCCCGGCGTGCCTTCCAGCCTACTGCGGCTGTGGCTGTGCCTCCGGCGACCTGCCCTTCGTCAGGTTGTCATCCACCCTTTTCCTGAAGTCCCCCTGATCGTCGTGTCCCCACCCGCTGTAGTTCGAAACCACTTCCATCTCGCCTCCCGAATCCTTCAGAACCAGCTTCACATGGTTCATCCGCTGCAGCAGCGTAGCCGTTATGTCCACGTGTACCGTATGCTTCGGCTGGAAATCCGCCTTCATCTTTTCGTCATTGATGACCACCTTCGCATAATGATCCTGATCCGCCAGCGTCGCCTTCACCGCCGGCCAGATATCTCCGCACCCTATCGAAAACGGACTCTTGTATGTCTCACCCGCGGCTGGCAGGACCAACAACGCCACCACCGCCACAATAAGAATCACGACCCGCTGCACCACTGCACTACCTCCTCTCCGCCTCGCGGAGATTCCCCAGGTAGCCTGGCCAGTCGCGAGCGGCTCCGAGTCTCAGCAGGTTCCAGCACGCATCGGAGCCAACACCATCCGTGCAACAGGAACGCCGAGCCGGGCAACTTGCAGGAACGATTTTCTGCCGAGAATCCTACTCCCTTCCGACTCGATGCAAGTCCTCAAATTAAGCCTGCCGTGCCTTGTCGAGTTCGGACCCTCCAGGGACGCGAACCCTCGCCGATGCCCCCTGCTCCGTCTCCTCTCGTGCATAAGTCGGACCGGGGCGTACCCAAAATAAATTTTCACCGCCGGCTTACAACACGACGCAACGCCCCAAAATCGAGCTAAACTTCCTTAAAAATTTCCGGGAGGCTCGAACCCCATGCAACGATCCCTGGTCCCCATGTTGCTTTCCGTGCTCACATCCGCCGCCCTTCTGCCTGCCGCGCCTTTGCACGCGCAGATCAAAAGCCTGCCCCAACTCGGCACCCCCGTCCCCGCCCAGTTCCTCACCTCCGATAAAAAGGAAAAGCGCTGCCGCACCAGCCAGACCAGCGAAGACCCCTGCACCGAAATCGAAATCGGCAAGATCCGCTATACCATCGCCTGGGATGCCAACACCAGGGCCGTCACCTACCTGTTTACCGACGATCATCGCGTCGTCACCGATAACGGCCTCGCCGTGGGCAATTCCCTTCGCGTCATCGACGGCGGACACTCGGATACCACCATCCCCTATATGAAGTGGATGATCGATCCGAAATGGAAAGACACCGGCGCGAGCCTCGATCGTGCTGTCTGGTACGCCGCCCTTCACCAGGACTACGACCACCACTTCGGCGACGTCGTTGGCTTCGTCCAGAGCCGCTATATTCAGCTCAAGCCTTAACCGTCGTCCCTACTCTCTCACCGCGACAAAATCTCTTCGAAATAAGACAGCGCCCGAGGATCGTGGGTCTGCCCCAGCCAGAAGATCGCCTCTTTTCGGACTGCCGGGTCGGAGTTGGTCTGCGCCACATGCAGCAGCTGCGGCACCGCTTCATCCTTTGGCAGCTGGCTCAGCGCAAACACCGCCTTCCGCTTCACCGCGACCTCCGGATCGTTCTCCACCGCGTCCTTCAACGTCGCAATCGCCTTCGCTCCTGCCTTCTGCCCTATCCAGAACAGTGCCTGTTCACGCACCCCGGTATCCGCGTCCGACTTTGCCATCCGAATCAAATCGTCAATCGCGGCCGGATCGTGACTGGTCGAAATATCGAACGTCAGCTTCTTCCTGAACTCCGCATCAGTGTCCTTCTGCGCAAGCTGCTCCAGAACCAGCAGCCCCTCGTGCCCGCGCTCAGCGCCCAGCCAAAACGCCGCCTTCTCCCGCAGCCATAGCGGACTAGCCGACGAAGCCGAAGCCGCCAGAACCGCCGTCGCCTTCGGTGTGGCGTGCATCGCAATCGCCGCCAGCGCTTCATCCGTCCGCCGCTTGTCATCCACCTTCGTCAGGCTCGCCAGAAAGGTAACGCTGTCGTCGGCCTCCACACCGGTCAGAAATGTAAACGGAAGACCGCCCGCGTTCAGCCGGCAACCAGCCCCCGCAAAACGCACCTTCGTCACCGCTCCCTGATCGATCCGCACCAGAACGTCGATGTTGGTTTCCACCGGCTCATCTCCGTTAGACGACCGGACGCTGTTATCCGAATCCTCTAATCGGTATTCACCGCAACATCCATCGTCCATCGATCCCTGCGAGTCCCCCGAACACACAGAGAAATGCGATCGTGCCAGAGCAGGAACCTCATAGCCAAGCCAGAGTGGTCCATTCGTATGCTGAAATCGGTCCACCGTCGCGGACAGTCCTGGCCCCACCGGCTCAGTGTGAAACTGCGCATTCACTACCTTCGGCGGCTGCTGCGCCATCGCCAGCACAGACGCGCCGAGAACCACTGCTGCGAATAGTTCCTGTCTCATGGGGACCGCTCCTCGATGACCAAAATTCCGGTTACTTGTTCAGAATTTCCAGCATGTAATCCGTGGCTTCCTTGTTATGGATCAGGCTGAGCTGCTGCACCAGATACTTCTTCATCTCCAGGTCTTTCTCGCCACGCGCCAGCGCCACCAGATCGTGCGCGTCGTTGGCCAGAAAGAGCGCCTGGGCCGCCGCCTTCTTCGTCTCCTCGTCGGAATTCTTCTGGTAGGTCGCCACCAGAGCCGGCGCCACCGACGATCCGCCCGCGATTCCCAAATCCCGAATCGCCTTCCGCCGCAGTTCCGGATCCTGCTCCGACTGCGCGATCTCCGTGAGCGGTCCCACCCCGTTGCGCCCCGCGGCAATAAACGAGTTGATAATGTCCGCCTTCGTCTGCGCGTTGTTCGTTGCCCTATACAGCGTCAGCAAATCCTGCGCCGCGCCCATCGCTCCCAGCGTGTGCACCGCCGTCCTCACCAGTTCCGGATCGGTCTCGGTCCGCGCCGCCGCCAGTTCCTTTTCCGGGTCTCCGGAAACCAGATAGGACTGCAGAATCGCCCGCTTCACCTCCTGGTTGCTGGTGTGTTGATAGATCTCCGCCAGCGTGTCGTTCGCGCGCTTGCCCTGGGTCGCCAGCATGCGAATCGCCCTGATCTGCAGCGCCGGCCCCGACTGCCCCTGCGCAATCTTCCCAATCAGCGCCTGCGCTTCCGGCGAAGAGCTCTGCGCCAGTACGAAAAGCGCCCGGCTCTTCAGCTCGTCCGACTGGTTGCCGCTCAGAATCTTCTCGAGAATCGGCACCGCCTGCGCCTGGTCTTCCTGCATCAGCGCGTTCAGAGCCAGCAGCTTCAGATTCTCGTCGGCCTCCGCCTGCGGACGAACCGGATCGCCGCTCTTGCCGCGAATCTCGATCTCCAGCGCACCGCACTCCTCCAGCCATTTGCTCTGCGGATAATGCTGCCGCAGCTCACCGCAGGTGCTCAGCGCCGTCGCCGACTGCCCTTCCTTGTTTTCCGCGTACGCTTTCCAGTAGAGCGCGCCCTCGGCATGCTCTCCATGCTGAGCCGCGACCTTGCCGAACAGATCCACCGCGTCCCGCCACCGGCTCTCATTCACAGCGCGCGTTCCATCGGCGTACAGACTGGCATCGTCGCTCGCCGTCCCTCCCGCCGCCGCAGGCTGCCAGCCATCGGCCGCATACACCCGCCACGGCGCAATCGCCAGCCCCGCCGCAAGAACCACTGCCACCGCCATTTTGTTTTTCATCAGATCGTCGCTCCCTTTGTGTGTACGGTGGCCCTCGCCTCATCCGCCGTCCTCGACTGCAGAACGCGAATTTCGAAAAGAATGCCTTCCGTATTCATCTGTGTCCGTACTCGATCCAGATCCGCCTCACTCAGATCAGGATCGTTCGCTACCTCCGCCAGCACGCGCTCCAGCCGGTCCAGCGCCCCGGCCAGCGCCGGATCGCCTGCTTCCGTCGCGCTCGCGCGATACAACCGGTTCGAGGCCAGCAGTTCCCGCGCCTGGCTCTGCAATTCCGGCGCATCGCCCGCATCCGCATGTTGCAATGCCACCAGCAAACGCTCCGTCCGGTCCAGGTGGTCGGTCAGCACCACCAGCACCACGCGCTGCGTGGCCTGCGCATTCGCCCCGCCCGCCGCGTTCTTCGCGAGATTGGTCCCCCGTCGCTCCCAGTACCGCCCACCCACAAATCCCAGCGCGATCAGCACCGCGCACGCTGTAGCCAACCCCGCCGCCTTCCACGAAATCCCAAACCAGCTTCGCCGCGGCCGCTCATACGCCACCAGAGAAGGCCGCAGCGCCTGCCACACCTGCTCGCCATACTCCACGCCCCGCGGCGGAGCCTCCGCCGCCTGAATCCCTTCCAGATCCTGTTTCAATTCCGCATAACTCCCCGCGCATTCCTCACACTGCGCCAGATGCCGGCGAGCATCCGGATCCTCCGCCGGCTCCCCGTAATACAACGCGATCAGCTCTTCTTCGTTCAGGTGCTTCATGCATTGCCCCGCAACGGCGCCAGTTCGCGCCGCAATTTCTGTACCGCCCGAAATACCGCCTGTTTCGCGGAATTGGGCGCGATGCCCAGCACGTCCGCAATGTCACTCATCGAGCGATCCTCCATATGCCGCAGGATGAAAGCCGTGCGCTCGGTCGCCGTCAGCCGCTGCATCGCCTGCTCGTGCGCCGTTCCAATTTCGCGGCTCAGCAGCACCCGCTCCGGATCGGCCCCGGTGGCCGCTACCTGCACCGTCTTCTGCTCCGGATCGTTTTCTTCTCCGTGCCGGTACTCCGCGTCCACTTCGCTCTTCCCTACCCGGTTCAGCGCGCAGTTCACTGCAATCCGGTAGATCCATGTCCCGAATTTCGATCGCAGCTCAAAACTTTCCAGCCGCTGATACCCGCGCAAAAAGGCCTCCTGCACAATCTCCTCCGCATCGGCTTCGTTGCCGACAATGCGAAACGCCACTCGGAATACAGTCGTACTGTGGGCGCGAACCAGCGCCCCATACGCGTCCTTGTCCCCAGCCAACACGGCCCGGACAATGGAGTGATCGTTTCCGTCCATTCAGCGCATTAGACCGGGCTTCGGTGGCCCGGTTAGGAGAATATTTCGCGGTGCAGGATCACCGTACCTCAGGCCGCTGCTCCGTACCAATCCCTCAGCTGCGACCGAAATCCCCGACTTGTTGGAAGATAAAGCTGAGGATCCTCGCGGAATGAGTGCAAATCAAAAAGTCGCAGTCGTCACCGGCGGTGCCCAGGGTATTGGCCGCCGCACTTCCGAATTGCTCGCCGAGCGCGGGTTCCGCGTCGCCATCATCGACTTGCAATCACCCGACGCCACCGTCCAGGCCATCCAGTACCGCGGTGGCACAGCGCTTCCCTTCACCGGAGACATCACCTCCGAGGAGACCGTCGAGCAATTCGCGCGCGCCGTGATCAATCACTACAGCCGCGTCGACGTCCTCGTCAACAACGCTGGTATCAGCCTCATCCGCCCAGCCGAACAAACCACCACCGCCGAATACCGCCGCGTTCTCGAAGTCAATCTCGTCGCGCCCTTCCTGCTGGCCCGCGCCTTCGGCAAAATCATGCTTGAGGCTCGCAGCGGCTCCATCATTAATGTTGCGTCCATCGCAGGACTGGCCGCGGTCGCCGATCGCGCCGCCTACAACGCCTCCAAGCACGGCCTCGTCGGCCTCACCCGCACCCTCGCCGCCGAGTGGGGCGGCCGCGGCGTGCGCGTCAATGCCGTCTGCCCTGGCTGGGTCAAAACTGAGATGGACGCCGCCGACCAGGCCCGCGGCACCTACACCGACGCCGACATCACCCAGTGTGTGCCCATGGGCCGCTTCGCCTCGCCCGACGACATCGCCCACGCCATCGCCTTCCTCGCCGACTCCGCGGAAAGCCCCTTCGTCAACGGTCACACCCTCACTGTCGATGGCGGCTGGTCCTCAGACGCAAGCTGGGAGTCTCTCCGCCTCAGCAAGCGCTAAATCCGCGCCGGCTCGCAATCGCGCCGCCGTTTTACCATGTTCAAAGCATGTCCGACGCCGCCGTCCAGAAAAAACTCGACGCCCTCCGCGATAAGATCCGTCACCACGAGCACCTCTACTATGTGCTCGACAAACCCTCCATCTCTGACGCCGAGTACGACGACCTTGTGCGCGAGCTTCAGCACATCGAGAAAGAACTCCCCGACCTCATCACTCCCGACTCACCCACCCAGCGGGTCGGCGGCAAACCCAAAGAAGGCTTTGCCAAGGTCGCTCACTCGCGCCCCATGCTGTCGATCGATAACGTCACCAGCGAAGAAGAGTTGCGCGACTGGGATCGCCGCGTTCGCTCCCTGGCCGGCGACAAGGCCGACATCGGCTACGTTTGCGAATACAAAATGGACGGCCTCTCCATGGCCCTCCAATACCAGGCTGTGCCCGGCGGTTCAGCGCACCTCGCCCGCGCCCTTACCCGCGGCAATGGGACCATCGGCGAAGACGTCACCTCCAACGTCCGCACCATCCGCTCCGTTCCGCTCTCCATCCCCGCCGCCACCCTCAAGAAGGCTCGCGTCCCCGCCACCTTCGAAGTTCGCGGCGAAATCGTCATGCCCCTCACCGCCTTCCTCAAAGCCAATGAAGAGCGCGTCGCCCAGGGCCTCGAGCCCGCAGCCAATCCCCGCAACTACGCCGCCGGAACCATCCGCACTCTTGAGCCCAACATAGTCGCCCAGCGGCGCCTCGACTTCTACGGCTACTTCCTCCTTACAGCAACGGGCGAAGATCTGCTCCCCGAGCAGTCTGAGGCCCTCGACGCACTCACCGCTCTCGGCTTCCGCGTCAATCCCAATAGGAAATCCATCAGCACCATCGAAGACCTTCTCACCTTCGTCGAAAAAGCCGAGACCAATCGTGCCAGTCTCGGTTACGAAATTGACGGCGTCGTCATCAAGGTCAACTCCGCTCAGGTCCAGCGTCGCCTCGGCTATACCGGCCGCGCCCCGCGCTGGGCTGTCGCCTACAAATTCACCGCCCGCGCCGGCATTACTCAGGTCGAGGACATCAAGGTCCAGGTCGGCCGCACCGGCAAGCTCACCCCCGTCGCCATCCTCACGCCCGTCTCCATCGGAGGCACCACCGTCTCCCGCGCCACCCTCCACAACGCCGACCAGATCGAGAGCCTGGGCCTCCTCATCGGTGACTATGTCAAAGTCGAGCGCGGCGGCGACGTCATCCCCAAAATCGTTGAAGTCGTCGAAGATAAAGAGCACCCGCGTGGCCACAGGAAATTTCACTTCCCCACGCACTGCCCCGACTGCAACAGCGAAATCGTCCGCACCGAAGGCGAAGTCGACTACCGTTGCGTCAACGTCGACTGCCCCGCCCGCCTCACCGGCAGCCTGCTGCATTTCGCCTCACGCGGCGTCATGAACATCGAAGGCCTCGGCGACTCCCTCGTCACTCAGCTCCTCGAACGCGGCCTGGTCAAATCCATCGCCGACCTCTACTCCCTCACCGCCGACGAACTGCTCTCGCTCGACCGCATCGGCCAGAAGACAGCCGACAATCTTCTCGAAGAAATTGCTAATTCAAAGAAGGCCGGCCTCGATCGCGTCCTCTACGGACTCGGCATTCGCTTTGTAGGCCAGCGCACCGCCCAGCTTCTCGCCGAGGAGTTCGGCTCCATGGACGCCATCATGGCCGCCTCCGCCGATGATCTGGAAAAGGTCGACGAAGTCGGTCCACGCGTCGCTCAAGCCATCCGCGAATTTTTCGATGAAGAAAAGAACCGCGCGCTCGTCCGCAAGCTCCACAAGGCCGGCCTCACCTTCACCGCCGAGAAGCGCAAAAAAACGTCTCAGCTCGAAGGCCTTACCTTCGTCCTCACCGGAACTCTGCCCAACTTATCGCGGGAAGACGCCAAGGCCAAAATCGAATCCGCCGGCGGACGTGTCTCCGGCTCCGTCAGCAAAAAAACGAACTATGTTGTAGCCGGAGAAGACGCCGGTTCCAAACTCGACAAAGCCAAAGGACTAGGCGTGAACGTCATCGACGAGGCCGCGTTGGAAAAACTGCTTGGCTAAACCTAAAAGCGTGGCGGCCATAGCTGCGCCCCATGCAGCACGCGAAGAATACGAATTCGGTCGCGCTCTATTCGATACGCGACGATATGGGAAGTACCCTGGATAACCAATTCTCTCGTGCCTCGTACGCGACCAGGGCGACCCGCGGAGGGAAAGCGAATCAGTGAGCTGGTCTGCTCTCTGATGCGAAGGTCGACCTCGACCGCCGCCTCAGGATTGTCCGCCTCGATGTAGTCGAAGATTTCGTCTCGATCGCGGAGCGACGCCTCCGACCAGTACAGGCGCATTCGCTAGCCGGCCTTACGCATCGCATTCGCCCGTCGCCTTGCGAAATGCTTCTCCACCTCTTCATGCGGAATCCCCGGCCTTTTATCATCCAGCGCCTTCTGCACCTCGGCCCGAAACCACGCATCGTGCTCGCGCTCTTCCTCACGGTTCCTGATGAACTCCCGCATGAACTCCCGAACCAGCTGCGAAGCAGGCTGATGAAGCGCAGCCGCCTCAGCGACAAATGCGTCGCGCAGTTCGGTTTCCAGCTTGACGGTGAAAACAGCCTCTTTGGCCACGGATGCCTCCGTAATGACAACGACTATACCATGTCATTACGATGACAGTACCTTAATTCCCTGTCTTTGCAATCTCCTTCGTCATCCCCGCCCCCAGCACCTTTCCCAATCCCGACTCCTGCACAAAGGCCACCACCCGCAGGTTCCCAGGGTCCGCTCCCGGCCACAACTTCACCTTGAAGGTTCCGTCAAAGCTCTTCCCCTTCTCCAGCTTCCCGACCTTCTGGATCTCCCTCACCACCGCCACGTTCGTCAGCTTCTTGCCGTTGTTCTCCCCGGCCAGCACATCGGTCTGCGTCTTATCCAGCGCCACGGCCACGTAAACATCCCCGCCGCGCTTTTGTCCCGACCCGTCCACGGTCACACTCCCCGTCAGTTCCTCACCCGCCACCGCAGCCGAAGAAACCTGCACCGCCATCATTGGCGCATTCGACAGCTTGTCCAGACTGGCCTTCGCCGCTTCCGTCTTATACGGAAGCAACTCCGCCGATCCATCCACGATCACCTGCGGCGTGTACACATCAGTCAGCCCCAGCAGTGTCGCGTAGCCTCGCTGCCGCGCCGTCATTTGCGCGGACGAAAACGGATCCTTCCAGCCATCATGATCCCAGTAATCCACATGCTCGCTCAGGATAATCAGCTCCGCGCCGTGAATCGGCTGCGCCGCGTCGATCCGCTCCGCCCAACTGTCGATCGGCGGACAGCTCGAGCATCCCTCTGACGTAAATAGCTCCAGCAGGATCGGCGTTTTCCCCGCATCCGGTGCGGGCGCCATGCCCACATGCCACGCGACGCCCGGCATCGCACTCAAAGCCGCACTTAAAGTCAGGATCGCAAGCGACCTCATGACTGTTCCCCTTTTTTTAAGATCTCAGGCCCACCGCTTATCAGCAGCCGCCGAAAATGGTGCGCATTACGAGCCTATCGCCGCCACGCAATACCACGCCATAGCCACTTGTTTGCTGCGGCTATGACCGCCGCACCTTTTTCTGAACGCTGAAGCCGGAAGCTGACCTGGCTATTCAGCCCTTCGGCGCGAAATAACCTTCGCGCACCCGCACCGTATACCGCCGGTCCAGGCAATAAAGATAAATCTGCCGAAATGCTCCATTCGCCGCGAAATCCGCCGGCTTGTATACCAGCGCATACTGGCTCCGCAGCTCTTCCTGTATTTCTCCAAAGCTGTTCGGCATGTCTTCGATTCGCGTCGGGAAAAACGCCTTCCCGCCCGTCGCCTCCGCCATCTTGCTCAGAATGTCATCCCCGCGATCCCTGCTCGGGCTCACGTTCGTGCTGATCGCGTAAACAATCGTCTCCGCCCGCTGGCATTCTTTAATCGCGTCTTCCAGAAAAGCGTGGCTCTGGTTGTCGTCCCCATCGCTCACCAGCACAATCGCCTTCCGCACCGGCTCCTGCCCGCGCGAAGTGAGCAGCTTGTCCCGGCAGGCACTGTACACCGCGTCATAGAGCGCCGTTCCGCCGCCCGGCCGCAGCCCCTGGATTCCTGCCGACAGCGAGTCAATATTGTTCGTCCAGTCCTGCTTGTAATCAGGCGTCACATCGAAGCCTTCGATAAACGCCTTGTCCGACTTCGGCCGCAGAATCTCCAGCAAAAACGAATTCGCAGCCTGTTGTTCGAACTGGAACCTTTGCCGGATCGAGGTGCTCGTGTCGATCAGGATCCCCACGCGCAGCGGCAAATTTGTCTGTTGCGTAAAGCTGAACACCTGCGCTGGCGCTTTGTGATCGTCCAGCAGCGCAAACTGGTTCTGCTGCAGATCGCGGATGAAGTGCCCGTGCTTGTCCGTCACCGCGAACTCCAGGTAGACCTCGTTCACCGGAACTGTGATCGTGAACTGGCCCTGGTCGCCCTGCGGTTGCGGATTCTGCCCGCTGTCATCCTGATGTGGTTTCAGGGTCGGCGTTGGTTGCTGGGCCGGCTCGGCCGCCGGCTGGCTCTGCTGCGGAGTCGGCTGTGCAGGTGCCGGCGTCTGCGCTCGCAGGCTCACCGTCGCACAGAAAGCACACGCCACTAGAAGGAGGGGACTAATAACTGCGGTTCTCATGGAGACGTAGCTTATTTTACCGTGCCCCCTTTGGACGCGCACTCCTCCAAAGGGGTATCCGCCCTCTCAGCGCCTCACCAACGTACCATCCTTGCCACCGGCCTCCCCACACCGGCACAATCAATGCCATGAACGAAACGCAGAAGGCCGCCGTCTCTACGCAGCACGCTCCCGCCGCTATCGGCCCTTATTCCCAGGCCATTCGCCTTGGCAATCTCCTCTACACTTCCGGACAAATCGCCCTCGATCCCGCCTCCGGTCAGATCATCGCCGGCGCCATCACCGATCAGACCACGCGGGTCCTCGAAAACGTCAAAGCCATCCTCATCGCCGCCGGCAGCGATCTCTCCCGCGTCATCAAGACCGTCGTCTTCCTCAAAGATATGGAGGACTTCGCCGCCATGAACTCCGTCTACGCAAAGTACCTGGCCCCGGAAGGCGTCCCCGCTCCGGCCCGCTCTACCGTCGCCGTCGCGGGCCTGCCTCGCAATGCGCTGGTCGAAATCGAAGTCATCGCAACCGTTTGACCCCACGCCCATCGAATCAACAGGAGTACCCCAAAATGTCTGATACCAAAACCGACACAACGCCCACCTCTACTGCCCCCGAGAAAATCCAGAAGACCGACGCCGAGTGGCGCGCTCAGCTCACCCCCGAGCAGTATTACGTCACCCGCCAGAAAGGCACCGAGCCCGCCTTTACCGGAACCCTCACCCATAATCACGACACCGGCATGTACAGCTGCGTCGCGTGCGGAGCTGAACTGTTCCCCTCTGACACGAAATTCGATTCCGGCTCCGGCTGGCCCAGCTTCTATCTCCCTGTCAACTCCGCCGCCATTGACACCCACGAGGACGTCAGCCACGGCATGCGTCGCGTCGAAGTCACCTGCGCCCGCTGCGGCGCGCACCTCGGGCACGTCTTTCCCGACGGACCGCGCCCTACCGGCCTTCGCTACTGCATCAACTCCGCCGCCCTCAACTTCGAGAAACCCAAATAACCACTCCCCTCGTGACAGCCGCCGCACCAATCCTGGCGGCCGTCACTGAGCGGTGGACCTTCGTCAGAGACCGGCTTTACAATGAGCCACTCCCCATGACGCGGCCGCGCACGCTGTCCCTGCTCTGCATCGCCCTTGCCACTACCTGCACCGCTTCGCTCCTGGTAACGGCGTTCTCCCAACAGGCGCCCCAGAGCTCCGAACATCGCGGCCCACCGTGGCGCTTGCCCGTCGCTTCCACGCAAAGCTTCCACATCGATGGTTCCACCATCCAGGTCGACTTCGCTCCAGGTTCCCTCGATCTCCCCACCCCGCAAGTCATGCAGTGGGTCGAAAATGCGGCCAGCGCCGTCGCCACCTACTACGCCCGCTTCCCTGTCCCCAACGATCGCGTCCTCATCGTTCCTGCCGATGATCGCCACGGCGTTCTCCAGGGCACCACCTGGGGCGACGTCGGTGGAAACCCCGCTTTCACTCGCATGCGCCTCGGCCAGCACACCACCGTAGCCGAGCTCACCGACGACTGGACCATGACTCACGAGCTTATCCACACCGCGTTCCCCTCGCAGGAC
This sequence comes from Acidobacteriaceae bacterium, assembly GCA_036490815.1. Lineage (GTDB taxonomy): Bacteria > Acidobacteriota > Terriglobia > Terriglobales > Acidobacteriaceae > Palsa-343. Next base: position 217,326 of record DASXDF010000040.1, read on the forward strand.
GACGATCACCACTGGATTGAGGAGGGATCCGCGGTCTACGTCGAGCCCGTGGCCCGCGTGCAGGCTGGCTTCCTTCAGCCCGAAAGAATCTGGGCCGACATGGTGCGTGACATGCCCAAAGGCAATCCCCAGTCTGGCGACCAGGGCCTCGACCGAACCCACACCTGGGGCCGAACCTATTGGGGCGGCGCGCAGTTCTACATGCTGGCCGACGTCACTATCCGCGAGCAGACCCACAACAAAAAAGGCTTGCAGGATGCGCTCCGCGCCATCGTCGTGGCCGGGGGCACCATCGATCAGGACTGGCCGATACGCAAGGCTTTTCAAGCAGGCGACGCCGCCACCGGCACGCACGTGCTCGAAGAGCAGTACGACCGCATGGCCAACCAGCCCGTCACGATCGACCTTGACGCTTTCTGGAAGAAATTAGGAGTGGTTCGAACTGAAAACGGCGTTCGCTTCGACGACTCCGCACCCGAAGCCGCCATCCGCGCCGCGATCACAGCTGCGCCCGCATCGGGCCATATCACAGCCGCCCACTAGGGACGACTCCACCGGCCACCGGTCATCAGCCAGGAGCCAGTGGCTAACAGCTATCGCGAACGAAGGCTACGCCTTCGTTACCTTCCCAGCCTTCAGACAGCTGCTGCACACGCGCAGCCGCTTCGCTCCGCCGCCCACCTTCGCCTTCACCGGGTGCAGATTCACATTCCAGCGCCGCTTCGTAATGTTGTGCGCGTGCGAAATATTGTTCCCAAACTGCGGACCCTTGCCGCAAATATCGCAAACCTGTGCCATGTCTTCTCCAAAAAAGACGAGTCCGCTCAAGGATTTCGTCAAAAATTGGCGCTATCGGACCCGCGATCCCCCGCCAGCCCCAATCCCGCCTGATCCCGCACCCACGCGCAAACCCACGCAATGCCGAAGCTTCAGTTTACCGGGAACTCCCTCTCTCGACAATCGCATTAGCATCAAAGCCCCTCTTTTGCTGCCCACTTCTCTTCCGCGCCTACTCCCGCCATCCCTCTGTTCCGCCGAAGATGCACCGCCTTCCCACCTTTGCGCTATTTAGTACCCGCCGCCGGCCCCGTATCCTCCTTTCCATCCGTTCATGAATCACTCCGCAGCCGGGCCCAGGCTACTCCTGCTCCGGCAGCTCTTAGCCGGCGCAGACGGCTCCTAAGTCAGAAGGGAAACTCAAGTGCCAGGCGTCAACCTCGAAGTCCTTCTTCCCGTCCACAACGAAGGCGAGAGCATCGAAGAAACCATTCGCGGCATGCACGCCGAGCTCTCTCAGTCCGTCAATGTCGGCTTCATCATTTGTGAAGACGGCAGCCGCGACAACACCAAAGCGATCCTTCGCAAGCTCGCCACCGAACTCCCCCTCCGCCTCAATCTCAGCGACGACCGCAAAGGCTACTCCCGCGCCGTCCGCGAAGGCATGGCCATGGTCGAGGCCGACTACCTTCTCTGCCTCGACTCCGATGGTCAGTGCGATCCCAAAGACTTCGCCAAGTTCTGGAACCAGCGCGGCAGCGCCGACATCGTCATCGGCTGGCGCGTCAACCGCGCCGACAACATCCTGCGCAAGACCTTCTCCCGCTTCTTCTACCTGATGTACCAGACCGTCTTCCACACGCCTGTCCACGACCCCAGCTGCCCCTTCGTGCTTTTTCCCCGTGAAGTGGCCCACCAGCTCGGCGCCGAACTCGGCGAGATGAAGGAAGGCTTCTGGTGGGAATTTGTCGCCCGCGCCCACCGCCATAAATTCTCCATCCTTGAGATTCCTGTCAATCACCGCCTTCGCGCTTCCGGCGTAACCCAGGTCTATCGATGGAGCAAGATGCCCGGGATCTTCTTTCGCCACGCCGTCGCTCTCCTCAGGATCTGGAACCAGACCAGGACCGCGTAATGAGCACCGCTGTCGTGCCGCCCCGGACTGCGTCCAGGATCGCGGCCCTCCTCGATCGCCTCGTCTGTTCCATCTCCCGCCACGAGCGCCTCTGGCTCTGCGCGGCTTTCGCTGTTTTCGCCCTCCTCCTGATTTACAGCGCCGTCAGCGTCCCCCTATCCTTCGACGAATTCTTCACCATCTTCATCTCCCGTCTCCCCTCCCTGTCAGCAATGCTGCACGCCATGCCCGCCGACAGTCAGCCGCCGCTCCAGTACCTCCTCACGCACCTCTCGCTCCAGTGGCTCGGCACCTCTGAGCTCGGCGCCCGTTTGCCAGAGATGATCGCCTACCTCGCCGCCAGCTGGCTCGCCTGGCGCATCGTTCGCGTCCACGGAACTCGGGTCCAGGCACTCTTCGCGCTCCTTCTGATGCTGGGCGCGTCCACCGGCAGAATCCTCCTCAGTGGCTTCTCCGTTTTCGGTCTCTCCTTCAATGCCCGGCCCTACGAGCTCACGCTCGCCTTCACAGCGCTCGCCTTTCTCTGCTGGCAAACAGCCACTCTATACAAGCGAAACCGCCTCCTGCCGCTCACCGGACTGGCCTGCGCCATCGCCGGCGCGATCCTCAGCCATCATTACGGCTTCCTTCAGATTGGCCCCGCCCTCCTCGCCGGAGAAGTGATTCGCTTCCGTTCCCACCGTCGTATCGACCTTGGCGTGCTCGCCGCCATCGCCGCCGGGCTGCTGGCCTTCCCGTTCACCATCCCCCTCGCCCTCCGCACCCGCACACTCCTCGACAGCGCAATCCTGCACAATACCCATTTCTTCGCGCGCCCTTCCTTGCTGGACTTCATCTGCTGGCCGGCAATGCTTCCCTGGCTCCTCTTTCTTCCCCTCACTCTTCTCGCCTGCCTGCCTCCATCCGCAAAAACACTCAACTCACCTACACCGGAACTGCCCGCGGTCCCGCGTCATGAGATGGCCGCTGCCATCGCTCTCGCGCTCATCGTCCCGGCTCAGATCCTCCTGGCTGCTGTCACCACCGGCTACTTTCAGCCTCGCTACGCAGTCGACACCACACTCGGCCTCACCCTTCTCTGTGCCTGGGCTTGGCCTCGCACCGGACGCCTGCGCTCCGCTGCCGAGCCGATTCTCGCTGTGCTCTGCCTCGGATTCCTCCTCGTCGCCGCTGTCGATCTTTGCTTCGCGGAAGCCCGTCATCCCGCGGGCCGCCGTCAACTGGTCCAGTCCGCAGTCCCCCCGCTCCTGTTGAATGCCCCGGAGGCCCTCCCCATCGTCGCTGCCGATCCCTTCCTCTATGTTCCGCAGTGGTGGTATGCGCCCCCCGCCATCCAGCAGAGACTCATCTTCCTCTCCGACATCGATTACGCCGTCCAGCGTCCAGCGTTCCTCGCTGAGCTATCCGTTTGGATCGACCGTGCTGATTTGCCGGAGCCCATTGCGACTTACTCAAGCTTCACCGCCAGCCATCCGCGCTTTGTCCTGCTGTGCACGGGCAAGCCCCGCGATAACTGGATCCTCCCTCGCCTCCGTGAATCGGGCTGGCACCTGACCGTGCTCCAACAATCCGGCGCCGACATCCTCTACCAGGCAGATCACCCATGACGCCCGCCACGCAGACCGAAGCCTCCGCCCCCAACCCAGCTCGCACCCTCCTCAAGCGCCTCGCGCCCGTCCTCATCGCCATTCTCGTCGCCGCTCCCCTCTTCCACATCCACGTCATCCGCCGCGACTTTCCGCCCGCGCAACCGGACCTCATTCCCGTCTGGATCGGCACCCGTGTGGCCCTCGCCCACGGCAATCCGTATTCCGACGCAACTACCCAACAGATCCAGACCGCCTACTATGGCCGCGCCCTGCGCCCCTCCGACAACGTCAACAAGATGGCCTACGCCTACCCGGCCCACACTCTCGTCCTCTTCTCCCCGTTCGCACGACTCTCCTGGCCCACAACCCGCCTCATCTTCCTGCTTCTGCTCCCCATCCTCACCGCCGCTTCTGTCCCCATGTGGCTCCGCGTCGCGCGCATTCACCTCTCCCCTCCGCACCTCGCGCTCACCATCCTCCTCACACTCGCCAGCTGGACAGCCGTCTGGGGCATCCATCAAATCCAGCCCACCCTCGTCGTCGCCGCGCTCCTCGCCGCAGGCTGCTGGCTGCTCCAGCGCGGCAATCCCGCCGCTGCTGGAATCCTCTTCGCCCTCGCCACCATCAAGCCCCAGCTCGCCGGACCCCTCATCGCCTGGCTCTGTCTCTGGACCCTCCTCCGCCGTCAGTGGACCTTCCTCCTCTCCTTCGCCCTCACCACAGCCGCGCTACTCGCGTGCGCCACATGGCTCGTCCCCGGCTGGCTCCCGCAATGGCGCGCCGCCATGGCCGACTACGTCGTCTACCGCCATCTCCGCCCCGATCTGCAGTTCCTCTTCGGCCACTGGCTCGGCCTCGCTCTTGAAGTCGTCCTCGCCATCGCCGCCGCCGTCGCCCTCTGGACCCGCCGCCAGTGCCCGCCCGATTCGCGCCTCTTTGGCGTCCTGTGCGCCACCGCTCTGGCCACCACCGTCTGCCTCATGCCCAATGAGACGCTGATGATCTACAACCACATCCTGCTGCTCCCCGCCTGCCTCATCGTCGTGCTCCATCGCCCCGCCGGCCGCCTCGCTGCGCAGGCGCGCGTCCTCGCCCTCGCTCAGCTCGCCCTCGATTACCTGGTCGTCCCCATCGCCGTCCTCTGCGACCTCACCGTCCCAAAGATTCAGTTCTTCACCATCGTTCCTTTCCTCGATTTCCTGCTTCCCTTCCTCCTCGCGCTCACGCTCGTTCTCGACATCCTCCTTCCCGCCCCATCGCCCGTTGCGCAACCGCAATGGGCAATCGAGACCGCTCACAGCTAGGAGAATCGCCGCCTCGGCCGGCCCGCCATTCCCCCTCCGGCCCACCTCGTTTTGTTATCCTCTCCTTTGTGCAAGTTCTGTACGGCGTCCTCCTTCTCAGTACGATGGCGCTTATCTGGGCGGCCCTCGCTGTGGTCCGGCACGTCCGCCGGCAGCGCACCGCCGCTCGCTCCCAAGCCGAACATCACGACGAACCGCTCTAATCCTCCACAGGAGCCGCGATGAATTCCGCTTCCGCCGCCTCACCCGCTCTTCCGCGCGCACAGTCCGCTTTCCTTCGCTGGCCGCTGACCGTGGTTCTCGGTTCCCTCTTTGTTGCCGTCTGCGCACACCTCTCCTTTCCGCTCTGGTTCACACCTGTTCCCATCACTCTCCAGCCCTTTGCCGTCCTTCTTCTCGGACTGCTCCTCTCGCCCTCGGCGGCCGCCGGCGCTCTGGTTCTCTATCTCATTGAGGGTACATCCGGCCTGCCCGTCTTCACACCGCACGGTCCTGGCGGCATGCTTCAACTGCTCGGCCCCACCGGCGGCTACCTGCTCTCTTATCCCTTTGCCGCCGCGCTCACCGCATGGTTGCGCACCCGCATCGCTCGCGGAGCATTTACCCCCGCGCTCCTGGCCGCCGCCGTCGGCAGCGCCCTCATCCTTCTCGGCGGGGCAGCCTGGTTCTGGCTCCAGCCCGGCGTCCATACCCATCGCTCGCTTACCGCAGTTCTCATCCTCAGCGTCCTGCCCTTCCTTCCGGGCGACATTCTCAAAGTGTTCGCCGCCGCAGGAATCGCCACCGGACTTCGCCGCTTCCGCCGTTCCTGATTCCAGGGTTTCAGGCGTAACATCAACGACCCAGAGGACAACCTCGGCTCAAAGGCGGTTTTGAGTCAAAGCATGCGTCTCCTCCTGCGACCGAAACCCGAACCCAAAAACAAGCCCAAATCCAAACCCAATACAAAGCCAGGCTCCAGGCGGAAGCAAGCCAGGTTTACCCCACAGCAAGAAGCTGATACTGCTCCGGTTTGAATATCAATACCAGCGACTCCTGCCCATCATTCCAAGTACCCTTTGGCGAAACCGCTCGGACCGATTTCAATCGCACCCTCGAGAATCTTGATCCATTGCTCTTTTAGGACAGCAGCCTCTCCTGCTCCGGTCATCGCAATCCGAGTTACCCCCGTCGCTGACAAAAAAATTATCTGTTGCCATTCTGGTAAACATACGGTACAGTTCCGGCAGATTTCCTTGAAAGGGTGTTCCGCTTTTATGCCTTGCGTCAGGCGGGCTGCAGGTATTTCCCTGCTCTCCGCGTGTCTGTTCTGTGTCTGCGCCTGCGGCAACGCCGTCCACCCTACAACTGTGGAAGCTTCCCCGACCAACCCCGGCGAAGGCAATCTTTCCTGGGCTTCTGAACCCGTCGATCCCCTCGCCAACTATTCCCTCGCAGGCGATACCCAACCCGTCCACGATCCCAGCATCATCCGCCAGGACTCGACATACTACGCCTTTTCTACCGACGTCATCGGCCTGCCTCGATCGAACTACCTGCCCTTCCGCTGCTCCCAGGACAAAGTCAACTGGATCGCGTGCGGCAGCATCTTTCCTGTCGCCATGCCCGCCTGGGTGATCGCGAAAATTCCCGGCATCATCGGACTCTGGGCCCCCGACGTCTCCTGGTTCAACGGCGCCTATCACGTCTACTACGCCGGATCCACCCTCGGTTCGCAGCACTCCGTCATCGGACTCGTCACCAACACCACCCTCGATGCCGCCGACCCGGCCTATAAGTGGGTCGACCAGGGCGAAGTCCTCGAGTCCAACCGGGGCGACGACTTCAACGCCATCGATCCTAATATCCTGATCGATACCGACGGCAGCCTGTGGATGACCTATGGCAGCTACTGGACAGGCATCAAGCAACGCCAGATCGATCCCGCCACCGGCAAGCTTCTCGCGTCCCAACCCACCCGATACAACCTCGCCACCCGCCCCGGCGTCTACGCCAATCCCATTGAGGGCGCCTCCCTCGTCCATCACGGCAGCTACTACTACCTGTTCGTCTCCATCGATTTCTGCTGCAACCGGACCATCGCCACCGATAACTACAAGGAAGCAGTCGGCCGCTCCGCCAGCCCTCATGGACCCTTCGTCGATGAAGCGGGAACCTCCATGATGAACGGCGGGGGCACCGTCCTACTTCAGGCCGACACCACCTGGAACGCTCCTGGCGGCGGCACCGCTTATATCGACGCCACCAATGGCGACAGCCTCATCATCTTCCACGCCCTCAACATGACGCAGAACGGCGCCCTCTACATGTGGATCAGGAACCTCGACTGGATCAACGACTGGCCATCCATCCAGCAATAACAATTCGACGCAAAAGCAAACCTTCGCACGCCGGGTTCGGCCCAGGCAAGCATTCAAATCCTCTGCCGTTAATGATCAATCGCCAGCTTGCGGATGCCGATTCACGGTTGCTTTGCCGGTGACAGTGTCTTCGCAAAGAACTCATCGACGCGTCGCCAGGCATCTCCCAACACCTGCTCCCGGCTGAAGTAGTGAAACTCCCCGGGATACATCATGAATGTGATCAGGTCACCCTTCTTTGCCTTTAGTGCTTCATCGATGAGTCTCACCGACTCGATGAAAGGCACGTTGACATCCGCAGTGCCATGCAGAATGAGAAGAGGCCTTTGTAATTCATTAATGTGGGAGATTGGCGATGCATTGGCATATACCCGCGGATTCTGTTCCGGAGTACCGATACGGCTTGCCGTCCAGCTACCGTGGTAGGGATCGTCATAATACATTGCGTAATCCACGACACCGGCAACGTCGACAGCCGACCGAAACAGGAGGGGATGTCGAGTAACCGCGATGAGCGTAAAGAAGCCGCCATACGACAATCCCCACACGCCGATACGGTTCCCGTCAACATAGGGAAGCGTCTTGAGATACTCGCCTGCTCGCGACGCGTCTTCCGCATCCTTGCCGCCTACATCCATGTATACGGCGGAGCGCCACTTTGCCCCGTAGCCTATACTTCCGCGATAGTCAGGAGCGAACACTACGTAGCCGTGCTGCAACCAATACTGATGCAAGCTGTAGTAGACAGCGTAGTTTCGCTGAATATGCCAGCCATCGTAATTCTGGTTGATGCCATCGCCGTGAATCCAGACAATCGCTGCATGCCTTTTGGTTTTGTCCAGATGGCGAGGTAAAAACAGCCAACCTGGCACGGGGGTTCCATCCGCTCCTGGAAAGATCACATACTTCGGCTTAACCAGCAGTGATTTATCCAGCTCCCGAGGCATGGAGTCAGTCAGACGCGCCGCAGGAGCAGTTCCTGACGAAAGCATTGTGTAAAGATCGGCGGAATTTTGCCAATCCGTATGTTGGTAGACAATGCTGGTGTCTTCAGGGGACCACACCGGCTCAGTATTTGTCCCGTCCAGCTTCGTCACATATCGAACTGCTGGCCTCGAATTATCCGCGGAAATCGTAGCGATACCGATTCGCCGGTCTCCAGGATGGTCGGAGTCGTTGGTATCGAAGGCAAGAGAATGACTGTCGTGGGACCATGCGGGGCGCCACGCCTCTGCATGCCCGCTGGTGATCTGAATCGCATCGCCTCCGTCTGCAGCGACGATATAGAGATGATCCCAGTCGTCCGCCGCGTCGCTGACGTAGGCGATCCATTTGCCATCCGGGGAAGGCAGCGGCTCTCCGCCGGCTTCGCCTTCGGGCAGGCTCCAGAACTGCGCGTCGTGGTCTGTGTGAATCACATGCTCCTGACCGTCGCGAATATCGGCAATAACGATCCTGCGGTCTTTGAAATCCTCTGCCTGCCTCTCGTAGGTTAGTCGGCCGTTGCCCGCCCAACTAATCCCCTCGTATCTTGATTCATTGCTTCCCAGGGCGACCGGCTCTCCGCCTGCGATCGAAACAACATATAGCCTGCCCGGCACAAATTCAGGATCGCGGTAGACGAGCTTCGCACCGGAATATGCGGGCGAGACATCATGAGGAATAATTTTCCCGTCGCCGACGAATGCCAGGCGCTGTCCATCCGGTGACCACCGAACGCTATAGATCAATCCATTGTTATGTGCGATGGGTTGGTTAGTTCCTGTAGCCAGAGTTCTCACCACGAGCATGTGGCCGCCGTCTTCGCCTGCAACGATCGCCGCCACCCGCGTCCTGTCGGGAGATGGAGTTACACTGCTGGCCCCGCCCCTGGGTGCCCAGACTTTCGCCGCCGTCCCACCGTCTGCATTCACATTCCAGAGCTTGCCGTTCTGAAAAAAATAAAGTGATCTACCGTCGTCAGACCAGAATTGGTCGGTCACCTTGCCATCGGTCAGTTGGGTTAGGGCTCGTGGCAAACTCTTACCATCCGACTCCACGACATACAGATTGACGACATCGCAGCGATCCCACAAGTAAGCGATACGCCTGCCATTGGGAGACCACACCGGTTGGTTCGGATGTCGAATATCGAGAAGTTGGCTGATCGTGAGCGGGGCTGCGATAGCCGGAGTGCCTGAAAAAAAGACGAGGCCGGCTAGGGTAAGGACGACCAGGAATCGGGGCGCCAGGGGCATAGCCAGTTGTTCCTTCCTGTGCGGGTTTTGCCTCAAAAATTCGGGAGAGCAGAGTCGGCTCGTGTGCAGGCGGCTCGACCAGCTGTTTCTCGATGTCGCCGTGCGAGGTGTTAGTACACAATTGCGCCATTCGATGTGTCATTTGCATTTCGAAAAGCGAGGCTATCACAAAGTCTTATTCCCCCTATTTGCTGGCGAATGTCTGTGACAATACCGGGCTGTTCGTCACATTTCGAACTCCGGACATTCAAAAAAGAATTGACACGTGATCCCGACATTGTATACATTCCTGCCAACGCTGTCCCCGTTTGCGCCTCTCGATTATTCGCTCGGCCCTTGTTGACCGGCGACTGGCGAGGCGTTTGGTTGTGCCGTTATTTTGATCGCCCGTCCCAGTTGACCCCGTCCAGGCGATCCTTCAGGCCCGCGACCTGAGTCTGGTGAAGGCCGTACGGACACTTTTTCCGGCCAACAAATAGCTCTGCTGTTCAAACGCCTCAGCGGCTGATCTCGATTTTCAGCCGTCCAGCAGTACACCTGGCCTTATACGTTCAGGCCGGCTGATCTCCATCCCCTGGTTGCGACTTTCAGCTCTCGCGATCACGAACACTGAACGCCGCCTCGGACCGGTCCCCAAATCGGTCCTGGCGCCCTTGGCTGTTGCGTTGCTGCAGGACATTGAAACCATCGGAGGAAACAAATGACGAAGAAGTTTGTGCAATTCCTGTTCCTCATCGGCGTAAGTACATCTTTCGCGTTTGGTCAGGTCGCCATCACCGGCGCCATCCGCGGCGTCGTTACCGACGCATCTGGCGGCGTCTTGCCGCAGGTCAGCATCATTGTGGAAGGCCCCGCAATCATGACGCCAAAGAAGGCAACTACCGACGTCGCCGGAAACTACTTGTTCGACTCGCTTCCGACCGGCACCTACAAGTTGACCTACGCCATATCGGGGTACAAGACCGAGGTCCGCTCCAACGTGGAGATTACTCCGGGTTTTACCGCTACCGTCAGCCCGCAGCTCTCGGTGGGTGTAAGCCAGCAGTCCGTTGTCGTCGAGGCTAATTCCGTTGTCATCGACACAACGAACAATACGACCGCGACGACCTTCGATGATGCGCTGCTGCAGAACGTTCCCAGTGGGCGAGATACATTCTCCACCGTGGCACAGGCGCCTGGAGTGGCCTCAAGCGACTTCGATATTGCGGGAAGCCAGAGCTTTCAGCAGTCGGTGATGCAGGTGCACGGCAGTCTGCCCGGCGATCAGGTCTATAGCTTCAACGGTCTGCGCATGAACTGGCCAGGATCGAGCGGTGGTTACACCTCTTTCTATATCGACGACGACTCGTTGTCCGCATTGCAGGTCGTAACCGACAGCGCCCCCGCCGAGGTTGCGGTCGGCGGTGTTTACATGAACATGGTGCCTAAGTCGGGCTCCAACCAGATGCACGGCCTCGCCGCGCTGTACTACCAGTCGGCGGGCACCCAGGCTACCATCTCCGACCCGATCTACAACGGGGCGGCAGTGCCTGCGGGTACCCCGTTCATTATGGCTCGCGATGTGGCCACGAATCTGGGCGCGCCACTGCTCAGAGATAAGTGGTGGGTTTTCGGGTCCTGGCGCCTGTATGACCTCAAAGAGAGTGTCCTCTCCGTCACCAATCCCGACGGCACCGCAACAACCGATCCCAACCACCAGAGCAACACGACACTCCGCACCGACTATGCGATTAATGCGAATAATCGCGTTGACTTCGTGTGGTGGTTCAACGAGCAGAATCGATTCTTCCGTCGCGATACGTCGTACGCACTCGTTGACACCGCTGCATCGTGGCGGCAGATCGAACCCGCGTACATTCTGCAGGGTGAGTGGAACAGTACTGTTCACAGCAGCTTACTGTTCGACACGCGCTTCGGTTATCTCCATCAGGTCTTTCCGCTCGAAAATCAAGCCAATGTACCTGTGACCGCTCTCAACCGGCAGGACGTGACCCTCTCAACCGAGTCCGGGGCTCCCCCGTATTCCTTCGTGAATCCGGCGAGCGATATTGCCTTTGCCGAGGGCGCTTCCTGGTACGACGGGCATCTTTGGGGAGGTGCGCATACCTTCAAATTCGGCGTCGATACCTCTACCAACCATAACGGTTACAACTACACCGCGGACCTGGGTATCAACGCTCTCTATAACAACGGCACCCCGATTGAGGTAGTAGCCTATAACACACCAGTAAATGTCAGGAGCATCTATCACGAAACTGCGGTCTATGCGCAGGATTCCGTTACGCTGAAGCGGAAACTCACTCTGAATCTCGGCGTTCGATACGATCACTTTGATACGTTTTATCCTGCGCAGAGCAGTCCAGCCGCTACGTTCCCGGCTCTGTTTCCGCAAAGAACATTTCCGCAATCTCCAAACATTGCCACCTGGAACACCTTCCGGCCTCGGCTCGGCGCGGCCTACGATCTGACAGGTAAGGGCACATCAGTCATTCGCGCCTACTTCGGCCAGTTCGACATCCTCGAAGGGGCAGGTCTTGCCGAGCAGGTTAACCCCAACGGCCTGAGCACGCAGGTTTATAAGTGGACGGACACGAACAGCGATGGAATCCCTCAGAATTCAGAATGGGACTCGCCGACTGACCTGATTTCAGCTGGTGGTGGCGCGGTGACCACGGTCGACAAAAATCTGAAACGGCCGTACACAAATGAAATTAACGTAGGCTACGAACAACAGGTTCTCTCGTCCATGATGGTGGGAGTGAACTACTACTTCCGAAACATCAAGGACCAGTTCGCGGGAGAAAACCTTGCCAACCCCGCATCTGATTACACTGCGACCACCGTCGATGACTCCGGCAATCCGCTGATCAATTCCGTGACCGGTCAGCCGATCACGCTCTATAACCTGAATTCTGCAGACGTCGGATTATCAAATTACTTGATCACCAATGTCCCGGAACTGAACACCAACCACTACAACGGCGTTGAACTGACCGCAACCAAGCGCATGAGTAAGGGCTGGCAGTTGCTGGCAGGTTACACCATCCAGCAGCAGAAGGGGACCTACTCCCGCGGGCTGGGGGATGACTTTAACAATCCCAACAACGAGATCAACCGCAAAAATGCAACTTTGAACTATGACGCGACACAGATGTTCAAAGTTCTGAGCAACTACACCTTGCCAAAAGCGATCTCGCTGGGCATTAACTACCAACATTACACCGGATACCCGCTCGATCCGAATAATGGCCCGCCCACGGCGGTTTTCGAAGACCTGAACCAGGGCCAGGTCTCCGTGATCGGTGAACCGATTGGTAACATCCGCCTGCCTAACGTGAATATCGTCAACCTTCGTATGTCACGACCGACTCATTTAGGGGAGCGGTTTACCCTGGAGCCGATTGCTGATCTGTTCAACATCGGCAATGCGGATACAGTGATCAGTGAAGTCCCCACGGGCGGAAGCAGTTTCGAGAGACCCACAAATCAGTTGAATCCCTTCATTGCTCGTTTTGCTCTGCGCTTTAGCTTCTAACGTCGTAGCAGCCCGGGTGGCGTGCCGGCGATCGCCGGAACGCCACCGGAGCGGTGTAAACGACGAAGCCGATTTCGAAATTCAAGCATCATGTCAGGAGGGCTGATGGCAGCGAGGACGGCGGCGTTGTGTTTGGTCATAGCGTTAGGCCTTGGCCTGACTTTCCGCGCAGAAGCTCAGCAGAAACCGCTGGGCAGCATCACCATCGATCGCATTGCGGATATCAAATATCCCTCCGAGGCTCGATGGTCGCCAGACGGCAAGACGATCGCCTTTTTGTGGGATGCGGCGGGAAATCAGCAGTTATTTATGGTTCGGGCGGGCGAATCGCCTGTGGCGCTCACCGATTTCCCGGTCGATCCGGGTCTTCTGACCTGCGACATCGGCCACTTCGAATGGTCCTCGCCGGACGAAATCATCCTCAGTAAAGGAAACCAGCTATGGCATGTGTCGACTTCTTCCCGAACCCCCGCGCCTCTCGCGGAATTCCAGGAGGTCAGAAGTTTCTCTCTTTCAAGGGATCGACAGCAAATTGCGTTCGTCCAGAAGGGGGATGTATGGGTCGCCTCTTTGCGCGCCGGTACGCGGCGACGCCTCACGCACATGCCAGAAGGCCTTGACCCGTCCAATCCTGCATTCTCGCCCGATGGTGGATATATAGCTTTCAACGCCGCGCGCCACGAGTCGGTATCCGAGCCACTGCCCTACAACGGCAACCTGATGAAGGTGTTTCGAAGCCTTAGCTGGGACGATCGCGTCGGAGTCGTTTCTGTCTATAGTTATGCGGCTGAGCCGATGTGGATACCTGTTTCGGAGCGCAATTACGGATCTACCGAATTCCAGTGGGCCGCGGGTCCCTCTATTGTTCATGAAGATTTTTCCGCGGACCACAAAAACATGGAGCTTAAGGTTACATCGCTTTCGGGCGAGACCCGCACGCTATGGGAAGATCACGATCCGGCGTGGATATCGCCTGCCGATGGCGCCGAGGATGTTGCTTCCCCAGATGGAAAGTGGATTGCGTTCATCAGCGACCGAACCGGCTGGCCCCATCTTTACATTATCCCGGTAAGTGCTTCGTCGGAAGCCGAGGCGAAGCAGATCAGCAAGGGAAACTTCGGCGACGGCTACGCAGCGTGGTCGCCCGACAGCAGCCGCATTGCGTGGGCGCACAGTGCGGATGGCGATCAGATGGAGCGATTCATTTCCGTAGCCTCTGTGGATACGGGACGAACTGAGCAGGTTGTGACGCAGCACGGTGTCAATCGTGCACCTGCGTTTTCTCCCGACGGGTCAATGATCGTCTATGAAAGAAGTGCGGTCGAGCATTCGCTCGAATTCTACGAAACATCTGCGCGCGTCAACTCCACTCCGTCACGACTGACCAATTCAATGCCTGCCGGGTTACTGGCTGAGGATCTGACTGCGCCGATTGCCGTGCATTATCCAAGCCGGGCGGATCATAAGCCGGTGCCGGCAACTCTCATGGTTAGTCAGCATCTTGATCGCACGAAAAAACACCCAGCGATTATCTGGGTGCATGGTTCGGGAGCCGATCAGAACTATCTCGGCTGGCATCCCGGCTTCTATCGGATGTACTACTCCATGAGCCAGTATCTTGCTCAGCAGGGTTACGTGATTCTGACTCCGGATTACCGTGGCAGTTCGGGCTACAGCCGAGACTGGGCCGTGGGAGCGTCACGAGACCTGGGAGGCGGTGAAACGCAGGATGTGAATGCGGGCGCCGATTATCTGAAGACACTGAGTTATGTTGATCCCGATCGAATCGGAATATGGGGCTTGAGTTATGGCGGTTTTATGACATTGCAATCGGTACTCACAGACCCGAATCTCTTCCGCTGCGCGATCGATGTTGCGGGGGTTGGTGACTGGGAAACCTGGACGACCGGAGGGATGATACTTGGACGCCTTGGGGAGACGCCAGTGACCGACCCAGACCTCTACAACCGTTCGGCTCCGGTCAAGCACTTGGATAAGCTGGAGACTCCGCTGCTCGTGCTGCAGGGCACGAATGATGCCAACGTGCCTCTGTGGGAGACACTGAAGGTGATCGATACGCTGGAGAAGCTCGGGAAGTCTTTCGATATGGCCATTTACCCAGGGGAGATCCATTTCTTTCGAAGAGCCTACGTTCTGCGTGACGCCTGGAAGCGCAGCGATGCGTTTTTTTATCGTTACCTGATGACCCCATCTCCTGGCCAGAGCAAGAATTAGATTTGGAAGTCAGTAAATGAGGAGTGCCTTCCCTGCCTCGCGCGAAGACGCCTTACAGGGAGTCCTGCCCACCGTCAGGCGACTTTATGCAGTTCGCTGTCCAGTACATAAACGGCTGCACCCAAAACAAAAAGCGCCTCAAATCGAGGCGCTCTTCGCTCATCAGTTTTCGCCTACGATGCCAAAGCGGAACTCGTCAAGCTCATCTCCTGCACACGGCTGCGCACGCGCGCCACCACCCTCACCCCATCTGATGATTGCTCCATCGCCAAACTCTGCGAACAAATTCCGCACAGCCAGTAATGCTCCATCCGCCGCGAGTGCTTACCGCGGCTGTCTGCCTCGCTCGCTGTCACATCGAACACAAAAATGCGCCCCTCCCGCAAATAGTGCAGGGGCTTGGCGCACTTGGGATTTGCGCAATGACTCACCATGTAACCATCTCCACATCTGCGCTGCCTGATTCCTGGAATCCAGTGTCGCTTCCGAAGCGATCCTGAGCGCTGTTGCCGTTAAAAGGGAACCCTGCGGGATGGCCTGCGTTGCGGCCTCAATCCCACAAAAAAGTAACTGACTAATTCGTCTTAATAGGATGCGGAAAGACCAGCAAACTGTTTTCCGCGCTCATCAGCCGGGAGATCAGCATCGTCGCGATGGCGTTGGGATCGGGCGGCCGGTTTCCTTATTCTGACATGCCCTCGATCCTCCTCAGTGGAAAATTCTCGTTAATTCCAGCGTCATTTCGCGCCGCATGTGAAATAATGAGCGTTTGTCTGGATCCCGAACCAAATGCCCTTTCTGCGCTCTGCCTTTATCGGCCTTTCTCAAAACTCCAGCATCCGGCGCTTCGCCGAGCAATCCAGCTTTGGCCGCCGCATGTCGTCCCGCTTCGTCGCCGGCTTTCGGATTGAAGACGCGCTCGCCGCCGCGCAGAACCTCGGGGGTCAGGGCCTCGCCGTCACCCTCGATGGCCTCGGCGAAAACGTCAGTACTCCCACCCAGGCGCGCAACGCGGCCCAGCAATATCACTGGATCCTCGACGCTCTCGCCCAGTCCAAACTCGACGCCAATGTCAGCCTCAAGCTCACCCAGATGGGCATGGACCTCAGTTCCGAGCTCGCCTTCGAAATCGTATCCGGTCTCGTCGACCATGCTGTTCAGGCCAAATCTTTCGTCCGCGTCGATATGGAAGGCTCCGCTTACACCCAGGCCACTATCGACCTGGTGCGCAGGCTGCACGCGGTGCCTGCCAATCGCGGGCACGTGGGGATCGTGATCCAGGCGTACCTTCGGCGCAGTGCCGAGGACGTCGCCAACCTGCTGACCGATCGGATCCGCATCCGTCTTTGCAAAGGCGCTTACCAGGAACCAGCCGACTTAGCCTTCCCTGATAAGAAAGACGTAGACGGTAACTTTGTCGCTCTGACGCGAACTCTGTTGAAAAGCGGCGTCTTCCATGGGATCGCAACCCACGATCCCGCCATGATCGAAGCTGCCAAAGTCTTCGCCCGCGACCTGCACATCGATCCGGCCAGCTTCGAATTTCAAATGCTCTATGGTGTCCGGCGCGATCTTCAGCGCTCCCTCGTCCAGGAAGGCTATAAGGTTCGCGTATACGTGCCCTTCGGCGAGGAGTGGTACCCCTACTTCATGCGCCGCCTGGCCGAGCGCCCCGCTAACGTGCTGTTTATTGCGAAGAACATGTTCAGGAAGTAGGAAAAGGCGCTCCCGTTGGAGCGCCTTCTCCTGTTTCCTGCTCGCTGCACTCAGTTTTATCTTGGCTCGTAGGGCTCAATCGAGAGCAGGCTCCCGAGCACATGCCGCTCATCGGGGGTAAAGGTCTGCGAGAAGCGAGCGGAATTCAGAATCTGCTCCCGCTGCTGCGGCGCAATCCCGCGCAAATCGATGAAGGCCTGCCGCACCATCCGCTGGCGGTCCGGCGCCATCCCTGCGAGGGACTGCGACGAGGTCCGGACATCCGCCTTCTGCTGTGGGGAGAGCCCCTCGAACATCTCGTTGCGCTCGAGAATCCGCTGCCGCTGTTCGAGAGGCCGCAAGTCGAGCGAACGCAGGCGATTCAGGACGCGCTGTTGCATTTCCGGCGACAGACGATTGAACCCCGGCTCGCGCCGCAGTTCCTGTTCCTGTTGCTGTGGCGATAAATTCCGATGGTTGTTGAGCCAATCCCCGAGGTGTCCCGGCCGTGCTCCCCCATTCACCCCTGGCCCCATCACCGCCCCGCCCATTCCAGGCCTCGCAGGTGCAGGATACCCATCCGGCCGTCTCACTCCATTCCGGTTCGGAGGAGGGACCGGGGAACCGGCCTGTGGCCGTACGGGAGCTGGCCGTACCGGAGCGGACCGTGCAGGAGCGGGCCGCGCCGCCTGCGGACGTTGCAATCGCCACGCTCTGGGCCCGGCAAACGAGGACGGCCCACACAGAACAAGCAGGCACAGAGCCGCGGCACAGGTCCATCCGGACACGCGACCGCGTCCGGGCGACCGGCCGCCCTGCGACATGTTCTGAGCTCCCGCTTTCATCGTCTTGCTTCCCCAATGCAGAACTGCAAACCAGGCTGCAAATCCCATCCGGGCTGGCTTTTTGCGTGCTCGCTTCATCGCCATGCCCACTTTCTGTCGATCTCTCTCTATAAGCTGTTGCCGGCGCCTCCGCCGTTGTCGCTCGCATCCTGATCCATCGAGTTGAGCTGCTGGAACACCTGCGCATTGTCGTCGAGCGACTGCAGATCCCGGATCACGGGTGAGGCCTGCAGGGTCGGCGGCTTGGTGGGAGCGGTGAACCCGCCAAATCCGACATAGGTTCCCACGCCCGCCGCGACTATCAGGGCCATAGTACCGGCCATCAGCGGCCGCATGCTGACGTGATTGCCAAACATCAGGCGCGCCCGCATCCTCTCAAGCCATCCGGCCGGCGCGGCCTGCTGCTCTTCGCGCAACAGGACGGCCATCCGGGTATCGAAATACGGCGACATTTCGGGAGCCTCCCACGTGTCCATCAGGGACATGGTGGCCTCGAGTTCCTTCAGTTCCTTTCCGCACTCGGCGCAGCTTTCGACATGCGCCCGCACCTCAACCGGTACCGCCTTCGGGGCAAGAAGCAGGTCCGGCAAATTCGTTTGCACTTCACGGCAGATCATTGATTCCCCCAATTCCTGTTCTCCTTAATCCTGCTCCACAAATTCCTTGAGCCTCTCCCGGAGCGTTTGATACGCGCGGAACAGGAGGGACTTCGTCGCCGACTCGCTGAGGCGAAGGACGGCGCCAATCTCCTTGTAATCCAGCCCCTGATACTTGTGCATCAGGACGGCTGTCCGCTGCCGCTCCGGCAGCGCCATCACATGCTTGCGGATGGCCTTCATCCGCTCGTCCTTGACCATCTCCTCTTCGGCGCCCGGGGTCATATCCGCCACGTCGGGCGTCGTGCCGGTCTCCGGATCGGGCTGATCGAGGTAAATGGTCTGTGCGGTGCGTTCGTGCTTGGTATCCCGCGCGTGGTTGACGCCCAGGTTGGTTGCGATTCTATAGAGCCACGTCGTGAACTTGGCCTCTGCTCTGTAGGTCTGCCGCGAACGGTACACCCGCAGGAAAACCTCCTGCGCCAGTTCCTCCGCCACCGCCTGATTATGCACCATGCGGTACATGAAGTTAATGATCGGCTTCCGGTACTTCTCAATCAGGAAGTTGAACCCGACATCATCGCCTTCCCGAACCCGGAGCATGATTTCCGCATCGGTCATCGACCGCCAGTCGGCCGGTTCTGCCAACGGTGTCAGCGCTCGAGTGCTTTCCGCCTCTCGATTGCCCAGTCCCGGCGTGGTGAGAGCAACGCTTGCCATATCCGTGCTAACCCCATCCTGGTCGCCAGGTTGCGGGTAAAGTTCCTGGTTTTCCTCAGGGCTATCGTGTTGGGCGGCCTCGCCTTCCCAACCGTCGGTGACTTCCGGAACCGGGCTCAGAGCTTCCTCATCCTCATCCAGAGGTAGATCCAGCGGATCGTGGGGATCGTCCGGCGGTGGCGTCGGGTACCGGGAAGCCATACGTGCTGCATCATTTTACCCTTGAATGCCTTAAGAGGCGCCTCGGCAGGAGTTTCTTTGGGCGGGGCGAGCCGCGTTCCTGTCGCGATTCCCTTCGCGCCAGGATAGGAAGGGTCCGTCCGGTTCCGTCGTTTGGGGTCTTGCGGGGGACGCGATTTGACCCAGAACGCAAGAATACGGTCCGCGCCCCTGCTCCTCTCCCTCGGTAAAGGCCAATCGGCACTTCGGGCCGCGGCCTCTGCGATGCCGCGATTTTCCGGGCCGGATTAAGAGCGGCGCAGAGGTAAGAGGATAGCGTTCAGGATCTTGACGCGCCGATCGCTCAGTGCGGAATGTGTACAATCTGTTGATCATTTCGCGTATGCTGTAAACGCATTTCAGAGTGGCCCATGCCCAATCGCGGATCCAGGACTTCGCCTGCCCCGGCCCGGAAGCCAGCCCGCATGGACATTCATGCGGTTGCCAAACTGGCCCACGTGTCGATTGCAACCGTGTCCCGCACCATCAATCACATCCCGACCGTCAACCCAAAAATGGCGAAGCGGGTTTGGGAAGCCATTCGGGAGCTCAACTACTTTCCCAATACCCAGGCACGCGCTCTTGTCTCCGGGCGCAGCCATCTGCTCGGTCTCATCGTTTCGGAAATTACCAATCCCTTCTTTCCGGAACTGATTCAGGGGTTCGAGGACGTCGCCGTCGAGCATGGATATGAAGTGCTGATCAGCTCCACCAATTACGATCCGGATCGCATGTCGGTGTGTATCCGCCGCATGCTCGAGCGGCAGGTAGACGGGGTCGCCGTCATGACATTCGGCATCGAAGAGCCGCTGCTGGAGCAACTCGCCGAGCGCAGGATCCCCCTGGTTTTTGTCGACATCGGGCCGGAGCGGCCCGACATCAGCGTTCTGAAAGTCGACTATCACCATGGCATCCGCCAGGGAGTGCAGCATCTCGCGGCTCTCGGTCATCGCGCCATTGCTTTCGTCTCCGGTCCGCCGCGCCTGCACTCCGCGCAGTCGCGCCTCGCGGCCTTTCAGGAATCGATGGAGGAGTGCGGTATCGAGGAAACGCCTGAGTGGATGATTGAAGGGGATCACACCATGGAGGGCGGCATGGCAGCGGCCGAGCGCCTGGTCTCCAGCCCCGCTCTGCCAACCGCAATCATGTGCTCCAACGACATGTCCGCCATCGGCGTCCTCCACACCTTGCACCGCAACCACTGCCGGGTTCCGGAAGATGTCTCCCTCATCGGATTCGACAATATCCACATGAGCGAGGTCATGATTCCCCCGCTCACCTCCGTGCAGATGTCGCGTGTCGATCTTGCGCGTGCCGCCGTCTCCGCACTCCGCGCCCATGTCGAAGGGACTTCGCACCAACGGGAATACCGGATCATCACCAACCTCGTCGTGCGCGAGTCAACCGGCTTTCCCCGAACGGCTCAGCCGTCTCCGGAGCGAGACGGGAGGAAAGGGAGCATAGCGAGCCGCGCGCAGCCGGTCGCTAATGGCTCGGCGGTTCGCGAATAACTTCGAAACGGCGGGTGCCGTTCTTATTGTCCTCGTCGGCCAGCTTTTGCGCGGTCAGCAGTTCCTTGTCGGATTCTTCCTTCTGGCCGAGCCGGCTGAGAGTAAGCCCCAGGTAGTAGTGCCCAGGCTGATAGTCAGGCGCCACGGCAACCGCGCGTCGCAGGTTGTCGAGCGCCTCAGGGTATTGCTTCTGCCGGAAGAACGCCTGGCCGGCTCCGGCCAGCGCCCCGCCATGCTTTCCGTCGCGTGCCAGCACTTTCTGGAAATAGCCGAGCGCGGCAGCGTAGTCATTCTGCTTGAGGGCAATGTCGCCCAGTTCGTAATAGGCCTCGGTCTGGACCGGCTGCAGATCGATCGAGCGCTGGAACTCGTCGCGAGCCTGATCGAATCGCATGCCGAGCTGGTAAATGCGCCCGAGGCCGTAGTGAGCGCTGGCATCGCCGGGCCGCGCTTTCAGGTAGGTCTTCATGTTTTGTTCGGCCGCATCCAGCTCGCCTTCGTAGATCTGGGCGCGAGCCAAGCCGTAATAGCTTTGCGGATTGTCGGGGTCGATCTGTATCGCCTGGGTCAGCGCCTTGTCGGCGTCGCGATAGAGCTGCATCTCCTCGTCGAGAATCCCCAGATCGAAGAGGAGGCGCGCGTTGCGGGGAGCAAAGTCCTGGGCCCGTATGAGTGCGCGCAGTGCTTCCACCCTGTTGCCCGCTGCGCGTTCCCTGAGCGCCAGGGCTTCGCTGGCCTTCACTTCATCGTCCTGTGCCTGCTGGTCCTGAGGAGTAGTGGTGAGGGTCGCTTCGAAAGACGCGCGCGCCTCCTCGAACTTGCCGGCCTGAAGCAGGGTGACTCCGTCGGCAGGCGGAGGAGGCGCCTGAGCCGTTGAAGTCTGGAATGCGGTCAGGAGAGCGGCAATGGCAATCGAACAACTCCACCGATACATGGCGGCGCACACTTCTGTCATTGTGGACCGGTAGAATTGCCTTTGCAATTGCGAGCTGGAGGGATTGGGAGTTTCTTCGTGGCAGAAAAGAGAAGGAGCCAGGGCATCTGGCTCCTTCTCCTGCGTGAAATGAGAACGTTGTAGGATAGGCGAAGGTGCGGGTCGAGGCCGCTTCTCCGCCCGTCCAGGTTAGAAGGTGATGCGGCCGCTGACCTGCAGGTTACGCGGGCCATAGTCGGTGCCGGTAGGAATGCCGAAACCGGTACAACCGCTTCCTCCCACGGTGCAGGTGTCGCCCGGACTGGTGTCTGGAAGGGCCATCCGGTGCCGGTTGAAGATATCGAATCCCTCTCCCTTTAGCTGGAAGACCATCCGCTCCGTGATATGGAAGTCCTTGAGCAAGCTGACATCTTCTGAAAGGTAGTTAGGCCCGATGATCTTATTTGTTACGCGGGGTATGTTTCCCAGGCTGAACGGATCGAAGGAGCAAGGCGTGCCGCCGTTAAATGCGGCGCATGCCGGAGTGAAATTGCGGATCGGCCCCAGCTCCGAGTTCTGGTCCACGAAGGCCGCATCGGCGAGAGCCACCCCTGGATCCGCCGCGCCCGCCGAACCCGGAACACGGTAGGCCGGCTTGAACCAGGACTGCTGGTTGAAGTAGCTGGGCCCGTTCTTCTTCGCCTTATAGGCCTGACTGGCAAATTGCGTGCCGCCGCTCGATGCAGGCCCGGCCGTGTAGGTAATGCAGTTCTGGTAGAACGGAATACCGGAGGCGCAGCCGAAGCTGATGGGTTCCCCGCTTTGGTAGCGCTGAATCGCGCCCACCTGCCAACCGCCGATAGCCAGGTCAGCTGCGCGGCTATTGTGCATCCATTTACGGCCCTTGCCAAACGGCAACTGGTAAAGGTAGCTCAGCGAGAACTGGTTGGTGATGTTCTGCGCGCTGACTGCCTTTTCCAGATGCAGGTTGTCAGAGCCCTGGCCCTGCCGGAGGGTATTGCCACCACCGCCAGTGATGTAGCTGAACGGAATGGTCGAATCCGCGTCAGTGAGTTCCTTCGACCATGTATAGGACGCCTGCAGGTTCAGCCCATCATGGAAGCGCCGCTCGAGCGACGTGACCATCGCGTCGTAAGAGGAGTGTCCGAGGTTCTCGAGACAGCAGTCGCCCGCGATGTAGTCATACTGCGGGAATGGCCGCAATGCCTGCCCTAACGCGCCGGTGAAGGTCGAGTACGGCGCGTTCACGCCTCCGTTGGATCCACCCAGCGGAATTGTGTAGCCCGGTACCGACAACTCATCGCCGAGGCTGAAATACTTTGTGGAAATGTTGTTGATGTTGGACAGATAACCAGAATGCAGGTCCTGCCCCGACTGGCCGATATAGCCGAGCGTGAAGATCAGATCCTGCGCCACCTCATCCTGGAGCTCGAGGCTCCAGTTGTTGATCATCGCCGGACGGCCCCATCCTGCCCGGATGACTTCGCCGCCTACTGCGGAGAAGCTGCCTGGTCCGTTCTGGGCAGTGAGCTGCGTTGGATCGAGGTTGGGCGCATAGCTCACAGCCGGAAAGCCGACCGATGGATTGGTTGGATCGGCAGTGGAGCTTGAATCGAGCCGGAAGGCGGGGGTAAACGCGCCGCCGGTGTTGGCTGCCGCGTTTTGCACCGCGTAGAAGTCGCGGTTCTGGTTGTAACCGAGCGCCATCGCTCCGCCGAAGTCACTGTACTGCAGCGGGCCGTAAAGGATGGCGCCGCCGCCGCGGAGGACCGCCTTACCATTGCTGTGGGGAAGCACATAGGCGAAGCCGAGGCGCGGTCCGAAGTCTTTGTACCAGGTGTCGGCCCAGGCGGAATTGCAACCTTTGCAGTTGGTGCCGAAGACCAGGGCGCCAGGCAGACCGCCGGCGGCCGCGTCCGGCGCGGTGAGGCTGAGTTCCGAGGTGCGGTTCAGCGCTTCCTTGCGCGGCACGTCGAGGTCGTAACGCAGGCCGAGATTTACGGTCAGATTTTTCGAGAGCTTCAGGTCATCCTCGAAGAATCCGGCGAGGTAATGCGAGTTCCAGCGCGGGCTGTCGTTGTAGACCGCCTGGGATCCGTTGCCGACCTCGCCAATCAGGAAGCTTGCGATCGGATCTCCCGATCCGCAGCAGGCATTGCTCAGGCCAGCCGTCTGATCGCGGTAGAAGTTAAAGGTGTCCTGGTTGTACTGGATGACGGAGTACTGCTGGTGGCGGAGGTCGACGCCGAACTTGATACTTTGCCGGCCCTTGATCCAGCTCACGCTGTCATTGATCCGGATTCCGTTGTCGATGTTGTCGCCGTTCTGCTGCTGGCCCCAGGTGGAAGGCTGATCCGGGCTGGGAAAAACAATGAGCGGGAAGAACTTCGAAAAGTCGCCCCCAACGCCGTAGGAGGCTGCGGTCTGGGAGGTACCGTACGACGCACCGACGTTGACGCTGTTGGTGCGGTTGTAACCGAGGTTGAGGTGATTCAGCAGGGTCGGAGTAATGGTATAGTCCCACCCGGCTCGTGAGTAGTGTGTGGTGAAGGCCTGCGGCCAGCCGGCGTCGTTATAGACCCCCGGAAAGTTGGGGATCGCTTCCTGCGCGGCGTTCTGGCGCGTGTCGTAGGTGGCGAAGATCTTGCTCTTCAGGCCGATATTCTGGTCGATGCGGATGGTGTACGTCGTGTTGATGATGCTGCGGGTTCCCGATATGACGTAATTGTTGATGTACCCAAAGACATTGGTTGTGAGGGGCGCCTGATTGGGGAGCGGCAAACCTGCGAGCAGCTTTTGGGCAGCCGCGCTCATGGGAGAGTTGATGGTATTGCTCGGGTACGGCGTACGGCAGAATACGCCCGGAGAGATTTGATTACTGGTTCGTGGATCGAAGATCTGGTCGTAGAGAAGTGGAGTTCCGGTGCACGGGTTCAGGAGCACGTTATAGCCAACGCCTGGATAGGGCGAGCCTCCGGGAATGGCTCCTCCAAGATCAGCACTGAAGTCTCCGGTTCGCTCGGCGGCGGTGGGCACTGTTGAATAAGCCGTACCGCCCAGAGTGAACTTATATTGTTCCCAGGCAAACAGGAAGAACGAGCGGTTTTTCCCGTCGTAGACATGAGGAATGCGCACCGGGCCGCTGAAGATGCCGCCGTAGTCGAACTTGCTGTCGGCGGGCTTGCTGTAGGCGCAGTTAAGCTCGGACACGCCAACGCAATCCAGGGCCTTATAGCCGTTGTTGAACCAGGCATTGGCGTCGAAAGCGCGGTTCTTCACGATTCCGTAGCCGATGCCATGAAAATCGTTTGTCCCAGACTTAACCGAGAAACTGGTAATACCACCAGTGGTGCGGCCGAATTCTGCGGACGGAGTAGAAGTCGTGACTTTGAACTCCGACAATGCTTCGATCGAAGGAGAGGTTTCGTCAAACGAAGAGCCATTCTCACTGCGCTGTACGCTCGCGCCGTCGAGCAGAGTTTCGTTGCCGTACGCCTGGCCGCCGGAAAGGCGGGCGAAGAAGACGCCGTTGGCGGAATTGCCCTGAGTCGCCGAACCTGGGCCGGTGGTACCGGGGACGAGGAACTCGAAGGTCTCCGGAGAACGCATACCGTTGACGCCGAGCGCAAGCGACAGGGGCAGGTCTTCAATCTGCTTGGTGGAGACGGTGCCGCTGATGTCGGAGCTTTCGGTCTGAATTGTCGGCGAGCTGGCGTCGACTGTAACGGTCTCTGAAACCGAGCCGGCTTTCAGCACGACGTTGAGTGTGGAGACGCTGTCGACGGTGACCAGTACGCCAAGGCTGGTGGATTTCGAGAAGCCAGGCGCTGACACGGCGACGTTGTAGCGGCCGATCGGCAGTTCAGGAAAGCGGTAATCCCCGGAGCCAGTGGAAACGGTTTCACTTTTGGCGCCAGTTTGGGTCTCTGTGGCGACAATGTTGGCGCCTGCGATGACCGCACCTGAGGAATCGGCGACGCTGCCTGTGAGCGCGCCACGGACGGATTGTCCGTATGACGAGGATGTAAAGAAAACTGCGAACAGTGCGAATACCAGGCAAACGAAATTTGCCTTGCCCTGAAACTTAGCCATGCGTCTTCCTCCGTGAATAAAAGCAAACAACTCAGGAAGCCGTTGCAGCAAACGTTTTCCCGCTGCACTCTGAACATCCTGATTTAAGGTCGCACGAAGCTTAAATGAACCCATTTTCGACTGTCAAGCACAAAACTCCATCGAAAGTATGAGGTCCATAAACCACGACAATCCCTTGATTTCGCAAAAGAAACCGTTCGATGTTCATTTTCACAGAAGTAAAGGCGAAAAGGGCAGAAACGTCGATGAGGCCAGGTACGGAGGTAACTCTGTGACCAAATCCGGACAACCGAAGGGGCAAATCACTGATAGCGTTTACCAGGCGGTTGCGGGCCATGGGGACGAGCCACCTGAACCTCGTTACCAGCGTGTTTCTTCCCTTAGAAACAACGGGCTGCCTCCGCGCAAATCGCGGGCATTGGGTTATGATCGCGAACTGTGTGGAGACGCTTCGCCCCATGTCAGCTTTGAAATGCCAGCGCTTCCCTGCTTGCCTGGCCATGGCCATGTGCGCGCTGGCCGCGCTTTCGTGTCGTGGACAGGATGTTTCAACAGCGGCTGAATCGGAGCGGTCCATGCAAGCTGGCGCCGACGCGATGCGGCACGGCCAGCCCGCGGAAGCGGAGCGCGATTTCCGGAAAGCTCTCGACGCCGATGTTCATTCCGCGGATGCATGGATGGGCCTGGGGATGGCGTTGCTGCGGGAGAACAAGCCTTCCGAGGCACGTAAAGCGCTCGAGCAGGCCATTGCAGCAAATCCGTCGGTGCGCGGCGCCCGGATGTTCCTCGGGATCGTCGATTACCAGCGAAACGATTTTAGTGACGCGCTCGATTCGCTGAAGGCGGAAGCGGAACTGCAGCCGAACAATGCTGAAGTGCTGACCTGGATCGGCATTGTGGAAATGGCGGCCGGGCATTCTGAGCAAGCCACCGAGCCACTGGATCAGGCGGCAGCGCTGGAACCGAAGAACCTGAGCATTCTTTATTACGAGGGACGGGCGCACACCCTGGTGGCGCAGGCTGTCTATCAGAAGCTGTTCCAACTCGGGCCCGACTCATGGCAGATGCATCGCGCCATGGGAGAGATCGAGTCGCAGTCGAAACAGCCAGAAAAGGCGCTGGCGGAGTTTGAGGCAGCGGCACGGCTGCAACCGAATGACCCGGATTTGTACCAGAACATCGGAGACGAAGACCAGAGACTGAGCCATTTCGAGGATGCGACGAAGGCATACGAGAGGGTGCTGCAAATCCATCCGGGCGATGCGGCAGCTCTCTATAATCTGGGCAAGATTGAGGTGCAGACCGGTGATGCGGCGAAGGGCGTGGCTCTGCTGCAGCAGGCGATGGATGCACACGCGCCGCCTGCGCCCGTCTCGTTCTATATGGGCGAGGGGTTGGCGAAGCTGGGGCGCGATGCGGAAGCCGCGCAGTGGCTTGAGAAGAGCCTGGCGAGCGATCCGTCGCCCTTCCTGCGGAGGGGCGCATGGTTCGAGCTGGCGCGCGTGTACCGGAAGCTGGATCGGCCGGCGGATGCACAACGAGCTTTGTCGGAAATGAAGAAGCTGGATGCTGGATCTGCGGCGAATCAGCCCAACCCCTGATCGAATCCGGGTTCGCTAATTCCCTTTTGTTGCGGGTAGATTTTTTGCGGGCGGACCGACGGGCTCATCGACAGTGAGATAGCGGCAGCCTTTGAGATCGTGCAGTGTTTGCACGACGCCGCTGGGCCAACGAATTTCGACGGTTTTGACCTGAAGATCGTTGCCCAGGCCAAAGTGCGCGCGCACATCGCCCGAGGACAGATAGCTGGACGTGGTGGTGATGGTGTACCACTGCGAGCCACTGGCGGTGTCGACCCTGACGACAGCACCGATGCCGTCGCGATTGCTGCGGTGCCCGACGAGCTTGAATCCAATCCAGTGATTGGTGGTCTTCGTTCTGTTCATCAGCACGTGAGCCGGTCCCCCGTTTTCGGAGACGACTGCGTCGAGCCGTCCATCGTTGTCGATGTCGCCGACGGCCAGGCCTCGGCCTACCCAGCGCTGGTGGAACAGCTCGCCGGACATGGCTCCAACATTGACAAACTTTTTGCCATTGATATTGCGCAGCAACATCAGGGGCTCACGATAGTGGAGCTGGGGGAAATCTTTCTCGATGGTGTCAAGGTCGTGTCCCTGGGCGATCATCACATCTTTCCAGCCATCGTTGTCGTAGTCCATAAACCGCATGCCCCAGCCGGAGTGGAGCAGGCTCATCCCGGCAAGTCCGGTGAGATAGCTGTCGTACTGAAAGCTGCCGTCCTGATTGTTGCGATAGAGGGCGTACTTCTGGTTGGCCAGGTCGTCGACGACCAGGTCCGGCCATCCGTCGTTGTTGTAATCGGAGAAGTCGGTGCCCATGCCGGCGAAGGTATGGCCGTCGCTGTCGACGGCGAGCTCGGCATCGAGCCCCACTTCCTCAAAAGTACCGTTGCCGCGGTTGTGAAAGAGGAACTCGACCATGGAGTCGTTGGCGATGAAGATGTCGGGATGGCCGTCGCGGTCATAGTCGGCGACAGAAATGCCGAGGGCCTTGGCTGGCTTGTCGAGGCCGAGCTTGTGCGCTTCCTCAGTGAACGTGCCGTTCCCGTTGTTGTGATAGACGAGCATGGAGATGGGCTGGAAGACGTCGGGGTGACAATAGCCGCGGCTTTCGCGAGGGCCGCACCAGACATCGTCCCAGTCCCACTGGATGTACCGAAGGACGACGAGGTCGAGGTAGCCGTCGCCGTCGAGATCGACCCATGCGGCTGAGGTAGACCATCCACTGCCGCTGACGCCGGCCTTTTCCGTGACGTCGGTGAAGGTCCCGTTGCCGTTGTTGTGGTAAAGCTTGTTGCCGCCGAGGGCCGTGACGAACAAATCTTCGTACCCGTCGTTGTCGTAATCGCCAGCGGCGACGCCCATGCCGTAGCCAGTGCCCTGGAGCCCGGCCTTCTCAGTGACGTCTTCAAAGGTTCCGTCGGGCTTTTGATGATAGAGGCGGTTCCAGTACTTTGAATCCGTCTTCTGGAGAATGGTGCCCTTGGGAACAAAGTCGCCGAAGGGCGCGCCGTTGACGAGGAAGATGTCGAGGCGGCCGTCGTTGTCGTAGTCGAAGAGGGCCACGCCGGACCCCATGGTTTCCAACAAATATTTGCGAGAGCTGTGGGGGGCTTGATGGACGAAGTTCACCCCACGCGCCGCGGATTCGTCGACGAAGTTCGCCGGCACGATGAGGTCTGAGGCAGACGGAGCTGTCTGCGCACGCAGCGGCGGGGTCGCGGCGCAGAGGATTGCGGCAACGATCACGGAAGAGAGGGGGAGGTGGCGCAGGCGCGGCATGGGGCGTTATCGTCTCCCCGCCTGGCAAGCCGTGCAGAGAGAGCCGGTAATTCCCTTCCCTTTTTCGATGGAGTCGATGCGGTCGACGGCGGGCAATTTTACTTTTTCGACGGAGCCACCGGCCCAGTGAATTTCTAATTCGTCGACGACGGTAGTGTCGCCAAGGCCGAAATGGACCCGCATGTCGTTGGACGAAAGATAGCTGCCCCCGCTGAGAACGTCTGCGCGCTGACGAATACCAGCGGCGGTCAAATAGACGGTGGTGCCGACGGCGTCGCGTGGAGTTTTGCCGTTGCCTGTCAGTTTGAGCTCGATCCAATGGTGATGATCGGGGCTGACATTGCGCAACAGGAGCGGGGCGCCATCGAGATTATTGATCACCCCATCGATTTTGCCATCGTTGAAGAGATCGCCGAAGGCTGCGCCACGACCGACGGCAAGGGCGGCCAGGCCGGTACCTTCGACGGCCGGAACCAGCGCGAACTTGCCATCGTGCAAATTGTGAAACAGCAACGGCCGCTGCGCGTAGCTCATACCCCAGTCGGGATTCTGGTCCACCTGCGGGTAGACATGGCCGTTGACGATCAGCAGATCTTTCCATCCATCGTTGTCGTAATCTAGGAAGCCGTCGCCGAAGCCAACGAACGGCACGGTGGGTGAGGCGATTCCGGAGCGGTAACTAACGTCGCTGAAATTGCCAGTTCCGTCGTTCAGGAAGACGACGTCGTAGTCATCGGAGAAGTCGGTGCTGACCAGATCGAGATGGCCATTGTTCTCGTAGTCTCCGGCTGCGAGGCCCATGTTGGAGACTTCACGGCCGTCACCGTTGAATGCGAAGCCGCTGAGATAGCTCTGGTCCTCGAATGTCCCGTCACCCTTGTTCATGTAGAGGTAATTTGGTGTCGAGTCATTCGCGACCAGCAGGTCAGGACGGCCATCGTTGTTGACGTCGACGAAGAGAGCGCCGAGCCCGTAAAGGTGCTGCTTGTCGCTGACGCCGGCTTTTTCGCTCAGGTCGGAAAAGGTTCCATTCCCATTGTTATGGAAGAGATGATCGCCTTCGCCCTGAAGACCACGGGGGCCGCACATGACACTCACTCCGCGATACTGGCAGGTTTCATAGTTCGCGGACTTCGATCCGGCGACCGGCGGATGCTGAAAATCGAAGTGGATGTAACCCGCGACGAACAGGTCGAGCCGGCCATCGCCGTCGTAATCGCCAAAGGTGGCTCCGGTGTGGTCGCCTGCGATTTGCGAATCACCGGAGTCGAGAGCGACGCCGGCTTTTGAGGCAACGTCGGTAAAGGTTCCGTCGTGATTGTTGTGGTAGAGCCGATTGGCGCCGAGGTTGGTTACATAGAGATCGGGCCAGCCGTCATTGTCGTAGTCTCCGACCGCGACACCGAGCCCCCAGCGGTCATTCGTCACACCCGCTTTGGCGGCAACATCGGTGAAGGTGCCATCGTGATTGTTGTGGAAGAGCGCTGCGTGGGGCGGCGTGGTTTTGCCGGTGACGGCGTCTAAGGTCGATCCATTGACGAGATAGATGTCGAGCCAGCCGTCGTTGTCGTAATCGAGGAGGGCAACTCCGGAACCTTTGGCTTCGACGATGATGTGCTTTTGCGGGGTGCCGGTGACGTTGTGCCAGCGGGTGAGCCCGGCTTTTTCGGCGATGTCCATAAAGATAACGGGACCAGTTTTGACGAGGC
Organism: Acidobacteriaceae bacterium; assembly: GCA_036490815.1. Classification (GTDB taxonomy): domain Bacteria; phylum Acidobacteriota; class Terriglobia; order Terriglobales; family Acidobacteriaceae; genus Palsa-343. The sequence goes on from DASXDF010000040.1 coordinate 248,181, forward strand.
CGCCGGCGGTGATGGGGCGATGCTGGCTGTCGAACTCGGCCTTCTGCGGGCCCGCGGTGGCCATACCGCCCTGCTGGCCGGATGCGCGCGGGAGGCGGGCATCGGAGATTGTTTGCGCGGCTACGGGCAGAAATCCCAGAAGCACGATCGCGGCGCTGAGGGGTTGATGCAGGCTCACGGTGGACCCACCGTGTCGCGAGTTCCGTAGAGTTTGGCGCTGATGGCCAACTCGGCTTTGGCGTGATCCGTCATGCCCAACGACTGATAGACGTGGCCGAGGGCGTAATGGAGCGTCGGATCATTGGGGGAAAGGGCGACGGCGTCGGTCAATTCTGAGATCGACTCCTTTGGACTGCCGGTAGCCGCGAGCGCCTTGCCTAATTTTGCATGGCAGTCGGCGCAGCGCGGGGTAATGGCTACGGCACGCCGCAACAACGGAAGGGCGTCCGCAGCGCGATCGTGTTCCAGCAAAAACGAAGCGTAGTTTAAATACGGCCACTCGTCCGCGTGCGGATCGGCATCCGCCATCCGGACGGAGGTGCGATAGGCGCGCTCCGCGTCATCAATCTTGTTCTCCATGTCGAAGACGAGGGCCAGATTTGTGACAACCTTCCCATCTTTTGGATTGAGCGCGAGCGCCTCATGGAGCGCGCTCTCCGCATCCTGAAAGCGGCTTTGTGTGTAGTAGCAGCGGCCGAGTGAATACCAGGCCTGCTCGTTTTTTGGATCGAACTCGGTCGCCTTCTTCAGCCAGCGGATCGCATCGGGAAAGTCGTTGAGCAGAACATAATCGAGGCCCACGATGCGAAGATCATCGGCCTGGGGCGTGGACAGTGCTGCCGCCTGAGTATAAGCGCGCAGCGAGTCCGCTGGCTTGTTTTCACGGTACAGCACAAAGCCGAGCATGTAGAGGCCATCCGCGGAATCCGGATGGAGGGTGACGTAGCGATGAAGTACTTCATCTGCCTCGGAGAATTTGCTGATGTTCGCGAGGGATTTCCCTTCCAGCAGCAGAGCATCGGAATGCGCGCTATCGGAGGCGGCGGATTGAAAGAAGGCAGCGGCTTTCGCGTAGTCTCCGCTGGCGAAAGCCTGCTGGCCTTGCTGGTAAGGGTCCGCGTCCTGCGCCTGAAGCGGGGGCACTCCACAAAAGATCAGGACGACAGTGAGCGCCAGCAATCGCATCAAAGGGAGCCAAAACGTCTGCGCCCCCGACGTCACTGCGCCAAGGCTGCGTGGGGCCAGCCGCCATCCCAGGTCAGCGTGGAAATCTGCAGCGCCGGCTTGCCGTTGTGCGCGTCGTAGGCGTGAAAGACGATGATATCGTGACCGCGCGGGTCCATCAGTACCGACTCGCCGCCCGGCCCAAGCCAGCGCTGGTTTCCGCTCAACAGCTGTGTGCCTCCGCCATCCATCATCGGAACGCCATCCTTGTCGACGTAAGGCCCGGTGACGTGTTTCGATCGCCCGACCATGGTTCTATAGGTGCTCTTCGTACCGCGGCAACACATATCCCACGAGACGAACAGATAGAAGTAGGCGCCGTGATGAACGATGAAAGGCGCTTCAATGGCTTCCCAGTTGGGCGGGAGATTGGGCTCGTTGGGGCCGGGATTCTCGGGACGCTTCCGGGTGGCCAGCGCGTACGTCTTCGTGTCGGTTTTGGAAAGCAGGCCGGTGGCGTCGTCGAGCTTGCGCATCTTGATGCCGTTCCAGAAGCTGCCGAAGACCAGCCAGGCATGGCCCTTCTGGTCAGTGACAAAGTTAGGGTCGATGCAGTTGAAGTCGTCCGAAGCGACCGATCTCACCACGAGGCCGCGATCGTCCCAGTGATAGTCCGGGCTCTTCGGATCGAGCGTCTTGTTGGTCGCCAGCGCGATGCCCGAAGTATTTTTCCCAAACAAAGAGTAAGCGTAGTAGAGGCGAAACTCGCCCTTGACGTAGGAAATATCGGGCGCCCACAGGTCGCGGGTTCCAGGGCTGTCTTTCTGGATCCAGTCCGGAATGGCATCGAACACGTGGCCGCATAGCTTCCACGCATGCAGGTCGGTGGAACAACGAATCTGGAACTGTCCGCCATCCGGAGTTTTGCCCGTCGCGAAGACATACCAGGTATCGCCGGCTTTGATGATGGACGGATCGTGCGTCCCTCCAAAGTCCCCGGTTAACGTAAGGGCTTCCGGCGCCTGCGCGAATCCGACCGGAACGAAACTCAGAGCAAGCAACAGCGATGCCAAACGAAGTTTCACAGATACCTCATCTCAGGAATAAGGTCGATCGCGCCTTCGACGGAGCTATTCGACATAGGGCCAGCCATCGGACGTGAAACCCAGGCGATTGATGCCAAGCGTCGGTGTGCCTGCGTTGTTGCCGTCGTAATAGTGGTAGACCAGCGTGGGCGTCTGCACTCCGTTGACCACGTCCGTAAATACGCTTTGACCGCCCGGCCCAACAATGTGGTCATGCGAGCTAATCAGGACAGTACCGCCGCCGACCTTCAGATCCAGTCCCCCACGGTCCAGATACGGTCCCGTAGGACTCTGTGAACGGCCGGTGATGATCCGATAGGGGCTGGTCGCGCTGCAGCACACATTGATCGGTGCGAAGTAGTAGTAGTACTGCGTACCGTTCACCACCCACGGGTAGATAAACGACCCTTCTTCTCCGGCGCCGCGCGCCGCGATAATCGGATACGGTGACGGATTCGTGGACAGCGGTTTGCCGGTGGTGGGGTCGAGCTGGATGATGTGAATCCCATCTTGCCACGAGCCGAAGCTCAGCCACAAATTGCCGCTGGCATCCACAAACGGGGCCGGATCGATGGCGTTCCAGGTTGTCGACGCCGAGAAGTTCCACACGCTGTTTGCTGGCGGAGCCGTGGTCGCCGCGGTCCACGAGGACACGATGTCGCCCTGGTCCGTCCACGGCCCATAGGGCGTCGCGCTCGTCGCCAACCCAATCACTGCTTCGGCGCCCGTCGAAGGTTCAAACGGAATTGCGTAGTACTGGTAATACGCGCCATTCACGTAGATCACGTCCGGCGCCCACACATCGGTGTTTTGCCCGTTATTGTCCGAGGGCGGCGTCTGCAGGCCGGTCCACGAAGCAAAGTCCGGGCCAACAATCGGGCAATGGGAGTCCATCGTCAGCCACGCCGTCCCGTCCGCCGCCGAGCACGCTCCCTCAGCCGAGGTCGCGGTCGTATAGGTGAACGTCGTCATGTCAGTCGAATACGCGAGGGTCTGGTGCGTCCCATACAGCCAGTACGTTCCGCTGGCATCTTTCAGCATGTTCGGATCGTGGACATAGATGCCCGTGCCACTCAGCGCAAGCGGCGCAGGGTAGGCAGACGTGCCGGTCGAGGTCAGCGTCCACTCCTGGCAGGTGCAGCCGGTACCGGTGGTAGCGCGCGCTTCCTGATCGATGGCGGCCGAAGACGTCGTGCCGGAGTTGCTGTCGGTGAGATAGAGGTTGCTGTTCACATTCTGGATGAGGTAGTTGCCATCGGTGAGCTTGAAGAACTCCCATAGATGGTCGTTGGTGCCGTTATCGGCCCATTGCAACGCCTGTGCGGCGTTAGCTGTGGAAGCGCTGGCGATGCCGAGCACCTGATGCGTGAGCAGATTCTCGATGTTGAACTGTTGCGCCGTGTAATTCATCGGCATGAAATGCCACAGCTGATCGTTCTGGCCGTCGGCGGAAGCCTGGACGGCGGAGGTTCCTGCGACCTGGCTCTGGCCCTGAATGCCAAGCAGCATTCCGCTCGATGCATTCGTGATTGTGTACTGATAGCTGTCGCTGACAAAGGTGAGCGTTCCCATATCCGGAGTTGTCGTTGTACCGCCGCCGCCCCCGGAGCCGCCCGTCCCGCCGGGAGAACCGGAGCCGCCTCCACCGCAACCGCTGACGAGGGAGAGGACAACGGCCAGGGCGGCGGCCGAGAACGGGGAAAATCGGGCTGGCTGCACGGGAAGAGCCCTCCGGAATGGGAAATGCGTAAACGTATTCACGCCACAGGCGCGGGAAACTCATGCTTGCATAACTCAACAGGAGCCGGGCCGCGAGAAAACTGTCAGCGATTATATGCCCGGGCCTCAGTGGTTGCCAGCGGTAAATGTTTACCGAAGTACCCAACTGTATCGTAAAAATTCGTCAGGAAAACGAGTCGATCTTAGTCGTGCGGGACGGTGTAGACGGCGACACTGTTCTGGGTTAGCACCGCCAGCTCGCGTCCGTCGGGCGCCATGGCATAACCCGCGGCACTTGCCACCGGCGCGGTGATTTGAACGGTGAATAGATGCCTTCCGTTCAGGGCGCTAAACACCCGGAGGCGCTCAGATGACAGATCGGCAACATGCAACGGGACCCCTGGGTCCATGGGCTGTTCGGTCTCGACCGTCTTGACGACTACCTCATTTTCCGGTTCATTGCCGGCGGCGGAGTAACCGAATTCCCGCGGCGGGGTGGTTCCCTGGAGGATGGCTTTTCCATCTGCGCGCAGGATGCGGTATTCTCGCCCCCGCGCGACGGAGCAGGTGGTGAGGAACAGAACGTCGGGTGCGGAGGTTGCAACCGCGGGAGTGCAGGAGGAAGTGAAGCGGGCCAGACTCCGCCGCTCGCCGTTCCAGGTTTCTATCACGAGATGGTAGTGCTTGTCGGTCTGGCGATAGAGCTTGACTTGTCCCTCGTTCAGAAGCACTGGCGGAAGAAATTCCGTTGAGGACTCCGACGTCGCCGTGGTTTCGAAGCGGCGGTTAAGCACCAGCACCCGCACGTTCTCGTCGGGCTCGCGCTCGAGGCTGTCGCGCAGCTTTGCATGCACCTCGGCCGAATGGCGCTCTTCCACGATGCCCGCGACGATGGTTTCCCCAGCCGGATCGGTGCGGAGAAAGGCAAGCGGTCCGCTCAGGGTCATACTCGCTTCCTTGGCAAGTCCAGCGCCGTAGATGCGAAGCTCATTGCCAACATGGACCAGCACGCGGTCGCCGGACAGCGGCCAGAGATATTGGCGGTCGTCCTCGAGATGCCAGTCGACGATGCGCCTGACCTTGCGGGTTTGGGTGTCGATCAGCGCTGCCCGGATGATGCGCACCGTGCCGCCTTCGGTTTCGCCGAGACGAGGCACCAGACCGTGCAGGTTAAACGTGACGAGAAGCTCGTTCGGGCCGAGATAGCTCAGCGTCTCATCCTGGGGCGGTGTGTCGATGAGGCGACCCATGCGCTGCGTGTAGCCGAGGCCGGCGATGGAGATGCTGGTCGCAGGATGACTCCCCGGCTCCCCTTCGCCATTGGCGAGCGCGATGTTGCAGGTGGGCGGGGCGCAGGTCTCGTCTTCGAGCAATGGCTCCGAAGGCGGCGCCGCGTGCGTGAACGTCAGGTTGACGGAGGAGTCTTTCTCGATGCCGGTTCTCACTGTGGAGACATCCGCCGTGGGCGAAGCGTCGGCAACCGGCCGGGCGACGATGGAGGCGGGAATGAGCAGCAGCTCAGTGTGTTTAAAGACTGCGACGTCGCTGTTTTTTGAGACCAGGACGGTGCTGTTTTCAGGTCCGGTCGCGACCGAAAGCGCGATACCGTGGAGGCCGTAGACCCCGCCGGCGTGGACGTTGGGGAAGCGGCCGAAGCCTTTGGCCATATTCCACCACTGGTCGGAGTCATCGGTGCTGAGGGAGCGCATGCCGTTAGGGGCGTTGCTGGAGAGGCCGCCGCCGATCGAGCGGGGCATATCCATCATGATCGCGTCGCTGTTCTCTTCCGGTCCGGCGATGGCGGCGAGCACGAAGGAGAAGGGGCCCATTTTGCCCTTCTCACATTGAGCGCCGTCGAACAGGAGCGCGACCTCAGACTCGCGGGAGGCCGTCGAGTGAGCCACGGCGGAAATGACTTTCGCCTGCACGATGGCCCCACGAGCGAGCGAGCAGCCGGGGCCTTGCCACGGGGAGAAGACTTTAGCGAAAACAATTTCGCCGGGCTTGAGTTGACGGGCCTCGAGGTCGGCGAGCAACTCGGCCTGAACCGGCGTGACCGCGGGCAGGGCGGGTGGCGGCTGCGAAGTGGTCGAATTGGCGCCAAGAAAGGCGGCGAGCATGAGTGCTGGAACGGCCATCGTTTTTGGGGCCTCTTTGGAGGAGCCGCGACGGCGTGGGACGGCGGGTCTCCTCAACCGGGAACATCATAATAGAAGCAGCCGTACGCGATGGCCGTCAGGCAGCGGGGAGCAGGCGTCTGATCTCCAGTTCGATGCGTTAGTTCTTCACGGTCATGGCGTCGGAGTCGATGGCTTTTTTGCCGGTGACGCCTTCGAGGCCGGCGAGGACGCCACGGTAGTCATTCTTGTCGCACTGCATGGCGAAGCCGCCTTTTTGGTCGCCATTCGCCCAGGTGAGGCCGACGTAATGCTTCTTCGATTTGCTGAGGGCGAGGAGGGCGCCGATCCCGAGCGAGACGACTGCAACACCGATGGCCGTGCCGACTCGGCGGTGAACGTCCTGGCCGTAGCTGATTTCGGTGACGGCGTTGGCGGGGAGAACGGCGATCTCTCTGCCGGAGTCGACAAAGCGGATTTTGTCACCTTCGATAAACATTTTGACGCTGGCGCCGGTTTTGACTCCCTGGAGGGAACCGCCGTCGTAGGTGACTTTGTAACTATTTTCGCCCGCGAAGAGGGACGCGGGCGTGACGAGACACATAACCAAGGCAAGAGAGCGGAAGAGTACGGCTTTCATTGGAACCCCTTTATAGATACGGGGGAATTCTAGCCCTCATAAGTGGAGTTATTACATGACTCTTTCCGGGGAGGTCGCCACTTAGTACCTTGGTAACGGTTTGTCGCTGCTGCTTCCTGCGGAGTTCCGCGGCAGCCTGCGGCAGCAACGAAGGCGCTTCGCGTCGGTTGTTTTCGGCACGACTGAAAGTCGTGCCCTGTTACAAAAGCGGCTGGTTGGAGGTCGAGACTCTCTACGTCTCCCAAAACCGGGCAGATATGAGGCAGTCGGGCTAGACGCGGTATTCGCGTTCGAGCTCGCACTGCAGCAGAGCATGGCGGAAGGTTACGACATAATGCTCGAAAAATCCGTCCATGCCAAGAAGCCCTGCGATGGGTAACCCTTCCTTGAAGCCAGCCGTGATGAGGACCGGACCACCCGGAACATAGAGCCGAACTTCATGCAGTGTGAGATCGCTGGGACCTGCGATACCCTGCGTGGTTTCTTTTGTGGCGCCGGCCAGATCAAGGCCAAGATGGCGTCCGATATCAGCGTGGAAGATAGAGCGCGACGCGCCCGAATCGATCACTGCTTCGAAACGTTTCGTTCGAGGCGCATTCGGCTGAGGCAGCGCAAGATGGACGGGACGCAATGCGGCAATAGAAGTATCTGCCGCTTTTATCGGGAAACGCTCGGTATGGAATCCGGATCATTGGCTAGACGGAGACCGGAGTCCACTCCTCGGGCGTTTTAATGATGACCGGGTCGGAGACACCGGCGCTATCACTGCGATCAGAAACTTCGCTATAAGTTTCCCCGACAGCCACGATCGTGGTTTCGTCCGGCGAGAGCGCGATCCATTTATCCAACGGGGCAGAGCGCAGCAATTCCAGGCGGCTTTGATTTTCGGGAGACATGACAATCCTTCCAGAGGTAAGAAGCGCAAAACCAAGTGCGGGTTCTCAACCTGTCAAGCACATAGTGTACCAGGAGCTAGCGGCTGCTACTTTCTTCGCCTACTTTTAGGACCGCTAGGAAGGCTTCCTGGGGGATGTCTACTTTGCCGATCCTTTTCATTCGCTTCTTGCCTTCTTTTTGTTTTTCGAGGAGCTTGCGCTTGCGGCTGATGTCGCCGCCGTAGCATTTGGCGATGACGTTTTTGCGCAGGGCGGAGACGGTTTCGCGGGCAATGACTTTCGCTCCGATGGCCGCCTGGATGGCGACTTCGAATTGCTGGCGGGGGATGAGCTCGCGCATCTTCGAGACGAGCGCGCGGCCGCGGTCGTAGGCGAAGTCGTGATGGACGATGATCGACAGCGCATCGACCGGTTCGCCACTGACCAGGATATCCATTTTGACCATGGGCGAGACCCAGGTTCCGGATAAGTGGTAGTCGAGCGATGCGTAACCGCGGCTGACACTTTTTAACCGGTCGTAAAAATCCAGAACGATCTCATTCAGCGGCAGCTCGTAGGTGAGCATGACGCGCGTGGAGGAGACGTACTCGAAGTTTTTCTGGCGTCCGCGTTTTTCTTCGACCAGCTTTAGGATGCCGCCTACGTACTCCTCATTGGTGAGGATGGTGGCGGTGATCATGGGCTCTTCGATCTTCTCGATGTCGGAGGGGTCGGGCCAGCGCGAGGGATTGTCGACTTCGATGATGGACTTATTGGTGAGGTGGATTTTGTAGCGGACACTCGGAGCCGTCGTAATGAGGTCGAGATTGAACTCGCGCTCGAGGCGCTCCTGAATGATTTCCATGTGCAGCAGGCCGAGGAAACCGCAGCGGAAGCCGAATCCCAGAGCCACAGAACTTTCCGGCTCAAAGAAGAAGGAGGAATCGTTGAGCTTGAGTTTTTCGAGAGCATCGCGGAGCAGGGTGTGCTCGTGCGAGTCGACCGTGTAGATGCCGGCGAAGACCATGGACTTGATTTCTTCAAAGCCGGGGAGGGCGTGGGGGGCGGGGCGCGCATCTTCGGTGATGGTGTCGCCGACGCGGGTGTCCGAGACGTTTTTGATGGTGGCGACGAAGAAGCCGACTTCGCCGGCGAAGAGCTCGTCGATTTCGACGGGCTTGGGGGTGAGAACGCCCATGGATTCGATGTCGAAAACCTTGCCGTTCCACATGAGGCGGATCCTCATGCCCTTGCGCATGCGGCCGTTCACGATGCGGGCGAGGACAGTGACGCCGCGGTAGGGGTCGAACCACGAATCGAAGATGAGGGCCTGGAGTGGGGCGTCGGGATCGCCCTTCGGGGACGGCAGGCGGTTGACGATGGCTTCGAGGATGTCGGGAACGCCCTGGCCGGTTTTGGCGGAGACGGGAATGGCGCCGGTGGCGTCGAGGCCGACGGTCTGCTCGATCATTTCCTGGGTGCGGGGGATGTCGGCAGAGGGGAGATCGATTTTGTTGATGACGGGGATGATTTCGAGGCCGTGGTTGATGGCGAGGTAGGCGTTGGCGACGGTCTGCGCCTCGACACCCTGGGAGGCATCGACGACAAGGAGCGCGCCTTCACAGGAGGCGAGGGAGCGGGAGACTTCGTAGCTGAAGTCGACATGGCCCGGGGTGTCGATGAGGTTGAGCTGGTAGAGCTGTCCATCGTGGGCGGGGTACATCATGCGGACAGAGTGGGCTTTGATGGTGATGCCGCGCTCACGTTCCAGATCCATCGCGTCGAGGACCTGGGCGTGCATTTCGCGCTCGGTGAGAGAGCCGGTGAGCTCAAGCAGGCGGTCGGAGAGCGTGGATTTGCCGTGATCGATGTGCGCGATGATCGCGAAATTGCGGATGTATTTGCTGTCCATGGAAAAGCAGGGAGTAGCGAATAGGGAGTAGGGAGTAGAAAACCCCGCGTTGGCATCGCCGGTTCACTGCGGAAAAGAAGTTCGCCGGAAGGGTCAGTTTACCATCGGCACGAGGACTCGCCGTCCGGCATACGGCCTTCGGCCCGTTACAATAGGGACTGCATTTCATGCTGATTGCGTTGCAACGAGCACTGATCGCGGCCAGCGTGGCTGCGCTGGCGGGCCTCGGCTGTTCGCTGAGTGGGCAGACCTCCGCTGCGGGACAGCAAACGGCGCCTGCTACGGGCGCGGCGGCCCCTCCCTCAACACAGACGGCTCCTTCATCGCAGACAGCCTCGGGCGCATCGCAGACGACGCCGGCGGCGGAGCCATCGCCGCAGGATCGGCAGCTCATCGATTCAGTAGAGGCGGCGTATCACGCCGGACTGAATGACTATCAGCAGGGGCACGTGGAGTCGGCGCGGGCAAATTTCGACTACGCGGTGGATTTGCTGTTGAAGTGCAAATGCGATTTGAAAAGCGACGATGCGCTGTCGGAGGAGTTCGACCACATTGTGGATGCGGTGAACACCCTGGAGATGGACGCGCTGAGCAAGGGCGCGACGACGGCACAGCAACAGGCGGAACCGACTCCGGTGGAGGCGGCGGGGAACATCACGACGCCGGCGAGCCCGAATGTGGCGGCGAAAGCCGAAGCGGAACTGAAGACGACGGTGTCGGATCTGCCACTGGTGATGAACGATTATGTGGCGGCGTATGTGGATTTTTTTGAGAACAGCCAGAAGGGGCACGGGACGATTGTGGCGTCGCTGGAGCGGATGGGCCGGTACAAGGACATGATCCAGCAGGTTCTGCGGGAAGAAGGCGTGCCGCAGGATCTGATCTACCAGGCATTCGCGGAGTCGGGATTTCGACCGCAGGCGGTGAATCCAAAGTCGGGTGCGGGCGGGATGTGGCAGTTTATGCCGTTTGGAACCTATGGGCTGGCGCACACGGCGTGGTACGACGAGCGGTTCGATCCAGTAAAGGCGACCCATGCGTACGCGCGCGAGATTAAGAAGATGTACGACCAGCTGGGCGACTGGTATCTGGCGATGGCCGCGTATGACTGGGGTCCGGGGAACGTGCAGAAGGCGGTGCAGCGGACAGGTTATGCCGATTTTTGGGAGCTGTATCGACGGAACAATCTGCCGCAGGAAACGAAGAATTATGTGCCGGTGTTTCTGGCGGTGACGCTGATGGCGAAGAATCCGAAGCAGTATGGCCTGGAGGATATTGCGACGGATCCGCCGCTGGTAATGGACACGGTGAAGACGGACTACGCGGTGGACCTGCGGCTGGTGTCGGATATTGTGGGCGTGCCGGTGCAGGAGATTGAGGCGCTGAACCCAAGCCTGCTGCGGATGAGCACGCCACCCGAGGAAGGGTTCGATCTGCATCTGCCGGCGGGCAAGGCGGATGTATTTCAAAAGGACATTGCTGAGATACCGGTGGACAAGCGGCGGTCGTGGCGCTTCCATACGGTGGAGGAAGGCGACACGCTGCAGAGCCTGGCGCGGACCTGGCATGTATCGGAATCGGAGCTGGCGTTTGTGAACCAGCTGACGGCGAAGCAGGACCTGGATGGAGTGGACTCGCTGATTATTCCGCAGGCGCCGGTGAACGATGGCGCACTGCGGAGCACGCTGTATCGGCCCAGGCGCGGCGACACGCTGGTGACGATTGCGGACCGGTTTGGGGTGACGGTGGCACAGCTGCGGCGATGGAATCATCTGGGGCGAGCAGGGCTTGTGCCGGGACATGGGCTGTACGTGTCGGAGCCGGCGCACATTTCAGGATTGCGCTACGGCAAGAGGCGGCGATCGGGGACGAAGACGCCGGCGAGGAAGAAGAAACCTGCGTAGGACAACAAGCTAAGCGCGAGCGTGCGGAGTGGAGCGAACAAAACAACCGCAGATCCCTCCGCTGTGCGTTTGGGACGACAGCAATGGCGAGAGCTGAGTGACGCCAACTAGTAGACTCGTAGCACTCTTTTAAAGCACTCTCTCAACGAGAAGGAAAACGGATGAGTTCTTTGTATGCCATTGTGCTGGGCGCGATTGTCCTGAGTCTGCTTGCGGTTTCGCTCGGCCGCCTGAGTAAAGTGAAGACGAAGGCGGACTACCTGGTGGCGGGACGGTCGCTGCCGGCGTTTGTGCTGATCTTCACGCTGCTGTCGTCGTGGATCGGCTCGGGATCGCTGCTGGGCGGCGCGGAAAACGCATACAACCATGGGTTCGCGGCGCTGTGGCTGGCGGCCGGGGGATGGGCAGGGCTGCTGCTGATCTACTTCATTGCGCCGCGGGCGCGGAAATTTGCCCAGTTCACGATTCCGGATCTGCTGGAAACCAGATACAACCAGACCGCGCGGGTGCTGGGCGTGATTGCGGTGCTGTTTGCGTACACCGCGATCGCGAGCTATCAGCTGATCGGTGGCGGAGACATCCTGCACCTGGTATTTCCAGCGACAATTTCGGCGGATCTGGGCAAATACATCATGGCGGCGTTCGTGATTGTGTTCACGGCGATTGCGGGCATGGCGTCCGTCGCTTACATGGATGTGGTGATCGGGCTGCTGGCGACGGTGACGATGCTGGTGGCGTTTCCCTTCTTGCTGCACTCAGCCGGCGGATGGAGCAACGTGACGCATTCGCTCCCGGCGACGCACTTCGAGGTGCTGGGAGATTTTTCTCTGGTGCAGGCGCTGGAACTGATGGTGCCGACGATGCTGTTGATGCTGGGCAATCAGGCGATGTACCAGAAGTTTTTCTCAGCGAAGTCGGAACGCGATGCTCGGGTGGCCGTGGTGGGGTGGATTATCGGCACGGTCATTCTGGAAACAGTGATTGTGGCGCTGGCGGTGGTGGGATCCGTGATTTTCTCTCACGGAGAAGTGGCACAGCGGCCGCGTGAGATTCTTGCCTATTCTGCTTTGCATGGGCTGCCGGCTTGGCTGGGGGCGTTGCTGATGGGCGCGATCTTTGCCAAGATTATGTCGACCGCGAATAACTTCCTTTTCTCGCCGGCAACCAACCTGATTAACGATGTTTTTGTCCGGTATATTTCGCCGGACGCCTCGAACAAGCGGGTGCTGCTGGTGTCGCGGCTGATGGTGGTGCTGCTGGGACTGTGGGCGCTTTATCAGGCGATGCACACGCAGTCGGTGTTGAAGCAGACGCTCTATGCCTACACAATTTATGCGGCTGCGCTGACGCCTGTAATTCTCGCAGCGTTTTATTCGCGACGCGCGAACGCAGCGGGAGCGGTGACAGCGATTGCGGCGGGAACGTTTGTCACGGTGTTCTGGGATACGGCCTTCGTGCACCAGCATTTTCCCGCGGCAATCGCGGATCGGGATGCGATCTTCCCCGCCCTGGTGGCAGCGGTGCTGGGGCTGGTGGTAGTGAGTCTGGTGACAAAGCCGCCGAGCATGGAACAGATTGCGGCTTTTCATGGAGACAGGACTGAGGGGCCAGCCGTCAGCGCTCAGTAAAGGTTTTGCGTAAATCAGGGTCGCATGCGTGACTCGCAGCCTGCTCTCAAGATTCATGCCGAATAAGGGCGAGGCCTTCTTCTTTGGTATGGATGCGGCCTTCTAACTGGGCGTCTTCCGCTAATGCGAGCATTTCTTTGAATCTTGGGCCGGGTTGGTAGCCTGCTGCGATAAGGTCGTGGCCGGTGACGAGGAGGGGCGGACGGACTTCTTCCTCCGGCAGCTCTTCCCTTCTACGCTTCGCGAATTCGTAGAGCGATAAATCGTTGTGGCTCGAGGTTACGTCGAGGCGATGGAGCGCGAGGTGCTCGTCGAAGTTGGGCAGACGGAAGAAGCGCTTGAGGGTTGACTGCTTCATCTTCTCGATGTCGCCGAAGCGCATGTGATTGTCCACGAGCGAAAGGATCTGGTCGCAGTCTTCGTTGGAGAAGCGGAGGCGGCGGAGGATGTCGTGCGCGATGCGGACGCCGACTTCGACGTGGCCGTTGAAGCGGATGCGGTCGGGCGGTTTGTGGGAGAAGGTCGCGGGCTTGCCGATGTCGTGCAGGAGCGCGCCCCAGGCGAGGGTAGGCGATGCACCGGCGGGCAGTTTTTCAAGGAGCATGAGGGTGTGGATCCAGACATCGCCTTCGGGGTGGTATTCGGGCGGCTGCTGGACACCGTGAAGTTTGCTGACCTCGGGCAGAACTTCGCGGAGGAGGCCGGTGCGGTCGAGAAGCTCAAAGGCGAGGCGGGCGTGGCCTTCGGTCAACATGCGGCTGAGCTCGTCGCGAACGCGTTCGCGGCTGACCTGCGCGACACCTGGAGCGAGCTGCCGAATGGCACGGTCGGTCGCGGGGTCGATGACGTACTCCAGTCGCGCGGCGAAACGGACGGCGCGCAGCATGCGGAGCTTGTCTTCTTCGAAACGGCGGTGGGGCTCTCCGATGGCGCGGATGATGCCGTCGCGGAGGTCGTTCTGGCCGCCGACGTAATCCAGAATCGAAGACGTTAGGCTGCAGGTCTGGCGGTGCAGGATGGGGTCGAACATCATTCCGTTGACGGTGAAGTCGCGGCGGAGGACGTCCTCCTGGGCGCTCGATGAAAAGCGCACTTCGGCGGGGTGCCGGCCATCGAGATAGGCTCCGTCGCTGCGAAATGTAGCCACTTCTGTGACGAATTCCCTGGGATGGCCACTGGAATCGGGCAGGTCCTGAGAGACGAGGACTACGCCGAAGTGCGCACCGACGGCGAAGGTGCGTGGGAAGAGGGCCAGGACTACGTCGGGATGAGCGCTGGTGGCGACGTCGAAATCTTTGGGAGGGAGGTTGAGGAGGAGATCGCGGACGCAGCCTCCGGCGAAGTACGCTTCATGGCCGGCGGCGCGAAGCTGGAAGACGATGCTTTCGGCGGCGAGTTGGGCGGGTGAATCGGGCAAGGGACGCTCGTGCGACGACGTTGCTGCCTGAGATGACCTTGAACCAAGGTGGGATTCGGACGACGCGAAGCACTTGTTAGGATGCTTGCGAGGATGAGCGAAGCGAGCCAACCCGATAGCACCGCGCTGCCGGCACCGAAATGGGCCGCTCGCCTGTTCAGTCTACCCGTGGTGCTGGGACTGGTGCTGGTGTGGCTGCTGTTCGTTTTCGGCGCGAAGGCGGGCGTGGCCGATCTGGACATCTGGTGGCACATGCGGAATGCCAGCGAGCTGGTGCACACGGGGCACTTTGTGCGGGCGGATTCATGGACGTTCACCGTGAATGGCAAGCCGTGGATCAATTTTGAGTGGCTGGGCGAGCTGCCGTATTACTTCTTTTTTAAGTGGCTGGGCTACCGCGGACTTTACCTGGTGATGATGGTGGTGAGCAGCAGTATTGTGCTTGGCATTTATCGTCTGGCGCTGATGCGATCGCGGGATGCGATTGCTTCGTTCGCCGTGGGCGTGCTGGCGGTGTTGTTCGCGACGGTATCTCTGGCGCCGCGGACGCTGCTGTTTGGGTGGCTGTTTCTGGTGCTGGAGATTGGGATTCTGTGGTCGCTGTCGCGCGGTAAAGATTACACGGCGTGGTTGCCGCCGCTGTTTCTGGTATGGATCAACACGCACGGCTCGTGGTTTATCGGGTTTGCCATTCTGATCGCCTATGTTGCGCTGGGGTGGTTCGAGGGCGAGTGGGGCAGTGTGGTGGCGACGCGATGGACGCCGCAGCAGGCACGCAAACTGCTGGCGGTGATGACGGCGAGCTTTGCGCTCCTGTTCGTGAATCCTTATGGATGGCGGCTGGTGCTGTATCCGCTGGACGTGATGTTTCGGCAGAAGGACACCATGCAGTACATCGCCGAATGGGCGAGCCTTGATTTCCATACGCTGCGGGGCAAGACCATGCTGGCGACGTTGTTTTTGCTGGCCGTATTACAGCTGGTGCGCCGCCGGCAATGGACGGTGCAGGATGTGGTGCTGGCGCTGATCGCGGTGTACGGCGCGGTGACCTATGTGCGCTTTGTGTTTATGGCGGGCATTGTGATTGCGCCACTTCTGGCGATGGACCTGCGCAGCAACCGTGCGAAAAAGCCGGATGCGCCGAGCCGCAATGCGTGGATGCATGCTATGGCTGCGTTTGTGCTGGTGACGCTGATGGTGCTGCGTTTTCCAACGGAGCAACAGCTGCATGCGGGCGTGGCGGAGGCGTTTCCTGAGAAGGCCGTGCCTTATGTGCGCAGCCTGGCAGGCCAGGGAAACCTGATGAACAACTTCAACTGGGGCGGCTACTTTGAGTGGAATGCGCCCGAGGTGAAGGAGATGCTGGACTCGCGCGTGGACATCTTTGTGCACGAAGGCGTGATGAGCGACTACGTGAGTGCCGCGCGGGTGCAGGACACGTACGCGATGCTGGACAAGTATCGGATCCAGTATGTGCTGCTACCGCCGAAGGATCCTGCGTCGTATCTGCTGAGCCACAGCGCCGACTGGAAACAGTCGTATGAGGATGGGCAGGCTGTGGTGTTCGAGCGGGTGCGGTAGAGCGCCTTCGCGGCGATCGGATCGGTTCCTTACTATAAGGATATGCAGTCTCGGTCCGGCGGCCTGATTCTGGGCATTGAAACTTCGTGCGATGAGACGGCGGCGGCTGTGGTGCGGCGGGCATCGGAGATCCTGTCAAACGCGGTCGCGTCGCAGATTGCTGTGCATTCGCCGTATGGGGGCGTGGTGCCGGAGCTGGCGTCCCGCGAGCATCTGCGGAATGTCTTGCCGGTGGTGCGCGCGGCACTGCGCGATGCAGGCGTGACGTACGAGGATCTGGATGCAGTCGCGGTTACAGAAGGGCCGGGGCTCGCCGGGGCGCTGCTGGTGGGGATTAGCTTTGCGAAGTCGCTGGCGCTGGCACTGGGAAAACCGCTGATTGCTGTGAATCATCTGGAGGGGCACATTCATGCGGTGCTGCTCGAGGTCCTGCGGACGGCTTCCGAAAGTGAGTCCGTCGGAAGCGGTGGCGATGGGCAGTCCCTGGCACTGGTGGTTTCTGGTGGGCACACGCATCTTTATCTGGCTCGGGCCGAGGGCGGGACCTGGACGTATCGAAACGTGGGGCGGACGGTCGACGATGCGGCGGGCGAGGCGTTCGACAAGGTGGCGAAGCTGCTGGGGCTGGGATATCCGGGAGGACCGTGGATTGACGCGCTGGCCGTCCACGGAAATCCGGAGGCGGTGCCCTTTTCGTTTTCGCAGATCAAGGCGAAGGTGTATCGGAAGGGCGAGCCAGGGGCGCTGGATCCGACGGAGAAGATTTATTTTTCGTTCAGCGGGATCAAGACGGCGATGCTGCGCCATACGCAGGTCCATGAGATGGGTGCAGCGATAGAGGCGCGGCGGTCGGCGCTGGCGGCGATTGAGAATGCGAAGCCGGCGGACGCGCTGGCCTTAATGGATGCGCGAACGCTGGATCTGATTGCGTCGTTCCAGCGGTCGGTGGTGGACGATCTGCGGCGGAAGACGTTTCGCGCGGCGGAGATGTTTGGGGCGGAGCGAATCCTGGTGTCGGGCGGGGTGGCGGCGAATGGTGAGCTGCGGGTGCGATTCACGGCGGAGGCGAAAGCGCGACATCTTCCAATTGCGTTTCCTTCGCTGGCGCTTTCGACAGACAACGCGGCGATGATTGCGGCCGCAGCGTGGCCGAAGTTTGCTGCAGGCACTTATGCCGCGGAGGAGCTGACGGCGGAACCGGGGCTGGCGCTGGGGGGGTGAAGGACGGGGCCTGGACTCCGGGCTCAGAACGGCTGGCCAGTTTATTGCGCTGGTAGAATCCGAAGTGGTCTCCATGAATGTGACGAAGCAGAGTGGCGAGGAAATACGCGCCGTGAGTGAAGGTATGCCGTCCGGCTCGTCGGTTATGCACCTCTACAACACCATGTCAGGGCGCGTGGAGGAACTGGCGCCGGCCGATGGCAAGGCGCTGCGGATGTACGCGTGCGGGCCGACGGTCTACGACTACGGGCACATAGGAAATTTCAGGACGTTTCTGCAGGTGGATGTGCTGCGACGGTCGCTGCAACTGCTGGGGAACGACGTGCGGCACGTGATGAACATTACCGATGTGGACGACAAGATTATCCGCAACGCGGCTGCGGCGGGAGTGGGAATCGACGCGTACACGCGGAAGTACGAGGATGCGTTTTTTGAGGATCTGAAGGCGCTGCGGGTGGAGCATCCGGAGGTGGTGGCGAGGGCGACCGAGCATATCCCGACGATGGTCTCGCTGATCCAGAAGCTTGCGGAGCAGGACATCGCATATCGGGCGGAGGATGGGTCGTGGTATTTCCGGATCGCGCGTTTTCCGGAATACGGAAAGTTATCGAAGAAGGATTTTTCGGGGATCACGGACGGCGCGCGGATCGATGTAGACGAGTACGAGAAGGATTCGGCGCGGGATTTTGCGCTGTGGAAGGCGCCGAAGCCGGGCGAGCACAAGTGGGAGACGGAGTTGGGGCCTGGACGACCGGGATGGCACATCGAGTGCTCGGCGATGGCGATGGAGTTTCTTGGGGACAACTTCGATCTGCATGCGGGCGGCGAGGATCTGATGTTTCCGCACCATGAGAACGAGATTGCGCAGTCGGAGTCAGCGACCCACAGGACGTTTGCGCGGCACTGGTTTCATGTGCGATTTCTGCTGGTGGAAGGGCGGAAGATGTCGAAGTCGGAGGGGAACTTTTATACGCTGCGCGATTTGTTGCTGCGCGGGTATAAGGCTTCAGCAATTCGGATGCTGCTGATTTCCGTTCCCTACCGGCAGCAGCTGAATTTTACGTTTGAGGGCCTGGCAGCAGAGACGATTGCTGTGGAGCGGCTGCGGACGTTTCATGAGCGGATCTCCGGAACGAAGTGGCCGACTCGGGCGACAACGGATGGCGGCGAGAGCGAAATTCAGAACGTGGCGCGAGAGACCAGGGCGAAGTTTCTGGCGGCGCTGGCCGATGACCTGAACACGGCGGAGGCGCGGGCGGCCATCTTTGAGATGGTGCGGTATGTAAATGCGCGGGCGGATGCTGGGCAGTTTTTCGAGAGCGACAAGGTGGCGGTGCTGGATGCGCTGCGGCAGTTCGATCGGGTGTTTGGTGTGATCGAGGACCAGGATGCGGAATGGACGAAGTTCACGCTGGACTGGGCAGAGCGCGAGGGACGGCTGGGCGAGGCAACGCCGGAGTTGCTGGCGACGCGGGGCGTGACGGACGAGAAGATTGAGGCGCTGGTGAAGGAGCGGGATCAGGCGAAGCGGACGCGCAATTTCAAGCGAGCGGACGAGATTCGGAACGAGCTTTCGGGGATGGGGATTTTGCTGGAGGACTCGAAGGAAGGGACCAGGTGGAAGCGGAAGTGAAGCCAGCTTTCCAAGCGACGCGGCACCGTCCCCAACCCAAGCTGGACGAATACGAATCCAGCCGGTCGGCGTGGTTCCTATTGTTTGTCGTACACGCGCATAAGGGTGTTGTTCGATCTTCCAGGTGCCCAGTACGATTCGGTCAATGATCGCCCGTCATCACTGATTCGCCAGTATCCCACGCCGACCACCTTGCCAAGCGTTTTGTAAGTCAGGCCGAACTGTCGAGGACCACGCTTCACGAGCGCTATCGTTGTGCTCGGGGAGGCCAGTTGGCCTTGGTACGTCGCATCCGTGCCGTCGAGCACCGCGTCGGCATGAAAATCCCTTTCCGGATAGGAGAAGTGCACCACGCTGTTTTTTACGCTGATCTCCCATGTCGACGCTGACCCATCCAGTGGATTCACATCCTTCCAGACACCTGCGAAGCCGGCAGACCCCGAAGTGCGGGCATACCGGCTCTGTTTTGCTTTTACCGATCCGTCTGAATGAAACCTGGTTGATTGGATTGTCAGTGAACTGCCATCTGTCGATAACTCCCATTCGGATGCAGACACCTTCGATCCATTCCTGAAGGCGGTGATTTGGAGATCGGAACCACTCTTTTGTGTGCAGAAGGCGGTAAGAATCTCGTTTGCCTGGCGCTCCCTGCCGTCGCAACGAAAATGCACGTCGCCGCCGCCAGCCATGCTGTGCCAGGTACCGTCCGCAGCAATCGAAACCGCCATGGTCGGTGCGGGAACGACGCTTTTGGCGGCGTTCAGCTTCCAGGTGCCGTTCCAGTCGGGCGAGGGCGGCTGACGTTTATTGTTTAACCACACGGCAAGTAAGGTCGCCGCAACGAGCAGGTTGAAACCCACCACCACGGCCACCAGGAAGAAGATGCGCCTTTGCCTGGGCTGATCTGCGGAACCTTGAGGGTTGTTGGCGATCATTCGAGATGATCCCGCTGGCACGACGGCTGATTATATCGGCAAAAGCAGAGCGCCAGTGCGGCGGAAGCCCTGACACATTTTTGGCAATGCGGCACTGCGAATGAAGAGGCCGTGTGTTGTCGGCGGCAGAGGGCTCATAGCCCTAGTCGGCGGCGGTGGGGGTGGCGACTTTTTTCTTTGGAGCGCGGGCGGGGATTTTCTTTGGCTCGGGGAGGGGCTGGGGTTTGGGGATGTCGGCGACGTCGGCTTTGCCTTCGGCGACCTGGATGAGGAAGTCCTGAACGCTGAAGGGAGGCTGGCCGGCATCGCGCAGGCGGATGTAGGAGCCGTTGGTCTGGAGCTGACGGGCTTTCACGTTGTCGGCGAGATAAGCAGCGAGAATTTCATCGCGCACGCGATTCTTGATCTGCGCGTCGCGGAGGGGGTAGATGACTTCGCAGCGCTCGAAGAGGTTGCGAGGCATCCAGTCGGCGCTGCCGCAGTAGAATTCCTCGTCGCCGCCGTTGAGGAAGTAGTAGAGGCGGCTGTGTTCGAGGAAGCGGCCGACGATGGAGCGGACGCGGATGCGATCGCTGAAATTTTTGATCCCGGGACGCAGAGAGCAGATGCCGCGAACAATGAGGTCGATTTCGACGCCGGCCTTCGATGCGGCGTAGAGGGCTTCGACGATGCTCTGCTCGAGCAGCGAATTCATTTTGGCGATGATGCGAGCGGGGCGGCCGGCTTCGGCGTGTTCGGTTTCGCGATGGATGAGGCGGATGAAGCTTTCGGCGAGAGTGAGGGGCGCGACCAACAGCGGACGATAGTCGTCGGACTCGGAATGAGCGGTGAGATAGTTGAAGACGCTGTGGACGGCCGCGGTAATTTCCGGATCGGCGGTGAGCAGGCTGAGGTCGGTGTAGAAGCGGGCCGTATCGGGGTTGTAATTGCCGGTGCCGAGGTGCGCGTAGCGGCGGACGACGCCATCGGAGTCGCGACGGACCTGAAGCGAAAGCTTGCAATGGGTTTTGAGGCCGACGATGCCATGGAAGACCTGGACGCCGGCATCTTCAAGGTCGCGCGCCCAGCGGATGTTGGAGGCTTCATCGAAGCGAGCAGTGAGCTCTACTACGGCGGTAACCTCTTTGGTTTGCGCCGCTTCGGTGAGCGCCTGAAAGATGGGCGAGTCGGCGCTGGTGCGGTAGAGGGTCTGCTTCATGGAGACGACGTTGGGATCGCGGGCGCCGGCTTCGATGAAGCCAACCACGCCGTCGTAGGAATCGTAGGGGTGATGCAGGAGGATGTCGCGGTGGCGAATTTCGTCGAAGAGGTCGACCGATTTGCGATTGAGCCGCAGCTCGTGGGGCACGAAGGGTTTGAATTTGAGCTCGGAGCGCGATGACGAGCTGTAGAGGGTCATGACGCGGGAGAGGTTGACGGGGCCGTCGGTGTGGTAGACGAGCGAGTCGTCGAGCTCGAAATTGACGCGGAGACGGTCGACGATTTCCGGGTCGCCCTGGCTGTCGATTTCGAGGCGGACGGCGTCGCCTTTGCGGCGATTGTGGAGTTCGGCGCGAACGGTTTCGAGCAGCGATCGCGATTCTTCTTCCTGGAAGTAGAGGTTGCTGTTGCGGGTGACACGGAAGGCGGCGCGAGAGAGGATCTCGTAGCCGCGATACATGCCGCTGGCGTTGCGCTCGATCAGATCGGCCAGGAAGATGAAGTCCTCGGAACCATTCGAAGACGGGATGCGCACAAAGCGGGGCAAAGCGCGGGGGACGGTGAGAACGCCGAGGACAGGGCCGGCGGTTCCACGGCGTTTGCGGCGGAGGAGCAGGGCGAGGCACATGGCCTTGTTGAGAACGCGGGGAAAGGGATGGGCCGGGTCGATGGTGATGGGGGTGAGGAGCGGGTCGACTTCGCGTTGGTAGTAGTCGGTGGCAAAGGCACGCGCGTCGTCGTCCATCTCTTCCCAGCTGAGGACGCGGATGCCGGCCTTGCGCATGGCGGGCAGCAGATCCTGATTCCAGCAGCGGTACTGGTCGGCGACGAAGCGCTGGGTTTCTTCCTTGATGGCGTCGAGGGATTCGCGCAGGGTGGCGCCGTCGGGCGAGGCCTCGTTGTAGCCATCTTCAATGCGCTGCAGAACGCCGGCAATGCGAATCTCGAAGAACTCGTCGAGATTGCTGGCGGTAATGGCGAGGAATTTGACTCTTTCGAGCAGCGGGTTGGAGGCATCCTGCGCCTCCTCGAGGACCCGGCGGTTGAAGCCGAGCCAGGATTCGTCGCGGCTGAGAAGCAGACTTTGAGGACGCTGGATTTCTTTCCGCATGGGCGCGACCACGGGCTGTGGTGTCTCTCCTGGGGAAGTTTACCTGATTGGCTATGAAGGCTGCCGATGCCTGAACTGTGAAGAATCAGCGAATTCTCGAAGAATTTGCTCCCGGGAAGTGTGCACGGGTCGGGAAGTTGACGGGCTTCGCGCGCTCGGCGAGGATAGAATTATTAAGTTTCCCAAGTTTCCCGCGGAGGCAGACTGTGACGCAATCGCCATGTACGGGTGAAAGCATGGAGGCGCTGGTGAAGGCAGAGAGCGCCGCGGTAGAAATGTATCGGTTTGCTGCGCTGATGCTGGGCAGCGAGACGGAAGCTCTGGATCTGGTGGAAAGCACGGTCGCGGGCGTGGAAATTGATCCGTGCGCTGATCCTGGCGCGGTAAAAGGTCTGGTGCGGGCCCGCGTGCTGGATGGTGCGCTGAAGATTATGCAGCAGCAGGATCCTGCGTCCTTTGCGGATTTACCGGCGACGAAGCCTGGCGGCTCCTGCATCGAGGACGACGATACAGTTCCACTGTCGCGAGCAGAAATTTCGGAGTTGGTAGCCGGAGCGGGACGCGGTCCCCTGCGAGACTGGCTGGCGCGGCTATCGCAGGCGCAGCGGGCGGTTTTTGTACAACGAGCGGTGCTGGGGAGCAGCAATGCGGACACGGCCCAGGCGATCAACCGGCACAGTAGGCCATCGATCTGGACGGCAGAGGCGGTAAGCAGCCTGTTTCGGCAGGCGCTTTGCTCGTTGGCATCGAGCCTGGTGCATTCCGCGGCAGCCGCACATATATAAAGGTTGGAAATCGAGCCCTGCTGTCCGGTTTACGTGGACGGGCAGAGTCTGAGCACTTGCGTGTTACCCTTGCGCTGATTCTTTAAGACGCGACCCCGACGGTTCGACTACTCTTATCTCTGAGATTCTTCTGAACTTTTTACACAGGGTGGTGCATCCAAAGCACATATCCTGACCCGGAACGTTGTTTTCGACGGTTCCTGAGAGAGGCTATTTCTGGTGGTGGAGGCGGGGACAACCGATTCACGATTTTTGTGCCTGAAGCGGGTAGCCGCGGGGGCGGCGGTACTGGGACTGCTGGCGCTGCCGGCTATCGCTCAGGGTCCTCCGGGCGGGGGCAGCGTTTCTGTCCCGGCGGGACCGATTATGATCCCGCAGCCACCGGTCGACAGCGGGACGTACCAGAGCAGTGTGAGTGACGGAAAGGTAACGCCGGGCGTTTTATCGCTCACGCTCGACGATGCGATTCAGCGGGGATTGCGGTTCAACCTGGGAATGATTCTGACGACGCAAAATACGCAGTCGGCGCGCGGAGCAAGGCTCGAACAGCTGCAGTCGCTGCTGCCGACGGCAAGCGGGTCGATCAAAGAGGCCGTGATGGAGACAGACCTGCAGGCGCAGGGTCTGCGGATTCCGGGCTTCCCCACGATCATCGGACCGTATGGCTATACCGACATTCGCGGATCCCTGACCTGGTCGCTGTTGAATTTGTCGGCACTGCAGAATTATCTGGCGCAGCGGCACAATTTCAAGGCGGCAACCCTGTCGGCGCAGGATGCGCGGGACCTGGTAGTACTGACGGTTGGGAATTCGTATCTGACCGTGATTGCGGATGCGGCGCTGGTCGAATCGGCGCAGGCGCAGGTGAATACATCGAAGGTATCGCTCGATCAGGCGGTGGGGAATCACGAAGCCGGGACGGCGCCGCTGCTGGATGAGCTGCGGGCGCGGGTGGATTACCAGACGCAGGAGCAGACGCTGATCGCGGAGCGGAATTCGTACGAGAAGGACAAGATTGCCCTGGCGAGGACGATCGGCCTGCCGCTGGAGCAGCAGTTTGCGCTGGCGGATCAGACGCCTTACGCGAAATTCGACCAGCTGGATGCGGATAAGGCGGTCGAACAGGCGCTGGCGAACCGCTCGGACTTGAAAGCGCTCGAAGAGCAGGTCGCCGCGGCGGAGAACGCACGCAAGGCGGCGACGGCGGAGCGGCTGCCAACGATCAGTTTCTCGGGCGACTATGGCGATATTGGAATCAATCCCAGCCACTCGCATGGGACCGGGGATGCGGTAGGGTCGCTGGACGTGCCGATTTTCGAAGAGGCGAAGCTGCGGGGCGATGCGAAGCAGGCACAGTCGCAGCTGGAGCAGGAGCGGGCGCGGCTGAGCGATATGCGCGGGCAGATCAGCGCGGATGTACGGGACAGCATACTGGATATCCAGGCCGCGGAGAAGCTGGTGGAAGTGGCGAAGAGCAACGTGGATCTGGCGAATGAGGCACTGAGCGAATCGCAACAGCGCTATAAAGCGGGTGTTTCGGACAATCTTGCCGTTTCGCAGGCGCAGCAAACCGTAGCCCAGGCGAATCAGCAATACGTTGCGAGCCTGTACCGGCACAACGTGGCAAAGTTGTCGCTGGCGCGGGCGCTGGGCGTAGCGCAGAGCAACTACAAGGATTACGTGGGAGGAAAGTAAGCGTGGCGGAGCAGAATTCCGAGCAGTCCAAACCAACCGAGGAGCGGCCGGAACCAACCGGACAACGCTCTCGCCGGCGTTTCATCATCATCGGCGTTGTGGCGGTGCTTGTCGTGGGGGCTCTCCTGTTCTGGTGGCACTCGACGTTTTACGAAGACACAGACGACGCGTCGGTGGACGGCCATCTTGTGCAGGTCAGTTCGCGGATCACGGGTCACGTGGCGACGGTGTACGTCGATCAGAACCAGTTCGTCGAGGCGGGGGCCAAGCTGCTGGAGATCGATCCCAGCGACTATCAGACGGCGGTAAACCAGGCGCAGGCGAATCTGGAAGCCGCAGTGGCGAACTACGAGGCCTCGCGGGTCAACGTTCCTGTGATCAACATCAACGCGGGGAGCAACCTGAACACGGCGAATGCCGACGTATCCAGCGCAACAGCGACCGTCGCGCAGTCGGAGAAGCAGTTGCAGGCGGCCGAGGCGCGGGTTACCCAGGCGAAGGCGAATGCGACGAAGGCGAAACTGGATCTCGATCGCTACACACCGCTGGTGCAGAAGGACATTATTTCGAAGCAGCAATACGACGCCGCGGTAGCGGCTGCGGCGGGAGGCGATGCCGGGGTTGCTGAAGCCGAGGCAAACCTTGTAGCGGCGCAGGATGCGGTACGGATCGCGCGCGATCGCGTGCTGCAGGCACAGTCGGCGCAGAAGTATGCGCAGACCGGACCGCAGCAGGTGGCGATCCAGAAGGCCAAGGCAGACCAGGCCGCCGGACAGGTGGATCAGGCGAAAGCCGCGCTGGCACAGGCGAAACTGAACCTGAGTTACTGCGAGATTTTCGCGCCGAAGGCGGGGATCATCACCACCAAGAGCGTGGAGGGGGGGCAGAACATCGCAGTTGGTCAGGCCTTGATGACGCTGGTCTCGCTCGACGATGTGTGGATCACGGCGAACTTCAAGGAAACGCAGTTGCGGCATATGGTGAAAGGTCAGATCGTGACCATCCATGTGGACGCACTGGGTCGCGACTTCGACGGGAAAGTGACGCAGATTGGCGGCGCAACCGGATCGGAGCTGAGCCTGTTCCCTCCGGAGAACGCGACGGGCAATTACGTGAAGGTGGTGCAGCGGATCCCGGTGCGCATCGACCTGACCAATCCGGACCAGAACAGGGATCAGAATAAGGATCCGATCCTGCGGCCGGGCATGTCGGTGGAGCCGAAGGTGCGGGTGAAGTAACAGAAGCAGGGTGTAGCGTAGTGAGTAGAGGGGCGTCCGGCTTATGCCGGACGCCTTTTTCTATTGGATATGGTGTCGATGGTGGGTACGGAAGACGTAGTGGCCGACGAGCCAGCCGGCTGCGCTTCCGGCAAGAACGTCACCGGGAAAATGCTGTTGTCCCATGACGCGGGTGAGGCTGATGCCTGTGGCGACCGAGTAGAGTCCGGCCTGGACCCAGGGCGACGGATATTCTCCGGCGAGCGCGGCGGCTGCGGACCAGGCCAACACGCTGTGCGACGACGGGAATGAAGTGTCGACGCCGGCATTCCCCTGAAAGAATTTGCCGCGGTCGCCGTCGGTCTGGGGACGCTCGCGCCAGAAGATGAGCTTCATTCCCTGCTCCACCACCACTCCGTCGAGGATGGCTTCGCCGCCGAGGATGCCGGCTTCGCGCGCACGGGCGTTTTGCTCTTTCTGGCCGTATCCAAACAGCGCGACCGGCACGGCGATGTAGGTGCCGATGAGAATGTTCGATGCATTGGTGTTGGCCTGATTGAAACTCGCATCGTGCGAGACCACGGACGTCATGGTGTGGCGATCGGTGGCGAGAGCCCCGGCTTCCGCGCCGAGGAGCGGAACGAGCCAAACCAGGTCGTGGGTGCGAATGCGCGCGGGACTGGTCCAGATGACAGCCTGGTCATGCAGGATACGGACAGGCGCGCCGCGAAGCGTGACTTCGTCCCGACTCTGCGGTGCAGGGGCATCGGGCAGATAGGCCTCGATGGAGCCGGAGTTGCTGTCGGCTGCGGGGGTGCTCTGTGCGGCCAGTGTGGAAGCAGCGATTGCGAGCAGAAGCAGAGTGGCGGGAGTCGACTGGCGGACGAGAAGATTACGAATCGATTGAGCAGCGTTCAGAAAGGTCAATGGAGCCCTTGTGTCTCACGGGGGTGGAATGCGCATCCCGGGCGAAGTGGGGATGCGGAGTCCTGACGTTAGACGCAGAGAGCGCGTCCCGGTTTGCACGGCAAAGTAGTTTGCCGGAGCAAGCCCTGGATCAGTGTGGCGTTTCTGGATTGCCGTTGCGGATGCGGAGCGACGCGACGAGCCCGCCGAAATGCAACCGCTGATCCCTCCGCCGAGCGTTCGGGATGACAACAGTGAAGAGAGTTGAGAACGGTACACCGGAAAACGCCGAGGCTTTTGCCTCGGCGCTTCCCTTTCAGGATTCGATCGGACGGATTGCGATTCAGTAAGGAACGGCGACGCGGTAGGCATAGCCGTTGCGGTAGACGACAACCGTCCGCGGCACCATGGCGACGACGGGCGGCGGTGGAGCGATGTAGACATAGGCAGGCGGTGGCGCAGCCGGCTGAATGTAGGTGATCTGCTGCGGCGGAGGAGGCGGCGGCACTTGTTGTTCATAAGCGCTCGGGCGCTTATAGAGTCCGGATGGTTCCTGCTGGTAGGGCTGCTGATTGACGCCGGGGATGCCCATATCATCCATCACTTTGAGGGTGAGACGGGTTTCCTCTTTTAGACTCGGACGCGGACCGCGGCGGGGAAGGTTGATGAGGTCGATGGGCCAGAGGATGGGGATCAGCCATGTGACGGTATCGCGCGTGGCGTGGCCTTTGCCGAGAATGCGGCCGTAGCGGTCAACGTTATAGCCAGGCACATCCACGACTTTGGCGTCGATGGGGATGACGGTGTCGGGCTCGATAACCATGCGGTCGAAGCGGAGTTCCATCCAGCCCTTGCCGACGAGGTGGCCTGGATCTCTGTAGTCTTCGAAGCGACCGACGAGGTAGCTGTCGAAGGGGAGAACGGAGCGGCCGTAGCGTTCGGAGTGGCCGACCTGGCAGAGGATGGGATCGCCGATGGCGGTGGTTTTGGAGTTGAGCCTGGGTTCTGACAGCGTGCAGGAAATCAGAGAACCGGCTGGAATCAACTGCTCAGCGTAGCCGCAAAGCGGCGCGGCGAGCAGAAGAGTGAGCAAGGATACAGCTTTGCCCTTCATTGAGGAGGCCTCCTGGGTGGATCAGGTTTACCGCAAGAACACGGTAGGTTGCCGTTCGTTGCGCAGAGATCGGGCCGGCGCCGATGCGCAAAAGGAACTGGGTGATCCTCGGAAGGAACAGCAAGCCAGCCCGGGAAGTGCTGGCTGGGGAAACCATGATGGAAGGTGAAGGAGGAACTGTCAAGAGGGATCGGGTGTGGGCGGCGGTCAGGAGTCGGGGCTCGGGGGAAAGGGTATCCTGACCACCGACTGGATTTTTTAGTCCTCGAGGTCACATAGCAGCATGCTGGATCATGTCTTTCTGACGGTGAGCGATATGACGCGCTCGATTGCGTTTTACAAAGCGGCGCTGGCTCCGCTTGGCATCAACGAACGCTTCGATTACGACGGTAAGAATGGCCCGCAGGGGCATCCGGATCTGAAAGGGTTTGGTGCGAAGGGCCGGATGTACTTATGGCTGCGTGAAGGCGCGGCGGATGCACGGGCGGCACACGTTGGGTTTGTAGCCGGGAGCCGGAAACAGGTTCAGGGCGCCTATGCCGCGGCCATGGCGGCGGGAGCGACGGACAACGGCGCACCCGGCGTAAGGCTCTACTATGATCCGCGCTACTACGCGGCTAACGTGTTCGATCCTGATGGGTACAGCCTGGAATTCGTCTACAAGAACTGGCAGCACGCTTAGGGCGATCCATTCCAGCGATGACCCTACTCGCAGCGGAGGGCGGTGGTGGGTTCGACGTGGGCCGCGCGCACGGCGGGAACCAGGACGGCCGCGGTTGCGGTGGCGAGCAGAACGATGGAGACCGTCACGAATGTCAGCAGATCGGTTCCGCTGGTGCCGTAGAGAGCACTGGCGGTAAACCGTCCGAGGGCGAGGGCGATGGCGAGTCCTATGGTCAGGCCGATGGCGGTGAGGAAGAGGCCCTGACGGAGAATCATGCGAAGGACGGTGGGACGTTTGGCGCCGAGGGCCATACGGATGCCAATTTCGCGCGTGCGCCGGCGCACGGAATAGCTCATGACGCCATAGAGGCCGATGGCGGCGAGGGAGAGGCCGATGGCGCCGAAGATGCCCAGCAGGAGCGAAGAGATGCGGGGCAGAAGCAGCGACTTATCGACGTGCTGCTGCATGGTCTCAGTGTTGAAGACGGCCATATTGGGATCGAGAGCGGCGATTTGATCGCGCACGGAGGAGGTTAGCGCGCGAGGATCCATCGAAGTCTTCACGAGAATGGTGGTGCCGAAAAAGCTGTTGGCCTTTTCCGGCGCGGCATTGAGATAGAGGTACGCGATATCGGAAGGCTTCTCGCCGAGGGTTCGGAATTTCGAATCGCGGGCGATGCCGACGATGGTGTAACGGGTTTGATCGTGGCGAAGCGTACGGCCGATGGGGTCCTGTCCGGGAAACATATGGGCGGCCATGGTTTCGTTGATGATCGCGGTGGAGGCACCGTCGACGTGCGGGATGAAGTCGCGGCCGCGCAGCAATGGAGAGCCCATGGTCTGGAAATATCCGGCGCCGATGGTATCGACGATGGCGTTGTCGTTCTGCGCGGGATGGCCCTGAGCGGCATCGACGGCGAAATTATTTGTAGCTCCGCCGATACTGAGCGGTACAACGCCGACAAAACTAACGGAGCGAACTCCGGGGAGGGCGGCCACGCGGTCGTGCAACTGCGAAAGGAACTGCGCGTTTTTATCGTGGGAGTAGTTCTGGAGTTTGGGGTCCATGGACATGATGAGCAGGTTGGCGGGCTTGAAACCGATGTCGATGGAGGATGCATTGCCGAGGCTGCGGAGAAAGAGTCCGGCGGTGGTGAGGAGCACGAGGGAGAGCGAGACCTGGACGACGACCAGGGTGTTGCGCATGCGTGAGCGTGCGCTGCGTCCAAAGCCGGCAGAGCCTTCTTTGAGGGAGCCGACGAGGTCGGGGCGCGAAGCGCGGAGGGCGGGAACGAGCCCAAACACGAGGGCAGTGACTGCGGAGAGGCCGAGCGTGAACAGGGCAACGCGCCAATCTACGTTGAAGTCGAAGGCGATGGGGAAGGGCAAAGGAAGCTGGAAACGGGAGATGGCGCGAGCGGCAGCAGCAGCCAGCAGAAATCCCAGGCCGGCGCCGGCGAAGGCCAGCAGGAAGCTCTCCATGAGAAGCTGGCGCACAAGTTGACGGCGTCCTGCGCCGATGGCGAGGCGAATGGCAATTTCCTTTTGCCGGCCGGTAGCGCGAGCCAGAAGCAGGTTGGCAACGTTGGCACAGGCGACGAGCAGTACTAAACCGACGACGATCATGAGGACGGCCATGAGCGTGAAGGCGGGCGTAGCGGAGCCGGCAATGAGCCCGCCGGCAATTTGCAGTGTGATTTTTTCGTGGGTTTTGTCGTCCTTGTGCCAGGCGTCGTCGAGGCGCTTTTTTACGACGTTGACGAGGATGGCGGCTCGGGCGCGGCTGACACCAGGCTTGAGCCTGGCGTCGAGCATCAGCCATTGATTATTCCGCTCCGTTCTGAGGCTGCCGTCCGAGATGAGGTCGGGCAGCATTTCTTCAGAAGCGGCGAGAGGCACCCAAAACTCGGAAGTGATGCCACGATCGACGCCATAAAAGCCTGGCGGTGCAACGCCAACCACGGTGTAGTGTTGCCCGTTGAGGACGACATCGTGGCTGAGGATGCTGGGATCGGCCGCAAAGCGACGCCGCCACAGACCGCTGCTGAGGACGACCACGTGATCGCGCGAGGCGGTGTCGTCATCAGGAAGAATGGAACGGCCGAGGGCCATGGGCACATCGAGGGTGGGGAAGAAGTTGCCGCTGACGGACTGGCCCCAGACGCGCTCGGGTGCTCCTTTACCGCCGATGCTGGCGGGGATGAGGGGAAAGTGGGCGGCGATACCGCCGGCGAAGATGGCGTTGGTCTGGTCGCGGTAATCGAGGTAGTCGGGCCAGGAGAAGGAATTGCCTTCCGAAAACATGACCATGCGGCCTGGATCGCGGACAGGGAGGACTCCCCAGAGCAGGCCGTTGGCTACGCTGAAGACGGTGGCATTGGCGGCGAATGCCAGGGCGATGGAGAGGATAACCACGAAGGAGAAGCCGGGGGCCTTGAACAAAGTGCGAAGCGTGTAACGAAAATCCTGGAGCAGATTGCCCACGGTGGCGCCTCGGCTAAGAGAGATGGATGTCGAGGAGACTACGCAGGGGGTGAGAGGAAAGTTCGATCTGGTTCGCTGGGCCGGTGAGCATCGGGAACTGCAGTTCGTGGAGCAGAGAAAACGCCGGAGGGTAGCTCCGGCGTTCACTTCCCTGCTCTGCCGGCTGGCCTTCGTTGGTCGAGGGCTGAGACGTTGAGTTTGCCGAATTGCGTTTAACGGCGCTCGGGGTCGAAATCCACGTTGCGGACGACGCCATGGATGGCTTGCGTTCCGAAGTGGCTGGTGGCGGGCCCGTTGAAGACGAGGGTGACGTTGGAATACGGTACCGAGTAGGGAACCAGGTCGCCTCCGGTGACACAAACCTGCAGAGTTGTGGTGGGTGGCGTGGTTTCAAAAGGAGCATTGGTTCCGTTGCCGGTGATGAGGCTGACGGTGCCGTTGATCTGAAATCCCTGGAGCGCGACGGGGCTGAAGACGGGACAGCCGGTCATGTTCCAGGTAATGGTGGCGTGGGTGAGTTTGATGTTGTGGGTGTGAGCGCCAGCGCCTGCCTGGGTGGGATCGACGGCGCCGGCGGCGGTTTTTCCGTAGCCGGACATGGTCATCGCGGCGGTAAAGTCGGCTTTGCCGAACTCCCCGCGTCCGTCCAGCAGGTCGAGCGACCAGGTTCCGTGCATTTCCCAGGGACCGCCTTTGACGGAGGAGGGGGAATAGTCGTTGAGGACACCGCCGAAGTGGACAGCGAGAGGCCGCTGGGCGAAGGCGCTAGCGCCTGCGACCAGCAGCAGCAAGGCAGAAAGCATGCGTGGGGCGAAACGCAAGGTCGTGGGGTTCATACAATTTCTCCAGTTGATGGGGATGGGCGACTGTGCCGCCTGACTCCCGGCCACACTGGAGCATTGGGTGGGGCGAGGTCAAACAGCAACATACGGAACCGGTGGTTGCCGTCTAATACCGTCTATCGCCGTGTCGCTATTGCCGTGTTATGTAATGGGGGTACAATCGCCTCACTTCGCGCGGCCAGCTGGACCAGTTCGGAGACCGCCATGAGTGACGCCTCCTACGAAATACCTTCTGCCGAGAACCCGCCGGTAAAGCGGCTGGATTCCTGGAAAGAAATTGCGAGCTACCTGAACCGCGATGTGACCACGGTGCAGCGATGGGAGAAACGCGAGGGCATGCCGGTTCACCGGCACGTGCACGAAAAGCGCGGGTCAGTGTATGCGCTGACTGAAGAGCTGGACGCGTGGATCGAGAGCCGCAGGCCTCAGGTAGAAGGAGCTGGGACCGCGCCGGCTGCGGTCCCAGCACCCGCGGCGGAAATTGGCTCAGGAACCAGGAAAGTCTCTCGCGGCCGGCTCGGTCTGGCTTTGGCTGTTCTTTGTCTGGCCGTGATTGTTGTGGCCTGGATGGCATGGCGGGGCCGGGCGAAGAGCACGGCTGTTCCGAGGATTCGTTCCCTGGCGGTGCTGCCTCTGAGGAATTTGTCCGGCGATTCGGCCGAGGACTATCTGGCGGATGGAATGACGGAGGCGCTGATCGGGCGTCTGTCGGAGATTCACAATTTGCGGGTAATCTCGCACACGTCGGTGATGCGGTTCCGGAATCCGCAGGTCTCGGTGCCGGAGATTGCGAAGGAGCTGGGCGTGGATGCAGTGGTGGAAGGATCGGTAATCCGGGAGGGCAATCGGATTCGAGTGACGGCGCAGCTGATTCGGGGCGCGACGGACGCACATTTCTGGTCGGAGACGTACGACCGGGAGTTGCGCGACGCGCTTGTCCTGGAGAGCGAGGTGGCTCAGGCCATTGCAGAGAAGGTAGAAGTGACGGTGACGGGTGAGGAACGCCAGCGGCTGACGGCGACGCGCGTGGTAGCGCCTGAGGTCTACGAAAGCTATCTGAAGGGCCGATTTCTTCTGGGCGCGGGAAATACGCAGGCGGATCTGGGCCAAAGCGTGAGCGATTTTGAGGATGCGATCCATCGGGACGCGACGTTTGCGCCGGCTTACCTGGGTCTGGCCCTTGCGAACTCGGAACTGGGGACGGTGTATGCCGGAGGTTCGCCGGAGGAGACGCGGCCGCAGGTAATTCGCAATGCCAGGAAGGCACTGGCACTGGACCCCAATCTGGTGAAGGCGCATGTGGTGCTGGCCAACGTTCTTCAGGAAGACTGGCAGTGGACGGAAGCGGAGGCGGAATACCGGCGCGCGCTGGCGCTGAATCCGAATGCAGCGGACGCGCATTCCGGATTTGCTTTGTGGCTGCTCTGCCAGGGACGAGCGGAAGAAGCGGTAGCGTGGATCGAGCGTGGACGGGAATTGGATCCGGCAACGGTATCCGGCAACAACGTGGCCTGGATCCTGTTTCAGACTCGCCATTACAGCGATGCGATCCGCGAGCAGCGGAGCATGCTGGCTCTGCATCCGGGCGATGCGAACGCGCATTTCGGACTTGGCTTCGCGCTGATTGCGAACAACCAGGCGGCCGATGCGGTGCCAGTTCTCGAAAAGGCAGTCGTTTTGTCGAAGGGCAGTCCAGCGGTGCTGGGCGTTTTGGTTCGAGCGTATGTTCACGCGGGACGACGCAACGACGCGCTGAAGGTGCTTGCGGAATTGAAGGCGCGAAGAGCTGAGGGTTATATTCCTGCGGGTGCTTTTGTAAATGCCTATCTTGGACTGGACGACAAGGAACAAGCCTTCTACTGGCTGGAGCAGGCGTACAAGGAAAAGTCGAACATTCTGCAGTTCGTGAAGACGCACCCCTATTTTGATTCGATTCGCGGGGATCCGCGGTTTGCTGATCTGATTCGGCGGGTTGGGCTGAACTAAGTTTCTCCTTTCCTGAAAAGTCCCTTTTATAACCAGGTCTACCCCCCCCTCCGCCTCTTATTGGGCTGTGGCATGTTCTTGCTCCAGCGGGATTTCCGGAACCCCTCTTTTGGGCTGTGGCAAATCGTTGAAACCGTGGCGCCTGGCATAGGCTTTTTGTCGTTGGGTACGGCGGAGCAGGGGCATAGCGGGGCGCTGGGTGCGATGATTGCGCGGGCTGTGGGTGAAGCAGT
Organism: Acidobacteriaceae bacterium; assembly: GCA_036490815.1. Taxonomy (GTDB): domain Bacteria; phylum Acidobacteriota; class Terriglobia; order Terriglobales; family Acidobacteriaceae; genus Palsa-343. The sequence goes on from DASXDF010000040.1 coordinate 282,248, forward strand.
GGTCCTGACCGCGCATGGCAAGCGAGCCACATTGGCGCCCAAGGCGAGTGAAGTAGGCGCATCGGTTGTAGTCGAATGGAGCCGGATGGTGGCCGAAGCAAAACTGCTGGCCGGGCATGGCGCGACAGGTACAAGGCTGATCTTCGTCGATGGCGGTGCAGATGCGTGGCATGGATGAGTCTCCCTTCGAATAGAAGTGGGCCGCCCGGTGGCGACCCATTTTTGAAAAGCTCGGCTGCTGCCAGGACTTGAAAGCTTCGTCCCCCCTTCGATTCGGGGGCGATGGCAAGCTATTGGATCAGGACGGGTTCGTGAGAGGTTCTTTCGGGCTGTGGCATGTAGATGACAACAAGCCAGATGGGCTGCGGCGTTTGATCGGCGAGGGTGGGGCCGATGGGAGACGGGGCCGCCGAGACGCCAGGGGCCGGAAGCCGAGGGGCCTGACGATGAGCGGCGGGACGCCGGGGATCGTGGGCATAGCAGTAGTGGCCGCCGTGGAAGACACCCGAGCGGCATTGCGCCCCGGTCTTTTTGATGTGAGCGCATTGGCGCATGGGCAGCGGCACATTGTGAGCGGCGCAGAAGGGGCGGCCGGGGAGGGCCAGAGCGGAGCAGGGCTTGCCTTCGTGGGTGCTGGCGCAGAAGCGGGGCATAGAAGTTTCCCTCCTGAAACAGAAAAGCCCGCGCGCGGCGGGCTGTGAGAGGCCGCCTTGCGGCGGACCTGCTGGATCGCGTTGCGGACGCGGAAAGGGCCGCCTGTTGGCGGCCCTTTCTTTAGAAATTACCCTCTATTCTTAGAATACCAAGTTAGGGGAATAAACCTGCCAAATATCTTTGCCGGTTTTGGTTTGTAAGTGGTTGTTGGTCAGCGGTTATTACTTTGGATTTTGGGAGTGGGGCTTGACAAATTTTCCACAGGGGCGGGGAATGGGGTGGACGAGGCCGGGAGGCTGGTTGTGGAAGGAGGCGCAGGGGCTCAAAGCCCCCCGCTTCTTTTGCGCGGGGTTACGGCACGACTGCAGTCGTGCCCCTTGGGTTCGGCTTCACTCTGCCAGCGGATTGGCAGGGATACACAATCGTAATGAGCCAATGGAGCGCGGATCGTGCTTTGGCTGGGGTAAAAGGACCGCTGCTGAGCATACGCAATCCGCATTGGACGGAGGCGAATCCCTGGCAAGATATCCCAATCATGATCTTCACCAATTCGCAATGGAGTTTTTGTGCGGCTAGGCTGCCAACTGCGGCAATCGTGGCAATTGAAGATTCAGCAGGTTATTTGCCTGCAACAAGGCTTTGAGTCGTGCCCTGATACAAACACTTTTCATCGCGGCGGGGCGGCTGAATGGGGGAGGGGAGAACAACCGCGGAACCTTCCGCTTCGCTATGCTCAGCTTTCAGGATGACATCCCGGAGAAAAGCGCCGGCGTGTTGACTTCGGGCATCGATCCGGCACCGGGACTTTGTTTCCCGTCCTTTGATTTGACTTCTTGCTGCGATAGTGGCCTGATGGCAGTTGTCTAAAACCATCCGGTAGTTGGGCCCGCATTCCGTGAGAAAGAGAGCCTGCGATGACGACACTGAAGACCGGGTCCCTAACCAACGAGGAAAAACCACAGAGAAGCGGGCGCGCCGAAGGCGATTGCACGGGGGAAAGGCGCACCGAAATACGGGCGCGTCTTACAGTGAGTCCGGTGGCCGCGTCGATTGCGGCAACGGCGGCAGCGTTGCTGGTCCTTGCGGGCGGCGCGATGCATTACGCGGAGGCGCAAAACAACGGCAAGTACGCATTGGTATCCCCGGGAGGGATCGCGTTTTCCGACTTCAGGGGCTATGAGGACTGGGCGGTGGTTTCCTCGGCACACACCAGCGACGTGCAGAAGGTGATCGTCGCCAATCCAAAAATGATTCAGGCGTACAAGTCGGGGGTGCCGGGGAACGGCAAGGCCTTTCCCGAAGGCTCGATGATTGTGAAGCTGCAGTGGAGCCAGAAGAAGAGCACGGAAGCGACGTTTGACGTGGACGTGCCGGCGGAATTCAGGCAGGCGTTCGTGATGGAGAAGGACAGCAAGAAGTTTCCGCAGACGGGCGGGTGGGGTTACGCGGTGTTCAACTACGATACCGCGTCGAACCGGTTCAGCCCGGACGCCAAGTCGCCGGCGAACTGCGGGGACACGTGCCACGTGGCGGTGAAGGCTAAGAAGGACTACATTTTTCATCCTTACGAAAAGCGGTGAACGGCGGGGACGCGAGCGGGGACAGAGCACAGACCTGACGTATCGAAATTTTAGGCGCGGGTTGGTGCGCGCTCAAAGAAGAAACGCCGGAGCGGTTCGCTCCGGCGTTTGTTTTTGCTTCCGTTCGGGATTGCGTGGACCGCCTCGATTACACCAGGGCGGGGACGTTGACTTTGTCGTGCCAGCTGTGGGCTGCTTTTAACGCTTTGTTGACGTTCTCGATGTTCTCTACGCCTGTGGTGTTGAGCCATTCTTCGAAGGCCTTGGCGCCTTGCTTGGCGTAGACGGCGATGCCGTCTTTCCAGGTGGCGCGGCCGCAGAGGACTCCGTTGAAGGGGGCGCCGGATTCGCCGGCCAGCTCGAGGGTCTCAATGAAGACCGGGTTCGAGACGCCTGCGGACAAATAGATGAATGGCTTGTGCGTGGAGGTGGCGGCGAGGCGGAAGTGCTCGAGCGCTTCTTTGCGGGTATAGGCCTGTTCGCCTTTGAAGGATTTGGTGCCGGCCACGAATTCCATCTGGATGGGCACTTCGACTTTCAGGACGTCGACGCCGTAGCGCGCTTTGCCGAACTCTTCCATGGAGCCGGTGACGATGTCGGGCTTGCGTTTGGCGAAGGCGACGGACTTCTCGTCTTCACCGTTGACGCCGTAGCCGACCAGTTCAAGGAAGAAGGGGATGTCGTGCGCGATGCACTCGTCAGCGATGCGCTCGACCCAGGCCTGCTTAAGGTCGTTGACGCGGGACTGCTCGTACGGAGTGTAGTAGAGGAGGATCTTGATGCAGTCGGCGCCGGCTTCCTTCAGGCGGCGAACGCTCCACAGGTCGAGCAGGTCGGGAAGGCGGCCGGGAAGGGCGGCATCGTAGCCAGTCTTCTCATAGGCCAGGAGCAGGCCTTTGCCGTTGCGGCGTTTGGCAGCGGGGAGGCCGAACTCGGGATCGAGCAGGATGGCGGAGGCGTGTTTCGTGAGGACGTCGGTGACCAGCTCCTTGAGCTCGATGAGGGCGGAGTCGGGGACGTCGGCGACTCCTTTTTCTTTGGCAAGGGACTTTTTGAGGGAGCCGCGCTGATCCATGGCGGCAGCGGCGATGACGCCGCGCTTGTCGGATACTGCTTTGAGGCCGGCGAGTTTTCCGGGGGTCATAGTGATGGACATGGTTCTCTCTCTCCTGCGGTTTTGAGAAGTTGCGTCTCCTTAATTTTACGCGCCTGGCGGAGGGGTGGGCAGGGGACGAAAGTAACGTGTGGTTAAAAAGCAGGGAGCGGGGGAACAGGGAGTAGGGAGTAGAGAGTAGGGAGTCGGGGAGTCGGGAGTCGGAAAGCGGCACGAGGGAGCGGCCCGTTACTGATGGCTCGTGGCTCGTTTCGAACTACAAGCTGGAGCCGAAGGCTAAGAGGCGTCCGTCGCAATCTTTGAGGACGAACTCGCGGGTGTTCCAGGGTGTGTTGCCGAGGGTGCGGGTGAACTCGATGCCACGGGCAGAGTACTCGGCATGGAGCGCATCGATGTCGTCGACGTTGAGCCAGGCGTCGAGGAGCTCTTCTTCACATTTATCGAGGTTGGCGGTGGGTGGTTCGGCGCAGCGGAAGTGGATGGCGTGGCCGTCGCGGGCGACGATGGCGTAGACGGGCGGTTCGTTTGTGCCGGCAGGCCAGGCGCTTTGCGTCGCGAAGCCGAGCTTGTCGTGGTACCAGGCGAGGGTGCGGGGGATATCGGTAGAGAAAAACTGCGGGGCGATGCGGCGGATCATGGAGTGAGTGTAACGGCTGGGAACGAATGCTGGGATAAGCTGTTCGGGCGGAGAAAACGCTTTCGCTGTAGTGCTGAACTCGGTTGAGACAGAGGAGGAATGCATGGAGTTTCGGAAGGACGATCTCTCCCAGGCGGGCGGAGTGGATGGGGCTGAGGAAACAGGCGGGCCGACGCGAAGAGAATTCCTGAAAGGACTCACGCTGCAGGCGGCGGCAGGAGTTCCGGGCATGACGCTGCTGGGGCAGCTGACGCAAGGAGGGGAGCACCGCACGGCGGAAGAGCGCGAAGCGCTGCGTGGAATTCCTGGTCGAGGCAGGAAGAAGTTTGTGGCGATCCAGCTCGGCGGGCGGTCGTTTGTGGATGAGGGGGTGGAGAAGTGTCTGGACACGCTCCAGGAAACGGGCGGCGTGAATGTGCTGATGCCGACGGTGTTCACGTATGGAACGGGGCTGGCGGGGCGGCAGGCGCACGATGAGCCGCTGCCGGACCATGGCGTGCAGGCCTACGACGAGATCCACGGGGGAAGTTATGCGAAGGTGCATCCGGAGTTCTATGGCGAATCGCCGGTGAAGGAGATTCGCGCACCGGAGCTGGGAGATTTCGATGTGCTGGCGGATGTGATTCCAAAGGCGCGGGCGAGAAAGATGCAGGTATACGCGCTGTTTGAAGAGACCTACAACCCCTCGCTGATGCCGGGGTTCGAGGCGGTGTGCGAGGTGGATGTGTACGGACGGCTGGGGCGCACGACGTGCTTCAACAATCCAAACGCGCGTAGTTTTTTGACGGCGATGGTCTCGGACTGGATGACGAGCAACGATCTGGATGGGCTGATGTGGGAGTCGGAGCGGCAGGGTCCGCTGAACATGGCCATCGGGGCGCATTTCAACACGATGCCGAAGAAGCCGTCGATCCATTGCTTTTGCCCGTACTGCATGCGGAAGGGGCAGGATGAGGGCATCGACGCGGAGCGGGCGCGAGCGGGCTATATGAAGCTGGATCGATGGGTGCAGGAGACCCAGAGCGGAACCCGGCGCACGGATGGAACGCTGGTGACTTTTTGGCGGCTGCTGGTCGAGTACCCGGAGATTCTGGCGTGGCAGAGCTTCTGGACGCGGAGCCAGGAGGAGATGTACGGGCTGATCTATGGCACGGCCAAGTCGATTAAGCCGCAGGCGCAGGTGGGATGGCACATCATGCACATCATTACGATGAGCCCGTTTTACAGCGCGGATGTGAGTTATGAGCGGCTGACGCATGTTTCGGATTTCATCAAGCCTTCGACTTATAACAACTGCGCGGGGCCACGTTTGGTGCAGTATGTCCGCAACGTGCAGTCGACGGTATTTCGCGATCTGACGCCGGAGCTGGTGCTGGAGATGACGTACCAGATCATGGGCCTGACGAATGAGGCCTCGCTGGCGCAGTTGCCGACGGCGGGATTGTCGGGGGCATCGGTGGGCGTCGAAACGAGGAAGGCGATTGCGGATGTGAAAGGACAGGTTCCGATTTATCCCGGGATCGACGTCGACATTCCGACCGCATTGAATGAGAAACGCACACAGCCGTCGGACGTGAAGGCGGCCACGCTGGCGGCGTTCGAGGCGGGCGCTCCTGGGATTGTGCTGTCGCGCAAATATGCGGAGATGAAGCTGACGAACATTGCGGGGGCGAAGGACGCGCTGCGGGAATTTGGGGCGCTGTAGGGCTTGTCGCGGGTTGGGTGGAAGAGCGAATCGGCGCTGGGTGGCTCGCGGAAGACGGAGATTTTTCCCAAAATGGCTCTTGAGGAGCGCGGCTGCAGTACTTCGGAGTGCAGCCACACGTTGATTGTGTTGCTATTCAGAGGCGCGGGGGAGTCTTCTACTTGCTGTGGGGTGAACCTGGCCGTCTGTATGTGGGGGGGTGGTTGGTGAAGTGGGGGGGTGGTTGGTGAAGTGGCGTGTTGGTGGTTTGCGGTGTTGGTGGTTTGGTGAGTCGGTGGCTGGCCGTTGCTGATTGGTGAGTTGGTGGGTGGGATTTGGGGTTTGGTGAGTTGGTTTGAGTTGGCGGGTGGGATTTGGGGTTTGGTGAGTTGATGGTTTGGTGAGTCGGCGGGTTGGGTTTGTCTTTGGGTGTTGGTGTTGATGAGTCGGTGGGTTGGTGAGTTGGTGGTTTGGGGTGCGTTTGGGGTGTTGGTGTTGATGAGCTGGGGGTCGGGTGAGTTGGGGGTTGGGTGAATCGGCTGCCATAGACTGGGGTGATATGCCCAAACACCGCGAGGCGATCTACGGCAAAGGCCATCTGCACCTCATCACTTGTTATTGCTACCAGCGCCTGACGAAGCTGGGACAAGAGAAGCATCGTGACGTCTTCGTTCGTCTGCTGGAAGAGCTGCGCGTGAAATTCCGATTTGGGGTTGCCGGTTATGTGGTGATGCCGGATCACTTTCGGCTGTTGATGCGTGAGCCGGAAATTGACACCGCCGCGAATGCGGTTGAAGTGCTGCAGGGTCGATACCGGCGCCGTTACAACAGTTCGGCGCGCAGCGATGAACAGGTATGGGAGAGCCGTTTTACCGACACGCATATTGTGGGCCCGGAGGCCACGGTCGCCACTCTGGTCTCGATGCATCAGGAGCCGGTGAAGGCGGGGCTTGCGGCGAGCGCTGAAGACTGGTGCTGGAGCAGCGCTCGCGCCTACAGCGGCCTGCCCGAAGATGTGGTGACGGTGGAAGTGTTTCGAGCGGCAGCCCGGCCGGGTTCAAGCCTGGAGACGGATGGCTGACGGGAAGCTGGACTTTTTGGTTCTGCCTGACGCCCGGTTTGCCGGTGACACGTCCACAATTGGAAATCTGGAATTCCTCGGCAACTCCATGAGTGCTGTCGGCCCTGACGGGTCCGCTTGTGTTCACTGATGCGCGGCCCAACGGACGATCGCAGGCCAGGTCACGCGTGGGGCTGTCCTGGACGTCTCCCCGCAAACTCCCCTTTCCACTCACGCCGCCTGCTTTCCACATCGGACAGAACGTGGCTGGCCCGATGTGCGATCCCTCGATCGGCGACGAAGTCGACGATCCGTTGTCCATCGCGGAGGCCGACGGGCTGCTTGTCCGCCGACGGCACCTCCGCTTCCCATTGCATTCGTCTCTGGATTGAAAGGCGAGGTTCTTCGCTTAAAAAAAGACGACGGCGAGACTCGCAAAAGCTGTTGCCGGAGATTGCGGACCGGATGCCCGCGATCTCCGGCATTTTGGAGGGACGCATGCAGGCCCAGGTCACTTGTCAGCTGGCCGAGCCGCAGACCGCTCCCTCATTTCAGTTTGAAGTTCGCGGTTCCCACCCCGATCCCGTAGAGCGAAATCTGGATCTGGTAGGTTCCTGGAGCGAGCGACCAGGTTGCGAGGTTATAAGTGTATTGACAGGCCGACGTGTCTGCGACAAATTGCCTGCCGTCATCGGGCCACGTGACATATAGTTTCTGCGGCACGACTCCCGGAGAGGTTCCGGCCGTCTCGGTCACCAAAATCTTCGCCGCAGGCAGCACGCAGGTCGAGTCACCGTACTGACTAAGACTGAACGCTACCGGAATCGATCCCTGAAAGGCTTTGTAGGTCTTGCTGGTGCTGGGAGACAGCGGGGCCTTGACGGTTGCCGCATAGCCCTGTGTTTGAAGCAGAACCGTAACCGTGCCGCTGGCGGGGTTATAGAACGCGATGTCGGGCCGTCCATCCTGATTGAAATCTGCAACGGCCATGGCTTCGCCGGCGACCAGCCCCGCCACCGGAGTGCCGGCAGGCTGAAAGGTTCCATCTTCGTTCCCGAGATAGAGATTCAGATTGCCATCGGAGTCCACGGAAGCCACATCGAGAGCGCCATCGCCGTTCCAGTCGGTAACGCTGTTGACCAGCGTGCCTGCGAGAGGCTGGCCGCTGAGCTGGGTGAAGGTGCCATCCCCATTACCACGATTGACCAGCAACTCGCCGGCCGTGGGATTGGAGAGCAGGACATCGACGATCCCGTCGCTGGTGAAGTCCCCGGCCAAAAGCGGAGCACTGTCTGAATTCACCGTGCCCAGTGGTCCGCTGAGCGGAGAGAAGTTGCCATCTCCGCTACCGAGGAAGGCAAGGAACCCATCTTGTGCGATGATTTTTCCGTTCATGGCCGCCAGGTCGAGGATCCCGTCCCGGTTCAGGTCGGCGATGGCCAGCGAGGTTTCGGGCCAGGGATTTACACCGGAGTTGCCGAAAAAGGAGCTGGCAAAAGTACCGTCACCATTTCCCAGAAGGGTCACTCCAGCAGGAAGGGGTGTGGTTCCAAGAAGCGCCACCAGATCGAGATGGCCGTCGCGATTAAAATCCGCCGCGGCCATGTCAAAGTAGTCGCCCTCGCTTGCAAAGGCCTCGACGCCGGCGGCGAAAGTTCCATCGCCGTTGCCGTGGAATTGCGTAATGTACGCACATCCCCCGCAAATGTCCTGCTGGGCAACGGCCAGGTCCTGATTGCCGTCATTGTTGAAGTCGCCGACGACGATTTTCTGCGGCACGCCCGGTACACCAAAAGGCTGCATTGCGGTAAACGTCCCGTCGCCTTTGCCGAGGAAGACAGAGACCATTCCCTCCACGCGATCGGACGGAATGGTGGAGCAAAATGCTTGTCCCACGCAACCGGCCCCGATGGCCAGGTCCGGCTTGCCATCATGGTTGAAGTCGCCAACGACGATCACACTTGCGCCGGGGATCGCCATGGTGAGGGGGGTGGCAAAGGAGATGGTGCTGGTCGGGACGGTGACCGCGAAGGGTACGGGATTCGACGTTCCTCCAATCGGGGCGGGATTGGTCACCGTCACCAGCGCTGTCTTCGGCAGGGAAATCTGAGAACGAGTGATCGTAACCATCAGGCGCGAGCTGCTGATGTAGGTCGTTGTCCGGGGAGTGCCGTTCCAGTTGACGGTCGCCCCGGGCACAAAACCGGTTCCGTTCACTGTCAAGGTAAAGTTTTTTTCACCAGGCTGGATTGCTCCCGGAACCAGAGGCGCGTTGACAAAGGGAATGGGATTGACCTGAGCGAGCAGAGGAACCGTCGCCAGACCGAGAACCAGAGCATAGTAGGAAGGCAGGTACCGCATAACTTACCTCCAAATCGAGTGAGTCCATTTCTATGGGCTTCTCGATACTGTGATCGTGAGAAACATTGGAAGGGGGAAGTGCGGCGATGATAACAGAGGTCATGATGAACAGCCCGTAAATCGACTCTTCGTTGCGATCCACCTGGCCGCGCAACGGCACAGCAGTGGAGTTACCTTCACACCTTCGATGCAAAACGATCAACCCTGCGTCCGGATTGATTCCAAATTAATTTGGGGGGATCAGGTTTAAAGAGAACAGGAACTCGGTTGCAAATCGGGTTTCGGGGGGCGTTTCGAGACGGCGGGAATTCGGATTGTGGCTGCGGCAGTCTATCGCGTCCTGGGACAGGGCGAACAGCATGAGAGCCCGTCTTGCTCCGACCGGACGACGGCCCGCTTTGGGGTGTCACGGGAACACAGGGCACCGTAACGGGTGCGCGCAACCTACCCTGGACTCTAACTCCGGCCAGGATAGCGAATGCAGCTCAACTTAGCTAACGAATGGTAGCCATCTATCGGTTTCTTTAGTTGGGGAAAGCACGCAGGTTGAGACCCGGCGGCGCGGGTTTCTGAAGTTTGTGGAGATCGCGGAAGCCGGCTTCGGCGTGGGGCATCATTTCGAAAAGCCGCGAGCGGGGGAAGGCATGGCGCTCGGCGGTGGCGTGGAGTCGACGAAGTTGCCGTCTTCGGTCATGGCGACTCGGCAAAGGATCGAAAAGGCGGGAGATTTTTTTACGCGGGGCGGGTGGTTGCGGTTCGGGCAGCGGGCGGCGCTTTCTCAGAGTGCTTCTGAAAAAACAACGTCGCGAAGCGGGGCGGGGTCGTCGGAGGGGCGCACGCCGGTGATCCAGGCAAGGACGCCGACGGCGGCGACTGCGGCCGCGAAGGCGAACGCGGCGCTGAAGTGGCCTGTCCGCTGGACGAGGAAACCAGTGAGTGCCGGGGCAACAATGCCGGAGCAGTTAGCGATGCAGTTCTGCATTCCTACCCAGCGGCCCGCTAATTGCGGTCCGGCAAGGGTCTGCGGCACCGCGTAGATGCCGGAGCCGGCGGTACCGCAGCCGACGGCAGCACCGATGAGGAAAACCAGCCAGGTCCGCGGGCCGGCAGCGGCACAGCCCAGCAGCGAGACGACAGCGATGAGGAGCCCGACAGCCATGGGCCATTTGCGCGCCGAGCAGGCGCTTGCGCCGCGGCGAATCCAAAGGTCGGCGATGCGGCCCGTCACGATGGCCGCAGTGGAGTCGATGGCATAGATCATGCCTGCGGTCCAGGCCATGGCGGAGGTGGACAGGTGGCGTTCCTGCACGAGGTAGAACGGAAGCCAGCTCATGAGGAAGTAGAGAAGATAGTTCGAGCCGAGATGGCCGATGGACGCGCCCCAGAACGATCTGCGACGGACGATCGTCGCGAAGCTGCTGGCAAAACTGGGCTGATCGTCGCGGAAGTGGGCGGCTTCGCGCGGCATCGGGGCCGGTTTCCAGCGCAGCCAGGCGGGCAGCCACAACAGGCCGGCAACGCCGATCGCCAAAAAGGTTTTGCGCCAGCCGAAGTGCGCCATCATGAGGCCGCCGCCGAAGGCACCCACGGCGGTGCCCCATCGGATGGCTGCGACGAGAAGGCCGTTGGCGAGGCCGCGATCTTTTTCCTCGATAGATTCGCTGAAGATTTTGGAGCTGGCGGGGAAGATGACGGCCTCACCGACGCCGAGGAGGAGGCGCATGGCGAGGAGAGCTGTGAAGCCGCGGGAGAGTCCGGTGAAGATGGTGGCGGCAGACCAGGCAAAGAATCCGGCGGCGAGCACGGCGTTGGCGCTGAAGCGATCGACGAGCCAGCCGACGGGGACCTGGAGGAGGACGTAGGTCCAGAAGAAGGCGGAGAGAAGGATGCCGAGCTGCGAGGTGGAGAGGCCCCGTTCTTTGCTGAGGAGCGGAGCGGCAAGGGCGAGGTTGCCGCGGTCGACGTAGTTGATGAGGACCGCGATGACGAGGAGGGCGATGACGGGTGTGGCGCGCTTCGGACGTTGCAGGATGGGGGTTGGCAGAATCGCGCCTCTTTCCGGGGCGATCAGGATACAGGGTGGGCGCGGGGAGGAGCGAGGGGGCGGGGCGCGGTAAGTCTCGCAGGTGGGCCGAACCGGGGGCCGACGATGATGTCGGCAACGCTCTTCTGGTTCTTCCTGAGGGTAATCCTGTCGAGCTGAGAGAGATTGTCGGTATACCTTGACCTTCTACAGGTTCGGCGTTATATGTAGAAGGCATAGGCATGAAAAACGAAGACAGATTCGATCTTCCGCAAGGCACTCTCGATCTTCTGATCATGAGGGTGGTCGCGCTTGGCCCCATTCACGGTTATGCCATCGCCCAGAGGATTCAGCAGATGTCCCGCGAGGCTTTGCAGGTCCAGCAGGGATCGCTCTACCCCGCGCTTCATCGCCTGGAATACAAGAAGCTCCTGGCGGCCAAATGGCAGCCCTCTGAGACCGGCCGGGAGGCCAAGTTTTACGAACTGACCGCCAGCGGCCGCGCTTATCTGAAGTACGAAACCGAGAACTGGAAACGGCTGACGGACGTGGTTGGTCTGATTCTCAAAGGCACAGTGGGGGGAATCTCATGAGCTGGCTGGGGAGATTATTCGCGCGCAAGCGGTTGGAGATGGAACTGGACAAGGAGCTGCGCTTCCACTTCGAGACGCAGGTTGCCGACAAGGTGCGAGGCGGCGTTTCCGAAAGCGAAGCGCGGCGGCTGACACGTCTTGAGTTCGGTGGGATCGACCAGATCAAGGAAGATTGCCGGGAGAGCCGCGGCACGATGGGACTTGAATCAACCGTACAGGACGTGCGGTATGGGCTACGGCAGCTGGGCCGGTCGCCGGGGTTCGCCGTTACCGTGTTGTTCACCCTTGCGCTTGGTATCGGCGCCAACGCGGCCATCTTTACGCTGGTGAATGCCATTCTGCTGCATAACCTGCCGGTCACCGATCCCAGGACTCTGATCCGCATTGGCGATAAAAACGACTGCTGCATCAGCGACCAGTGGAATGACACGGGGGATTACTCGCTCTTTTCCACGGACACCTATTCCATGTTCAGGACGAGCCTGACGCAGTTCGAAGACCTGGCCGCGACGGCGTCCTTCTACGGCGGGGGACCTCTTACGGTCCGTCGCGCCGGACCCGACACGGTGGCGAAATCGATGGTGGGAACCTTCGTCTCCGGGAACTACTTCCGGGTCTTTGGTCTTTCGCCCGCGGCAGGGCGGTTCTTTATGGATGCCGATGACCAGAAGGGCGCAACGATCACCGCGGTCATGAGCTATGACGCGTGGCAACAGGATTATGCAGGCGATCCGAGTGTAGTGGGAAGCACGTTTTACATGAACGGCAACCCAGTAATAATCATTGGGGTTGCGCCAAGGGGATTCTACGGAGATCGCATCGACACCAATCCGCCCAATTACTTCCTCCCGATGCATGCGATGGATGCAGTGATTGGCGCTTCGTTTTTCACCGATCCGGACAAGCGGTGGGCCTACATCATCGGGCGCGTCAAGCCGGGAACCTCTCTGCCGGCGCTTCAGGCAAAAGCTAGCGCCCTGCTCAGGCAACAGTTTGCAGGGCTCAAGTCGTTTGCGGATCCGCGGGCTCAAAAGACGCTTTCCCGCACCCATGTCGTGCTCACTCCCGGCGGCGCGGGGATCCAGAACATGCAGGCTGGTTATAAGGACCATCTCAAGCTGCTGCAATGGATCGCTGCGCTGGTTCTACTCATCGCGTGCGCGAATATTGCGAACCTGCTGCTGGTGCGCGGCATGAGCCGCCACGCGGAGTTCTCGGTTCGCTCGGCGCTTGGAGCGCAACGCAGCCGCATTGTGCGCCAACTTCTGAGGGAAAGCGTTGTTCTCTCGGGCATGGGCGGGCTGCTGGGGCTGGCCGTTTCTTATCTGGGAGCGCACGCCCTCCTGGCGCTCGCTTTTCCGGATCAGCACAATATGCCGGTCGCCGCTTCGCCATCGGCTTTGGTGATCGGTTTTGCCTTTGCGCTTTCGCTGGTTACGGGCATCCTCTTTGGTCTTGCGCCGGCCGTCATGGCCGCACGCACGCTGCCCGCTGAAGCTCTGCGCTCCAATTCGCGCACCATTGCCCAGGGTGCGTCCTTCCTTCAGCGCGGACTCGTTGTTCTGCAAGCCGCGCTTTCTCTGGTGCTGCTGGTGGCTGCGGGCCTTTTTGCCCAGAGCCTCAGCAAGGCGGAGAGCGTGAACATGAAACTGGATACCACGAACCGTTCCATCGTTCACATCAATCCTCAGGGAGCCGGCTATAAGACCTCTGAGGTCGAGCCCCTTTACCAGGCTATCGTTGACCGTCTCCATTCCGTTCCCGGCGTTCTCAAAGTCGGCGTCTCGACCTACACGCCCATGGAGGCGAACGACTGGAACTCGGGTGTCAAGGTCCAGGGCGATCCGGACCTGAACACCACCGCGTCCTGGGTGAAGGCGACGCCGGAGTACTTCGACGCGGTGGGAACGCACGTCGTCAGGGGACGGGGATTTACGCTGCAGGACACGATGAACGCTGCCCCGGTCGCCGTTGTCAACCAGGAATTCGTCCGGCAGTTCTTCGGGAATCGCAATCCCATCGGGCATCGATTTGGATTTGACGATCCCCTTCACCCGGGCACGGATGGCGCGCATGAGATCGTCGGCGTGGTGGAAGATACCACCTACACCAGCGTCTATTGGAAGAGCCATGCGATGTACTTTCTTCCGCTGACGCAGCCTGCCGGCATGCGCGCGCCGGGCGACCCGGACCAATCCGTGTACGCCGGAGCCATCGTGATCGAGACCAGTCACGCGGTTCCTGGGCTGGAAAAGATCGTCGGCGACACCCTGGCGAGCATCAACCCCAACCTCAACGTCGTGAAGTTTCAGACTTTCCAGCAGCAGATCGACGATCGGTTCACGGAGGAGCGGCTGATCTCGCGCCTGACTTCTCTTTTCGGCGTGCTGGCGCTTCTGCTCGCCGCCATCGGACTCTATGGCGTTACGGCCTATACGGTGGTCCGCCGCACTCCGGAGATCGGCATCCGCGTGGCACTTGGGGCGGGGCGCAGCAGCGTCATCGGTTCGGTGATGCGGGGCGCCATGCTGCAGGCTGCCACTGGACTCGCGATCGGCATTCCGTTGGCGATGTTCTGCGTACGGTACGTCCAGTCGCAGCTTTACGAGATCACCAACGTGAACCTGCCGGTGATGACGATCGCCATTGGAGTGCTGGCGCTGGCCGCTGCCCTCGCAGGTATCATTCCGGCGCGCCGCGCGGCCTCTATCGACCCTGTCAGAGCACTACGCATGGAATGAACTGAATATCGCAGGTGTGTCTTATGCCGCTCCCTTGATCGCGTTGCGCTGCATCTCGTGGAGGTCGCGGATTCCCTTCTCGGCGTAGTCCATCATTTTGAGGAGGCGGGCTTGGGGGAAGGCGTGGCGCTGGGTCGACGTAGTTGATGAGGACCGCGATGACGAGGAGAGCGATGACGGGTTTGGCGGTCGTTCTTCGGGCCGGGGTGTGGGTCGGTGAGGACATGCTTCTTCACGGGGAAGCATGCAGGTGGGATGGCAGGGACGAGGAGAGTGAATCTGGGTCGAAACTTCCGGTTTGCCGGTTATACGTTCGTAATGCGCGGGCTGTCCAGAATTGCGGGAGAGAGTGCCGTCTGGATCTGCTTGCCCGGTTGTGAAGTCTAAATGTTCGTGATACGACTTTCTCCCAGGGAGGAAACGTGAAGGCACATTTTTTAGTCTTCCTGTCGCTCCTCTTTGCTTCATCCTCCTTCGCGCAACTCCCTTACACGCAAGAGCGGGTTATCGCGCACGCGAAGTCGATAGACGTGCACACGCTGGACCCTTCGTTGCCCTCGGAGCGGCTGGAGGACTGGTTGCAAACCGGACCGCCGCACGCTCGAATCTGGCGATGGATCGTGGCCGACACCTGCGACCTCAAGCCAGTCCATGCGGGCACAGATTATCCCCTCTGCGTAAAGGTCAGGTTCAGCCGTAAGGGCGAGAATGGCGAGTTTCTGGTACAGGTTGGAACACTTCACTCGGGGATTGTCGGTGCCTCGACGATCTATTCCGATATCCGCGTCTACGAAAGCGCCGGTGTCTTATCGGGTAGTTCAGAGCGCCTTTCAGAGCTTCCTGCTCTTCTCGACCGACTGGTTCATTGAAAGTTGTTTCCGTGTGGTCGGCAATGCGGCAATTTCACGCCATGAAAGTTCAGGGTTGCCGGTAATTCGGCAACCATCTCATACTTATTCGTCATGCAGGGAGAGGATTGTGCGCCGTTGGCTCTCAGGATCAACTCTGATTGTGATTCTGCGTCCGGGAGGAAATTGTTTTGCGCGTTGATCGGCAGTTTGACTGAACAGGAAAGGAATTTCGGCTGAATCCCCATCAGAGCCGGATGCTCCTACGAAGTCGTACGACAGCGTCAGTATCGGGCACCAGTCGGACTCTCTCGTTGCGCGGACAACGGTGGCTTGCAATCGCATCCATTTTGAACTTCTGATCAACCAGAAAGTTCGAATGAAGCTCTTCACAATGAATGCGACGTAGATGTCGATTACCAGTCCGCCCATGCGATTCGACCTGCCTGCTTCAACCACCCCTATATCGGGCTAGTGTAGACGGTGAACTCAACGAATTGTCTGTGTAGTCGGCTTTGCGGAAGTTTCGACGCGGTTCGTTCTGGGCTTACGAGGCTGAGGCGATCGCGGCGCGCTGGAGGTCGTGCAGCTTCCGGATACCGGCTTCGGCGTAGTCCATCATTTCGAGGAGGCGGGCGCGGGGGAAGGCGTGGCGCTCGGCGGTGGCCTGGACTTCGACGAAGTTGCCGTCCTCGGTCATAACGAGATTCATGTCGACGTCGGCCTGGGAATCTTCTTCGTAGGCGAGGTCGAGCAGGACCGTGTTCTCGACGATGCCGACGCTGGTAGCGGCGACGAGCTGGCGGAGCGGCGAGGCTTTGAGGGCTTCGGTGGCGATCATGCGATTGAAGGCGATGGCGAGAGCAGCGCAGGCCCCGGTGATGGCGGCGGTGCGCGTGCCTCCGTCGGCCTGCAGGACATCGCAGTCGAGGATGACGGTGCGCTCGCCGAGGGCTTTCATGTCGACGACGGCGCGGAGCGAGCGGCCGATGAGGCGCTGGATCTCGTGCGTGCGCCCGCCGACTTTGCCTTTTTCCGACTCGCGCGGAGTGCGGGTGAGGGTGGCGCGGGGGAGCATGCCGTACTCAGCAGTGACCCAGCCGCGGCCGCTGTTGCGAAGCCACGAGGGCACTCCCTGCTCGACGGTAGCGTTCGAAAGGACGCGGGTGTGGCCGACTTCGATGAGGACGGAGCCTTCGGCGACCTGCACATAGCCGGGGGTGAGGCGGGTTGCGCGCATTTGGTTGGGGGCGCGATTTTCTGTGCGGAAAAACGTTTCGGGCATCGGCTCATTGTACGGGTTTCGATTTGGGAATTCGGGTGCTGAAGTGGGAAGTGGGGGAAGGGTTCTGGAGTCATCGAGATGGAGGCTGGACGTGGGGGAAGGAGTTTCAAAATGGGAAGGAAGCAGGGAAATTTCCGGATTGGGGTATGGGGGGATTCTTGAGGTAAGTGTCTGAACGGGCTTGCGTTGGGTGGGATCGGGGAGTTTGGTGATCGACGTGTTCTATAGGGAGACAGTCGTGTAACGGGTGGGGAGGCTGCGGCGATCCAGAGCGCGGCGGCTTCCCTTCCCCTGAAAGGGATACTCCCATGGCAGAAGCCACGCAATCTTCGCAGGTCATCCATCCAAATCTGCAGTTAACAGCGGCTGTTTTTCCTGAGGCGGCTTTGTCGCGTGAGAGACATCCACCGACGCTGCGAGAAGAAGGCGGCGAGGCGCTGGCGCTGTCCGGGATCACGCATGATGCGCGCAATCTGGTGACGGCACTGGGGCTGTGTGCGGAACTGATCTCGCAGCCAGGGGTACTGGGTGCGAAACACGGACATTTTAGCGCGGAGATTCGGTCGATTGCGACATCGTCGGCGCAGTTGGTGAAGCGGCTGACCGAGCTTTGCCGCAAAACGGCGCAGGCGAAGGAACAGGCGGTGCCGGAGGCGCCGGTCGCAGATCTTGCGGAGTCCGTAGGAAAGATGCAGAGCCTGCTGACCGCGATTGCGGGTCCGGGGACCGATGTGCAGTTTGGGTGCTTGCCGTCGGGCGGACATGTGCGGCTGACGGAGGAGAGCCTGTCGCGGATTTTGGTGAACCTGGTGCGCAATGCCGCGGATGCGATGCCGAACGGCGGGAGGATTCGCATCACGACGCAGCGCGGCGGAGGAGCAAGCTTCTTGTGGACCGTGGACGGCGATGTAGGTGGAGGGAGCGAATATCTGTGGGACGATGCTCCGCACACGGGGAACCAGGGGAGCGGAACGGTCGTGCTGACAGTAGAGGACAACGGGCCAGGGATCCCGACGGAATTTCTGGAGAGGGTGTTCGATGCAGGGTTCTCGACGCGGGCGGGAGGGCGATCGTGGCCGGAGTCGCAGCATCACGGACTGGGGCTGAGCATTGTTCGGCAACTGGTGGAGGCGGCGGGCGGGACGGTGCGAGCGACGAATGGGTCGCTCGATGGAGCACGCTTTGAGATCGAACTGCCCCTTACAAACGTAACCCCACCCTTACTTTCGGATGGGACGGTGCATGGTCCGGGTACGCATCAATGATGCGAGGATGGACGAGAGCAACGATTCATCCTGCGGCCAGCCTGATGCTTTCTTCGATTCAACCGGAACTCGCTCCGCTGCATGTTTTAGTCGCCGATGACGATATTTTGATTCGGCGCGCGTGTTGCGAGATTGCGCAGGACGAAGGCATGGTGGCGCATGAAGCAGAGCTTTCGAGCCGGGCGCGAGGGCTGCTGCTGGCCAAGGGGATCGACATACTTCTGGTGGACGAAACGATCGCCACCGGAGACGGAAGCGATCTGCTGGAAGAGCTGCGGGAGATGCATCCGGATGTCGCGGTGGTATGGATGACGTCGGCATCGACTGTGCAGCTGGCGCTGGAGGCTCTGCGTTACGGAGCCAGCGATTATCTGATCAAGCCATTTTCCGCTGAAGAACTGGCGGTGGTGCTGCGGCGGCTTGCGGAGCGGCATACGGTGGACGCGACCAGCCGCGGATTGCGGGAACGGCTGCGGTCGGGCCGGGGGATGGGGAACATTCTGGGCGAGAGCCCGGAAATGGAGAAGCTGTTTCGGATTGTGGCGCGGGTGGCGCAGACCGTGCACCCGGTGCTGATCACGGGCGAGAGCGGAACGGGCAAGGAGCTGGTGGCACGCGCGATTCATGCCAACGGCGCGGGAGCGGGCAAACCTTTTGTTCCGGTCGACTGCGGCTCGCTGGCGCCGACACTGATAGAGAGCGAACTATTCGGACATGTGAAGGGCGCATTCACCGGAGCGCATCGTCCGCATGATGGTTTGATGGCGGCGGCCGGAAGCGGCACGGTATTTCTGGATGAGATTGGAGAATTGCCGCTCGATCTGCAGGCTAAACTGTTGCGCGCGTTGCAGGAAAAAGAGGTGCGGCCGGTGGGCGGGACGCACGGCGTTCCGATTCGCGCGCGGATTCTGGCGGCAACGCACCAGGATCTGAACGCGATGGTGGAGCAGGGAAAATTTCGGCGGGACCTGTACTACCGGCTGAATGTAGTGAAACTGACGCTGCCTCCTCTGCGGGATCGGAAAGAGGATATACCTCTGCTGGCGGCGCATTTTCTTGAGCGCAACAGCCTGGATATGCGGCGAGCGTTTCGCCTGAGCGCGGAGACGCTGACCTTCATGATGGAATACGCGTGGCCGGGCAACGTACGCGAGCTCGCTAACGCCATCGACGGCGCCTGCAGTCTGACATCGGGCGAGGTGATCGAGATGGGTGAGATGAGCACGAGCATTCGCGATGCCTGGATGCATGCCGCGGTGAAAGAGCGCGAGCGGAAGCTGGAGCCCGCCGAGCCGGCGGCCCAGGTGGAGACGCTGGCGGAGATGGAGAAGAGGGCAATTCTGACGACGCTGGAGCAGGTGAAGGGGGACAAGTTGCTGGCGGCGAGGTTGCTGAACATTGGCAAGACCACGCTGTACCGCAAATTGAAGGAGTACGGAGCAACGCCATGAGCGGCCAGCTTGATCCAAGGGAGAAAGAAGCGACGCCGCGGGCGACGGCCCTGATCATCACTGCAAGGGAAGGAATTGAAGCGACGGCGGCAGCGGTGGCGACAGAACTGAAGCTGACGGTAGAAATAGCGTCGAGCCGGGCGACGGCTTTGCGTCTGCTGGGACGGCGCAGTTATTCAATCGTGGTCCTCGATCAGAACCTGGCGGAGGCGGATGCGGCGGGCGCCGATCTGATCTGCAAAAACGCGGGTTTAGCGATTCCTCTGCAAATGAATTTCGCGCTGGCGGGAAGCGCGCGGCTGGAGCGGGAGGTGCGGGCGGCGCTGGTTCGGCGTCAACGGGAACAAGAGCTTGCCGTGGCAGCGGCAGCGGCGGCAGTAGACGATGAAATCAAGAATGCGATCACCGGATTCCTGCTCGAATCGGGGTTGGCGCTGGCCGAGGAGAACCTTCCTGCAAATATCGAGAGCCGTTTGCGCAATTTGGCGGACATCGCGGGGCGGCTGCGGGAGCGTCTCCTACCAACAGGCGCCGGGGGTACCACGAGGGTGTCATTGCTGGCCCCCCAGGAGTGCCCTACGCTGGTTACCAGTGCGACCGACCCGCCGGATTACGAACGGGGTACGAAGGCGACAGTCGCTCGGCCAGGCTCTCCCGCTCCTCCACGAACGACCGAGGGCAGAACCGCATCGGGTGAGACTGTGCGATTGGTCGGACGTTAAAGATCGCAACCTACACCCTCAGGAGCTCTCCCCCATGCACCGCATTTCTCTGACACTCGTGGCCATGTCACTGGCCCTGCCCGTTGCCTTCGCACAACAGAGTAGTTCTTCTCTAATCGCGCCTGAATTGACGTACGACGGCGGCTCGTTTGGTTCCGGAACCACGATCCCGGCTTCTGAAGCTCATCCTGGTGGATTTCCGGGTGTGGGCGTTGCGGCAAAAGTGGGCCTGCTCGGCATTGGATTTGAGGCAGCGGTGCCGGTGGCTTATCGCCTGAACGTGCGCGCGGGCGGCAACTTTTTCAGTTATAACGACACGCTGACCAGCAGCGGCATCACTTACAACGCGGACCTGCGGTTTCGTTCGGCCGAAGCCAGCGTGGATTGGTTTCCGTGGGCGAAGGGATTCCACATCAGCCCGGGAGCTCTGCTTTACAACGGCAATCAGGTGACAGGTGGCGCGCATGTACCGGCAGGGCAGACGTTCACGCTGAACGATCAGACTTACACCAGCGGCGCGACGGACCCGGTGACGGGGGTGGGCAGTCTGACGATGAATAAGGTGGCGCCGAAGCTGACCGTGGGCTGGGGCAACATTGTTCCTCGGGGTGAGCGGCATTTCAGCTTCCCGTTTGAGGTTGGGTTTGCATACATCGGCGATCCGAAGTTCAATCTGACGCTGGCGGGGACGGCTTGCTACACCTACCAGGGGACGCCGTATTGCGACAACGTGGCCACCGATGCGAACATCCAGGCCAATCTGGAGGCGGAGCGGAAAAAGATTTCCAACGATGCGGCGGATGCGCGGTTCTTCCCGCTTATTTCGCAGGGGTTCGCGGTCCGATTCTAAGGGAACGCGCAGGGGCGTGGGCGGAGCGATCCGAGCGCCCCTGATCCAACTTTTCGGAAGTGCCTCAGTTTGAAATTGCTTCATTCACCCTCCAATCTCAAACTGAGACACCGCCAATTTTTCTGACATCACTCGGTGCGTGCGTATCGGGGACTGCTGCCCTGAGTTCAGCCTGAACAACATTGCACGTTTTCAGCTGACGAACGTCCAACGATCTGCTCACTGAAAGTCGTGATTGCTTAAACGACACGGAGTTCCGATCCGGGCCCATTTGGCGGCTTCCCTGGTTCCGGCCTATGCCGTTCGGGAGAGCGCATTGAAACCATTGCCGGCTCGAGGCCTCGAATTAGATAGCTGTGACGGTTCGGATTCCCCAATCGTGATGGTAGAAACACGCAATCTGCGACCCGCGTTCCTGCCTGCCGGTTGCGGGTTGACTTTTTACCTGGCCGGATATCGGATTTTCACGCGCTATCGGACCCCCGCTGGCAGGTCGCTTCGCGGATTGCGCATTCTGCGGAGCGATACCGATCGCTGGTCCATGCGCGTTTTCGGAAACCTGCCCACCCACTATGGCTATCAACTCTCTCGCTGTGACGTCCGGCGTACGAACGACACGTACGCAGTAAAAATTTGCTCGCCGCATGGCGATGCGGACCTCGATGTGGAAGCGGATCTTGCGAATGATGCCGGGTCACCGCCGGCCGGTTCTCCTTTTCCCGATCTTCGTGAAGCGCGCAACTTCGCAGGACCGCTTCCGTTTACATTCGATTACGAGCACCAGGCCCACTCGATGATCCGCGTGGAAGGCGTTCGCCGAGAATGGAAGCCGAAACCTGTCTCCGTAAAGGTGCGCCGGAATATATTACTCGACCGCAGCTCATGGGTGTGTAGTTCCAGCATGCCATTCGAGCCCTTGGAGCGATACCTGTCAATGAGATAAGGTACGCCTTCGCCGGAGAGCGGCTTCGACGAATTTGTTACTTCGAAATGCAGGTGCGGCTCGCGCGCATCGCCGGTGCAGCCAACGCGCGCCAGTGTCTGGCCGCGCCGTACCCTGTCACCTACCTTGACACGCACGCTGCCTGGCTCCAGGTGCATGTAGTAGGCAAACTGGCCGCCACCCAAATCGAGGGTAATCGTGTTTCCTGCTATTGTTTCCAACGTGATTGGAACAGCGGGATGGAACGAATTGCCGTGTCCGGGGACGTTATTGGGGAGGCCATCCCTTGCCGCGACGACGCGGCCATCCGCAACGGCCAGGACGGCCTTGTCATAGGAATAGTAAGAGCAAATGCGAAGTTCTACCAGCTATGAACTGAGTTGAGGCCGCGCCGTTTCGTAACAGTCTCTGTTACGAAACCTCATCGCGGAAGTGGTAAGCCCCGGGGACGCGGTGGAGTGATGCGTGCGGCTCCTGTCCAGCCGAAGGGCGAGACCGGGGGCGTGGCGTCGTGATCCATGCGCCCCTGGTTCGGGTTTTCGTCTGACGCGACTTTTGTCAGCTGATGGGCTGACCTTCGGCGGTTAGCTGCTGCAGTTGTTGCTGGTCGTATTGTTTGACCCCGTCAGGCAAGGGAGCGTAGTTGAGCGACCCTGCGGTTGCCTGCCCATCCGTGATGACGTATTGCACGAATTGCTTGAGGGCTGTGCGCTTCGCCTTGTCGGAACCGTCTTTGGGAATGATGAGGAACGTGAGGCCGGAGACGGGATAGGCATCGGCGGCGGTGGCGGGAGGATTGACGATGGGGACGCGGGGATCCTGGGTGAGCTGGGCGCTGAAGGCGGCAATGGCGGACGTTGTTCCCGCGGCGGTGGGCTGCACGAACTGGCCTGCCGCGTTTTTAATGCTGGCGGTGGGCAGGTGGTTCTGCTGCGCGTAGGTCAACTCCACATAGCCGATGGCGCCTGGTGAGTTGCGGATGTTGCCGGTAACGCCTTCGCTGCCTTTGCCACCGATGCCGACGGGCCAGCTGACGGCAGGGCCCGCGCCGACTTTGGTTTTCCAGTCAGGACTGACGGCGGAGAGGTAGGTGGTGAAGATGTTGGTGGTGCCGCTGCCTTCGGAACGATGGGAGACGATGACGCCGACGGAGGGAAGGGTGGCACCGGGATTGTCCTTCGCGATGCGTGGGTCTTTCCAGTTTTTGATCGTGCCCAGGAAGAGGCCAGAGAGCGTTTCCGGGGAAAGCTGCAACGGCTGCGAGAGGCCGGGAAGGTTGTAGGTGATACAGACGGGACCGGCGCTCTCGGGAATCTGGACGACGGGGAGCATGCCGGCAAGTTGCTGATCGGTGAGGGCGGCGTCAGAGGCGCCAAAGTCGACGGTTTTGGCTTTGACCTGCTGAATGCCGCCGCCGGAGCCGATGGACTGGTAGTTGACCTGGACATTGGGATGGGACTGAGAGAAGCCCTGAATCCAGCGTGTCATGACGGGGTAAACAAAGGTGCTTCCGGCGCCGGAAAGCGCGACGTTGTTGCTGCTGGACGAATTACACGCGGTGAGAGTGCTGACCAGGGCGACTGCGGCGAGCGCGGCTCCGGCTCGATTCAACATAGAAAATCCTCCCCTGCTTTCGTTGCGGCTGTTCAGGTTCCGGGATGCACCGCACGGTGAACTCTGGATGAATTGTGCAGGATGCATGTTACAGAATTGCGAATTGGCAACGCCATTGGGGATCGCTTCGTCCTACCAATAGAGACACGTTCGCGTGGAGAAGGAGGAGCAGATGGCAGGCAACCTGCAGGGGAAGAGGATCGCGATTCTGGCAACGGATGGTTTTGAGCAGGCTGAGTTGATGGAGCCGCGCAAGGCTCTGGAGAAAGCCGGTGCGGCGACCGAGGTAATCGCGCCGAAGAGCGGCGATGGCGGCAAGAAAACGATTCGGGGATGGAACGTGAAGGAATGGGGCGAGACGGTGAAGGTGGACAAGACGCTCGATGAGGCGAAGACGCAGGATTACGACGCGCTGGTGCTGCCGGGCGGGGTGATGAATCCGGACCACCTGCGCATGGAGCCGAAGGCGGTGGGCTTTGTGAAGAATTTTGTGGCAACGGGGCGCACGGTGGCGGTAATTTGCCACGGGCCGTGGACACTGGTGGAAGCGGGCGTGGTGAAGGGGAAGACGATGACCTCGTGGCCGTCGGTGAAGACGGACCTGCAGAATGCAGGAGCGAATTGGGTGGACAAGGAGGTCGTGACGGATGGGCAGTTTATTTCCAGCCGTAAGCCGGACGATCTTCCGGCGTTTAACAGGACGCTGATTGAGGCGCTGGAAAAGGTGAAGGAGAAGGCGGCGTAGAGCAGAGCGGGTGCAGACGCCGGCTATGGCGAGTCGTCAGCAGGGCATTGGTGAAATCTCACAACGCCTTCAACGTCCTGGCCGGCCGTGTTTTCCGTGGCTCCTTTTTGGCACGATCTGCCGCGATCCACCTGGTGAGTTCATGAAACCCGGCATCGAAACTGTCTGACGATGGAAAGACGTGCGCGATTAAGCCCCAAACTGTGCTGATAATGACGCCGGCAGCGGCGTCCGGAACAAGGTCATCACGAAGTAAGCCGGCGCTCATACCTTTCCTGAGGGTTGCAACCACGTCGGCGTGCCAGCTGCGATGCAACTGTTGAAGCAATTTCCGGATGGCGGGATCGCGAGGAGCCCGGCCAACAAATTCCCGATAGACAGCAAGGATCTCCGGCCGATGTTTGTAGTAGAAGATGGCATCATTGAACTGCCGTTCGAGCGGGCTCACAGCCCTCTGAGAATCCAGGGCCTGCGTAGTTTCAGTACGAAAGCGGCTTTCAAGGTGATGTGCAACGGCCGCAATAAGATTTTCTTTGGTCGGGAAGTGGTGGTGCAGAGTCGCGCTGTTGATTCCGACCAGCCGGGCAATATCTCGTGTTCGCAAACCTTCAAAGCCGTCTTTTGCGATAGCCGTGAATGCGGCTTCGACGATCATACGGCTGCGCACCTCGGCATCCAGCCTCGTCCGAACCGCAGGGGCATTCACCTTTGGGTTTCGTGATGCGGTTCGTTTTGTGGAGATCGCACGATCCGTCTCACGGGAATTCAGCTTATGCATTTGTCGCCGCATTCTCGAAGAGCACTCCTGCTCCGTAACCGTCTTTGGCATTGACGAGAACTCTGTTGCCATGGATATGGAAGTCGATTTCCCGCTCTGTCAGGGCTTTTTTGGTGACGTTCAGATCTGAAGAAACTGTAAAGCCGGCGAGGAATGGTGGGGGCGGGCCTGCCTGCCCCGGCAGCACTTCCGGCAGCGCGTCCGGAGTGACGACGATGATTCGCGCCTGTCCGAACTCTATAACGCGCAATGGACCGACACGACGCTGAGTCCGACCGGTGTAGATTGCGTATTTTTCGGCGACACCATCGGGATCTTCCACGCACACAATCGCCTCGGTAATGGAGACTGCGCCATTGGGATGCTGCATGTAGCGCGGCTGCAGCACGAGTTCTGGTGTTTGATGCTGGGCGATTTGCAGGAGAGCCTCCGGATTGCTGCCGTGCGGAAAAGACAGGCTTCGAGCCCGCATCATCCTGGGACCATCGGGTGTATTGACGAGACGCTGAAAGGGACGAATGTCAGAAGGATGAAGGCCATGCTGCTGCATCCTGGAACGAACATGATCGAGGTCATCAGTGTCCAGATGCAAAACATGCAGGCCCTCGTAGCGGCTGAGAGGATGATCCAGATCAAACGGCCCGCGTTGTTCACGGGTTATGGAAGCCCACAGGGCCGCATCGACGACGCCCAGAATCTCCAGATAGTTGTTCCTGAAAATGGCACATCGGTTTCCTGCCCCGATGGGCTCGGGGCTACCACCGGCCTTGAGGGGAATTCTGGGCAGGGTAAGGGGTGTAAAGACGAAACCGAGCCGCTCGTATCGACTGACAGCAGCGTTAAGGTCACGGCTGATGATGCCGAGATGATGAAAAGCATTGATGTCGTGGTTCATCGAATAATTCCTGATTGCCCGCTGGGAGAGCGGTGAATATTTGACCGCAGGAAGCAAGGCACAGATTTTTACTACCAAGCATATGATTGATAATATTTTCTGCCTTGTCAAGCAAGTGCTTGATAGAGACAGACTGATCCGGCCTGTTGAGCCGGGGGGATGGCGGAGGGTTTGTATTGGCGGGAGCCGGCGCGTGCATGAACCGGATCTGACTTCCCGCGGGGTGAAGTTGGCGCCCTGATCGAGCCGCATCCTGAAAGACGTTAGTTCGAGGGTCGAATTCTCCGGCGTTCAACCAGGCACGAGGACGTTGAGGCTCCCGGGGGAAGGCCAACGTCGTCGTGTGCTGATTTTTTGGAGAGAGAAGGCGACGCCTCCAGGGGCCCGTCGGCGCACTTCAGGAAACGCGTTTCCCGGGGGAATGCGGGAGGAGAGCGAAGTCAGTCGATGAAGTAGCCGATGTCGGTGAGGACGGTTTCACTCAGTTCCACGCCGAGGAGGCGCGCACCGAGGGGAACGCGGAGCTTCCGTTCAAAGCCTTCCAGAACATAGCCTGGCAAATCGGTTTGTTGCCGAAGCAGGCGCAGCAGTGCGCCACTATCCATCGGGCATTCGTAGTCACCGGGCAAGCCACAGGCTGGGCGGATGGTGAGGGTAAGCGGGATGGGGCCTGCCAGCGGCGGGGAGGGACGAGAGGGTCGAGTACTGAGATTGACTCGCATGCGGACATCCTGACTCGAATTGATGCAACGCTCAATGACACGGATGGGGAACCTGGGTTGACCAATGGGGGAGAGCTGAATTTTGGGATGGTTGCGCGGCCGCGGCAAGGAGGCGAGTCGCCAAGATGCTTCTTGCTGTCGGGTGAACCTGGCCGGTCGGTATTTTTGTTTTTGACGGGCACCTTTTTTTCTGCGAACCATGAAAGACGCAGGGGCTAAAGCCTGGATCTTTTTTGCAGCTGACGGCACGGGTGAACTCGTGCCCCTTCACCCTGTCGTGGCGCTGGAGAACGTTTCTGCAAAACAAAAAGCGCGTCCAGGTGGACGCGCCTTTTTTGGTCGGGAGTCATTCCCTGCCCTGTTTGGTTCGAGTTACTTGAGGCGGGTCATGATTTCTTCGAGGACCTGCCTGGTGGGGCGGATGCGTTCCTGAGGCAACGTGGCCAGGGGCTCATCGACGAGGTTGAGCAGGTCGGTGAAGGCCGGCTTTTGCGTATCGATATAGAAGACGCCGGTGAGGACTTCACCTTTTGCGTGCGATTCCATGAGGGTTTTGACGGCCAGCGGACGATCCGTGGGGTCGTAGTTCTCGTGGAGTTTGCGGAGGCGCAGGCTGGAGCCATCGTGCATTCTGACGTCGAGGGTAGTGCCCGGATCGTACTCGACGTTGATTTCTTCGAAGACCGGAACAAAGCCGACTTCGCTGATGGGCTCTTCGTGTTCCTGCATGTATTTGTAACTGCGGGTGGAACCTTCGTGGTCGTTGAAGGTGACGCAGGGGGAGATGACGTCGAGCATGACGGTGCCCTTGTGGGCGATGGCTGCCTTGAGCATGGTGAGCAGCTGCTTCTTGTCGCCGGAGAAGGAGCGGCCGACGAAGGTGGCGCCGAGCTGAATGGCGAGCGAGCAGGTATCGATGGCGGGCAGGTCGTTGATGACGCCGGTTTTGAGTTTGGAGCCGATGTCGGCGGTGGCGGAGAACTGACCTTTGGTGAGTCCGTACACGCCGTTGTCTTCGATGATGTAGATCATCGGGAGATTGCGGCGCATGAGGTGGACGAACTGGCCCATGCCGATAGAGGCGGTGTCGCCGTCGCCGGAGATGCCGATGCCCAGCATAGTTTTGTTGCCGAGCAGAGCGCCGGTGGCGACCGAGGGCATGCGGCCGTGCACGCTGTTGAAGCTGTGCGAGCGCGACATGAAATAGGCGGGGCTTTTGGAGGAGCAGCCGATTCCGGAAAGCTTCATGACGCGCTCGGGCTGAACACCCATTTCGTACATGGCGTCGATGATGCGCTCGGAGATGGCGTTGTGGCCGCAGCCGGCGCAGAGTGTGGTCTTGCTGCCGCGATAGTCGAGGACGGGCAGACCGATGCGGTTGGTTTTGGGGGTGGGAGTTGCGGTGGCTGCCATTTTTCTTTACCTCTTCCGGAACATCTCAGTTTCTCAAGTCAAGCTGCGAACGTAGGTGGCGTTCGCACGACGAACGCCGGTGGGGTTACTGCCCCAGTGCGCCAAAAACGCGCACCGGGAGGCCCCAACGACGGCCTGCGGCAGCAAGGAAGGCGCTTCGCGCGATCTTTTTGGCACGACTGAAGTCGTGCCCTGATACAAAACCGGATTTTGTGGCGCGACTGAAGTCGTGCCCTGATACAAAACCGGGATTCCTTCCCAACGTAGAAGGCAGGCACTGGCCCAAGACAACCCGTCGGAGGTCAAATTCCCTCCTGCAGGACGATTTCGTCGGTGACGGAGCGCGCGTCGATGGGGAGGCCGTTGAAGTGGCGGACGCTGCGCAGTTTGGGAATTTCGCCGGCGGGCAGATCGAGCTTGAGCAGGCTGAGCATCTGCGCGTCGCGATTTTGTTCGACGACATAGATGCGGTCATGGG
The DNA here is from genome assembly GCA_036490815.1 of Acidobacteriaceae bacterium. Classification (GTDB taxonomy): domain Bacteria; phylum Acidobacteriota; class Terriglobia; order Terriglobales; family Acidobacteriaceae; genus Palsa-343. Next base: position 310,704 of record DASXDF010000040.1, read on the forward strand.
AAGCAACGAACTCGCGGAGCTCTTTGCTGAAGGGGTAGGCGCGGAGGCGGAGATAGTCTGCTTCGACTCCGTATTCCTTCTTGAGCTGATCGCGGCTTTCGGTGACGGCGAAATCCGAGGTGCCGAAGGCAACGATGCCGAGCTGCGATTTGCCCGTCTGGACGATAACGGGCGCCGGCACCAGGGTGCGCGCGGTGTCGAACTTGCGGGCGAGACGCTCCATGAGATTTTGGTAGTCCTCGGGGCGCTCGGAGTAGAGAGCCTTTTCGTTGTGGCCGGAGCCGCGGGTAAAGTAGGCGGCTTTGGGATGGTCAGTGCCGGGGAGGGTGCGAAACGGAATCGCGTCGCCATCGACGTCTTTATAGCGGCCGAATTCGCCGAGCTTTTTGAGGTCTTCGGCGGTGAGAATTTTGCCGCGGTTGAGGGGCTTCTCGGGATACTCGAAAGGCTCGGACATCCAGTTGTTCATGCCGAGGTCGAGATCGGAGAGGACGAAGACCGGGGTTTGCAGCTGTTCGGCAAGATCGAAGGCCGCGCCAGCAAACTCGTAGCACTCTTTCACGTTGGCGGGGAGCAGGATGACATGCTTTGTATCGCCATGCGACAGGAAGGCGACGGAGAGCAGATCGGCCTGCGCGGTGCGCGTGGGCAATCCTGTGGAGGGGCCGACGCGTTGGATGTCGAAAATTACGCCGGGAAGTTCGGCGAAATAGCCGAGGCCGGCGAACTCCGCCATGAGCGAAATGCCAGGGCCGGAGGTAGCGGTCATGGAACGCGCGCCGGACCAGCCAGCGCCGAGAACCATACCGACGGCGGCCAGCTCATCTTCAGCCTGGACGACGGCGAAGTTAGCTTTTCCATCTGGCTCGATGCGGTACTTCTTCAAGTAATCGATGAGCTGTTCGACGACGGAAGAAGACGGCGTGATGGGATACCAGGTGACCACGGTGACGCCGGCGAACATAGCGCCGAGGGCGCAGGCGGCGTTGCCATCGATGATGATTTTGCCTTCGGTGGCGTGCATGCGCTCGACGACGTAGGGGTCCTGCTTGGTAAAGGTCTGCGCGGCGTAACTGGCGCCTGCTTCAACGGCGGCCCAGTTGAGGTCGGCGGCTTTTTGCTTTTTCGCGAACTGCTTGCGGAGCGCGCCTTCGACGGCCTTCATGTCCATGGACAGGAGCTGCGCGGCGACGCCGACGTAGATCATGTTTTTGACCAGCTTGCGGAGCTTGGCTTCAGGACAGACGGCGGCGGTGATTTTATCGAAGGGGACCGGGTAGCAGGTAACGTCGTCGCGATACTGCCTGAGGTTGGCGCTGTCCTCATAAATGGCGACGGAACCGGGGCGGAGGGAGAGCATATCCTCGCGCGAGGTCTCGGCGTTCATGGCGATGAGAATGTCGATCTCTTTTTTGCGGGCGACGTAGCCGTTTTTGCTGGCGCGGATGGTGTACCAGGTGGGCAGGCCGGCAATATTGGAGGGGAAGAGATTTTTGCCGCTGACGGGGACGCCCATAGCGAAGATGCTGCGCAACAGAATATTGTTGGCGGACTGGGAGCCGGAGCCGTTGACGGTGGCAATCTGGATGCTGAAGTCGTTGGTGATGGGCTTGGGAGGAGGCGCTGGATCGGAGCCTGTGTCGCCCTGCGCGGACGGGGCGCCGGCGTTGGTGGTCGCCATGTGGCGGAGTTCCCTTCGAGTCTAAATTCGAAAGCTCTTTTGCTCTTTCTACAGGCTTTATTATACCGGGGTGAGCAGGGGGTGTTGGCGTGATGGCGCGAATGCCGCGAAATTTTTGTATACCAAAGTGAGACCGGGGCGGGGTGGGAGAGGCCGCAACTTTGGCGCTGGAATTGGCAGGAAAATACGACCCATTGGCCCGGAAACGGACCGGCTATTCTGAGACGTATATGTCACAGCAGCGCCCCGAGGTTCGCGGGATGGAGCTTGACGCTCAGACACGCTGCGCTCACTACCGCACAGCGTTCGACATTATTGCGAATCGGATGAAGTGCTGCGGGGTCTACTACGCCTGCAAGGATTGCCACGAGGCACTGGCTGGACATCCGATTGAAGTGTGGCCGCGGGCGGAGTGGGGCCAGCGAGCGGTGCTGTGCGGGGCCTGTGGGCGCGAGCTGACGATTGAAGAGTACATGGGGAGCGGAAACACGTGCCCGGGATGTGGGGCAGGATTTAGTCCTGGATGCCGGAAGCATTACCAGTTCTATTTCGCTTCGTGAATCAGGGAGTTGATTCGAAAAACGTGCCGATCACGGTTGCGCATTCTTCCAGAAAGTCGCGGTCTTCCGGTCCGAAGGCATTGAGGGTGTGGCTGTCGATATCGATTTCGCCGACGATGGATCCGTTCGCATGGATGGGCACGACGATCTCCGATTTGGTTTCGATGGAGCACGACAGATATCTGGGATCGGCGGATACGTCATCGACGATGACGGTTTCTCCCTGAGCGACGGCGGCGCCACAGATGCCCTGGGTGACGGGGATGCGCAGGTGATCGGTGGGTGCGCCATGGAACGGCCCGAGAACCAGCATGGTTTCGTCGTGGGGATCGAGCATATAGAAACCAACCCAGTTGTAGTGCGGCAGGCGTTCGGCGATGAGGCCGGCGGTGAACTGCTGGAGCGAGGCGAGGTTTTTGGCGGTCGCGGCGTAACGGGCGATGCCGGCAAGGATTGCCTGGAAGACTGGGTTGGGCATTCCTCGATTGTCCCCCTGCTCAGCCGAAGGTGAAGGCAAAGGCCTGGACGCCGGGGTCCTGAAACTCGATCTCAAAAACGTGGTCGGCGATGGCGCCTTGCTGTCGCACCAGCTGATACAAGCGGTAGTCGGTGACCACGCCATTGCCCTGCGGATCGGTGTCTACACCATGATTGTCTCCGGGAGCCTGGCCGTCGATGGTTACGCGGAAGCGCACCGGTTTGCCTTCGGCGGTGGGGCCGAGCACGAGATGCAGGTCGCGGGCATGGAAGCGGAAGATGATTTTTCCGCCTGCCGTTTTGAGCTGGGCGATCTGCTGGTGATCGATCCACTTGCCGGCAAAGCCCCACTCGTTCAATGCGGGGTGGTCGGGCGCCGCATATTGCTGTTCGTCATCGTGTTTAATTCCGCCGGGTGAGGCGAAGTGCTGAGCGCGGCCATAGCCGACGTAGGTTTCCGGCGAGCGCACCTGGCTCACTGCAGACGGCGCCATGACGCCCTGAGCGCGCACCTCGGCGGTGCCGGCCGGCACAGGCTTTGCGGCGCCTTCGGCGAGCAGCTCCTGAATCCAGCGCTCGGACTGGTCGTAATCACCTTCGCCAAAGTGCTCGTAGCGCACTTTGCCATGCACATCGATGAAGTAGTGAGCGGGCCAGTATTCGTTGTGGAAGGCGTTCCAGATGGCGTAATTGCTGTCGAGGGCAACGGGATAGGTGATGCCGAATTTTTCGATGGCCTTGTGGACGTTGGCGGTTTCTTTTTCGAATCCAAACTCAGGCGTATGGACACCGATGACAACGAGGCCGCTGTCTTTGTATTCCTGGGCCCAGGCACGGACGTAGGGCACGGCACGCAGGCAGTTGATGCATGAATAGGTCCAGAAATCGATGACGACGACGTGGCCTTTGAGCTGTTTCGCGGAGAGAGGTTTGGAGTTGATCCAGTCGGTAGCACCGGAGAGGCCGCCGAGAGGAGAACTGCCAACGATGCTGGGGGGATCCTGGGCCTGGGTTTGATTGGCAGTTGTGGTTGACACAACGACGGCCAGCGCCGCCAGGATCGAGAGTCTGGCTCTCTGAGCAAAGAAAACGGACGGCATTCGGCGTCAGCTCCTTGATTTGGCCCAAAATCAATATATAGCGAGGTGCGAATTTACTTGTCTCAGGAGGCTATGGCGATGGAAGCGCTGGAAGAGAAGCGGTCGGCGGAAAGCTGAGGGTGATGGCCGCTATTCGTAGTGCAGGGCCCTTATAGGATCGACGCGCGTGGCACGGCGGGCGGGGATGAATCCAGCGGCGAGGGCGACCAGCGTAAGCAGAAGCGCGACGCCGAGGTAGGTAAGCGGATCGGCTGACGATACGCCGAAGAGCAGCGTGGACAGAAAGTGGTTACACAGCAGCGCGACAGGAACGCCGACCGCGAGGCCGAGGAGGGCGAGGTTCGCCGATTCAGCAAGCACGAGGCGGCGAAGGTTGGCGGGAGTGGCTCCGAGCGCCATGCGAACGCCGATGTCGCGGGTGCGGCGTGAGACGGAGAACGAAATTACGCCGTAGATTCCGACGCTGGAAAGCAGAAGCGCGAGCACGCCGAAAATGGCCAGAAGCAGGGTACGAAATCGGGGCTGGGCCAGGGACGATTGGAGGGCCTGAGGCAATGTTTCCACGTTTGTAACGGGCAGGCCAGGGTCGATGTTGTGGGTTTCCCTGCGAATGACGGAGGCGGCGGCGGCAGCGCTGAGCCTGCCTCGGACAACGATTTCGGCTCCCCAGAAGGGCTCCTGCGCGAAGGGGACATACATCATGGGCCCGGGATCGGCGGCGAGGGAAACGTCGTGGATGTCGGCCACCACGCCGACGATTTCGCGCGAGACACCGCCGTTGGGAGGAAATCCGAAAACGAGGCGCCGGCCGATTGGATTCTCGTGGGGGAAAAAGCGGCGGGCGAGAGTGGCGCTGATCAGCGCTACAGGCGGCTCCGTCGCCGTGTCGTCGGAAGAAAAGAGACGGCCGCGGGTGAGCGATATTCCCATCACGGAAAAGTATTGTGGGCTGGCGGAGACGTAGTTGGCGGTGGTCGCTTTGCCTTGAGCGAGGGGAGGGTTGCCGGCGATGGTGAAGGGCAGGGTGACGGCGTCATCCAATATTGGCAGGGGCACGGCGAGCGCTGAATTTTCGAGGCCGTGCTGGGTTTGAAGGCGCGCCATGAGGTCATTGGTAAAGGCGTTCCACTGTTCCGGCTTTGAATATTGATAGCGCGGCAGGGAGATTTCTGCCTTAACGAGGTGCTCGACCTGGAACCCTGGGCTCACGGACATGAGATGGGCAAAGCTGCGCATGAATAATCCAGCGCCGGCAAGGAGGACCATGGCAATTGCGACTTCAGCAGCGGCGAGGAGGTTGCGTGCCTGCTGCGCGCCTTTGGCTTCGCCCGCACGGGAGCCATCGCGAAGATTGGCCTGTGGATCGGAGCGAGTGGTGAAGAGGATGGGCGCCAGGCCGAAGAGGAGGCTCGCGGTGAGGGATACGACAAGAGCCAGTGCGAGCACGGAGCCATCCACGCGAATGGGATGAAACCTGGGAAGTCCGGCAGGAAGCATAGAAGCGAATGCGGAGACACTCCCCCAGGCGAGAAAGATTCCAGCGATGCCGCCTAGTAAACCTAAGATGGCGCTTTCGGTGATCAGCTGACTGGCGATCCGTTGGCGGCTCGCACCGAGGGCAATGCGAACGGCCATTTCTTTGGAGCGGGCGGTGGCGCGCGCGAGAAGCAGGTTGGCGATATTCACGCAGGCGATGAGGAGCAAGAGGCTGACCGCGCACAGCAACATGATGAGGGGCGCCTTCACGTCTCCGACGATGACCTTCTGGAGCGGTTGAATGCGCGGCTGCCAGCCTTGCTCCGAAGGAAGCTGCTGCGCCAGCTGCGCGCCGACTGTGTCTAATTCCGCCTGCGCCTGTGTGATGGAAACGCCGGGATTCAGCCGGGCGATTACGGGAAGCCAATGGGCCTGGGGCGGCCGTGTTCTCCATGCGGCAAACAATGGGTCCTGCGCAAGCGGAATCCAGAACTGCTCGTTGCGGCCGACGAAGGGAGTGCGGAAGCTGGCGGGCATAACGCCGGCGATGGTGAAGCTGCGCTGATCGAGGGCAACCGGCCGGCCAAGGATGGTGGGGTCGGCGCCGAACCGGCTTCGCCATAAATTTTCGCTGAGGACCGCGACCGGTGCTGCGCCGTCGTTGCCGTCGTCAGGAAGAAGGGTGCGGCCGAGGAGCGGCCTGGTTTCGAAAAGGGTGAAGAAGTCCGGGGTGACCGCTACGGTGCTGACATCCGCAGGATCGCCGCGGCCGGTGAGGGTGAGGGCGTGGGCGGCGAGGCCGGCGATGGTGGTGAAGGAGCGATTGTGATCGTGGAGCGCGGTGAATGCGGGCCAGGACATGCCAACGTCCACGATTCCTGCTTTGGGCTGGTTGTCGGCCATGTTGACCAGCTGCGCAGGACTGGCATAGGGCAGCGGCCGCAGCAGAACCGCGTTGACCACGGAAAAGATGGCGGCCACTGCGCCGATACCGAGCGCGAGGGTGGCGATGGCGACGACAGAAAAACCAGGATTCTTCGCCAGGGTGCGCATGCCGTAGCGGATGTCCTGAGCGAGCTGCTCGAGGAGGGTTCCGGTGCGGAGATCGCGAACGCGTTGGCGAACCTGATCGACTCCACCCATCTCGCGGCGGGTATCGCGATACGCCTGGTCGGGCGCAATGCCGGATTTCACCTTGTCAAGAGAAACGAGCTCCACATAGGCGGAGAGCTCGTCATCCAGATCGGTGTTGATCCGATCCCGGCGGAACAATGTGTTGCATAACGCGCGAAGGCGGCTGATCATGGCGAACTCCTAACTGATGCCCAGGGCCGAGGCCATTGCGATGGAGATGCGCTCCCAACGTTCTGTCTCCGACTGCAGTTGTTTCCTGCCCAGTTTCGTCAGTGAATAAAACTTTGCGCGACGATTAGTCTCCGACTCGCCCCACGTTGAGGTGAGCCAGCCGGAGTCTTCCATGCGATGGAGCGCGGGAAACAAGGAGCCGGCCTTAACCTCGAAGGTTCGGGAGGTCATCTGCGCGATTCTGCGGGAAATGCCCATACCGTGGAGTTGCTGCAGCGCGAGAGCTTTGAGGATCAGGACATCGAGGGTACCTTGCACGAGGTCAGATTGCGGCGCGGGCATGCTTGCTCCTATTGAATGTCTATAAGACAATAGCGCGACTCTTATAGACAGTCAATAGGGAAAGGATTTTCGCTTGAGCAGACCATTTTCATGATCTCGACAGGAGTCGTGCTGCGCCTATTTACGAGGGAGTGTGCGGGTAAACGATACGGCGGCATCGACCAGACGCTGACGGACGGCCTCGTTGACAAAGGCTTCGGGCGAGGCGCGGACATAACCGCGCATGCGGCGGCCGCGCATGACGACAGGGACTACGCCAGGAATGGTCAGCGCCCAGGTCTCGTTGTCGGGGCCGACGCGGAGCATAAGGCTACCGCTGCGGGCGCCACAAAGCAGATTGCCATGGAGTAAAAACGCCCATCCGCCAAACATGGCCTTTTCACTGAGTCCGGAGAGATCTCCGAGTGCGCTGTGGACGAGTTCTTCGAGGCCAGGATCGCGCGGCATGGGGTCAAAATTTCTTTCAGAGAACGGCGATTGACTTCCGGCAACCGCTAGGGAGAGGTTTGGGTGGGGGTGACGGTGGTTCCGGACTGGGCAAACTGAAAGTGCAGGGTCCACTGGCTGGCGACGGCGCGGCCATCGACCTGAGCAGGACGGAACTTTGTATCCTGCGCGGCCTTGAGAGCGCGGCCGGCGAAGTAGCGGCTTGGGCCCGCGGACTCGATGGTTGCGGCGGAAACATGGCCGCTGGGATCGACGTCGACACGGACACTGACGGGGATGTGGCCCTGAATAGAATTCCTGCTGCTTTGGGATATGTCGGGCATCGCCTGGTCGGCAACTGCGCCGTTGGCAGATGAAGTTGAATGAGGCTGGGGTTGCGGATTTGGAGTTTGAGGTTGGGCCTGGGGAGCTGGAACCTTTTGAGACTTTGGCCGCGGAGCCGAGGGTTGAGGCTGGGGTGCGGGAGCGGGAGTTTGAGGTTGCACAGCAACAGGCGGCGGAGCTGAATCCAGTGGGACCGCGGCAGACGATGGCCGGGAGTGATGAGACATGATGAGCAGCGCTGCGACGATGACAACGACCACTGCCGCCGCACCCGCAAGGATGGGCATGCGGTTTTTCGGCGGTTTTCCATTGCTCACGGCGACAGGTTCCGCGGGCCGGGCCAGACCCAGCCAGTCTTTGACGTGGCGCAGGGTCGTACGACGAGCGGGATCCAGTTGCAGACATTGCCACACCAGGCCATAGAAGGGCTGGGGGATGGAGGGCGGCACGATGGGTTCCCCGCCTCTCTGTTCATCGAACGCGGGCGGTTGCTGGGTGAAAGCTTCGACCAGGACGAGACCGAGCGACCAGACGTCCGCTGCGGGGGAGATATTTCCAGCCGCGACTTCCGGCGCGTCGCAGGGGCCTGAGACCGGGGTAGGGGTCGCGGAGTTCCCTGCCGTGCGAAGGCCGTCGACAGAAAGCTTGAGCTGTCCATCGACAACCATGATGTTCGATGGCTTGAGATGGCCGTGGATGAGCTTGCGCTCGTGCAGCCAGGAGAGGGTGTCCACTATGGGCCCGAGCATTTCTTTGATTTCTTCGGGCGTGAGGGGACGCTCGCGAAGAATTTCGGAGAGGACTTCTTCGGCATTCTCGGTGACAACGTAGAGCAGATCAACGTTGTCGACGTAACTGCGCCCGTGGTGGAAGAGGCGCATGAGGTGCGGATGCGACAGGTTTTTGGCCGCTTCCCACTGTGCGAGGCGGGCTTCTGAAGCCGTGCCGGCATCGGGAAGCACTTTGATGGCGGCGTTCCGCGGGGGATCGCCTGGGAGCTCCGTCAGGAAGACGCTGCTCTGGTCACTTCCGCCTAACCAACGGAGAAGGGTGAATCGGCGGTCGATGACGCGCCCTACGCTATCGGAGCCGAGGAATGTGGAGGTCACGGCGAACTTCATTCTATCTGTAAGATGCGGGCCCGAGGGCACAAACCCGATCGGCGCGAGCCTGAGGGGGACAGGATCTACGCCGCTTTGCGGATGAGGACGTGCGCCGCGGAGGAGTGGGGCCGGACCAGCCAATAGACAGCGACGATGTGGGTGATCATGAGCAGGGGCACGAAGAGGATGGGAATGACGTAGGCTGCGCCCAACTGGCCCGCCACTGCCGGAAGGCCGGCGCGGATGGCGTGGTAGTAGTCGACGAAGAGGTCGGCCAGGCCGGTGAGATTGTAGGTGGCGACGAAAAGCCAGAAGAGGGGACGTATCCGGAAAGTCAGCAGGGCGAGGATGGCGAGCACTCCGGTGGCAAAGTCGCCCCAGGCGGCGAAGACGGCGAAGTTTGCGGGGAGATGGGGGCCGACGACGCCGGGAAGGATGAAGACCAGCCCAAAGAAGCGGAAGCTATGCAGGGTGGCGATGGCGCGCTGAGCGTCGGCTGGATCCATCGGTTTGAGGCGCGGCCGCAGGTAAGTGGTGAAGAGGAGCAGGCACGCTACATAACCGAGGACGAGATGGATGAGGAAGATGAGTTGCGGCGGCATACGGCCCTCCTGTTTTGTCTTAGGATTATGCTCGTCATCCTATGGGTGCGATTTTATCTGAACGGCGGAAGGAATGCCTTCATCAGGCCGCGGCGCCGAAGGATGCGGCATTCGCCCGGAAAAACTCCTCCAGGGTTTGCGGATTTCGGCCGGTGATTGCACGCACCGTATCGGTAGGCTGGTGGTGTTGCTCATTTTTACGAAAGTACTGCCAAAGATGAGTCAAATGATCGAGCGCATGAGGATTGATTCGGGCCCTCACTGCCTCAGCCCACTGCTGGTCGGTGATGGGTACATAACGAATCGATCGCCCGACCGCCCTGCCCAGAGTTTCAACAATTTGTCCTACGGTTAACGCTTCGGTCACCAAAGGGTAGACATTTTGGAATGGCAGGCGGCGGTCAGCCAGGAGAGTTGCGGCCACGCGGGACACGTCTTCAGCCCCGGCGAGCGGGATGACGGTCGTTTCATCGCCCCACGGCAGGAAGGCGGCGCTTTGTTCGGCGACGCTACGCCCAACCAGAGCGCGGACGTTTTCATAATAGGGGGGCGCCTGAATGTGGACGGCCCCAACCTGGGCCCAGTCGAAGATACGATCGGCCAGCCAATGCTGCAAATTCCGGAAAGAGGGAGCGCGCCGTAGGTCGCGAAATGCGGGATCATCGGGCACGCTCTGAAACTGCGAATTGTTCACCACCAATTCCAGGCCTGCATCACGAGCCGTTGCAGCGAAGATGGTGGTTGCCTCCGGCAGGCCGTCGGCCACCGGGTAGGTGAAGAAAGCGCGCTTCACATTATCCATTGCCGCCTGGACCGAGGCAGGGTCCAGAAGATCGCCCTCAACGATTTCCGCACCTTGTTGGCGGAGTTGGTCGGACCGGGCATCGAGTTTATGGACGAAGGCGCGAACGGGAAGGCCCTGCGCGAGCAGCAGACTGGCGACGAGCCTTCCGGTTGATCCCTGCTGACCGCCGGCTGCGCCTGTAATCAGAATCGGTTGAGACATTGGAGGTCCTCTTCTTCTTCCCATAGGATGATTGTTGTCATCCTATGGATTCGGAGAGTTCTTCCAACGGCTCTGGGTAGCCTGAATCGTGGGATGATGGCCGGCATCCTACAATGAGCTATGCGCTACCAGGCCGAGCACAAGATTGCCATCCACCAGAAGATTGTGAAGGACGCCGCGCGGCGAGTTCGCGCGGAAGGCATGACAGGAACCGCGGTTGGGGCGGTGATGCGAGACGCCGGGCTGACCCACGGAGGCTTCTACAAACATTTCAGGAACAAGGACGAACTGCTGACGGAGTCGCTGAGCGAGGCGTTTGGGCAAATAGGCGACAGCCTGGCCCAGGTGGCGAGGCGGGCCAAACCAGGAATGGAGTGGAAGGCGATTGTGAAGGCTTATCTGAGCCTTGAGCACTGCGACCATGCTGAGTGGGGGTGTCCGGTGGCGGCACTGGGGCCGGAACTGGCGCGAGCGAATCAGCAGAGCAAGGAGCGGGTGCTGGCAGAAGTGATGCGCTACAGAAACAAACTGGCTCCGATGATGCCGGGGAGGCGGCGCGCGGACAAGGAGCGCGCCTTCTTTGCGATTTACTCGACGATGGTTGGGGCCGTTGAGATTGCGCGGATGCTGCCGTCGCCGGCGATGCGTGAGAAGGTGCTGAAGACGGCGAGGGATTTTCTGCTGCGCAGCTTTTGATTTTCGAGGCGGAACGATGAGGGCTGCTCGAATCCGCGCCTGAGCCATGGCTCAGGCGATTCTTCGCTGGCCGGGCTGGTATCGATCCTGATAAGGTCGTTGAACCACCTGCGCATGATGAATGAAATGCGTTCCCAGGGCTGATGGTTGTTGATGCTGGCCGTGCGTCGGGCTGCGTTGGATGGGTAAGGAGGAGCCGATGCCTGAGTTGGGCGGGGCGACCCGGCGAGGTTCGCACAAACTGCGGATTGCAGCGACCGCCGTTGTTTTCTGCCTCATGTTTGCCGGCGGGTGTAAGACATCGGACGACGCGGCTGCGGCGGCGGCACAGCTGGCCACAACCGCCAGCGCGCTGACCAACTACTACGCTGCTCTGCATACGCTTCTTGCCGATACCGATGAGCTGTATCAGATAGCCGCGGCCATCGATCCGATGGAACCGTATGACACGCAGACACAGGCGTACGTCACCGACACCGCGGAAGAAATCCAGAAGAGGGAAAAACTAGCGGCGGCTTTGACCGCGCTGGCGGAGGAATTCGGGAAGCTGAGTGGGTCGACGGCAGCGACAGACGCATCGGCGTCGGCAGAGAATCTGGGAACCTCGTTAGCTGCGCTGAACATCCCCAAGGTCGCGGTGAGCGACACCGACGTGACTCTGATGAAGGGAGCCATGGAGCTGATCGTGAAGGCGGTGCAGGAACATAAGGAGCGAGAGGCGGCGGAGGCGATCGACAAATTCAGCAGCGCGCTGGACGCATGGTTCAGGGACGAAGAGCCTTTCTGCAACACAATCGGCAAAAACTACGCGAACGTAACGAGCGCGCTCGCGAAGAAGCTGATCCGGCTGGGGCAAGTGGATCCGTCGCCATTTCTGAACGCGGTGTTCGCTCCTTATGGGCTGACTCCGCAACTAAGCGACCCGACGCTGAGGAGCAAGGTGCAAACGGTGCTGGCGGCGCAGGTCGACACCAGGGCGAGTGCGTTGGCGGCGGCACAGGAAAAGGCGACCGAGGACATGGAAAAGTCGCTGATCGAGATGGCAAGCCGGATCCATTTGGTGGCGACAGAAAAGCCGATGGCGATTCGCACGGCGCCGGTGACGCTGAACGATGTGCAGAAGTGGATTTCCGCGGTGCCGGAGATTGGATCAGGAGCAGGAACGCCGGCGGCGAAGTCGTCGCTTTCAACGGACACGAAGCGCAGGTAGAGAAGGGGGAGACCGATGCAGAGCGCGCTCGAAGGACTCGAGAAGACGTACTTTACGCTCCAGACGCAGATCGACATGCTGGGCGCGGGCTGCAAGACGCAGGCGCAGCGTGACGCGCTGATGACACAATATGTGCAGGCTCGGCAAAATTACTGGTCGTGCGTGAACGACGCCTTTCACGATGAGGATCCGCAGGTAGCGAACCTGACAAAACAGATTGAGGCCGGCAACCAGCAGCTGGCAAAAGCCGTGGAGCAGATGGGGGACATCAGCAAGACGATCGACATGATTACGAACGTGGTGAATGTGGGGACGGCGCTGGCCGGAAAGGCGATTACCGGCTGAGGCAGGAGAGACGATTTTCAAGCCTGGTCCGGGATAGAGCGGCGCTGCGGCGGCGGGCCGATGAAGATTGCAAGAATCTCGCATCCGTTGCCGGGGCGGCTCCATCTCATTTCGCAGAGCGCAATCTACTTCAACAGAGGATTTCTATGTACAACGCAAAAGCTTATTCCGCCGGCAGCGCGACAACGCCGCTTGCCCCGACCAAAATCACGCGGCGCGATCCGACTGACCTGGACGTGCAGATTGAGATTCTCTTCTGCGGGGTTTGCCACTCTGATCTTCACCAGGTGCGGAATGAGTGGAGCGGTGTGATGCCGACCGTTTATCCGTGCGTGCCCGGACACGAAATTGTTGGACGCGTGACGAAGGTTGGGTCGGCCGTAACGAAGTTCAAAGCGGGCGATCTGGCGGCGGTGGGCTGCCTGGTCGATTCTGACGGGACTTGCGAGGAGTGCAAGGCGGGACTGGAGCAGTTCTGTCTGCATTCAACGCTGACCTATAACTTTCCGGACAAGCATCTGGGTGGCGTGACGTATGGCGGCTACTCGGACAGCATCGTGGTGACGGAGCGCTTTGTTGTTCGGGTTCCAGAGAATCTCGATCTTGCGGGGACCGCTCCTCTGCTGTGCGCCGGGATCACGACGTACTCGCCGATGCGGCACTGGGGCGTGACGAAGGGCAAGAAGGTGGGCGTGGTTGGTTTGGGCGGACTGGGCCACATGGGGGTGAAGTTTGCGCACGCTTTTGGAGCCCACGTGGTGGTATTTACGACGTCGCCAAGCAAGAAGGACGATGCGCTGCGGCTGGGCGCGGATGAGGTGGTGATCTCGCGCAACGGCGACGAGATGGCGAAGCACGCGGGCAGCTTCGATTTCATTCTGGACGCGGTTTCGGCTCAGCACGACATCAACGCGTACATCCAGATGTTGCGGCGCGACGGCAACCTGACCATGGTGGGGGCACCGGAGAAGCCGCTGCCTGTTGCTGTGTTCAGTCTGATCATGGGACGGCGAAGTTTTTCCGGGTCGCCGATCGGCGGACTTCCGGAGACACAGGAAATGCTGGATTTTTGCGGAAAGAACAACATCACCGCGGATGTTGAGGTGATCCCGATCCAGAAAGTAAATGAGGCGTACGAGCGGCTGCTGAAGTCGGATGTGAAGTATCGGTTCTCGATCGATATGGCTTCGCTGAAGTCGGAGTAAACGGTGACGACATGAAAACATTGCGATCCAGGGCACTGATCCTGGCGTTGGCGCTGGCTGGAGTTGCAGCCGCGCAGTCCGCAGCAGACCGTGGATCCGCGCGTGAGAAATTGATCGGCGCGTGGCATCTGATTGCGATCGAGGCGCCGGGACCGAACGGCAAAGTCGTGCGAGATGCTGCTGTAACCGGAAGCCTGATTTACACGCGCGATGGGCATATGTCGGTGCAGCTGATGTATCCGGCGTCGGAGTCCGGCCTATCAAATGACTATGTGAAGAACGGGTACGAGGCTTCGTTTGGCCACTACGACGTGGATGAAGCGGCGCATACGGTGACGCATCATGTGGAGGGATCGATCACCCCCGGGCTGGTAGGGAAGGACCTGACGCGCGGGTTCAGATTTGTTGACGGCCGGCTGATCATCCAGTCGACACAGGCGGACGAGCACTGGTCTGTGACGTGGGCTCATAACTGAGCCAATCATTTTCGAGGAGTCAACGCAATGGAGATCAAACGAGCAGGGACACAAGCTTCGGGAAAAGGACCGGCGGATTGGTTCACGGGCACGGTTCGCATCGATCCACTATTTACGGCGCCTGATCCGGCGCGGGTGCAGGGGGCGAGCGTGACGTTTGAGCCGGGGGCGCGCACGGCGTGGCATACGCATCCGCTGGGACAAACGCTGATTGTGACGTATGGATCTGGTCGCGCGCAGCGTTGGGGCAGCCCAGTGGAGGAGATCAAGCCGGGGGATGTGGTGTGGTTTGCCCCGGGCGAGAAGCACTGGCACGGGGCGGCCGCGACAACGGCGATGACGCACATTGCTGTGCAGGAGAGGCTCGACGGTAAAGTGGTGGAGTGGATGGAGCCGGTGAGCGACGACGAGTACAGCAAGTAGTGGATCGCGAAGCAAAGAGCAAAAGAGCGGCTGGGCGGCCGCTCCTCAACTTGTGTGCTGATACAGGATCCGAAGAGCAACCGCAGATCCTTCCGCCTCGCAAAGGGAGACGTCAGGATGACATTGCCTGAGGTGCGGGCATTTCGGTGGGAACACTTCCCTATTTTTCTTTCTTGCGGAAGGCTGCCTCGCCGACGTCGGAGACCTGGACCCATTTCGGATTGACTGAAGTCTCGGCGTCGTAATTGTCGTGCCAGTTCCACCACTTGTAGGGCGGGGTTTGAGGATAGCCTTCGGGCGAGTCTTCCCACGTCTCCTGGCGGCCGAGCGTGGTGAGGTCGAGGTAGCTCCAGACGCTGCCCATGGCCTCGTCGCCGCGATTGTTGATGAAATAGGTGCGGAAGATTTTGTCGCCGTCGCGGAAGAAGACGTTGTGGCCGTGCCACTCGTCGACGCCGAAGTCTTTATCGAAGTCGTCGGTGACGGTGTACCAGGGCATCTTCCAGTCCATGCGTGTCTTGAGGCGGGTGATGTCAGTTTGCGGCGCGCGCGATGCATAGGCGAGGGTGGTATCGCGGGCGTTGAGGTGGGCAAGGTTCGAGACCTGGTCGGCACCGAGCGAGCAGCCGCGGCAGGCGTGCTCGGGCCAGCCGAAGACGCCGGGCTCGAAAAAGGCGCGGTAGAGGACGAGCTGCGGGCGGCCCTCGAACAAATCGAGCAGGCTGACTTTGCCGTTCGGGCCTTCGAAGCTGTACTGCTTCTCGACGGCCTGCCACGGCATGCGGCGGCGCTGGGCGGCCATGGCGTCGCGGGCGTGGGTGAGTTCTTTTTCTTTAACGAGCAGTTGCTGGCGCGCCGTTTCCCACTCCTGCGGGGAGACGACTGGGGGTGTTTTGATCTTGGTCGAGGTTGCTGTGGTGTTGCTCATCGGTCTCTCCTGCGTGGTGGTTGGTGGTGCTGGTTGAGATTTCATCGTTCTTGTTGAAGAGCTTTTTCGCGAACAGGGCGGAGACGCCGCCGGTTGAGGTAGCGCTCACAGCGATCCAGGTTGCGGTTGCGATGCAGACCGGGCACATGGCTAGTTCCTTTTGCTGCCGCGCTTCTCGGCCGCCGTGCGAATGCGAGTGATGAGGTCGGTCCAGCCGCTGTCGACTCCGCGCGCGGAATCGTCGATCCATCCCATGGCGCGATGAACAAAGCGGACGCGGGTCAATCCGTTTTCTTCGGTGAGCCGGTACTGGATGTTGGAGACGGCGGGAGTGGACATGAAGAGCGGGCCGCAGATTTCGAGCAGCGAGGGCGCCTTGATGGCCTGGACCACGCCCCAGAAGTGTCCGGTGTTGTCGCCCAGATCGCGGAACCATCGCCCACCGGGCCACGCTTCGAGCTTCATGGGCATCGGCTTTTCCGGCGTTGAGTTGAGCGGGCCCATCTGCTCGAGGATGGTCTCGAAGACGATACCGATGGGAGCTGCGATTTCTTCCTGCTTCACGATCTCGAAGGTCTGGACCGCTTGCTCCTGCATATTGGCTGGCATTACTCCTCCTTCTTTTTGCTGGCGTTTGAAATCAACCTCTCCAGGGCTTTTTTCTCCGCCCGCTGCTTGATCTGATCGAGCTGATGGGTCCAGTAGCGCTCGAAGGCTTTGACCCAGTCGTGGACGGGCTTGAGCTGGGCGGCGTTGAGGCGGTACATGCGATGTTGTCCGCGCTTGACGACCGAGACGACGCCGACCTTGCGCAACACGCCGAGGTGTTTGGAAACGGCGGGCTGGGCCATGCGCAGGCGCAGCACCACGTCGCCGACGGCGTATTCCCTGCCATCGGCGAGGACGCCGATCAGTTCGCGGCGGCGGGGTTCGGCGATGGCGTTGAAGACGTCGGTGGTGGTGGCTGCTCTGGCCATGGATTTACATATATTCCTATATTGGAATATATGTCAAGGGCACGAACTGGAATTTATACAGCCGCATCGGGCGGAACGGCAGTCGCGCCGGGACTCATGGGTATGTCGTGACACGAGTGGTTTTCGTCACACCCTGGCCCGGGGCCGTCCGGGCAGTATGAGGGAACGCTTCGGAAACGAGACAGGTTCAGTCGGTGTGACCAAAGTCGCTGCCTCCCCACTTTGCGACGGCTACTGTTTCTTCGAAGGTGATTGTTTGGCAGCGCGAACCTGATCTTTAACGAGGAAAAGAATGTCTTATAAACGCTACTGGGTGGCTCTGGCCATCGTGATTCTTGGATCCTTTGCAGTGCTGGGCGGTGTTGGCCGCAGGATGATCAGCCAGGCACCGCCGCTGCCGGACGTCTACACGAGCAGCGGACGATTTCTCTTCACGGGTTCTTCGATCACCGATGGCCAGGGCGTATGGCAGTCGATCGGAGGGCAGGAGATTGGGACGGTCTGGGGTCACGGAGCGTATCTCGCTCCGGACTGGACGGCTGACTGGCTCCATCGCGAGAGTCTGTTCCTGCTCGAGCGCTGGGGGCAGCAAGAGGGCGCGGCCAGTTTCGCGGCACTCGACGCAGACCGGCAGGCAGCGCTGGAGGCGCGTCTGGTTCGCGTGATGCGGACGAACACGTATGATCCGGTGGCGCGGCGCATTGTGATCAGCGACGATCAGGCAGCGGCTTTCGATACGCTGGCCGGCCACTACGCCGATATTTTCAGCAGGGGGCGCAAGGAGTACGCGATCCCGGCAGGGGCGCTGACCGATCCGGTGAAGCTCGGGAAGATGGCAGAATTTTTCTGGTGGACTTCATGGGCGGCGCATACGGAACGTCCGGGAAGCAGTATTACCTACACCAACAACTGGCCGCATGAGTCGCTGGTTGGCAACGTGCCTCCTCCGTCGGCCATTTTGTGGAGCATCCTGAGCTTCATTTTTCTGCTTGGCGGCATTGGCGCTCTTGTGTGGTGGTATGCGTCGCGGGAGAAGGAAGATTTCCATCCGGCATTTCCGGCAAAGGATCCATTTCTGAGCCTCGAGGCGACGCCGAGCCAGCGCGCCGCGATGAAGTATTTCTTTGTGGTGGTGGCGCTGTGGGGAGTACAGATTCTGATGGGCGTGCTGACGGCGCACTACGGCGTGGAGGGTGGAGGCTTTTACGGGATTCATCTGGACAGGATTTTGCCGTACGCCGTGACGCGCACATGGCACCTGCAGCTGGCGATCTTCTGGATTGCCACGTCGTGGCTGGCAACCGGTCTGTATGTTGCACCGGCGGTCAGCGGACACGAGCCCAGGGGGCAACGTCTTGGCGTGAACCTGCTGTTCGGCGCGCTGGTTCTTGTCGTCGGCGGATCGCTGGCCGGCGAATGGATGGGCATCGAACAGAAGCTGGGGAACCTGTGGTTCTGGTTCGGCAGCCAGGGTTACGAGTATGTCGACCTGGGGCGCGTGTGGCAGGTGCTGCTGTTCCTTGGACTGCTGCTCTGGCTGTTCCTGATGGTTCGTGCACTAAAGCCGGCGCTGGTTAAGCGGAGTGAAAGCCAGCCGCTCATGATCCTTTTCCTGATCTCGAGTATCGCCATTCCGCTTTTCTATGCTGCAGGACTGATGTACGGGCAGCGTTCGCAACTGGTGACCGCCGAGTACTGGCGCTGGTGGGTGGTTCATCTCTGGGTGGAAGGCTTTTTTGAAGTCTTTGCAACGGTGGTGATCGCGTTCCTGTTTACACGACTGAACCTGCTGGAGATTCGTTCGGCGACGCGGACGGTTTTGTTCTCAACGAGCATCTTCCTCTCGGGGGGAATCATCGGCACCTTCCACCACCTTTACTTCGCGGGATCGACGCCCTCGGTCATCGCTCTGGGCGCCGTTTTCAGCGCGCTGGAGGTTGTGCCGCTCACGCTGGTTGGTTACGAAGCGTGGGAGAACATCCGCATCGCGCGCGGCACCAGCGATGCACCCTGGGTGGCGAACTATAAGTGGCCGATCTACTTTTTTGTCGCGGTCGCGTTCTGGAACATGGTGGGGGCGGGACTGTTCGGGTTCCTCATCAATCCACCAGTTGCACTCTATTACATGCAGGGTCTGAACCTGACGCCGGTGCACGGGCATACCGCGCTGTTCGGTGTGTATGGGATGTTGGGACTCGGACTCACGCTGTTCTGCATGCGGGCGGTTCGACCTGCTTTGAAGTGGAAGGAACGCCCGCTGAAGCTGGCGTTCTGGATGCTGAACGCGGGTCTGGTTTTCATGGTCGTGCTCAGCATGCTGCCGATCGGGATTGCACAGGCTCTGGCGTCCATCCAGCAGGGCACCTGGTACGCGCGGTCGGCTGAATTCCTGCAAACACCTGGGATGCAAATGCTGCGGTGGATGCGGGTGCCGGGAGATGTGCTGTTTGCTGCCGGCGCGGCGGTGTTGGGCCTGTTTGTTGTGGGGCTGCTTACCGGACATTCGTATGAAAAGGGAGCGTCCTCTGCAGCGAAGGTTGAGGAGCGAATCCTGGTTGCGGGGGACTAGACCGCAGCAAAACTGAAGGAGCGGCGGAAGGGCCGCTCCTTTGATTTCATTACCGGCGCGATCGAGATTTCTTTGAGGGTTTCTTCGCGGAATTCCTTGGGGCAGGCTTTTTTGCAGGAGATTTCTTTGCTGGGGCTTTTTTTGCAGCAGACTTTTTTGCCGCAGACTTCGTGGTGGCAGACTTTGCGGCCTTTTTTGCGGGTTTCTTTTTCGCTGTTTTCTTCACTGCCTTCTTCGCGACCGTTTTGGCGGGTGATTTCTTCAAGGCGTCTGCCACCGAACCGATTGCAGTCTTCAGCGTGCCTGCGACATCTTCCGCCATCGCAAGGCCGTACCCAACCTTCTCAGCAGCTTTTTCCACGAGTGTCTTGTTGGCCATTTTCGAGCCTCCCGGGTTCATGTTCGTACGCAGTGACGAATTGTAGAGGGATATTGGGGCAGGCGCACGCCAAGCGATGCTTTGGACGGTGCCACCCAGGTTTTCAGAACGAAAAAGGAGCGGCTGGAAGGCCGCCCCTTTGGAGTTTATTCCCCCACTCAAGTCAAAGGAGCGCTTGAATGGGCCGCCCGTTACTTCACGACGTTCTGGAAGAGGGGGGACTGCAGGAGGCTGGAGAACTGGCTGTCGGAGGCTACGAATTTCACGCTCAACATGCCGGCGCTGGAGTCGATGGTGGTCGCGTCGATGGCTTGCTTCTCGGTGGGGTTGCCGCTGACCTTCTCATACATGGCGGCTGCGTTGAGCAGTGAGGACATGGTGGCCGCGGTGAGCGTGTCAGAGGTGGCGACGAACAGGCTGAACTTGACGCCGTTGGTGAAGTTCATAGTGTAGCTGGAGCTGAGCAGGCGTTTCTTCACCGTATCGTAGTCGGCGAGCTGCGATGCCTGGCCGAGGAGGGAATGCATCATGTACTGGGTTCCCTTCTGGTCGAGAATGCTCCAGATGGGTTCGGTATCGACCTGCTGCATGGCGGCGAGCATGTCCTGATTGGTAAGGAAGCTGGGCGAGAGGCCGTCGCGGCAGTCGAGCGCCGGTTTGAGGGCGTCGTTGGAGCCGAAGAGCATGGTGGTGGGATTGAGGAAGGTGACGAGCATGCCGCTGGCGCCCATGGGATAGAGCTTGTTGTTGCGGATCATGATGGGCTTGACCTTCTTCTTTGTGAAGTTGGCCATGATGTCGGAGAGCTGGAACTGACCCTGAGCGACGCCGACAATTTTGACGTCATCGCCGGTGCCAACGCGATAGGCGGCGAAGGCGAGCTGCTCGACGTCCTGATTCTCGTTGAGGCCCGAGGCTTTAAGAGCCGTTTCGAGCTGCTTGAGCTCGGGGGGAAGGACGCGCGACTTGAGATCCATGGCCGCGGAGGAATTTTCCATCACGCGGTAGTCGACGACGATAAGTTGCTGAACGTCTTTGGGAATTGCGGACCGGGCATCGGTGTCGATCTGCGCGGCGCGCGCTGGAAGGGCGGCGGAGGCGAAGATAGCTGCGACCAAAGCGAAACCGTAAAGGGGATGCTTGAATTTCACGTGTGAACCTGCTCCTGCGCCGGATGGGCCGGCTGAGTCTGACGAAATTTTGAAGACCCGCTGAGGTCTTTGACCCTGACGAGCGGCGAAAGGACTCGCGACCACCGGCTCGCAGGTTAATTTTACGCTGTGTTCCTGGAGTAACGGCCTACAACTATCGGTAACGCCGTTACTGACCTGATGGCCAGGGAAGCGGCCGATCGAGGCGCCGTTCGAGGACCTTTTGGTTGGGGTCGAACCCGCCCGAACCAGCATCATCCAGCAGACGCAGCCATTCGCTGTTTCGCTCAAGGGCGGCCTCGGGAAGGAGGCCGATGAGCTCGGCGCGGACGGGGGCGGCGCCATGGCGGCGGGCCTTTTCCTTTACGGCAGCATAGACTTCGCCGACCGGGGTGCGGGTGAAGTCGGTGATGTTCATGGAGACCTGGGCCTGCCCCTGCGCGGAGACGCCCATGGCTTTAACGCCGGCGAGACCACCGCCGGACTGGCGAATATCTTTGGCGATGGCGCGGGCGACGGCAACTTCGGGTGTATCGAGGTAAAGGTTGAAGGCGATGAGGAAGCGGCGCGCACCGACGGCGGAGGCTCCGGCGGTGGGGTGAAGGGAGGGACCGCCGACGTCGGGACGGCGAGCGGGCTCGCGGATGACGGCATCGCGCAGGCCCTCAAACTGGCCCCGGCGGACTTCTTCCAGCAGGGCGCGATCGGGACGGGCGGCGGCGGCTTCGTAGAAATAAACCGGGACCTGATGGCGCTTCCAGATTTCGTTGCCGGCCTGGCGCGCGAAGAGCACGCACTGCTCGAGGGAGATATCGCGGACGGGGACAAAGGGGATAACGTCGGCGGCGCCGATGCGGGGGTGGACGCCTTCCTGAGAAGTGAGGTCGATGAGCTCAGAGGCGCGACCGGCACCGCGAACGGCGGCTTCGACGACACCGGCGGGGGGGCCGGCGATGGTGACGACGGAACGGTTGTGGTCGGCGTCGAGCGAATAGTCGAGCAGGCGCACGCCCTCTACGTGCATAGCGGCGACGATGGCCTCGACGACGTCGGCGCGTCGGCCTTCAGAGAAGTTGGGAACGCATTCGATGAGAGGGTCGGGCATGGTTAGAACTTTTTGCCAAAGAAGGTATAGCCGATTTGGAACTGGACGCTGGCGTTGACGCCGGGGTTCTTGTCGCCCAGCGAGGCCGAAGAAATGTGGACGCCATTGGCGGAAAGGGTGATGGCACGGCCGGGGCGGATGAAGTAGTGGACGCCGATGCCGCCCTGAGGGCTGAAATTCCAGACGCTGGTGCCGCCGGGCTGGCCGTGCTGAACGAGGTAGTCGGGCGGAAATTTGTGCGTCGTATAGATAAGACCACCAGCAGCCTGGAACCAGGGTGCGATGCGGCGGTGGGGCTTGAAGTCCCAGCGAAAGATGACGGGGGTGAGGCTGGCACCGGTGAAGGTGCCACCACCGTAATAAATTGGGCAGCTGTAGCTGAGTTGGGAGATGGGATCGAAACATTCAGCGGGGACGGTGTGAGGCGCGGGCGTGAAGGCCTGCCAGTAGGGCATGATTTCGCCGGCATATTCAAACTGGCCGCGGAAGAGGCTGCGTCCGAACTGCGGTGTGAGGACTTTGCCGAGGCGGAAGCCGGCGGCGGCGAAGTGGAAGTCGGAACGATCGCCGACACCGGTGCCTCCCTGGAAGAAGGGACCGTACTCCCATGGGAGCTGGGAGAGCGCCGCAGCGGCGGGGTGGTTTGCATCGGCGGCTGGAGACTGGGCTACGAGGGAAATCCCGGGCACGAGGCAGAGGGCGACGAGAAGAGCAAGCGTACGTGATTTCAAGATGCGAATCGACTCCCTGGATTAACTTCGCGCTGTCTTCGCGTTGCTTCCTGGCTGTTTCCTGACAAGGGAAAGGCCGCCCAGGTTCGGCGGCCGCTCGGTGGCTGACGCTGGACCGGCTAGCTGGTGACTTCTTCCAGCTGTTTCGCATCCATGTCGAAATTGGAATAGACGTTGGTGACGTCGTCGTTGTCTTCGAGGGCTTCAAGCAGGCGCACCATGGATGCGGCGGCGGGGCCTTCGAGTTTGGTGTAGGTGGAAGCGATCATGGTGATCTCAGACATGACGGTTTCGATTTTGGCGTCGCGCATGGCCTGAGCGACCGCTTCATACGAGTGTGGATCGGTAATGATTTCCCAGGTGTCGCCTTCGTCGTTGAGGTCTTCGCCGCCGTTTTCGAGGACGATGTTCATGAGCTTCTCTTCGTCGGCCGCGGCTTTTGGGATGGCGATGATGCCCTTCTTCGAAAACATGAAGCGGACGGAGTTGGGCTCGCCGAGGTTGCCGCCGCCTTTGGCGAAGGTGTGGCGAATTTCGCTGACGGCGCGGTTACGGTTATCGGTGGTGCAATCGACGATGACGGCAACGCCGCCGGGGCCGTAGCCCTCAAAGGAGATTTCTTCGTAGGTAGCGCCGGGGAGCTCGCCGGTGCCGCGCTGGATGGCGCGCTTGATGTTGTCGTTCGGCATGTTCTCTGCCTTGGCGGCAGCGATGGCGCTGCGCAGGCGAGGGTTGCCATCGGGATCGCCACCGGATTTGGCGGCAATGGTGATTTCCTTAATCAACTGCGTGAAAATCTTGCCGCGCTTGGCGTCAAGCGCACCCTTTTTGTGCTTGATTGTCGCCCATTTCGAATGGCCGGACATGGAAACCTCAGAATCGATTTTGAGTGGTGTTTTGGGGCGAAAGGCCGGAAATAGAGGTGCTTCCGGAGACGCCTGCAACGGTTGAGTATAGCAGGAGGCAGCGGTTAGCGGATAGCGATCAGCGGAGAGCCAGAGCGATGAAGAAGCGGGCAGCGGAGAGGCGGTCAGCACGCAGGCGGTCGGCGATGAACCGGTTAGCGGAGAGCTCATGTGTGCTCAATTTTGGAGCTTTTGCGGCGCCGAAGAGGCTGATCGAGTAGTCTCTCCGTACACGAAAATTGCAATATGTTTCGGTTGTCTGAGGAGAGAGCATGGTTTCGAGGCGGTCGTTTTTTCGCATAGCGGGTGCGGTGACGGCGGTGGGGGCGGCTGGTTCTTTGCGAGGCGAAACGGGCGCTGGGGAGACCAGTTCCCTGCCCGCTCCGATTGCAGCGTTGCCTTCGTTTGCCGGGAAGGTTGCGCCGATTTCGAATGAGGAGCGGCGGGCGCGGATCGAGCACGCGAAGGAGCTGATGGCGCGGAACGGGATCGACGCCATTGTGCTGGCCAACGATTCGACCAGCTCGGTGTACTTCGCGAACATCCGGCTGAATGGCGGAGAGCGGTTGTGGGCGCTGGCGATTCCGGCGAAGGGGAAACCGTTTGTGGTGTGCCCTGCATTTGAGAATGCGCGTGCGCATGAGCTGCTGAGCTCGGGGCCGTTTGCCGCCGACGCCGATGTGCTGACGTGGCAGGAGGACGAGAGCCCGTTTGCGCTGGTGGTGAAGGGACTGAAGGATCGCGGGATCACGGCGGGGAAGGTAGGACTGGACGAGAACATGAAGTTCGTTTTCTCGAACAGCCTGGCGCAGGCGGGTCCGCAGCTGACGTTTGTGATTGCGACGCCGGTGACGGCGGGCTGCCGAATGATCAAAGACGCGCACGAGATGGAATGCCTGCGGACGGCGAGTGCGGCGACGCTGGCTGTCTACAAGGCTGTGTACGAGTCGCTGAAGGAAGGCATGACGACGGTCGATGTGCGCGGGTTGATTGCAGCGGCCTATGAGAAGGTGGGGCTACCGGGCGAGGCGAGCCTGAATATCGGCACGTTCACTTCGTCACCGCATGGATCGCGGCAGGTGCAGACGATTCGCGAAGGCACGGTGCTGATGGTGGACGATGGCTGCACGGTGGAGGGCTATCAATCGGACATTACGCGGACGTTTGTGCTGGGCAAGCCGACGGAGAAGATGAAGTCCGTGTTCGATGTGGTGCATGCGGCGCAGCAGGCAGGGCTGGCTGCGGCGAAACCGGGCGTGGAACTGGCAAGCGTGGACGCGGCGGCCCGGAAGGTGATTGTCGATGCCGGGTATGGGCCCGGGTTCAAATACTTCTCGCATCGGGTGGGACACGGGCTGGGCATGGATGGACACGAGTGGCCGTATCTGGTGACCAACGATATGTTCGGGTGGGATCTGCATCCGCGCATGCAGGCGGGGATGGTGTTCAGCGACGAGCCGGGAATTTATATTCCGGGCGAGTTTGGGATTCGGCTGGAAGACGACATGCACATAACGGAGCAGGGGGCGGAGCTGCTGACGCCGGCTAGTCCTTCGCTGGAGAATCCTTTCGGGGACTAGCCGTCCAGGCGGGCGCGCTGCGCGCCTCATGCACCGCTAATCACTGGGTGGCGTAGTCCCATTCTTTTGCACCCTGGGCGTTGAGGTTCGCTGCGTCTTCGGGCAGGATCCAGTGCTGGCGGACTAAGTCGTCTACGGCTCCGTGGTAGCGGGTGAGATAGTCTTCCATGGTCGAGTAGCGCTCTTCGATCGAAAGACGCGGATCGCCGGAGGCTTTGCGGTTGGCGGCGGTTTTCGCGAAAGGAATGTAAGAGCCGAGGAACGACACGCGCTCATCCGGTGCGCCGGTTGAAGAGTCGCGAAGATTCCATCCGGTATAGGTGGCGAGGGGAACGGCGATCTCAGGCAGATGAATGCCGGCGCGGTCGGTGCCATCGGCATCGACCTGCGGGAGAAGGACGGGGAAGGCTGCGCCGACGATGGGTGGCTCGATGGTGAGAATGCCGGTCCGCTGCCAGTCGGGGCCGAAGTCAAGATGCCAGGCGCGATTGTAATTCTGTGGCGCGTGGATACCGGGGATCGCCGGAAACGCGAGTTGTTCGCGGGGGACGAGCGTGCCGTCAGCGATGTGCGGATAACTGCTCGCAGGCGGATCGACGTTATCGCGAACCCAGGCATTCATGTTGGCGATCATGGCGCGCCAGAAGCAGCGAATGGGGAGAAAGCTTTCCATGTTCTGGCTGGCGAGCTCGCCGGTGCCGCGCTCCGGCGGAAATCGCCAGGAGAAATGCTGGAGACCGGTGAAGAAGTAGACGCGGACATTGGGATCGATCGGCATATCGCGCTTGCCGGCGGCGGTGGTGGTGATGAGCGAGACGGCGCGTCCCCAGTATTCGTACGAGGTATGGGAGAGAAAGATTTTAGGAAGGTCGTGCTGGGCTTTGGTGCGATCGAGCAGACCCTGGGGCGCGGCGCGCGGGTCGGCGGGGTCCTGCTCCGGCTCGTCGGTAAAGGGAAAGATGTCAGTGGGCCAGAAGATGGACGACATGGGCTGGGCATCGCGTGAGGGCTGAGCGAAGCGAACATTAAAGCTGCCGCGACCGGCTCCGCCGACGTGGGCGAGGACGCCGTCGAGGGACATGCGGTTGGACTCATCCTGATTGAAGCCCTCGTAGAGGAGGTCGCGAAGGAAGCGGCCGCACTGGGAGATGCCGGCGGCGTAGGCGCGGTCGACATGTGTAACAGCGGTTGTGTCGTATTTGAGCCAGGAGACAAAGTCGCGGACGGCAGCGAAGCCGAGGCCGGCGACAGCGGGGTCCTTGACGGTGTAGACGAGCTCGTAGATGCGGCCTGGCTGGAAGCCCTGGGTCCCGTCGAATTCGCCGAGGTGGATTCCGCCGTTGTGTGCACTGGGAGATGGGCTGGTAAAGCTCCACTGCGTGCGCGGAATAATGTGGCGAGTGCCGTAGGGCGCGTCGCGGACGGTGAGCTGGTTGCGGGGGTCGGCTGGATCGGCGACGGGATATTCGGTGCCGCCGATGTGGCCCTGGATAACGTGGCCGAGGGGCCAGTCTGTGGCTTTCTCGATGGGGGTAAAGTCGTCGCGCAGGAGGCCGGTGATGGACTGTGCGCCATTGTGGGCGATGGGCGCGTCGAGGCTCAGGTGGCCGTGGCCCCGCTCGACATCCCACTGCCAGCCGAGCGCGGCGAATGTGTAGCCCTGGCGGAGGAGCCATGCGTCGCCGTAGTCGGCGAGCGTAGCGGGAGCGGCCGAGCCACCGTCGACGATGTGCATGAGGCCGGTGCCGCCGCGGTTGGGAATCTCAAGCAGCAGCGAGCCGTTGCCGCCGTGAAGAGGGCGAAGCAGGAAGAGGTCGGCGGAGAATTCGACTTCACCGTTGGCATTGCGCGGAGCTTTGTCGAGGTCGACGATGGTGCGGTTGTGCGGGTCATCGGGACGGACGGCGAAGAAGACGCGGGCGGTAATTTTTTCGTAGGGACCGGCGGCGTCGAAGGCGTGGCCGTCGAGGACGGGCGTTCGGGTGAGGACGTCGATGTGCGTGACGCGCGCGAAGGCGGGCAGGGCGAGGGCGGCGAGCGCGAGCAGCAGGACGGCGCAGCGGCGAAGAGTCATTGCGGTGCAGTATAAGGCGTGGCGGTAGACGGCGGAGGATTTGACTCCGCCGCCGGTGAGAATCCGGGCAGCTCCATGAGCTACACCGCGGGTGGATTGCGGAAGAAGGTGGCGACACGCTGGTGCCAGTACGGATAGGCGAAGTTAGTCTCGCTGGCTTTGTCGAGTTTAGAAATTTGTTCCGGCGTGAGGTTCCAGCCGATGGCTCCGAGATTCTGTTTGAGCTGCTCTTCGTTGCGAGCGCCGAGGATGATGCTGGAGACGGTGGGACGGTGGAGGAGCCAGTTGAGCGCGATCTGCGGGACGGATTTGCCGGTTTCTTTGGCGATGGCATCGATGGCGTCGACGACACGATAGAAGTATTCGTCCTGAACGGGCGGCCCCTGTTCCGCAGTTTTGTGCAGGCGGCTGTTGGCGGGAAGGGGTTGGCCGCGACGGATTTTGCCGGTAAGGCGACCCCAGCCGAGGGGGCTCCAAACGAGGGCGCCGAGGCCCTGGTCGACGCCGAGCGGCATGAGCTCCCACTCATAGTCGCGGCCGATGAGGGAGTAATAGACCTGATGGGCAACGTAGCGGGTCCATCCATAACGGTCGGCGACGGCGAGTGACTTCATGAGGTGCCAGCCGGAGAAGTTGGAACAGGCAATGTAGCGAACCTTGCCGGCATGGACGAGGGTGTTGAGCGTGTCGAGGGTTTCTTCGACGGGCGTGAAGGCGTCGAAGGCGTGCATATGGTAGATGTCGATGTGGTCGGTGCCGAGACGTTTGAGGCTGGCATCGACCTGCTGGAGAATGTGCTGGCGCGAAGTGCCGAGGTCGTTGGGGCCTTCGGCCATGGGGAAGAAGACTTTGGTGGAGATGAGGAGCTGGTCCCGCTTGCCCTGGATGGCTTTGCCGAGAATTTCTTCGGCGAGGCCATTGGAGTAGCCGTTGGCGGTGTCGAAGAGGTTGATGCCGGCATCGAGGCAAAGGTCGACCATACGGCGGGCTTCATCGACCTGGGTTGATCCCCAGGCCTGGAAGAATTCGTTGCCGCCGCCGAAGGTGGCAGCGCCAAAACTGAGGGCGGAGACTTTAAGTCCGGAGCGTCCGAGGAATCTGTATTCCATAAAAACAGCGTACAGCGTTCAGCGATCAGCGTTCAGAACACCGACTGCGCTAGTAGGGGGTTTTGTTGGGGGTGTCGAGCCAGAGCTGGAAGGATTCCCAGGCCTCGTCGCGAAGAAGCATGGCGGAGGGGATGGCTCGTTGATCGAGCGGGAGGGCCATTTCGCGATAGAGAAAGGCATCGTCGAAGTTGGCTCGAGCAGCGTCGGCGCTGGTATTGCCGAACCAGACACGGTCGATGCGGGCCCAGTAGACGGCGGCGAGACACATGGGGCACGGCTGACAGCTGGTATAAATTTCAGCGCCCTCGAGGCTGAAGACGCCGAGGGATTGGCAGGCGGCACGGATGGCACGGACCTCGCCGTGAGCGGTGGGATCGTTGTCGCGGGTGACGCTGTTGGCTCCTTCGCCAAGGATGAGGCCTTCCCGGACGACGACGGCACCGAAAGGCCCACCGTTGCCGGTGCGAACATTTTCAGTGGCGAGAGCGATGGCTCTGCGCATGAACTCAGGGTTCGGAGAAAGATGCATTGTGGACGGGGCCGATTCCAGATCAGTATGGCATACGGTATCGCTCCTGCAGGACGGATCGTCTTGCCCGGCGGGTCTGCCATAGTTATGATCAGCGAAGCCCGGGTTGCGCCGGGACGATGAATTGTTCGATGAGACCACAACTTCCGAGTCCGGGGCCGCGTCTCTCAATCTTCATTGCATATTGTTCTGCCTAAGTCCCGGCAGTTTGCAGCACCCATGGGCCGGAGCCAAGTTTTGACAGCAGGCAAGCGTATTTTTGACGACTGCGGCCTTTCCCTTGTGTTGTTGGCGGCGGTCGCTCTTTTCTTTCCGATGCATGCGGGCGCGCAGTCGGCTTCAGCGGATGACTTGCCGGACGCACCGCAGGCGACCACGCAGCAGAGTGCTCCACAGAGTACGACACCCACGCAGCAGCCAGCTCAGGCACAGCCGCCGGCGACGGATTCGTCGAGTTCTGCGCAGCAGGCTCCTGAGACCAAAGAGCAGCAGCAGGAGCGAGCGAAGCGGGAGCTTGAAGCGGCGGAGAAGCAGCGCATGCTGGGCGTGGTACCGATGTTCAATGTGCAGTCGAATCGCAACGCAGCGCCGCTCAGTTCGAAACAGAAATTTCAACTCTTCTTCAAGAGCTCGACGGATTGGTACATTTTTGCGATCACCGGCATCAATGGCGAGATCAGCATGCTGGACGATGAATATCCAACGTATGGAGAGGGTGTGGGAGGTTTCGCGAAGTACTGGGGAGCGGCGTATGCGGACACGTTCGATGGGAATTTGTGGGGCAATGCGATTCTGACTTCCTGGTGGAAAGAGGATCCGCGGTATTACAGGATGGGGCACGGCAAATTCATCAAGCGTGCAGCGTATTCCGCGGTGACGACGGTGTGGTGCAGGCGCGACAAGGGGACATGGGGACCGAACTACGCCAACGTGGCGGGGAATTTTATCGGCGGCGCGATCTCAAATGTTTATTACCCTGCCGATCAGCGCGGCGTGGGGCTGACACTAGGGCGGGGAGCCAGCGTGACCTATGAGGGCATTGTGGGAGCGGAGCTGGCGGAATTTTGGCCGGATATTGCGCAGCGCCTGCTCAAGAAGAAGCGGGCGACGCTGGATCAGCAGACGGCAGGGCCCTCAGGGGCAACTGCGCCTGATGCACAGAGCGCTAAACCGCGGTAATTCTCTCTCGTTCACGTTTTAGGATGGGTGAGCAGAGTGCGTGGTATGGTTATCCCGCATCGGCTCGATCCCATGAAAATGCGTGGCGCGTTTCGTCTCTTTCTGATGTTTGCGGTCGGTCTTTTCTCGACTTCTTCTTTCGCAAAAACTGTGGTGTTCTGGCAGGCGGGATTTCCTGCCGCGGATTCGCCCGCGCCCGATGAGGCCGGGTTGCGCGCGGGATTGGCCGGCGCGGAGTTTGTGGGGGCCGACGGGCTTGCAGCTGCGCTGACGAAGACGGACACCGATCTGCTGGTGATGCCGTACGGGTCGGCGTGGCCGGAAGCGCAGTGGGATTCGATCCTCACGTATCTGGATCGCGGCGGAAATCTGATGGTGCTGGGCGGGAAGGCGTTCACTCGGGCGGCGTATGAGGATGCGAGCGGGTGGCATCTGCGGACGGCGAGCGTGGCGCAGTCGCTGGAATTATTCATTCACGATTATCAGGAGACGCCGGGGTCGGGCTCGGGAGGTGTGACGTTCGCGGCGAACGCTGACGTATTCCCTGCCCTGCCGGCGTTTGGTTGGAAGCGCGCGTTTAGTCCTGTGGTGCGGCTGAGCGTGGTGGACGGCGATACGACGGGCGGGCACACCGGCTACGAAGACATGGACCTGACGACGCTGGCGTGGGGCGCACGGGACGGGCATAAGCTGGCCGCGCCGGTGCTGGAGCTGGACCACAACACGCATCGCTTTGTTGGGGGGCGCTGGATTTTGGTGGCGTGCGAGCCGGATGCGGATTTCTTTTCGAATGCGAAGCTGCTGGCGATGCTCGAGGTGATTGCGTTGCGGAAGAACGATCGCTTCGCGTTTCGACCGAGGCTGCCGTTGTTTTTGCCGGGGGAAGCGCTGGAGTTTCGCTATAAGGGGTCGGACCCGATGGCGGAGCAGCCGGATGGCGACCAGCTGCGGGTGAAGGTGACGGATGAGGATGGGAAAGACTTGTATGACGAGACGGCGGCGTTTCCTGGAGCGCATCGGCTGACGCTGCCGGCGGGTGCGGAGGGCGGGCGCGGCTTGCACACGGTGGAGGCGACGCTGATCCGCGATGGAAAGCCGCTACGGATTTACCGGTCGGGCTACTGGATGCGCGACTGGAAGTATTTAATGTCGGGACCCAAACTCACCGTCGGCTCAGATTATTTCCATCTGGATGGAAAGCCGCTGCCGGTGGTGGGAACGACGTATATGTCGAGCGACGTTTCGCGGATGTACTTGATGCTGCCGAATGCGTACGTGTGGGATCACGATTTGGCGCAGATTCGCGGAGCGGGGCTCAATATGATCCGGAGCGGGCTGTGGACGGCGTGGAAGCCGGAGCTCGGAGCGAACGGGCAGATGACGGAAGATGCGCTGCGGACGGTCGAGGCGTTTCTGATGTGTGCGAGGCACAACGGATTGCCGGTGCAGTTCAATCTGTTCGCGTTTTATCCCGATGAATTTGGCGGGGTGAATGGGTATCTGGATCCGGCGGCTTTGCATGCCGAGTCGATCTATGCCGAGTCGGTGGTAGCGCGATTCGGCGAGGTTCCATTTCTGGCGTGGGATCTGATCAACGAGCCGAGCGCGAACAAGAATGCGTGGGTGACGCTGCCGGACTACGACGCGTTTGAACAGGCGGCGTGGCGGAAGTGGATTGCGCAAAGATATCCCGACAAGTCGAAGTTGCTGCATGACTGGGCGGAGCCTTCGCTGGGCATTGGGAGGGATTTGCAGGCAGAGCCTACGGCGACAGCTCCTGAGATTGCGGGGCAGGATCCGTTTGCGCTGCCGAAGGCTGGAGCGTTTCGGCCGGACGCGGTGAGGAGCGGGTTTAATCCGCTGAAGGTTTACGACTACTCGCTGTTCACGCAAAGGGTGTTTGCTGACTGGGTGAAGCAGATGCGGGAGCTGATTCGCGCGACTGGGTCACAGCAATTGATCACGGTAGGGCAGGACGAGGGCGGGATTGCGGGGCGCGTGACGCCGGCTTTCTATGGGCCGTTTCTCGATTTCACCGCAGATCACACCTGGTGGGACTACGACGCAATCCTGTGGGCGAGCCTGGCGCCAAAGATGCCTGGGAAGCCGATGTTGATCCAGGAGACGGGCGAGCAGCGGCGGCTGACGCTCGACGATCATCTGCGATTCAGCGCGGAAGAAGAAAGCTGGCAGCTGGAGCGGAAGATTGCGATGTCGTTTGCGCAGGGAGCGGGGGCGCTGGAGTGGGTGTGGAACGTGAACGCGACGATGGCGAACGACAACGAGATTCCCATTGGGGCGGTACGTCCGGACGGTACGGAGAAACCGGAGGCCGCGGTGTTGGCGGGGTATGCGACGTTTGCGGCGAGGAGTCCGCAGAGTTTTACGAAGATTGTGCCGCCGGACGTCACCATGGTGACGTCGCAGGTCGAACTGTATTCGACGCTCGGGGGCCTCGCCTGGGAGACGCAGAAGAAGGCGCTGCGGGCGATGGCGTATTGGGATCACACGCCGCTGCGGATGTTGCCGGAGAATCGGCTCGGTGAGTTGGGGATGCCGAAGCTGGTGTTTCTGCCGTCGGCACAGGGGCTGACGGAGACGGCGTGGCAGCAGATGCTCGCGTATGTTTCGAAGGGCGGAACGTTGTTGGTGACGGGTCCGGTGAATCGGGATGAGCACTGGATGGTGGTGGATCGGATGGGGCCGCTGGGGGTAAAGGCGGAGGTGATGCCGCTGGCGGTGCGTGGGTCAGAGCTGACGCTCGATGGGAAGACTCTGGCGCTCGGGTTTCCTGCCGATGTGCAGCAAGCGTCAGCGGAGACGATGAAGTTTGCGGATGGCAAGACGGTCGAAATTCTTCCCCATGGGGCCGGGAAGATGCTGTGGACGGCGGATCCCGTGGAGTTTGCGGAGGGGTATGACGCGAGCGCCGCTTTGTACCGGTGGGCGATGGGGCAGGCGGATGTGGCGGCGGTGTTTAAGGAAGTGGAGCCGCTTTCGTCCGCGGTGCTGGCATTTCCGACGCGACTGGATGATGCGGAGATTTACAGCTTCAGCAATGAGTCGATGGAAGCTGAGCCGGTGGACATTGTCGATGCGGCGACGGGAGCGCACATCCGCTTCACGATGGAGCCGCAGCGGGGAGCGGCTCTGCTGCTGGACCTGAGGGGGAAGGTGCTGGCGAGCTACGGGGGAGCGGCGGAGGCTCGATGATTCGGTTGCGCTCAGGGGCTCAAGCCCGGATCTTTTTGTGGGGCTGGCGGCACTTTACGCCATTGATGACACGAGTGAACTCGCGCCCCTTCACGTTTTTGTGCCCGAGGCCCGCGATCTCTCGGCTCATATCCCCGAGGAGACATTTTCTGCGGGCGGCAGGCCAGGGATCGAGGTGCGGCAGAAGAATGCGGAAGGCTTCCCGGCCGTTATGGGTTGCGGCGAAATAAGGTTGGACCGGTGGCGTGCCGGGGGTCGGCCATGTTATTCTTGGGGCAGACACTTAGGAAGTGTATCTGTATAAAAATCAGAGGAGTACGCACAAAGGTGCTGGCACCCGAAAAGAAATCCGAAGTTATCGCGCGCTATCGCACTCACGATTCCGACACAGGGAGTCCTGAGGTGCAGATTGCGGTTCTGAGCGAGCGTATTGGCGACCTGACCGAGCATTTCAAGACCCACGCGAAGGATCATGCATCGCGCCGCGGTCTGCTGATGCTGGTAAGCAAGCGCCGCCGCCTGCTGGACTATCTTAAGACCAACGATTCGGATCGTTACCGGACCGTGATCACCAAATTGGGCATTCGTAAATAACACGCAGAGGCCTGGTCTTCGGCGCGTGAGCGACGAGAACCGAAAGAGCATGGACCGACGGGGGCAGCGCCCACTCCGTGCATTGCGCAGCCCTGGTCCGATGCAGCGAGTCGAATCCGAATCCAACGGCTCTTTTCCGGCTCCCCGATCGCCCGCCTCGCCGCGGACTCCCGCCTATTTGTCTCTCTGAAGAAACGAGGAAAATATGAAACAGGAAGTATCCGTAGAACTTGCCGGTGGCAAGCGACTGCATTTTGAGACAGGCCGGATGGCCAAACAGGCGTCGGGTGCGGCGCTTGTGACCTCGGGAGACACAGTCGTGCTGGCGACTGCGGTTGCATCTCCTGATCCGCGTGAAGGCATCGACTTTTTCCCGCTGACTGTGGACTATCGCGAGTATGCGTACGCGGGCGGACGGATCCCGGGCGGGTTTATCAAGCGCGAGGGCCGGCCGAGCGAGCGCGAAATTCTGACCAGCCGGCAGATCGATCGCCCGATCCGGCCGCTGTTCCCGGAAGGGTTCCGCAACGAGACGCAGATCATTGCGCTGGTATTTTCGGCGGACAAGGAAAACGATCCGGACATCATAGGGATTAACGCAGCGGGTGCGGCGCTTGCCTTATCGGATATACCGTTCGGCGCGATCATCGGCGCGGTGCGGGTGGGACAGATCGACGGCGAGTTCGTGGTCAATCCTACGTATGCGGAGCGCAAGCAGAGCAAGGTGAACATCACGGTAGTGGCAACAAAAGACGGCATCGTGATGATTGAGAGTGGAGCCGCCGAAGCCACCGAAGAGACGGTGATCAACGCCATCGAGTTCGGTCATGCCGAGATTAAAAAGATTGTGGCGGCGATTGAAGACCTGGTGGGACGCGCGGGTAAGGCGAAGCGGGCGGTGAAGGCTCCGGAGTTCGACAATTCTTACTTCGAGGCGCTGCACACCAAGGTTGGGGCGCGGCTGACGGACGCGCTGGACACGAAGGCGCATCCGAAGCTGGAGAGCCAGGATCTGGTGAAGGCGATCAGCGACGAGCTGAAGGCGGAGATTCCGGAGGGGCCGGATGCCGCGGCAGCGAAGAAGAAGCTGGCGCATTACTACGAAGCTCTGCGAGAGAAGCTGTTCCGCGAGCAGGTGACGAAGGAGCGCGTTCGCCCGGATCGGCGCGCGTTCGACGAGATTCGGCCGATCACGATTGAAGTGGGCGTACTGCCACGCACGCACGGCTCAGCGCTGTTTACGCGCGGCGAGACGCAGGCGCTGGTGACGGCGACGCTGGGCACGACGGATGACTCGCAGCGGCTGGAGTCGTTCGAAGGCGAGCAGCGGAAGAAGTTCATGCTGCATTACAACTTCCCTCCCTTCTCTGTTGGCGAAACGGGCCGCATGACGGGCGTGGGACGGCGCGAGGTGGGACACGGCGCATTGGCGGAGCGCGCGATCAGCGCGGTGCTGCCGAGTGAAGAGGAGTCGCCGTACTCGCTGCGCATTGTGTCGGACATCCTGGAGTCGAACGGTTCTTCGTCGATGGCATCGGTTTGCGGAGCCAGTCTGGCGTTGATGGATGCAGGCATTCCACTGAAGCAGTCGGTGGCCGGCATCGCAATGGGTCTGGTGAAGGAAGGCGACAGTTACGCCATCCTGACCGACATTGCGGGCGCTGAAGACCACTACGGCGACATGGACTTTAAGGTAGCGGGAACGCGGAACGGCATTACCGCTCTGCAGATGGACATCAAGATCGGCGGGATCACGGGCCAGATCATGCGCGAGGCGATGGAGCAGGCGCGTCGCGGACGGCTGTTCCTGCTGGACACGATGGATGCCATCCTGAGCGGACCACGGACGGAGAAGTCGAAGTTCGCGCCGCAGATTCGCACGCTGCAGATTCCGACCGACAAGATTCGCGATCTGATCGGACCGGGCGGCAAGACGATACGCGGCATCATCGAAGCGACGCAGGTGAAGATCGACGTCGACGATACGGGCAAAGTGAATGTGGCTTCTTCAGACGAAGAAGGTTTGAAGAAGGCGCTGGCCATGATCAACGATCTGACCGCTGTGCCTGAGGTGGGCAAGGTTTACCTCGGCAAAGTGGTTCGGCTGGCGGAGTTCGGGGCGTTCGTGGAGATCTTCCCGGGCACCGACGGGCTGTTGCACATCAGCGAAATCGCGGAGCATCGCGTGCGCGAGGTGAAGGACGAACTGCACGAGGGCGACCAGGTGATGGTGAAGGTCCTGGGCGTGGAAGGCAACCGCATCAAACTGTCGCGGAAGGCTGTGCTTCGGGAGCAACGGCAGAAGCTGGGCTTGCCTGATCCAAATGCGGGCGGCGACATGGCAGCATCTTCCGAACGCGGAGATCGACCGGAGCGTTCAGAACGTCCGGAGCGGTCTGAGAGGCCGGAGCGATCCGAACGTTCAGAACGGCCGGCTCGTCCGCCGCGTCCTGCTCCTGAGGAGCGCCAGCCGACATCGAATGCGAGCACCATCATGATTGAAGGTGGTGAGGACTTCGATGACGATGGAGCCCCGGGTGACGACAATGGTGAAGAGATCAACTACAACCGCGCCGACGGTGTGCCCGTGGTAGTGACACCGCAGGGTGAGCGCCGGCCTGGCGGAGCGGGAGCTGGAAGTGGACCGGGCGCACCAGCGGGCCGACGGAGACGTCGACGTGGACGCCGTCCGGGCGGAAGCAGCGGCGGCGGCGGTGGCCGCAGCTGAAGCAGGCTCAGAGCACAGAGAAAGAAAAGAGCAGAGCCGGTTCCAAGGACCCGGCTCTTCACTTTTGCAGGGGTATCCGGAGGGCAAAGAGAATGCTTTCCGAGGCACGCGTCTTTCTGGATAACATGAACGTCATCAATGGATTGAATCAGGGCACGGGGGACCATGGGAGTTAGTTACTCATCTGGCAACGATCCATCCCCTCGCACTCGTCCAGCATCCTTTGATCAGGTAGACTGACGCCAATGAGCGCATCCATGTACATCGTCGTAGAGGGCGAGGATCCCGGTTACGACATCTTTGTGAACGGCCACGCGCTGGCCCGCAACGAGGATGCTCTGGAGAAACTGGCACTTCGTCTGGGTGTGAAACCGTTACTGGAATTCTTCTCGGCGGATGAGAATTCCATGGCCTTGCTGCTGGAAGAAGGCGCCGGGGATCCGGAATGGGCCAGAACCTTGCCGCCGCCGCAGTGGTTCACGCCGGAAGATGGGCTGATCACCATCTGCACGCTGCATGATTTTCTGAAGGAAGCTCCCACGGCCATAGGAGCTGATACGGGCCCCGTGGTTTCGGAGCTGGAGGAATATGAGCGCGTGCTGAGAAAGACGGCGCTGCGCAATTATCGCTGGCAGCTTGCGGTGAGCTGGAAGTGAAGAACTGGGTTTAGAGTTTAGGGATTAGGAAGCAGAAGAGGCGGGCTTGATGCCCGCCTCTTGTTTTTGCTGCCTGGCGGACAGCAGTCAATGTTCTACCACTGCACGCCTGGGTA
Organism: Acidobacteriaceae bacterium; assembly: GCA_036490815.1. Taxonomy (GTDB): domain Bacteria; phylum Acidobacteriota; class Terriglobia; order Terriglobales; family Acidobacteriaceae; genus Palsa-343. Next base: position 348,005 of record DASXDF010000040.1, read on the forward strand.
AAGACTACCGAGGCGGTCTACGCGGAACTGATCCGCGCCTGCGGTTGTTCCCTGCCACACCACCTGTGAACCGGTTGGATCGAGTTCCTGCTCCGTGGCGCCGGCGAGGGGCGAACAGAAGTTGATGTGCAGATCGCCGTTGGCCAGCAATTCCGCATTGCCTCCAAAATAGCTGAAATAGCTGGGCGGCGGGACGTAGTGCTGGATCATGGTGGCGGTCATGTCCTGCTCATTCATTTCGAGAATGGGCACGGTTGAATAGCACTGCGCGCTGGTGGTTGCGTTGGGGGTACAGATCACCTGGCCCACGGGGGCCGGATAAATGCGGTCATTGCCGTTATCGAGCAGACCGAGGCGGAAGACGCCGGTCGTGTTGGGGGTAAAGTAGCTCGCCCCATGCTGCGCGTAGAACCAGTCGGTCGGATCGGTAGCGCCGACGAGCTTGAAGTCGCCGCCTTGGCCGAGACGCCAGAGAACATTGCCCGATCCGTGACCGTCGTTGAAGTCGATCTTGATAATCCAGTTCTGGTGACGCATGGAGAGCAGCAGATTGTGATCGTCGCTCGAATAGAGCATGCCGTTGGAGTGGGTCCAGTCGGGGAAACTCATGGGGCGGCGATTGAGGTCGAGGTGATCGAAGGTGTTCCAAACCCAGTCCGGGTTGCCGTTGGGATCGACGTCGACCAGAGCATCGCCAAGGACCGCGGTTGGTTTGGAGTAGCCGCTGAGATTCGTGATGGTCTTGAAATAAGCGGCGAGCAGCACCCAATGGCCATTGGGAAGTGCGAGAACGTCGTGATGAAAACTTTTCAGCTGGTAGGGATTGCCCTGAGCATCGCGAAGGCTGGAAGCGGCGAGTTTCTTATTCAGAGCGTCCATGGTGACTTCGCGAACCGTATTGCCGGCGAGGTCGATTTCACGAACGGTGTTGAGGAGATTGGATTGCGATGTGGTTGGGGCAGCCAGCGACGAGAGGTACGAGATGACCATGAGCCAGTCGCCGTCAGGCAGAAGCTGAATACCCTGGACCTTGTCGGCGGCTGAACCTGGATAGGTGTAGGTCCAGATGGGATTGCCGTGGAGATCGGTGGCGAGAACCTCGGTGTATTTGCCGGGCAGAATCGTGTTCCACAACTCGATGCCGGACTGAGGCGTGCCGGAACCGGAGACGGTGACGGGACTGGTGGCGGGCGGCGTGCCTGTTTTGAGAGGCGCACCGGAAGCAAACTGGGCGTGATCCAAATCATTGAGGGAGGCGCCGTCGTCGAGGGCGACCTGCGCACGCATATGGTAAAGAGTCTGGCCTAACATCCCGGCCACATAGATGCTGACCTGGCCGCCATTTGCTGTGGGGGTAGAAACCTGCCAGGTGTTCAGGCCATAGTCGGTGGTGGGTCCGAACTGAATGGACGCTTTGCCGGGCGCGGGGAGATAAATGGTGTACTCGACCACCTGCGGATTTTTGGTGGGATAGACGACGCCGGGATTGATGACGGAGGCCACGGCGGTGGCGTTGTTCTGCTGCGGGGACGCGGTTAGTTCGGCGGTGATGGAGAAATCAGCGCTTTGCGGTAGTGACGCGGGCGCGAGGTAGTTTCCCGAAGCGTCGACGGTGCCGACGGACGCATTGCCTCCGGCGATACCGTTGACCAGCCAGGTGAGCGGGCCGGCGGCGACGGCGGTGAAGTGGGTCGTTTGTCCCGGGGAAAGCGCGACGTACAGCGGGTTGATGGTAACCGAACCGTTGTTGCCGGCCGCCGGAGGTGGCTGATCAGGCGGCGGGGCGACTGGGTTTTTTACTGGAGCCGGCGCGGATTGAGGAATGAGTGTAACCCCGCAACCAGCCGTCAGAAAGACCAACAGCAGGGCGAGGACAGCGGAAGTCGCGATCGTGCGCGGCTGTTTCACGGGGTCAGAGGAGGGGTTCCGACATGTTTTGCGCTCAACAGCTCATCGGCGGGGAGTGGGAGAGACCGGTGAGCAAGAGGAGAAGGTGAGTGGCGAAGCCGCGCGCCAGTCCTGACGTGCAGATCAGAACTGGCGGCGACCCTGGATTTAGAAACGAATACCAAAGGTGACGGGGATCAGACCCTCAGTGCCTTCTCCCTGGAAGGAGTTGGAGGAACTGGCGACTGGAGAGTTGACCCAGACGTAGCGCGCTTCCGCGTAGAACTTCGCGTTGCTGTCCTGGCCAAAGATCTTGCGATAGAGGCCAAAGCCGGCATTGGCGCCGCCCTGGTTGCTGGAGAAGTGGTCGACCGTAGCGGCGACATTGACGCAGCCGTAGTAGAAGCTGCATTCCGGAACGGCTTCAGTGAAGTTGGTGACCTTGCGGTAGAAGCCGCCGCCGCCGGTGAAGTAAGCGCCGCTCTTATGGCTGAAGGGCAGGTAAATGATGGGATCGACGGTCAGCGACCAGGTGTTGATGTTGCCACCGAGACCGGTACTGGAGCAGGCGGAGCCGCAGTCAGCGTTGAACGCATCGAGGTAGTCGCCGGCCATGCTCTGGCGGTAGAAGCTGTATTCGAGCAACGCGCCGACGCGTTTGGTGAAGTTCCATCCGGCGCCTACGTTAAAGTTGTAGCCCCAGCCGATGCTTGGGCTCAGATAGCCATTGTCCAGATCCGTGCTGCTGAAGTGGGTGTCATTGCCGATGGGGGCGGTAAAACCGCCGCCGCCTTCGAAGGCGATGTGGCTCATGCGACCTTCGTAGGACGGATAGGAGGAGGAGCGACGGCCGCCGCCATACTGCGGAGAAGCGCTGGCCAGGGCCGCGGGCGCCAGGGAGGAAGAGCCGCCTAACAGAGCATCGGTGCTGAGATAAGCCTGGTAATCAGTCGAGCTGGAGAAATTCTGTCCGCCCGTCGAATTGTCTGCAGCCGGGCCCGTCTGGGCCGCCGCGGTCAGCGAGAAACCGATGACAAGAGCAGAAGCAGCAATCAGCATGCGCCGCGCGAGCGGACAGTGACGATCACAGTTCGCAACCATGGATAACACCTCAAATAGATTGAAAGTACAATTTTAGGAAAACAGGCCGAAGCCTACCAAGTACTTGGACACGAAAATTTGCCCTAAGTTTCACTTGCAGGTGCATTTTCGCCAGTTTCAGGCTACGCCAAAGACCGCCGGGTCCGCCGCCGCGGACCCCATTGGCTGCCAATGTCAGCCCTGGATATCGAACTGCTCCGGCGGCAGGGCCGGATCACTCTTGACCAGGATAGTTTTGCCGATCATCTCCTCAAGTTCGTTAAGCCATTTCGCGTTGTTGGCTTTGAGAACCTTGACCACTTCGGGGTGAACCCGCAGCATGACATCGCCGCGCTCGAAATGCTGCATCATCTTGCGCATTTCGGTATAGAGCTCATTGGCCACGGTGGTGGGACTCTTGACCATGCCGGTTCCGGTGCAGACCGGGCAGGGCACGCTAAGGGTCCGCTCGAGCGACTGTTTAACGCGCTTGCGGGTAATGGCGACGAGGCCGAAATCGTTAAACTGGAGAACCTTGGAGGGCGCGCGGTCGGCCTTTAAGGCATCTTCGAGAGCCTGGGTAACCTTTTGCCGGTTGCGGCGCTCGTCCATGTCGATGAAGTCGATGACGATGATGCCGCCGAGATCGCGCAGGCGAATCTGGCGCACGATTTCGGGGATGGCATCGAGATTGGTTCTGAGGATGGTGTCCTCAAGGCGCGCGGTTTTGCCGACATACTTGCCGGTGTTGATGTCGATGGCGACGAGGGCCTCAGTCTGGTTGATGACGATGGAGCCGCCGGACTTGAGCCAGACCTTCGACTTGAGGGCCTTGCTGATTTCCTCATGAATGCCAAATTGCTCGAAGAGCGGCGTCTCTTTGGTGTAGAGCTTGACGCGCCGGACAAGCGAGGGCTGGAAGCGATTGAGGAAGCGCACGATGCGCTCGTACTCGGTTTCGCTGTCGACCCAGATGGAGGCGAAGTTGTCGCTGACCTGGTCGCGCAGGATGCGCTCGACGAGGTTGAGGTCGTGGTAGATGAGGGCCGGCGCTTTGGCGGCGTCGGAGCGCTGCTTGATTTCGGTCCAGAGGTTGATGAGGAAACGAATATCGGCGCGGAGATCGTCGTCGCTGGCGCTTTCGGCCGCAGTGCGCACGATGAATCCGCCAGGAGCATTTCCCTTCTCGCCGATGAGGACGCGCTTGAGACGCTGGCGCTCTTCATCGGAATCGATTTTGCGCGAAACGCCCACGTGATTGACGGTGGGCATGAAGACCAGGAAGCGTCCGGGGAGCGCGATGTGGCTCGTGATGCGCGCGCCTTTGCGGGCGATGGGCTCCTTGGCAATCTGGACCAGGATTTCCTGTCCCTGTTTCAGCAATTCGCTGATGATGGGCAGATTCGAGGTCTGCATGTTGGGACGGCGTCCGCCATGACGGCGTCCTCCGGACGATGGACGGCCACCGCGGCCGCCACGGCGACCGAAGCGGCGGTCTTCGCGGCGAGCAGGAGAGGCAGCATTCGTGGCGGGCTCGCCGGATTCCGTGGCTGCGGATTCCTCGGCATGCTCTTCCTCGATGTCAGTCTCGGAGAATTCGTCGTCGCCTTCCTCTTCCTCTTCTTCCTCTTCGGATTCGGTAAAGCCGGTCTCGAGCTCGTCGTCCGTGTCTTCCTCTTCAGAGGCTTCGGTGGGTGAGCCGTAGCCGAGGCGCTTCTCGATGTGGACATCGCGCACGGCATCGCCGAGGGTCGAAGCCTGGTCGAGGGTCTCCTCTTCCAGTTCTTCGCCCATGTGTTCATCGGGCTGGCCGGGGATGGGCTCGAAGTCGTACTCGTCCTCGTCGATGGTTTCTTCTTCGAGCACACCCATACCGGGGGCGTATCCAAAGAGCTGGCGCACTACTTCGCCTTCGGGCGAAAGCGGCTCGCTGGCCGAACGCGCGGGGGTTTCGGATTCACTGGCCGTTTCAGGCTGGTGGGTTGTGGGTGGCTCGGGCTCTTCCACTTGCTCTTCGACAACTTCCTCGACCTCGACTTCAGGAGGAGCAAAGCGGAACTCGCTGCGCGGCGTTTCGACACGGTGCGATGCGGAGGCGTCTTCCGGCTCGTACTCGTGGACCTCTTCGACGGTCTCGACCGCAAATTCCTGGGGAACGGCCGGTTCTTCCACGGGTGCTGCAGGGGTTGCGGGGGCCGAGTCATGAGGGTGCTGATGAACTGGCGTTGCCAGCTCCTCAACCGGAGCAGCCCCAGTGCTGGTTTCGACGGGAGACTCGACGACTGCGGGTTTTGGATCTGCCTGCTGAGGGTTGCCGCCGGAGCGTGAGCCACGATGGCGGGACAGCGTTTCGCCGGGCAGGGTTGCGCCACCATCCCAGCCCGTGGGGACTTCGACCATGGTGGAGGGTTTGAAGCTGCTGGCGCGGGCAGGAGTCTGGACGCGGGCAGGAGCGGCCGGCGAGGATGACTTCGATTCGCCGCGGCTTCCATATTTCGACAGGGATTCGCCGGGCAGCACGATGGGAAGATTCTGCGCGGGAATGCCGCCGGGAGCGCCCCGTTCGGGACGGGCAACGGGCTCGGCGGAGATCGCCTCTTCGACGATTTCCGGAGAAGCGAGGGAGCGTTGATCGGAACGCGGCTCAGAGCGGTCGGAACGCTGATCGGAGCGTGGACCGCGTCCGCCGAAACGACGGCCGCGACGGCCCTGCCAGCGGCGACCGCCTTCTCCGCCCTGATCCTGATCTCTGGGGCCGCGATCCTGATCCCGACCGCGGTCACGATCGCTACGCGGTGCGGGGACTTCGGCAGCGGACATTTCGCCGCCATTTTCCTGGGAGCGCGGGCGCTGTTCGCGAGGTTCGCGGGAATCGCGCGATTCGCGAGGCTTGCGGCCGCCGCCGTTGCCGGCCCCGCTGTCAAATTCTTCTGAGTCCTCTTCCTGCTCTTCGAGAAAGTCCGTGACGTAGAGGAAAGCGTCACGCTCGAGTCCGACGTCGACAAACGCGGACTGCATGCCGGGGAGCACCCGGGTGACACGGCCCTTGTAGATGGAGCCAGCTAATGTGTATTCGTTTTCGCGCTCGTAGTAGATTTCTGCGAGCTGATCGTCTTCAAGAATCGCAAGCCGCGTTTCGTGCGGCGTGCTGGATATGCAAATCTCTTTTGCCATTCCGCCTCAAATTGCCAGGGCGGGACGAGCGGACTACCGGGGAGGATCGGAACTAAAAAGACGAGAGTCCGGGAGAGTGCGCGGACCAGCCCGTGCCGCCTCGCCCTGCTCCTGAACGGGAGCGATGGGGGGAGGAGAACGGTGAAAGTTCGCTGGGAAATTGCATTCTGTCCGGAGAGTCGTCGGCGCGCAGAGAGTTTGTGACCGCTCCTGCCTTCGTTCGTGGCGGGGTCGTTACCCGTCTCAACGCGCTCATTCCTGAATCCTGCCCGGCCCGTTTTCGATCCACCTGGCCGGTTAATAACTTCGTTCAAACTGCGCCCGCCCTGCGGGCCCTTACTGCAAAAATGTATCTGCCGTTTTAGTTCACGAAGCGGCTCATGCGGACGTTCATTACCATGCCCAAAGCCAGAAACGTGAACAGTACCGAGGATCCCCCATAGCTCATGAGCGGAAGAGGGATGCCGGTGACCGGCATCAGCCCTAAGACCATTCCGACGTTGACGGCAATCTGAAAGATCAGGACGGCCGCCACGCCCATGACCAGGAAAGAACCTGGCAGGTCCGCGGCTGTCTGAGCGTTTTGAATCAAACGCATCAGTATTAAAAAGTATATCAGGAGGACCAGGATCGCGCCCACGAAGCCGTGCTCTTCGCTGAAGGCGGCGAAGATGAAGTCGGTGTAAGGGATGGGCAGGAAGTCGCCCTGGGTCTGGGTGCCCTGGTTAGCGCCGCGGCCAAAGACGCCCCCGTCGCCGACGGCGATTTTGGACTGAAGGATCTGGTAGCCGGTGCCTCGGGGGTCGGCGTCGGGATTCATGAAGCTGGTGAGGCGCTGCTTCTGGTAGGGCTTGAGGATCTTGCCGCTTTTCCAGACCACGCCCACGGCCATGAGGATGACGAGGAGCAGAATGCCGCCCTTACGCCAGTCGAGGCCGCCGAGGAACAGGCCGACCAGCAGCACCGGAGTGTAGGTGAGCGCGGTGCCCATATCCGGCTGTTTGAGAACCAGCAGCATAGGGACGGCGACGAAGCCGATGGCCTTGAAGATGTCCTTCCAGGTGGGTTCGCGGCTGGAGAGGTTGGTGAAGTAGCGAGCTACCAGGACGATGAGGACGAGCTTGACCCATTCGGAGGGCTGGAAGTGAACGCCGCCGGGAAGCTTGATCCAGCGCTTGCCGCCGTTGACGCGGGTGCCGACGGCGAGCACGGCGATGAGGGAGACCAGGCAGAAGCCATAAATCCAGTAAATGGCGCTCAGCAGCTTGTGGTAGTCGATGACGGACATGATGAACATGGCCACCAGACCGCCGGCAATCCAGAGAATCTGCATGCGCTGGAAGCCGTGAAACTTGGTATGCAGGGTGGCCGAGTAGATTTCGAAGACGCTGATGACGGACAGCATCGTGACGAAGCCGAGGAGGGTCCAGTCGAAATCGCGGAGGGAGAGAAAGCGGCGCATAGAGCTACAAAAGGGGGTCTGATGGGATTATCGCATCGCTGCTGTGCATCAGAGGAGGGAGAAACAGGACGGGAATCCGGAGGGGAAAGGCGATGGCAGGTTGGTGGGCAGTGCAGGGCTCGAACCTGCGACCTCCTGCTTGTAAGGCAGGCGCTCTAACCAGCTGAGCTAACCGCCCGGATTCCGCAGCACTGCCAATGGGAGCTGCAGACCGCGCCATCCAGACGATTCTAGCAGCGCTCCTGGAGGGTGATGTTGGCTATTTAGTGCCGGTTTCGCGACGTTCTTTCCTGATGATGCGGATTTCCTGCAGGATGAAGTCGGTGCTGAGAAATGCGGCGGCGCCTATTGTTAGCGCCAACCAGAGAGTCCCGATTCCAAACCTTAAGTGATCCATTTGCGGCCCGACCTTGCTCGTTTCGTGTCCGTCTGAACCCCAGTCTAGGCAGGGAGGGGGTTACCGCCCATACAACCTCGGTGCAGTTTTGATGCACTGTGGTGTCAGCCGTCATGGCCCAGGCTTGAATCGGTTACCACAGTGAGCTGGTGCGTTGCCCGTGAAATTCCCGACATCGTCCGGCCCGCCTCGCCTGCCGGGAACGGAACCTCGGGGGCTGAAGCCCGCCTGATTGTGGCCGATTTACGGCACGAGTGAACTGCCCTGATAGAAGAGCGGCAGATCAACTACGCAACAGACTTTTGGGACACCACACTAGCCGGCCGGCGGGTTCTGGATGGTCCGGGCCCGCAACAGCAAGGCGCGAACTTCGGCATCGGTGGTTTGGCCGAAGTCGCGGTAGAACTCGCCGACGGCGTGAAAGGGGTTGGGCGTCTCGAGGCAGACAAGCTGGTCGACTTCATGGCGCAGATCCTGACAGGTGCTGGCGGCGGCTACGGGAACCGCGACCACGATACGGCCAACGGACGGGCGGAGGGCACGAGCTGCCGCTTTCATTGTCGATCCGGTGGCGAGGCCATCATCGACCAGAAGGACGGTGCGACCGATGAGAGGGAGGGGCGGATGGCCGCTGCGGTAGGCAGCTTCGCGGCGTTCGATCTCGAGTCGTTCGCGTGCAGCAACGGCGGCGATGGTTTCCTGGCTGATTCGGTAAGCGGACACAACGTCGCTCTGGATGACGACGACTCCGCCACTGGCAATAGCGCCCATGGCCAGTTCCTCCTGACCGGGGACGCCAAGTTTGCGCACGACAAAGACGTCGAGCGGCAGGCGCAGTTCGAGTGCGACTTCAAACGCGACGGGAACGCCGCCGCGAGGCAGGCTGAGGACGATGGTACGGTGGGGGTCCAGATCGCCTGGAGGTTCGTCACGGAAAATGTGCGCCAGCGCGCGACCGGCCTGAGGACGGTCCTGAAAAATGAGACTCACACGCAGTTCTTCTTCATGATGATTGTTCGCCTGGGAGGTCTGATCCGCAAATCGCGGCCTGGAACATTTACGGAGTGCCTGCGTATTCTAGGCATGCGGTCCCGGATCGCTCCTTTATAAAAATGAACACACTGACCATGAGCAGTTTTGCATCGACCGAACAGCAACAAAGCTTTCGCCGATTTGTCGGGATCTGCCTCGCAATGGCAGCGGTAAAGCTGGCGATTCAGATTGTGGGCAACATTGTTGCGCAGCGCGCGGGCTACGGAATTTTCCGCGACGAGATGTACTACCTGATGTGCGGGCGGCATCTGGCGTTTGGGTATGTGGATCAGCCGCCGATGGTGGCGGTGCAGGCTCGGCTGACGGATATTCTTTTCGGCTACAACCATATGTGGTCGCTGCGGCTGTTTTCTGCGATCGCGGGTGCAGTGACGGTTTTTCTGACGGGTGCGCTGGTATGGGCGGTGGGGGGAAGCCGCAGGGCCGCCGCACTGGCGATGCTGGGTGTGACGGTCGCCGGGGTCTATCTCGGGATCGACAGCTATCTGTCGATGAACTCCTTTGAGCCGGTGTTCTGGATGACGTGTGCGCTGGCGTTGACGCGGATCGTGCGTGCGGAGACGCTGCCGGATCCGGAGCGCGCGATTCGGAACTGGTGGATTGTGCTGGGGGTGAGCGCGGGGCTGGGGCTCGAGAACAAGGCAAATGAGGTTTTCTTTCTTGTTGCGGTGTTGATCGCGCTGTTGTTGACGCCGCAGAGGAGAATTCTGGCGAGCCGATGGTTTGGCGTTGCGATGGCCCTGATTGTGGCGCTGGCGTTGCCGAATCTGCTGTGGCAGATCCACAATCACTGGCCAACGCTGGAGTGGCTGGTCACCGTCTCGAAGAGTAATAAGGATGTGAAACTGCCACCGTTACAATTTCTGATCGGCCAGGTAATGATGCTGACGCCCTGGACGATCTTTCTGTGGCTGAGCGGGGTAGTTTGGCTGCTGGTGAGCAGGAGGGCGCGGCCATTCCTTTTTCTCGGCGTGCTGTACCCGGTTTTTCTGGTGATGATGCTGTTGCTGCACGCGAAGGACTACTACCTGGCGCCGGTGTATCCCATTTATTTTGCTGCCGGAGCCGTGTTGCGGTTGCCGGCACAGAGCAAAGGCACAGTGCGTACGGGGCTGGTGAGTGTCTATGCGTTGTTGCTGACGGTGGGCTTTGTGCTCACGGTTCCCTTCTCGATCCCGGTGCTGTCGCCGCAGAAGTTTGTGGCGTGGTCGAAGACGATGCACTTTACGCCAAAGGATTCGGAAAATCACGACGCGACGATTTTGCCGCAGTTTTATGCGGACCGGTTCGGGTGGCAGGAGATGGTGGAGAAGGTGGGGCGGATCTATAACGCGCTGCCGCCGGAGGAGCGCGCTGTGACGGGCATCTTTACCGACAATTATGGCGAGGCGAGCGCTCTCAATTTGTTCGGAGCGAAATACGGGCTCCCGGTAGCGATCAGTGGGCACCAGAGCTACTGGATGTGGGGACCGCATGGTTACACGGGCCAGGAGATGATCATCATCAACGGCGCGAAGCTGAGCGATATGAAACTTTACTACCAGGACTGTGTGGTTGCCGACCGCATGGATAATCCTTTATCGATGCCGTGGGAAATCAAGCCGATTTATCTTTGCCGTGGCAGAAAATCCACATATGCGGCAGACTGGAAAGACTTCAAGCACTACTACTGAGCTGAGGTTTCCAACTGGATAGCGCGACAAAGCGGCCCACTTCGAATGCGGCGCCCGATCTGCCGCGGGTGCTGAACACATCGCACGCCACCGCCATTGTGGTGGGAACCATTATTGGCAGCGGAATTTTTCTTGTTCCTCAGGAGATGATGCGAGCCACGGGCTCGTCGGGGCTGGTGTACCTGGCGTGGATCGCAGGCGGCTTGCTTTCGCTCTTTGGAGCAATGACCTACGCGGAGTTGAGCACGCTGTTGCCGTACGCGGGTGGCGAGTACGTCTACATCCGCGGCGTGTATGGCGATCTTCCGGCGTTTCTCTACATGTGGACGTGGTTTGCGGTGGCGAAGCCGGCGTCGATTGCCAGCGTGACGGTGGGTCTGGCACGGACGCTGGCGATCTTTCCTGCTCTTCACTGGCTCGACGGCGTTGCGTTTCATGCGCCCTTTGCTGTGACCTGGTCGCAGATTTTTGCTATCGCGGCCACTTGGCTGATCACGGGACTGAACTATCTGGGGATCCGTAAGGCTGGGGATTTCCAGCTGATCTTCACCTGGCTGAAGGGCGTGCTGATTGTGGCGATTGCCGCGATTTGTTTTGGCTCGATGGCCGGACACTGGGGGAACTTTGCGACGAAGTTTGTGGGCGCGCATGGCGGGTTTGGTGGATTCATGATCGCGCTGATCGCCGCGCTGTGGGCTTACGACGGCTGGAACGATCTGACCATGGTGGCAGGCGAGGTGCGAAATCCTGAGCGCAGTTTGCCTGTTGCGTTGATTGCGGGACTGGGGATTGTCGGCGGGCTGTATATGGCGACGAACGCAGCCATCCAGTACATTTTGCCGGCGGCACAGATTGCGGGTTCACCACGGCCGGCGGTGACGGCTTTGCAGGCGATCACCGGACCGTGGGGCGCGGGACTGGTGTCGATTGCAATGGCAGTGAGCATTTTTGTCACCCTGAACGGGACGATTATGTCGGGGGCGCGGGTGCCGTATGCGGCGGCGCGGGATGGGCTGTTCTTTCGGCGGATGGCGGATGTGCATCCGCGGTTTCGGAGCCCGTCGACTTCGCTGATCGTGCAGGCGCTGTTAACTACGGGGCTGCTGCTGGCGGTGGGACGTTTCCAGCAGCTTTTCGAACTGGCGATTTTTGCGGAGTGGCTCTTCTACATGATCACGGCGACGACGATCTTCTTTTATCGCCGGCGCGACGCGGGATCGCAGACGTATCACGTGTGGGGCTATCCGGTGATTCCCGCATTGTTTGTGGCGGCCGCCGCGGTGTTGCTGGCGTATTCATACGCGGAGAATCTGAAGAACTCGCTGATTGGAACGGGGCTGATTCTGGTGGGCGTGCCGCTGTTTGCGCTCTTTCGCAAAGGCGCTCGGCCGTCCGGGCACGAGATCAGCTGAAGAGAAATTCCTTGGTGCGAAGCTCCTTGATCGTGTCGCGCAGCTTCGCCGCCTTCTCAAATTCAAACTTCTTCGCGGCTTCGCGCATGTCGGATTCGAGCTTCGCGATGTAGTTGTTGAGACCCTCCTGCGACGTGAACTCCGGCATGGTTTCGACTTCTTCCGCCAGGTCGGCGTAGTCGGCTTGCAGTATTCGGGCGAGCGACATATCGGTGGGGCGGATGATGGATTGGGGAGTGATGCCGTGCTCTTCGTTATAGGCACGCTGCACGACGCGACGGCGTTCGGTTTCGCCCATGGCCTGGCGCATGGAGTCGGTGATTTTGTCCGCGTAGAGAATGGCGCGGCCGCTGATGTGGCGCGCGGCGCGGCCCATGGTCTGGATGAGCGATCCGGCGGAGCGCAGGAAGCCTTCCTTATCCGCATCGAGAATAGCGACAAGCGAGACTTCGGGCAGATCGAGGCCCTCGCGGAGCAGGTTGATGCCGATGAGGACGTCGTACTCGCCTTTGCGCAAATCGCGGAGCAGTTTGACGCGTTCGAGGGTCTCGATTTCGGAGTGCATGTAGCGGCAGCGCACGCCGACTTCTGAATAATAGCCAGCGAGATCTTCGGCCATGCGTTTGGTGAGCGTGGTGACGAGGACGCGCTCGTTCTTTTGCGCGCGGTCGCGGATTTCGTGGAGCAGGTCGTCGATTTGGCCGCGGACGGGCCGGATTTCAACTTCGGGATCGATGAGGCCAGTGGGGCGAATGATCTGTTCGACGACCACGCCGGCGGATTTCGTGAGCTCGTAGGGACCGGGCGTCGCAGAGACGTAGACGATTTGATTGGTGCGGGCCTCGAATTCCTCGAACTTGAGCGGGCGATTGTCCATGGCGGAGGGGAGGCGGAAGCCGTAGTCCACCAGGTTCTGTTTGCGCGAGCGGTCGCCGTGCCACATGCCGTGCAGCTGCGGGACGGTGACGTGCGACTCATCGATGAAAAGCATGAAGTCGCGCGGAAAATAGTCGAGGAGCGTGGGCGGCGGCTCACCGGGGAGGCGGCCGGAAAAATGGCGGGAGTAATTCTCGATGCCGTGGCAGTAGCCGACGGACTTGATCATTTCCAGATCGAAGCGGGTGCGTTGGTGGACGCGCTGCGACTCGACCATACGGCCCTGGTTCTCGAGCTCCTTCTCCCACCAGCCGAGTTCTTCGAGGATGGTTTCGATGGCGGTCTTCTTGCGCTCCGGCTGCACGACGTAATGGCTCTTGGGGTAGATGGGGAGGCGCGCGTACTTCTGGCGGACGGTGCCGAAGAGCGGATCGATTTGCGAGAGCGAATCGATTTCGTCGCCAAAGAGCTCGATGCGGTAGGCGTTTTCGTCGTAGGTGGGGAAAACTTCGATGACATCGCCACGGACGCGAAAGGTTCCGCGGCGGAAATCGGCGTCGTTGCGCTCGTAGAGGATTTCGACAAGGCGGCGGATGATGTCGTCACGACGCACGCGCTGGCCTTTTTCGAGCAGCAGCAGCATGCCGTAGTAGGCTTCCGGCGAGCCGAGGCCGTAGATGCAGGAGACCGAGGCGACGATGATGCAGTCGCGGCGTTCGAAGAGGGAGCGCGTGGCGGAGAGGCGGAGCTTGTCCAGCTCCTCGTTGATGGTGGCTTCCTTCTCGATGTAGAGGTCACCGGCGGGGATGTAGGCTTCGGGCTGGTAGTAGTCGTAGTAGGAGACAAAATACTCGACGGCATTGTTGGGGAAGAACTGCTTGAACTCATGAAAGAGCTGGGCGGCGAGAGTCTTATTGTGCGCTAGAACGAGGGCCGGGCGGTTGAGCCGCTCGATCATTTTGGCGACGGTGAAGGTCTTGCCCGAGCCGGTGACGCCGAGCAGAACCTGATGCTTCTCGCCGGCATCGATACCGGTGAGGAGCTCACTGATGGCGCGGCCCTGATCGCCGCGCGGTACGTAATCACTAACCAGCTGGAAGTCCACAGAATGATTTTAGGAGACAAGCTGTGGATTCGAAATTCGTGGGGCTGCCGAAAGCTGGTTTATCGCCTCATTCCTCCTCCGATCCAAAGGAAGACCGGCCACACGATGAGCCAAACCAGCGAATACCAATGCGGCCAGGTGCCCCACATCTTCCAGGTAAACCCGAGACCGATCAGTTCGCCAACGACGAAGAGGACGAACAGATGCGTTCCTGGTCTGGCAGGCGCGATGAGGACGCAAAGCCAGCCGCCGAAGAGAGTAGCAAGCGCAAAGATGGCAGTGCTGATCCAGAGAAGGAAGGGTGGGGGAACGTGTCCAGCGACGTATTGGGTGGGAAAGAAATGGGTCAGGACGGGATCGCTGCAAAAGACGATGCCGTAGACCACGATGTAGCTGAGCACAACGGATGCAACGGAGCGGAGCGGCTTCATGCAGGAGCCTCCAGAATCGCAAGGTCAGTTTCGGGGAGGCTTGCAGGATAGCGCGTCGACTGTGGCGGTGGAAAGGAGAAATGCCTTGATTCATCAACGACCAGAACAGTAACGCCGGCAAATCTGTTCAGGCGCTCAGTTTGAGCTGGTCTCGCTCGCCTTTGGCGTACAAACACTGGTTATATTGCGGATGGCTGAGCCGATGGTACAGGTAAATCTGCTGATGCCAGCTCTCAGGAACCATGCCCTTGAAGACGTACGCAGGGGAAAGATGGTCGCGGAGGAGTTTTCTCTCCGGCTTCAGATTGAACTGGCGGATGGCTTCTCGCTCGCCGATGCCGTCGGAGAATGCGTTTTCGGGTCCTCCGCAGATGTCATCGAAGTAGCACCAGATTCGGGGCAGCACATTCTGTTTGGTCAACAATGAAAGAGCACCCGTCGTGGAGGAGTAGAGATCCAGATCGAACAGGATTGCGCCCAGGGGGGCGTCGGGACTCGGGTTCCAGGAGGCGGCCGTCTGGGTGATATCGCCGAACACGAGACTCGCTTGGCCGGTGATCCGCGCTTCGAGCGCGTCCCGGTCCATGGCGAACGAACCCGGGGGCCAGAAATAGAGGACGTCGCGAGGGTCGTCACTCGACGGCAGCCCGGACCCAGCATCGAATCCCACCAGTACGACCTCGATGCCAAGTTCTTTCTGAATTGTTTTTCGGTGATCGCAGAGACAAACAAGGCCGTTTCCGCCGGCAACACCCAGTTCCACTGCCGTTACCGCGCGATACCCGAGACCTTTGGCCTGCAGGGCCGCGTAATACAGACACCAGGCATAGTTCGGGCGTTGTACCGCTCCAGCACGCAGACGAGTCTCGTACGAGCCAACCGGCCAACGTCGCAGGAATTTCCTCAGAATAAGCGTGCGGAGGGGGACGGGGCGAGAAAGTTGGTAGATGCTGCGGTCGAGAAGACTCACGCTCAGGGGCTCCGGAAAAGTCAGTATACGCGAGGCTCGTCCAACACATTGAGTTCGCAAGGCGCCCGCATTCCACGAAGAAATGCGGGCATTCTGCGGTTGAACCGGTCCAGGCCGGCTACTTTGCGCCGACTGCCTCTTTGACGCGGGACGTTTGTGGCACCGGCAACGAAATGTCGAAGCGATCGAGGTTCATCACTTTGTTCCAAACCGCTGCGAAGTCATGGACAAACTTTTCCCCTGCATCGGAACCTCCGTAGACCTCCGCGATCGCCCGGAGCTGGGAATTGGAACCGAAGATCAGATCGACACGGGTGCCGGTCCACTGGAGTTGGCCGGTTTTGCGGTCGCGCCCTTCGAAGACGTCCTGGGCTTCTGAAACCGGCTTCCATTCAGTGCCCATATCGAGCAGGTTGACGAAGAAGTCATTGGTGAGCGCATCAGATTTTTTGGTGAATACGCCGTGCTTCTCCGCCCCGGCATTGGTGCCGAGGACGCGCATACCGCCCAGCAGTACCGTCAACTCCGGCGCGGTCAGGGTGAGCAATTGCGCTTTATCGATAAGCAGCTTTTCTGACGGGATGGTGTATTTGCCTTTGAGGTAGTTGCGGAATCCGTCGGCGATTGGCTCGAGCACCTCGAAAGATTCCACATCGGTTTGTTCCTGCGAGGCATCCATGCGGCCCGGCGTGAAGGGAATGGTCACGGCGTGGCCGGCGTTCTTCGCCGCCTGCTCGATGGCCGCATCTCCGCCAAGGACGATGAGGTCGGCGAGAGAAACCTTCCTGCCGCCTGACTGTTTGCTGTTGAACTCACTCTGAATTCCTTCGAGCGTCTTGAGAACTTTCGCGAGTTGCTCTGGCTGGTTGACCTTCCAGTCCTTCTGCGGGGTGAGGCGAATGCGGGCGCCGTTTGCTCCGCCGCGCTTGTCGGATCCGCGGAAGGTGGACGCCGCTGCCCAGGCAGTGGAGACGAGCTGCGAGATAGAGAGTCCCGAGGCGAGGATCTTGTCTTTGAGAGAAGCCGCTTCGTTCGCATCGATCAGCTGGTGGTCGACCGTGGGGATGGGGTCCTGCCAGATGAGTTCCTCGGTTGGGACTTCGGGACCGAGATAGCGAGCGAGCGGGCCCATGTCGCGATGCGTGAGCTTAAACCATGCGCGCGCAAAGGCATCCGCAAACTGGTCTGGATGCTCAAGGAAGCGCCGCGAAATCTTCTCGTAGGCAGGATCGACGCGCAGGGCAATGTCCGTGGTGAGCATGGACGGCGCGCGATGTCTGGACGGATCGTGCGGATCGGGCACGGTCCCGGCGCCTGCGTCGCCCTTCGGCTTCCATTGATTCGCTCCGGCCGGGCTTTTGGTCAACTCCCATTCGTAGCCAAAAAGATTGATGAAGAAATTGTTGCCCCATTTTGTGGGAGTGGTGGTCCAGATGACTTCGAGTCCGCTGGTGATGGTGTCGGCGCCCTTGCCGGTGCCAAAGCTGTTCTTCCATCCAAGGCCCTGCTCTGCGATGCCTGCCGCTTCGGGCTCAGCGCCGACGTTGGTGGCTGGTCCCGCGCCGTGGGTCTTGCCGAAGGTGTGGCCGCCGGCGATGAGGGCAACGGTTTCCTCATCGTTCATCGCCATGCGGGCGAAAGTGGTGCGGATATCGTGCGCTGCGGCGATGGGATCGGGAACCCCTTCCGGGCCTTCCGGGTTCACGTAGATGAGGCCCATCTGCACTGCGGCCAGGGGATTTTCGAGATTGCGGCCGGTTCCTCCCGTACGGTCGTGCTCAGTGCCATGAATTTCTTTATCGGCAACGATGGTGCCATCGCCAGGATGGCTTTTCCCGTAGCGATCATCACCGCCCAGCCACTTCTTCTCCATGCCCCAGTAGACGTCCTCGTCGGGCTCCCAGACGTCTTCGCGTCCGCCGCCGAAGCCGAAGGTTTTGAAGCCCATCGCTTCGAGGGCGACGTTGCCGGTGAGGACGATGAGATCGGCCCATGAAATTTTGTTGCCGTACTTCTGTTTGATGGGCCAGATCAGCCGTCGGGCCTTATCGAGGCTGACGTTATCGGGCCAGCTGTTGAGAGGAGCGAAGCGCTGCTGGCCGGAGCCCGCGCCGCCACGGCCATCGCCGGTACGGTAGGTTCCGGCACTGTGCCATGCCATGCGAATGAACAGAGGTCCGTAGTGGCCGAAGTCGGCCGGCCACCAGTCCTGCGAGGTCGTCATGACTGCGAGGATGTCTTTCTTCACAGCTGCCAGATCGAGGGTGTTGAACGCTTCTGCATAATTGAAATCTTTGTCCATGGGATCGGACAGGGGCGAGTGCTGATGCAGGATCCTGAGATTCAGCTGATTCGGCCACCAGTCACGGTTGGTTGTGCCCCCGCCGGCGGCGTGATTGAAAGGGCATTTTGCTCCATTGGACGTTGCGTTTTGATCTGCCATGTCCTTCTCTTCTACTTCTTTCTATGACGCGCAGGCGTCACGGTTATTTTCCAAAAACATAAATGTGCGGCTATCCGCGTTTTGTACCGATGGGGCCAATGTAGCATCATGGAGATGTATTGCTCCAATAGATAGATCGCATTGGGGGCATAGGCAACAACTATGGAACTACATCAACTGAAATATGTGTGTGCCATTGCCGCAACGGGCAGCTTCAGCCGCGCAGCGGAGCAATGCCGGGTAGCGCAGCCGTCTCTTTCGCAGCAGATTTCGAAGCTCGAAGATGAACTGGGGACGAGACTGTTCGACCGGCTGGGACGCAGTGTGCGGCTGACCGATGCCGGACGGACGTTTTTACCGCACGCTCGGACGGTGCTGCACCAAACGGAGCTGGCTCGCAGCGAAGTGGCGGGACGGCGGAAGGATGCGCGCGGAACGGTGATTGTCGGCGTGATTCCAACGATTGCTCCGTATTACTTGCCGCAACGCATCGCTGCTTTCACGCGGCGATTTCCGGACGCGACACTGCGCATTGTGGAGGAGACGACGCCGGTGCTGGTGGAGAGCCTGCGGAGTCTGGCGATTGATATTGCGATTTTATCGCTGCCGCTGCGGCATCGGGAATTCGAGATTGCGCCGCTGCTGACGGAGCGTTTATACGCGGCACTGCCGGCGTTCCATCCTCGCGCGGACGCGGCGAGTATCGCGTTGAACGAACTGCGCGAAGAACGATTTGTGTTATTGCGCGAGAGCCACTGCTTCCGGGAGATTGCGCTCGCCGCGTGCCACCGGGCGCATCTGGATCCGCGGATCGCTTTTGAGAGCGGCCAGTTCGGCAGCCTGCTGGGCATGGTGGCGGCTGGAATTGGGATATCGCTGGTGCCGGAGATGGCTATTGATCGCCGCGCGGGCTGCCGGTTCGTGCGCATTTCCGACGCGAAGGCAGTACGGACGATTGCCGCAGCACGATTGAAGGGGCGATCGTTCAGCCGTGTGCAGGAAGCGTTTGCAGAGTTTCCGAAAACACCGAAGCGGATGCGGCCGCGCCGGAAAGCTTAGGCGCAAAAGCGAGAAGGAGCCGGGCGAACCGGCTCCTTCCCGTATAGCAGCTCAGGCGGACTGAGCTTGTCGATTCCTTGTGTGGTTAGTCGCGGCGATGCCCATCGTGGTCGTAGACCATCTGATAGCCGCGCCGGAAGCCCTCGCGAAAATCTGCACGTTCATCGCGCGGGCGATCGGGATGGCGGAAATTGTCGTGGCGGCCGGGGTCCGGTGAACGATGGGCATCGACGTCATGCCGAGCCGCTTCAATGCCATCGTGAAATCCGCTATGCCAGGCCGAAGACCAGTTGCCTTGTGGCGCATCGGGCACCCAGCCGGGAGGCGGCGGCCCTTCCTGCGCGTGAGCGGCCAACGACACTCCGCCTGACAGGGCGAGGCCAAGAACAAGGGCGGTTGCGGTTCTGGTAATTCTCATTTTTATGTCTCCTTAACGCCTCGTGGGATCTTGCGGGCGTCTGTGTATGTGGGATGCGGAGACATGGCAGGCGAAGGGAATTTTTGGTGGGCAGAAGACATATTTCTGCGGGCAACCCAATGTGATATTGCACCTTCAGGGTGCGGGTAGAGGGGCCTTCGCCGCCCCGGTCCTGAGCGCGAGCACCTGCGCCCATTCCGCAGCAGCATCGACGAGGCAATCGCTGGGAATCGATTCAACGGTGTGCGAGGAGAGGCCGAAGCGGCAGCCGATGACCCATGCGCCGGCTCGGCGCGCGGTGAGGATGTCCACGCTGGAATCGCCGATCATCAGAGTTTCACCGGGAGCGACCTCGGCTTCGCGAATCATGGCGTTCAGGCCTTCGGGATCGGGCTTCTTGGTGACGAAGCTGTTGCCGCCGTAAATGCGAAACATATAGGGGCTGAGTCCGAGGGCATCACAGATGGCGACGGAGGGGATGACGGGCTTATTGGTGAGGACCGCCATTTTTCTGGACGTGCCGTCGGCGGTGGTGCGCAACGCCTCCAGCGATTCGAAGACGCCGGGATAGACATAGGTGAAGTCGAGTTTGTGTTCGCGATAATGCGCGAGGAAGTGCTGCAGCGCATTCTCGACGAGGGGCTCGTCTTCGGGATCGCCCAGGGCACGGCGAACAAGCATCCCTGCGCCGTCGCCGATGTAGGTGGCGATGATTTCCTCCGGCAGCGGCTGGCGGCCGAACTCCGTGAGCATGGCATTGATGGAGTTGGTGAGGTCTTTGCGCGAATCGATCAGGGTTCCGTCGAGATCGAAGACGATGAGTCGAATCTTGTCCGCGGGAATGGGATTGAGCAGATGCAGCATGCTTCCAGTTTATCGAGGGGAGGTCGTGCGCTGGTTTCGGGAGCGGAGTCCTTGAGGTTCGTGGCATCCATCGCACTAAAATGCAGGTCCATTCGACTCGTGTCTGAATTGTTTGCTGCGCCTGAGAACTGGCGCAACGAATTTGGAGACTTCGCTCAGGATGACATTTTGTTTTTGATTCAGACTTCGACAGGACATCGGGAGGCTGCGATATGCTCTCAGAATGCCGAAAATTTCAGGATGCACGCTCCTGGCCGCTGTCTGCCTCTGTTCGCTCTCATGGGCTCATGGAATGGGTGAGGATCACTTCCCTTCCAACGAAGATATGCGCCACGTGCGCTCGATGGCGCAGCCGAAGGTGTCGCCGGATGGGCAGAGCGTGCTGGTTCAGATTGCCGATGCCACGGCAGATGGGGGCAAAACGCATCTGTGGCTCGTGGACGTGAAGACGAATACGGCGCGACAACTGACCTATTCGGCGAGCGGGGACAAACGCGGCGAATCGGGCGGGCAATGGATGCCGGATGGCGGGAGCATTCTGTTCGTGGCGCATCGCGGCGAGCACACGCAGCTGTTTCGGTTGCCGATGAATGGCGGCGAAGCGCATGCGTTCGAGGTGAAGATTGTGCCGCCGGTGGATCAGTCGAAGGAGGCTGACGCGATTCCCCCGGCGAAGAAGGCGGCGGCAGGCGCGGATGCGGCGAAACCGGAGGCGATCGAGACCGACGTTTCGCGCTACTCGATTGCGCCGGACGGAAAGCACATTGCGATCCTGGTGCACGATCCGCAAACGCCGGGCGAGAAGAAGGAGAACGACGACAAAGCCGATGCGGTTTGGGTGAATCACGATCCTCATGGATCGCGGCTGTATTTGCTGGACCCGGCGGATGGAAAGATGACGGCGACGGCGGTGCAGCCGGATGTGGAGCGGGTGTCGTGGACGGAGCAGAGCGACAAGCTGCTGGCGATTACGGAGGGAATGAACGATGTAGGGGATATTTCGCCTGCGGGCGCGGCATGGGTGGTATCCGTTGCCGATCCAGCGCATCCATCGCAGATCAAGTCGGCGCCGGCAACCATTGGGGCCACTGCTTGGTCGAAGGACGCAAGCCGAATTTATTTCCTCGCGCAGAGCAAGCCCGACGCGCCGCCGGGAGTTGAGGATTTGTACGAGATGACGGTCGCCGATGGTTCGATCCGTGACCTGAGCGATGGGTTCAGCGGCAGCATGGGGCACGATGAGCCCATTCCTGAGGAAGGCAAGGTGCTGGAGTCTGCGGAAATGGGGACGAAGGCGACGCTGGTTCGCTGGGATGGGAGCCACTCAGAGCCGCTGCACTTTGATACGGCGACGGTTTCGCAGTTCAACACGAATGCAAAGCACACAGCATGGGTTTGGCTGGGATCGTCGAGCGACAAGCCGACGGCGCTCTACTACGCAGAGAGATTGGGCGATACGGCGAAGCCGCTGAAAACGCCTGCTCTGTTGCCGGCGGCGTGGACGGAAATTGCGTCGCAACCGGTTTCGTGGAAAAGCGATGCGTTCACGGTTGAGGGGTTGTTGTATCTGCCTCCGCAGGCGGCGAAGGGCAAGGTGCCGCTGGTGGTGGATGTGCACGGCGGACCGACCGGCGCGTTTGAGGACAACTGGAATGCCCTGACGGAATTTCTTCTGGGCCAGGGGTGGGCGGTGCTGCGAACCAATCCGCGCGGAAGCACGGGGTATGGCGCGGCGTTCGCGGCGGCCAACAAGAACGACATGGGCGGCGGCGATTATCGCGACATCATGATCGGCGTCGATACGGTGATCGCGAAGTATCCGATCGATGGCAGCAAGCTGGCGTTGATGGGCTACAGCTATGGCGGCGAGATGGCGGGGTTCGTGGAAGGACGGACGGATCGGTTTAAGGCGATCATCAGCGGCGCGCCGGTGATCGACCAGGAAAGCGAATACGGGACCGAAGCCGGCTCGTGGTACGACCGCTGGTTCTACGGAGGGCATCCGTGGGAGCACGCGGAGAGTGCGTGGAAGCAGAGTCCGCTGGCCGATGTCGCCAAAGCGAAGACGCCGTTCCTGCTGCTGCAGGGGGAGAGCGACAAGACGGATCCGCTGGGGCAGAGCGAGGAAATGTATCGGGCGCTGCGACAAATGGGGGTTGAGGTGGAGATGGTGCAGTATCCGCGGGAGGATCACGGACCACTGGCAGGCGGGATTTTTGGATCGCCGAGTCCGGAACCGTGGCATGGGTTCGATGGACGGCAGCGGATCGTGACGTTTGTTAAGAAGGCTTTCGGCGAGTAATCACGAGGTCTGAGCGGGATCTGAATTTTGCCGATCAGATGCGCTGTCGTTTCCAGCGTCCTTGTTTGAAGAGGATCAGGCTGGCGACGGCGATGGAGCACTCCGCGATGACGACGGACAGGAAGGCGCCCTGCGCGCCGAGACGTGTGCGCGTGGCCAGCGACCAGGCGAGTGGGATTTCAAGAACCCAGAAACCAAAGAAGTTGACGATGGTGGGCGTGAGGGTGTCGCCCGCTCCGTTGAAGGCCTGGAGCATGACCATGACCCAGGCATAGGCAATGTTGCCGCATGCGAAAGTGCGAAGGGCGCGCGCGCCAATGGCGACGACGGCGGGATCGCCGACAAAGAGGCGCACAACGGGGGTAGCAAAGACGATGAAGATGATTCCGAGCGTGCTGAGGAACAGCATGTTGTAGATGCCGGTGCGCCAAACGGCTTGTTCAGCGCGATCGGGACGGCGGGCGCCGAGATTCTGGCCGACCAGGGTGGCGGCGGCATTGCTGAGTCCCCACGCGGGCAGGATGAAGAAGATGACGATACGAATGGCGACGGTGTATCCGGCAACGGCGACCGCGCCAAAGAGAGAAACAATGCGAACGAGGCCGATCCAGCTGGCGTTGGCGATGGCAAATTGCAGAATGCCGCTCAACGAGATGCGCAGCAGACGCCACAGGACGGGGACATTGATGTAAATGTGGCGCGCGAGGATGTGAATGCGCTCGGTTCCGCGCATGAGCCGGTAGAACTGATAGAGGACGGTGATGCTGCGGCCGGTGAAGGTGGCCAGCGCGGCACCGGTGACGCCGAGGTGGGGAAACGGTCCGATCCCGAAGATCAGCAACGGATCGAGGACGAGGTTGATGATGTTCGACACCCACAGCAGGCGCATGGCGATGGCGGCATCGCCCGCTCCGCGAAAGATGGCGTTGTTGAGAAAGAGCATGATGATGGCGCCGCAGCCGCCGAGGGCGATGCGCGCGTAGCTGGAGCCGGAGGTGACGATGGCCGGCGATGCGCCCATCAGGCTCAAAAGGTGGGGCGCTTCGATTCCCGCCGGGATGCCGATGGCCACCGAGATGAGCAATCCGAGAAGGATGGCCTGCACGGCGGAGATAGCGGCGTCTTCCGGATCCTTCTCGCCGATGCGGCGCGCGACCATCGCTGTCGTGGATATGGAGACGCCGAGGCCGATGGCGAAGACGAGCGCGAGGATGGATTCGGTGAGGCCGATGGTGGCGACGGCGTTGGCGCCGAGGCGGCCGACCCAGAAGGTATCGACCACAGCGAACAGGGACTCGAGCACCATCTCGAGCACCATGGGGATGGCGAGGAGAAGGATTGAACGGTTCAGGCTGCCGGCGGTGTAGTCCTGATGCGAACCGCGCAGGGCTTCGCGGACGGAGGACCAGAATCCGCGCTGCGGCTCGGATTGGACGGGGAGATTCATAGCGACTGCAGAGTTGCGAGAGCCGATGAGGCGCGCCGGAAATTACGGCCCGGGTTCAGATGAGCAGCGTTTGCGTGGTTTCTTCGATCGGCGCGCTGGCGAAGTGAAGGTCGGGAAGGTCTTCGACCGCGCGCCGCAGGGATTGCTCCCAGTGGCCGTGGATGGTCTGGAGCTCTGCATCGCCGGAGGTGAACTTGCGATAGCAGTCCAGGATGAGGCTGTTCCTGCGGTAGAGCATCAGCTCAATGGGAGGACCGATAGCGCCGTTGGAGCGCATGGTGGCGTCGAAGGAGAGCAGCGCGTACTTGGCGGCGACCATAAGGCTGGTGGAGGTGAAGACCACGCCGCGGTCGAGGAGCGGGCGTCCATATTTGTACTCGCCGAGCTGCAGGAAGGGAGACTCCTCGGTTGCGCAGATGGGGTTGCCCTGGGGATAGATCATGTAGAGAGCGGGCTCTTCGCCACGGACCTGCCCGCCCAGCAGCAGATGAACGTTGAAGGAGTAGTTGTCGCGTTCAAGCGCGGAGCGGTCCATCTCGGCGACCTGGCGGACGCAGTCGCCCAGTTCCCGAGCCGCTTCGTACATGCTGCTGACGCGCGCCAGGCCGTCGCCGGAGGCAAAGCGAGCCTTGGCGAGGTTGATGATGGACTGGCTAAGCGAGAGGCTGCCGCTGTTGAGGACGACAAAGGCGCGCTCCCCGGGCTGCGAGAAGGTGTGCATCTTGCGCGCGATATTCAGGTCGTCGAATCCGGCGTTGGTGCGCGAATCGGATGCCAGTACCAGGCCTTCCTGTGTCATGATGCCGAGACAGTAGGTCATTCAGCTGCGTCGCTCCCTGGGAATTTTGCGGTGCCGTTAGGTCATTGTGACAGCTTTCCGATACGATTCAAAGACATTCGACCAACGCTGGGGGTAAGCAGAACATCTACATGCTGGGAAGCAGTGGATTCCTGATGGGCCATGAGGCACGATGCTCCTTCGACTTGGTTATGACATGCAGTTCGACATTCCGGAACCGGTCGCCTGTGTCGCGCAGCTGCGGGTGCACCCGTCGCGGCTGGAAGGGCTGCGGAACCCCGATCCGGTGCACGTGGAGCCGGACGTCGCGGTCGAGGAGTATTTCGATTCTTTCGGCAATCTGTGCACGCGCTTTCTGGCTCCCGCCGGAACGCTGCGCCTGAAAAGCGATTTTCTGTTTGAAGATTCCGGACTTCCGGACCCGGTGAATCCGAGCGCGGTAGCTCATCCCATCGCCGAGCTTCCGCACGAGGTGGTGCGGTTCTTGCTTCCCAGCCGGTATTGCGAGGTGGACAGCCTGGCGGCGGCGGCATTCGATCTGTTTGGACATACCGTGCCGGGGTGGGCGCGGGTGTATGCCGTCACCAGCTGGGTTCACGAGAAGGTCAAGTTCGGCTACTCGTTTGCGCGCCCGACAAAAACGGCGCTCGATGTGTTTACGGAGCGCCAGGGAGTTTGCCGGGATTTCCAACACCTGGCGATCACGTTTTGCCGCGCGCTGGGGATTCCGGCACGCTACGTGGCTGGGTATCTGGGCGACATTGGTGTTCCGGCTTCAGATACGCCGATGGATTTTAGTGCGTGGTTCGAGGTTTATCTGGAAAATCGGTGGTGGACTTTCGACGCTCGCCATAATGTGCCGCGGATTGGGCGCGTTCTGTTGGCGACGGGGCGAGATGCGGCCGATGTGGCGTTTTTCACTTCGTTTGGCGCGGCGAATTTGAAGAGCTTCCTGGTGATTTCGGACGAAATGAAGGACGGAGTGAGCGGGAGTCTCGAAGCGATCGAAGTGAAAAGCGAGACGAACAGCAATCCCGAGGCTAACGAAGTGAAGAGCGACGCGAGCACCCCAGCTCCGCCTGCGGAGACTTTTTCGCGTCCGGCCGATTTGCCGTCGGACATCACGGAGAGCTGATTCAGACGTTTTGACGTCCGAAGAGTCTCACGGGTCCGGATGAAGCGTCTGAATTTTCGCGATTGCCCACTTCGCGACGGGAGCATCCGCGCTTTGAGAATTCGCCAGGCTGTGCAGGACATCGAGGGCGCCCTGATCCCCCTGCCACGCAACAATGCGCATTGCGCGGGTACGCGCAGCAGCATTATCACTGTGCAAAGCTTTGCGGACTTCCGGGAGAACGGCCGGGCCGGCATTGACCAGCATCCACTCCGCACGGTCGGCAACGCCGGTGTCGGGCGCTCCCAGTTGGACGACTGCGGCTTGAGGATCGGATCCGATGCGATCCCAAAGATGAAATGCCGCGACGGCTGCATCGAGTTGGGAATAGTCATTTCCAGGACGAAAGGCCAGAGCCTCCATCTCCCGCATGGCATCCTTGCCGCGCAGCATGGCGAGCGCCTGGACCAGTTTCATCTGAACGGCAAAATGCGCCTGGAAAACTTCGATCTCGGCGGCGGTTAGCTGCGGTTGGCCGCGTCGAATGTAGTCGTCGGCAATGCCGCGCTGGGCATCGATCTCCGCCTGCATGCGCGCTGGAAGGACCTGCAACGCCAAGGTCGGATCGTGGCGCGCCAGGGCCAGAGCGGCTGCACCGCGCACGCGAAGGTCGGCGTCCTTGAGCAGCGGGACCAACCGGGGTCCGGAGACGGTTCCGGGCATGCGCGAAAGCGCCAATAAAACTTCGCGCAGGGCGACTGGGTCGGGATCGTGAAGGTCGGGAACGAGCAGGTTCGCGGGACCACGGAGCATGCCCAGGGCCCATGCGGAATTCGCCCGGGCGTCGGCGTGGGGTGAGCGCAGAGCGTCAGAAAATGCTGCAGCCGGCGTTTGGGGTCGGGCTGTGATCATCGCCAAGGCAGCTGCGCGCGAAACGTGGTCGTCCTCGTCCTGCAGCCAGCGGACAAAATCACTTTGCAGAGCGAAGCCACGGTAGCGCGCAAGCTCCAGGATCGCCGTGGCACGCGTGATGGCTTCGCCGGCAGCGGCCGACGCGATCAACGCCGCCAGCTTTGCTTCCACTGGACGGCCGACAGCATCGGCGCCCAGCCGCGGATAGTCGACGTTGATTCCGTCGACGCCGGCCGCTACGGCCGATTGCATTCCGGCCAGGTCCATCTCATGGTCGTTGGCAGAGAAATTCGCGATCACTCGCAGACCCTGGCGGTGGAGTTGCTCCACCTGGGCGGTGGTCACACCAGGCTGGACCCACTTGCTGGAATCGCCGGCGTTGGCTTCGGGATAGAGGTGCCTGACGTCGTCCCATTCGCCTCCGAATCGCACGCGGTCCAGCATGTTCTCCTGACGGAGGAGGTCCAGGACCTCGGGTCCGATTCCTTTCGTCTTCATATCGAGGATGAGACGAATGTTCCGCCGTCGGGCGAGGCGGAGGGCGTCGTCAAACAATGCGATGTGGAGGCCGTCGAAGCGGTCGCCCATCCACGAGCCCACATCGCGCAGGGCGAGATCGCCGTAGTAGGTCTGCTCAAGCTGGCCGAAGCCATCCGTCAGACGGTCGAGAACACCATCGTGGTTGAGGACGATCTCTCCATCCAGGGTGCGGCGCAGATCGATTTCCACGACGTCGCAGCCGAGAAGCGCCGCCTGTTCCAGAGATTCCAGAGTGTTCTCGGGGACATCTTCATTGGCGGTACGGTGGCAGAGGAGTTCCACACGCTTTGGCTGGTCGGGTTCTGCGGGCTGGGCCTGGGCTCGGGCCGCGACCAGCAGCAGGAACCCGAGCGCGAACGCTGCCATCGCGGGTGTCGGGCACATGCAGGGCGAGCGTTGAACTCCGGGGAAGATCATTTTCGCGAGTATCGGCGACGGGCGAGTGCTCGGTTGTCAGCGGCTTGTCATGGTTTTGCATCTATTCGCGCCGTTCTCGCGGATTGTGCCGGACGAACTTCGCCGCGCTGAGCGTATACTTGGCGCCTCTTCCCAACAGGTCTGCTCTTAGACCTCTCATCTTGAAAGGGGGCATTGCTATGCCCAGTTACCTGGTTCAGGCCGCTTACACACAGGAAGCATTGGCGGCTCTTATCGCCAATCCACAGGATCGCACCGACGCGATTCGCAAATCGGTGAAGAAACTCGGAGGAAAGCTCTCCGGGTTGTATCTCGCTTTTGGGGACTACGACATCGTCACGATTTTCGAGATGCCGGATAACGTGAGTGCAGCCGCGTTCGCGATCGCCATTGCCGCCGGCGGCGCATGCAGGAGCGTGAAGACTACGCCGCTGCTCAGCTCATCGGACGGGATCGCCGCGCTGAAGAAGGCGGGGGGCTCGGGGTATAGATCGGTGACGGAGTAAGACGAGGATGTAGGGAATAGGGTGTAGGGAATAGTTTCCACGCACCCTTTTTCTATGTCGCACGCAGCGCGGAAGTGAACCCGGCTTAGTGCTTCCCTGCTCCGGCGCTGTCGAGTTTGGCTTCGGCTTCGGCGATGACTTCGTTGGCGTGTTTGTACTTTTCGGGGTCTTCGCCGGCGTCGTTCCAGAGCTGCTGGCCGTACTGGAGCTGTTCCTGGACGGCAGCGGTATCGACTTCGTCGGGTTTCTCTGCACTTTCGGCAAGGATGGTGACGCGATCCGGCAGCACTTCCACAAAACCACGAGCGACGATGTAGCGTTGGTCGCCAGCTTCGCCGCCATGCAGGCGAACTTCGCCGGCGCCGATTTCAGAGAGCAGCGGCGCGGCCCCGTAGAGCACTTCGAAGTAGCCGCTTTTGCCGGGCACTTCGACTGCGTCCACCGTCTGATCGACGAGAATGCGGTCGGGGGTGACGAGGCGTACTTTGAGCTGGTCGGGCATGTTGAGTCGCCTATCTGTTTCTCAGGGGCTAAAGCCCCGGTTCTATCACTCGCCTGTCGGCACGACTCAAAGTCGTGCCCTGATACAAAAGCAACGACGTTGCTATTTCGCGGTCGCCTTCAGTTTTTCAGCTTCTTCAAGCACTTCTTCGATGTTGCCGCGCATGTAGAAAGCCTGCTCGGGCACATCGTCGTGCTTACCTTCGATGACTTCTTTAAAGCTGCGAACCGTGTCGGCAATTTTGCAGTACTTGCCGGGGATGCCGGTGAACTGCTCGGCGACATGGAAAGGTTGCGAGAGGAATTTCTGCACCTTGCGCGCGCGGGTGACGGTGATTTTGTCCTCTTCGGAGAGCTCGTCGATGCCGAGGATGGCGATGATGTCCTGCAGATCTTTGTAGCGCTGCAGAATGCGCTTCACGCCCTGAGCGACGTCGTAGTGCTCCTGTCCGACGGCGCGCGGGGTAAGGATGCGCGAGGTGGAACCGAGCGGATCGACGGCGGGGTAGATGCCGAGTTCGGAGAGCGGACGCGACAGCACAGTGGTGGCGTCGAGGTGAGCGAAGGTGGTCGCCGGGGCCGGATCGGTCAAGTCATCAGCGGGAACGTAGACGGCCTGCACCGAGGTGACTGATCCGCGCTTGGTGGAGGTAATGCGCTCCTGGAGTTCGCCCATTTCCGTGGCGAGGTTGGGCTGGTAGCCGACGGCGGAGGGCATGCGGCCGAGCAGCGTTGAAACTTCAGAGCCGGCCTGGGTGAAGCGGAAGATGTTGTCGATGAAGAGCAGCGTGTCGGCGCCCTCTTCGTCACGGAAGAATTCAGCGACGGTGAGGCCGGTGAGCGCGACGCGGAGACGCGCGCCGGGAGGCTCAGTCATCTGGCCGTAGATAAGCGCGGCTTTCGACTTGGGCAGGTCCTTGAGGTTGATAACGCCGGAATCCTGCATTTCGAGCCAGAGGTCGTTGCCCTCGCGGGTACGCTCGCCAACGCCGGCGAAGACGGAGAAGCCGCCGTGCTGGGAGGCGACATTGTTGATGAGCTCCTGAATGATGACGGTTTTACCGACGCCTGCGCCACCGAAGAGGCCGATCTTGCCGCCCTTGAGGAAGGGCTGGATGAGGTCGATGACCTTGATGCCGGTCTCGAACATCTCTTCGCTGGTGGACTGCTCATCGAACGCCGGAGCGGGGCGATGGATGGGCATGCGCTTCTTGGCGTTGACGGGGCCGAGGTCGTCGACGGGTTCTCCGATGACGTTGAGGACGCGGCCTAAAGTGGCGCGGCCCACGGGAACCGTGATGGGGCCGCCTTCGTCGATAGCCTTCATGCCGCGGACCATGCCGTCGGTGGCTTCCATGGCGACGCAGCGCACGCGGCCTTCGCCGAGGTGCTGCTGGACTTCAAGGACGACGTTGATGGGGGTCGGGACGGTGAAGCCGTCGCTGACGACGCGCAGGGCTTCGTAGATGGGAGGCATGGTTGCCTCTTCAAACTGCACGTCGACCGCGGGACCTGAAATCTGTACGACTCTGCCTATGTTTTCTGCCATATCTCTCGCTCAACCTTCAAATCGCGGCTGCGCCGCTCACAATTTCGATAATTTCTTTGGTGATCGCCGCCTGACGGAGGCGATTCATTTGCAGCGTGTAGGAATCGATCATGTCCGACGCGTTGTTGGTGGCTGAATCCATCGCCGTCATGCGCGCGGCATGTTCGGCGGCGATCGATTCCAGGGTTGCGTGGTAGAGCTGCGAGGCGACGTACCGCGGCAGCACATCGGCGAAGATCTCGGCCGGGGGCTGCTCGTAGATGTAGTCGACCTCGGCGGTGCCAAAAGTCTTTGTTTCGTTTTCCAGCTGCTGCTGCGCTGCCTCCGCTTCGTGCGGATAGAGGCTGACGCCGGCGGACAGAGCAGCTTCGGCGGCACGTTCGCGTTCTTCGAGAGTCGGCTCCTCGGCCCGCTCCACCTCATGCATGCTGAGGGAGAGGATGGGAAGAACGCGCTCGACCACGACGCGCTGCTGGATCACGGATTTGAATTCGTTGTAGACGAGGTAGGCCGCGTCGATCTCCTCATGGGTGTAGAGGGAGATGATTTCCGCGGCGACGTCGCGGATGGCGTCGTAGTTAATCTTCTCAAGAGCCGCGGAGGGGCCGGTGACCACTTCAATGGCGCTTGTACGCTGCAGGCGCTCACGACGCTCGCTTTCGTCGGCTGCGTCTTTGAACTGCGCAGCGGGATAGCGGCGGCGGAAGAGATCGCGACCCTTGCGGCCGATGGCCTCGATGTCGATTTCCTTATCGCCGTTGTCGCCGATGAAATTCGCGGCGGCTTTGAAAATGTTGGCGTTGAATGCGCCAGCAAAGCCCTTGTCGCCGGAGACGACCACCAGCAGGATGCGCTTTTCCGGCCGCGTGAGCAGCAACGGATGGCGGACTTCGCCGGTTTCCGGATCGAAGATTTCGGCACGACGCTTGAGCGATTCGAGAACGCTGGCCAGCATCGCAGCGTAGGGGCGCGCAGCAATGGCTCGCTCCTGGGCGCGACGCAGTCTCGCTGCCGAAACCATCTTCATGGCTTTGGTGATCTGCCGCGTGTTCTTGACGCTGCGAATGCGGCGCCGTAAATCGAGTACGTTCGCCATGGTTTAGTGACCAGCCGCCACGGGCTGTTCAGCCTTTTGCCGCTGCTCTTTCTTGTTTTCCTGATCGTTGAGCGGCTTGACTGCGCTCTGCTTGAGCTTCGCCTCTTCGTGCTCGGCGAGGAAGTTCGCCTTGTATTCCTTGAGCGCCGCGTTGATGCGATTCTTCAGATCGTCGTCGAGCGCCTTTTTGGTGGCGATGTCGTCGAGCAGCTGCGACTGCGCTGAATCAAGGTAGGGATAGAGGCCGTCCTCAAAAGCGCGAATCTGCGCAACCTTGAGGTCGTCGAGGTAGCCCTGGGTTCCGGAGTAAAGGATGATGACCTGCTTGGCCGCGCTGAGCGGGTGGAACTGCGGCTGCTTGAGCAGTTCGCTGAGGCGCTGGCCGCGGTTGAGCTGGTTCTGTGTCACCTTGTCGAGGTCGCTGCCGAACTGGGAGAAGGCGGCGAGCTCGCGGTACTGCGCGAGGTCGAGCTTGAGCGTGGAGCCGACCTGCTTGATGGCCTTGATGGCGGCGGAGAATCCGACGCGCGAAACGGAGAGGCCGACGTTGACGGCGGGACGCTGGCCGGAGTTGAACAGATCGGTTTCGAGGAAGATTTGGCCATCGGTGATGGAGATGACGTTGGTCGGAATATAGGCGGAGACGTCGCCGGCCTGGGTCTCGATGATGGGCAGAGCGGTGAGCGATCCGCCGCCGTTCTGGTCGCTCAGTTTGGCTGCGCGCTCGAGCAGGCGGGAGTGAAGGTAGAAGACGTCGCCGGGATAGGCTTCGCGGCCTGGTGGCCTGCGGAGAAGCAGGGAAATTTCGCGATAGGCGATGGCGTGCTTGGAGAGATCGTCGTAGATGACCAGCGCGTGACGGCCCTTGTCGCGGAAATACTCCCCAATAGCGCAAGCGGCGTAGGGCGCGAGGTAGAGCATCGGGGCCGGTTCGGAGGCGGAGGCGGCAACGACGATGGTGTGGCCCATCGCGTCGTATTCTTCCAGCGTTTGCACGACCTGGGCGATCGAGGAGCGCTTTTGTCCGATGGCGCAGTAGATGCAGATGAGGTCGTTGGTCTTGTTGTTGATGATGGCGTCGAGGGCGACGGCGGTTTTGCCGGTCTGGCGGTCGCCGATGATCAGCTCGCGTTGTCCGCGGCCGATGGGGATCATCGAATCGATGGCCTTGAGGCCGGTCATCATGGGCTCACGCACGGGCTGACGCGCGATGACGCCGGGAGCCAGGCGCTCGACGGGGAGCGTGTCGCGGGTGGCGATGGGTCCTTTATCGTCGATGGGCTGACCGAGCGCGTTGACAACGCGGCCGATCATGGCGTCGCCGACGGGGACAGAGAGAATTTTGCCGGTGCGCTTGACCTGATCGCCTTCGCGGACCTCGGTATAGTCGCCGAGGAGCACGGCGCCGACCTGATCTTCTTCGAGGCTCATAGCAAGGCCGGCGATGTCGTGCGGGAACTCCAGCAACTCGCCGGACATGACTTTGTCGAGCCCATGCAGGCGCGCGATGCCGTCGCCGAGGGTGATCACGGTGCCGACTTCGTCGACGCGCATCTTCGCGTCGTAATTGGCAATCTGCTCCTTGAGGAGCGCTGTTATTTCGTCTGCTTTGATTTGCGCCATGCTTTGGGTTCCTGGTCCTGTTCTGAATCTCGTTGTTTCTCGTTCTTCTTTTAACTGGCAGTCAATTCTTCTCTGAGGCGGTCAAGCCGGCCGCGCACAGAGCCGTCGTATACGGTGCTGCCTACCTGCACGACGACGCCCCCCAGCAGAGAGCCATCTTCTTCAAACTGTGCGTCGACGATGCCGCCGGTCAGCTCCGCAATGTCTTTCTCCAGTTCTTTTCGCTGCTGGTCATCGAGCTTGCGGGCGGAGATGACTTTGGCTTCGGAAATCCCGAGCCGCTGATTGATCACGCGGCGAAACTCGGTCAGGACGTCGTCGAGGCCCACGATGCGGTCGTGGCGGATAAGGACCGCGAGGAAGTTCCTCGTCTGGGGCGCCATTTTCAGCTTTGCGTTCAGCTTGTCGAGGAAGGCGACCTTCTGATCGAGCGGGAAGGAAGGGTCGATGAAAAACTCGCGCAACTCGCGGCTCTCGTGCCAGGCCGCGGCGAAGTCGGCCAGCTGTTTCTGGACGTCTTTCGCGTCGAGCTTCGCTTCAAAAACCACGTCGGCGAGGGCGCGGGCGTATCGAGAGGCAAAACTCGCCATTTAAGCTTCCCCTCCGGAGTTCTTCAGCGACTTGCCGAATTCCCTCACCAGCGCGCGATCGGTGTCGTCGGAAAGCTGAATCTTGCGCATGGCGTTGTCGATGGCGAGGTCGGCGGCGTATTTTTTGAGGTCGCGTTGCGCGGCGGCCTGGGCTGCGGAAATCTCCTGCTCGGCGGAAGCGATGATGCGCTCGCGTTCGGTTTCGAGGGCCGCGTGGATGCGCTTCTCGTCCTCAACCGATTCCTGCTCCACCTGGTGGCGGATGGTGCCAATTTCGGAATCGAGCCGCAACAGACGCGCTTCTACCGCGGCCAGGCGGCGGTTTGCGTCCTCGGTGGCGAGCCTCGCGGTGACAAGGTCTTTCTGGAGAGCTTCCGTGCGATCGCGGAACATCTTCGGGAGGTATTTCCAGAGGAAGTAAGCAATCGCGAGGAGGAGAACTCCGGAGTTGAAGTCTTCAAAGATCTGCGCGGCGGTCTCCGTCTTCAGACCGGTGAAATGGGCTATGGCCTGGACGACGGAGGAGTGGCGGTATTGCTCGACCTCAGCATTGGTCTCCGGCTCATCCATGTGCTCGGTGCCGGTACCCCAGGATTTTCCGCGCTGCGCGGCTGGAGAACTATCCTTGCTGTCCTGGGCGTGCAGGGGCAGCAAGGGCGCGACCAGAAGGCCCGTCCAGAGAAAAAGCATCAGGAAGCGGCGAGTCATTTTCAACGGGCACTCTCCGTGGCGGAAGCGGGCAGGATCGCAGCCAGGACCTGGGCTGCCAGCTGGTTGGCTGAAGCCTCGATTTGCTTCCGGGCGTCGGAAGCCTGGGTATCGAGTGCGGTCTGGGCTGTATGGACCTGCTGCTGGGCTGCCAGACGGGCAGCGGCGAGGGCGGCTTCCCTGTCGGCACTTAGCCTCTGGAGGCGCTGTTCCCGGCCTTTGAAAATCTCGGCGCGGGCGGCCCGGAGCTTTGCCTCGTATTCCTGGGTGCGGACGTCGGCCTGGGCGATCGCCAGCGAGGCGTTTTCCATGGCCCCGGTGGTCCTGCCGCGACGCTCCTCACGGGTCTTCATGAGGTGGCCGTAGAGGATGAAACGATAGGCCAACACTAAGAGAATAAAAAGGATCAGGGTCGGTATGGCACCGAGCGCAAGATCACCAAGTTGTCTGAACAATTCATCCATGGATTGGCCGGCGGTGGCAGTCGGAACCGACTGAGAGGCTCAGGTGGAACTCTTGGTTCTAACAGACGCAAAAAATCAGTGTCAAATGACGAAAGGCACTTACGACTGCGCCCGTACATCCGGACCCATTACCGTGGCAAAAAAGCCCGCGAGATTCTCGCAAAAACTAACGATCGCGACCTTGACTTGGCCGGGTTCCGGCGTACACTGAGAATACCACCTCGACCCGGATCAGGGTCGGCGAACCGGGTGATCGGAGGTTCCCACCACTCTCCATCATCCGGTTTGCTTCGTCTGGGGTAATTTTCCACGCGCGGTGAGGCGGAAACGCCGGTAACGGCCCAGAAGTGATGCGGGACCGGTGACTTTCAGGCGCACCAGATTCCCTTCGTACTCGCGGGTGCCGATGACCGCCCCCGCTTCGAGCGCAGACAGCACATCGCCTTCCGATTGCGGAATTTGAAACCGCTGTTCGAGGATTGGATCCTGGATTAATTCCTGATCCAGCCGCTCCATCAACGTTGCGAGCCCGCTATGCTCTTTGGCCGAGGTTGCGATGGTGTCGGGGTTCGCATTGGCCAGGGCATTGCGCTCGTCTTCACTGAGCAGATCGATTTTGTTCAGGACTTCGAGGCGGGGTTTGTCGAGCACATCCAGCTCGCCCAGAACTTTTTCCACTTCAGCTTTATGCTCGTCGCGCATGGGACTGGAGGCATCGCGGACGTGGATAAGGACTTCGGCTTTTCGCACTTCTTCCAGCGTTGCGCGAAACGAGGTCACGAGCGTGTGAGGCAGATCGCGAATGAAACCGACAGTGTCAGACAGCAGGACTTTTCTGCGGCTGGGAAGCTGGATAGCGCTGAGTTTGGGATCGAGGGTGGCGAACATCCGCGACGACTCGAGAACGCCGGCGCGGGTGATGGCGTTGAAGAGCGTGCTTTTTCCGGCGTTGGTATAGCCAACAAGCGCGACGGTGGGCACGGGAACGGATTCCCGACGGCGACGTTGCTGGGTGCGGATGCGGCGGACGCCTTCCAGTTCCCTTTTCAGCTGCAGCACGCGGCGCTGAATGCGGCGGCGGTCGGTTTCGAGCTGGGTTTCGCCGGGGCCTCTGGTGCCGATGCCGCCGCCGAGCTGGGACATGGCTTTGCCGCGGCCGGTGAGCCGAGGCAGCATGTATTCGAGCTGCGCGAGCTCAACCTGCAGCTGACCTTCGCGGGTGCGGGCGTGGCGGGCAAAAATATCGAGGATGAGCTGGGTGCGGTCGATCACCCGGCACGGAAGCGCATTTTCAAGGTTGCGCAGCTGCGTGGGACTGAGGTCGTGATCGACGATGGCGACACTGGCCTGGGTGGAGGCTGCCATCGCGGACAGTTCTTCCACTTTGCCGCTGCCGATGAGGGTTGCGGGATCGGCTTTGGGGCGATGCTGCACCATTTCCGCGGCGATGGTGGCGCCGGCGCTCAGAACCAGTTCGCGAAATTCGACGAGACGCGAGTCTTCGTCGCTGACGACAGGGGTAACGCTGGGTTTAGAGCTGGCGGCGTCGCGGGCCTGAGCCGCACCACGAGTGAGGCCTCGGCGCGGTGGTCCGAGCACAACGGTAACCAACAATGCCCGTTCCGCGGTCGACTCGGTCGCGTTCAGAGGCATTGCGATTCGTTACGCCTGCAACTTTCCGGCACCCGGTTAGGAGCCGGACGCCTCCTGCACCGTTTGAGGCGACGTAACCGCCACCGGACCGGCCTGAGCGGTGTGCGGCGGACGATGTTCTCCGTGCAGAACCGAGCGAGTGCTGACCACAGTGGAGATTGCGTGTTTAAAAATCAGCTGCTCCTGGCTGTTGTTCTCCAGCAGCACGGAATATTTATCGAAGGAGCGGATTTTCCCAGTGAGCTTTACGCCACTCACCAGATAAATCGTGATTGGGGTCTTGTCTTTACGAACGGTGTTCAGGAATGTGTCCTGAATGTTCTGCGCCGGCTT
Organism: Acidobacteriaceae bacterium; assembly: GCA_036490815.1. Taxonomy (GTDB): domain Bacteria; phylum Acidobacteriota; class Terriglobia; order Terriglobales; family Acidobacteriaceae; genus Palsa-343. The sequence continues at coordinate 384,863 of DASXDF010000040.1, forward strand.
GTTTTCCATGAGCCGATCTCCTTTGCCCTTTATTTTTAACTCGACGGTGAAAACTGCAACCGCAAGAAAAACTGCAGCGAAGCCGAAATGGGTGGCGCCGCACCCACCGTCAAGGTGTGCTACCACGATACGGGCTAATCAACGATTTGCGCAACCGCCCGGGGACGAAGAAATCTCGATTTCCTATGTTGTTTATTTAGTTAAGCCTGCTGCATTGTGCGTTGTTGGGGGGATCGCACGTGAGGCCGGGAATTCCGACTAGCCGCGAGGTTTGTGATGCGTAGCAGGGTGATGCTGGGGAGCGTGAGCGCTGGCCACCGGCCGCGGTGCGTCTCCTTCGCGATGGACGAGGACTCCGTCCATGCGAAAGGTTTCTGTCGCGGTTTCACCCGGCTTGACGGTGCCGGTCGCCGGATCGAGCGCGACCTGATCGCTGGTTGCGACGCGGAAAGAAAACGTGGGTGAATCCTGATTGCCGGCGGAGGCACGGGTGACGGAAACGGGAAGAAAGCCGGCAAGGTTGCGCTCGCGGTAGGCCGTCTCATAGCGATGTTTTTTGGTGTTCCAGGTGAAGACGCGGATCTGGTCGAAGTCGTAGGGCAGCCCGTCTTTCCACGGCGCCAGCACGGCAACGTATTCCGGGACCTGATCGCCTGGAACGTTGGCGTCCGGGTCAGTGACATTTCTGAGGACGTAGGCGCCGACGATTTTCTGCCCTTCGGCAAGGCCGGCAATGGCGTCCGGCACATCTTCGTCGATGGTGCGAGCGCGAATCCAGCCCACGTGGCCGCTGGTGTCGCGGATCAGCCAATAATCCTCCAGCGCGGGCGGTGGTGGTGGCGGAGGAGGATCGTTTTTTGCGCGCGTGACCGGCCTCGAAACCGGCATGGGGAGGGCCTGCGGCGCTTCGGGTTTGGGCACCGAGGCGCGCATCAGCAACTGCAGCTTGTCGTTTTCGGGCAACAGATAGAAGCGGTCGGAAGTTCGGCCGGGAGCATCACGGAGCCAGTAGTCGTCGCGCAGGACCGCGGTGCCGATCACGGGATCGCCGGCACTGTCCTTCTCCATTTGGGTGAATTTGTCGTAGACCTGCTGATCGATGACGCCATGATCCTCGATCCAACCCACTTCGCCTTTTTCGGTTTTGACTTTAAGGAAGCGGCGGCCATGCTCGACAACCAGGAGGCGTTGGCCGTTGACGACTTCGGCGACACGGTTGCTGACGGCAGCGACGCGATCGCGCAGGTAAGTGCCGCGGGCCCAGACATAGACGTACTCGTGGGATTGGTGCGGGACAAAGCGGCCGCAGCCCTGGAGCAGCAGCAGAGGGAGGAGCAGGCCGGAGAAAAATCGGCGCGTAGAGGGAAAAGCGTGCGGCATTGCAGGGCTCGGACCCGTCTTTTGATTACGCGGGATAACGAAAGGATACATCCATTTCGATGACCCATTGGCTCACCAAAAAGTTGCGGGAGGTTACCTTTTTGGGTTCGGTCAGGCCTGCGGTTTGGGAGTGAGACGTACGAAGCGTGGAGCCAGCTCCTCCCATTTCGACATGATCCAGAAGGCTCGGGTGCTGGCAGTTTTCTCGGCGTGCAGCTGCACCAGACCGAAAATGCTGTCCTTCGCTTCCTGGTCCAGGGTGTCGTAAGGCTCCGGCGTCAGAAAGCCGGGGTGGTAGCGATGCCGGGAAAGGAACAGTCCTTCCTCATCGAAGACCCAGGCCTCGCCGCCGGTCATACCCGCGCCGAAATTGCTGCCGGTAGCGCCCAAAACGGCGACGAGGCCGCCGGTCATGTACTCGCAGCCGTGGTCGCCAACGCCTTCGACGACGGCCAGGGCGCCGGAATTCCGAACAGCAAAGCGCTCACCGGCACAGCCGGCTGCAAAAAGGGCTCCGCTGGTGGCGCCATAAAGAGCTACGTTGCCGAGGATGGTGTGGAGTTCAGGCTGCAAGGCCGCGCGGCCCTGGCCGCGGATGATAATTTCGCCGCCGGAAAGACTTTTGCCGACGAAGTCGTTGGCGAGGCCCCTGAGGATGAGTTCCATTCCGGGAACTGCGAAGGCTCCGAAGGACTGCCCGGCTTCACCGGTTAGACGGAATGTGAGCTGCGCCCTCGGTTCGATTCCGGCGGATTGCAGCATGGCCAGTTCTCCGGCGAGTCGCGCGCCGAAGGTTCGATCTTCGTTGGCGATGAGGGAGTCGACCAGGAGCGGTTTGCCTGCTTTGTAGGCTGCGATACCGGCCTCGACCCAGGCGTCGTCGATGGGTGGATGATCCTCAGGGCGAAGATTGCGTTTGCCCTGCCAGTGGGTTGCACCGGCTTTGCCGCCGTCGGGCGGAGCCGCGAGCATCGGACCGAGGTCAAGACAGCCGTCGAAGCGGGTCTGCTCCAGCAAATCGGTGCGGCCGATGACGGCTTCCAGCGACGGGAGGCCGAGTTCGGCGAGGTACGCGCGAATTTCGCCGGCGAGCCCTTCAAAGAAGCGGACCAGGTGCTCGGGCTTGCCGCGGAACTTGGCGCGCAGGTCGGGGCGTTGGGTGGCAATGCCGGTGGGACAGGTATTCAGATGACACTGGCGCGCCATGTCGCAGCCGAGCGCGACGAGGACGGCGGTACCGAAGGCGTATTCGTCGGCGCCAAGCATAGCTGCGACCACGATGTCGCGCGCGGTGCGGAGTCCGCCGTCGCAACGGAGGCGGACGCGGCCGCGCAGACCATTGCGGATGAGGACCTGTTGCGCTTCGGCCAAGCCGAGCTCCCAGGGATTGCCCGCGTACTTGATGCTGGAGAGTGGTGATGCGCCGGTGCCGCCGTTGTGTCCGGCGATGACGATGTAGTCGGCGTAGGCCTTGGCGACGCCGGCGGCGACGGTGCCGACACCGCATTCGGAAACGAGCTTCACACCGATGGCGGCCTTCGGGTTGATTCTGCGCAGATCGTGAATGAGCTGGGCCAGATCTTCAATGGAATAGATGTCGTGGTGCGGCGGCGGACTGATGAGCTGGACGCCGGGTTGCGCATGACGCAGGCGTGCGATCAGCTCCGTAACTTTATGGCTGGGAAGCTGGCCGCCTTCGCCGGGCTTCGAACCCTGTGCGATTTTGATTTCCAGCTCTTCAGCATGCATCAGGTACTGGGCTGTGACGCCGAAGCGCGCGGAGGCTACCTGCTTGACCTTGTTGTTGAGCAGTTCCGCAGCGTAGGTGTTTCCTGCGACGGGCAACTGCGCGCCGGGCTCATAGACGGCGGGATCTTCCCCGCCCTCGCCGGTGTTGGAGCGGCCGCCGAGCATGTTCATGGCAGCGGTGATGGTCTGGTGCGCCTCGGGACTAAGCGAGCCAAGGGACATGGCGCTGGCGATGAAGCGGCCGTAGAGGTTCTGTGCGGGCGCGACCTGGGCGACGGGCAAAGGCTCCGCGGCAGCACGAATTTCGAGAAGATCACGCAGGACGGCGGGTTCCTTCTCGATTGCCTGGGTCGTGAAGGCCTGCCACGCCACAGCTGAGTCGGGGGCGACGGTTGCGGCTTTGGTTGCGCCGGTGATCGACTGCAGCAGGCGCACGGTCTGCGGCTGCCATCCATGCGGCTCCGATTTATCGGCTTTGCGGAATCGCACCCAGCCGTAGTCGGGAAGGTCTTTGGTCGCAGCCACCGTCACCAGAGGACCACCGTTGTCGCCTGCTTCGGAATCGTGTCCGGGTTCGCCACTCTGCGCACCAAGCCACAGCTCACGCAGGCTGGCTTCGAGTGCCGGGAATCCGATGCCGCCCAGCGGCGCCGGCGTGCCTTCAAAGCAGCGCTCGACGACTTCTTTGCTGAGGCCGAGGCAGTCGAACAGATGCGCGCCGCGGTAGCTGTCCACCACGGAGATGCCCATCTTCGACATGATCTTCGCGAGGCCCAGATCGAAGGCGTGCAGCAGATTTGCTTCGCCGTGCTCGGGGTTGATGGCGCGCGCCGTTTCCAGCGCCAGCCACGGACACACCGAGCCAGCACCCATGCCCATGAGCACGGCAGCGTGATGCAGATCGCGGCAGTCCGCCGCTTCGACGGCAAGGCCCACCTTGATGCGTTCGCCGGCGTGAATGAGCGCGTGATGCACAGCGCCGGTCGCGAGAGCCATGGGGATGGGAATCGCCTGTTCGCCGCAACCGCGATCAGTGAGCAGCAGGATGGCAGCGCCGCCGCGCACCAGCTCGATGGCCTTGCTGCAGAGATCGTCGAGCGCGGTAAGCAGATTGCACGCTGGATTGAAGATGCAGTCGAGCACGGCGAGCGGAAGGTTGCCGGCGAGGTCGTGCTTGCGCTGATGCAGCGAGTCAATCTGCGAGAGGGAGAGGAAGGGCGAGCTAAGCGAAAGGCCCGGCAGGCGCTCCCGGGTGTTCAAAACGTGGGGCCATGGGCCGAGACGCGTGTGGAGCTGGATGACGCAGGCCTCACGCAGCGAATCGATCGGCGGATTGGTAACCTGGGCGAACCGCTGACGGAAGAAGGCATAGACCGGCCGCGGCGTGCGGGCGAGCGGCGCGATCGGCGTGTCGTCCCCCATGGACCAGACGGCATCTTTACCGTCCATGGCCATGGGCTTCAGGATCATGTTTACGTCTTCTTTGGTGTAGCCAAAGCCCAGTTGCAGACGATTCAGTTCCGCGGGATCGAGGGGCGGAACGGGGGCGACGGAGTCGAGTGTGGCGTTTTCAAGCAGCGCTTCGTAGTCGGGCGCGGACTTATCGAACAGAGACTGCAGCTCGTCGTCTTCATAGAAGATATGGTTTTCAAGGTCGGCCAGCATCATCTGGCCAGGGCCGAGGCGACCGCTGTGCACGATCTTTTCAGGATCCAGATCGACGAGGCCAGCTTCAGAGCCAGCCACGACGAGGCGATCTTCGGTCACAAAGAACCTGCAGGGACGCAAACCGTTGCGATCGAGCGCAGCGCCGATCAGATGGCCGTCCGTGAAGGCAACGGCGGCCGGGCCATCCCACGGCTCGATGCAATCGCCGTGATAAGCGAGGAAGGCTGAGTGGCGGCCGGTATCGCCTGGCGGCATGACCATGCGCACGGCTTCAGCGACGGTGCGGCCGTTGCGGGCCAGCATCTCGATAACTTCGTCGAGGCTGGTTGAGTCCGAACCGCTGGGCGTATAGATGGGGCGCAGTTCATCGGGCAGCGTGGCGGCTCGGGCCGTCATGCGCGCGCGATTGCCCCAGATGGTATTAATTTCGCCGTTGTGGCCAAGGATGCGGAAGGGCTGCGCACGATCCCACGACGGCGCAACGTTGGTGGCGTAGCGCTGGTGGAAGAGCGCGAACGGCGTGACAAATTTTGGGTCGGCCAGGTCGGGATAAAACGCGGGCAGCAGGCGCGCGTCGCACATTGCCTTATAGATGATGGATGACGTGGAGAGCGAGCAGACGTAACCCGGGATGCTGCTGCGCTCGAACTGCTTGCGCGCGAGATAGAGGCGCCGATCGCACTCACGGTACGTGGCCGGGGCCGCCGCTTCATCGGTGAGCAGGACCTGGCGAATGACGGGAAGAGTAGAGTGGGCAATTTCGCCCAGAATGTGCGGCCGGGTGGGCACTTCGCGCCAGCCGAGGATGCGAAATCCCTGCTGAACGATTGCGCGCTCGAGTTCGCGGACAGCGATGGACGCGGAGGGGGGCTCGGAGGGCAGGAAAACCATGCCGACGCCGAGAGATTGAGCAGGATCGAGAGAAATGCCTGTGGAGGCGAGGAGCATTTCACGCGGAATTGCGGTGTGAATGCCAATGCCGTCGCTGGACTTGCCGTCGGCAGCCACGGCGCCGCGATGCGCCAGACGCGCGAGAGCGGTGAGAGCCTTCGTCAGAATGTCGTGCGAGGGCTGGTTGTCGAGAGTAGCGACAAATCCGACGCCGCAGGATTCATGATCGAAGCGTTCATCGATCAGACTTCCACCCCGGTGCGCACGGTCACCAGGAACCCCGTGTCTGGGTCGGGAGCCGCCGGTCGACAGGGCCGGATCAGCACTTTTTCTCGTTCCCATATCCAACTATAACGGCCTTCTATTTCGCACGAAGGCGAAATCCGAAAATTTCTCTGGAAATTTGTGACCGGCGTCGCGGTTACCGGTGAACGGTGCAAACGCGTTCTTGACAAATATCTGCTTGCATATTTATACATCATTGCTGTATTTTTATACAGAGCGAAGAAAGCGGCGGGCCGCTGAGCGGCTGGCCGCCTTTTTTGCGTTTTCGTTTCCTGGAGCGGCATGTGAGCAAGCAGGACCGGCACACCCTGATCCGGCAACTGGTGGCGGCGGAATCCATATCGAGCCAGGACGAGCTGCGCCGAAGACTGGTGCGGCGCGGCTGCGACGTGACGCAGGCAACGCTCTCGCGCGATGTGCATGAATTGCAGCTTTACAAGGGTCCCAAGGGCTACGCGGCTCCCAACGGCAATGGTCACGCGGAGGAGGAAGAGGAGCAGCCTCCGGTGCATGAGATGCTTTCGAGCTTTGGCCTCGCGGTGCGGCAGGCGCAGAACCAGCTGGTGCTGCGCACGACCAATGGCGCGGCGCAGCCTGTGGCGCTGGCCATCGATCACGAAGAGTGGAGCGATGTGGTGGGAACTCTGGCCGGGGACGACACCGTATTGATCATCTGCCCGGATCAGCGGCGCGCGTCGTCGATGCGGGAAAAGCTGGAACGCATGATCGGGTGAAACACAGAGCGCAGAGCTCAGAGCGCAGAGCGCAGAAAAAAGCAGCGCAAAAACGAATCGCAGCACGAAAACCTGAGTCCAATACGTTTTGCGAAAAACATGTCTTCAATGAAGGAAAACTCGACCGCAGCAACAAAGATCAGAACACGCGGCCTGAGCTCTGAGCTCGGTGCTCTGAACTCTGAGCGCTGCGTACAAACCGCGGTGATGGGCGTGAGCGGCTACGCCGGCCTGGAGCTGGCGCGACTGCTGTTGCGGCATCCTTTGCTTGCGGGCACTCCGCCACTTTTTCTGGGGCGGGCAGAGGGCAGTCCCGAACCGCTGGCGGCGATTCATCCGCAGCTGATGGACAACAATGGCACCGGGCTGGGGCCGGGCGGTCTCACCATTGAGCCGTTCTCGTGGGAGCTTCTGCGGTCGCGCGGGGTGAAGGTGCTGTTTCTGGCGACTCCGCACGAGCAGTCGCGGGAGTGGGCGCCGCGGGCGCTGGAGCATGGCCTGCGTGTCATCGATCTGAGCGGTGCGTGGCGCCTCACCGACGCTGGGAATCGCGCCGTTTACGGATTTGCGGATGAAGGCTCATCGACCGCGGCCGCGGTGCAGACGAAAGCGGTCTACGGGATGCCGGAGCTGCATCGCGAAGAAATTCGCGAGGCAGATCTGGTCGCCAACCCTGGTTGTTACGCAACGTCGATCATTTTGGCGCTGAAGCCTCTGGTGTCAGCAGGATGGATTGACTCGGAGCGCGGCATCGTAGCGGATGCGAAGTCCGGTGTTTCGGGTGCAGGCAAGGCTCCGACGGCGAAGACGCACTTTATGCACGCTGCGGACAATCTCTCCGCATACGGACTTTTTTCGCATCGGCACACGGGGGAATTGCTCGAGCAGTTGGATCTTTCCGCGGAACAGATCGTCTTTACGCCGCACCTGCTGCCGATCCCGCGCGGAATCCTCTCTACCTTATATATGTGGTTTAAAGATGCCCGGCAGCCGAGTGAGGTGGAAGCTCTGTATCGCGGATTTTTTGCCGGGAGCCCGATGGTACGGGTCTTCCCTGCCGGTCAGCTGCCGCAGATTCAATATTCGGTGAACACAAATTATTGCGACATCGGTTTCCACCTGGCTGATGACGGGCGACGATGCGTGATTGTCTCCTGCCTTGACAACCTGCTGAAGGGCGCAGCCGGACAGGCGGTCCAGAATTTAAACCTCATGTGCGGATTCAAAGAAGCAGAAGGCCTCGTATGAGAGCCGAAGAAGAGGGATCGAAATGAGATATGTGGTCAAACTCGGAGGCGCGACACTGGAGAATCCCGGGCTCCTGCACGAGTGCGCCAAGGCGATTGCTGAGCTGGTGAAGGACGGAAACCAGGTGGCCATCGTCCACGGAGGCGGTGTACAGCTGACGCGCACGCTGAAGCAGCTGGGCAAGGCGAGCGAGTTCGTCTCCGGTCTGCGTATCACCGACGCACAGACGCGGGACACCGCGTTGATGGTGTTGGGGGGTGGGGTCAACAAGGCGCTGGTGGCCTCGTTAGGGGCGCATGGTCAGCCTGGGGTTGGACTTTCTGGTGGAGACGGCCTGGTTTTTCGGGCGCGCAAGAAGCGCACGGCTCCGGACCTTGGATTTGTCGGCGAAATTGCCGCGGCCGATCCACGCTGGCTCGAAGCCATCTGGCAAATGGGGGCGGTGCCCGTGATTTCGTCGATAGCCCTGGGGTTTGACGGCGAGTATTACAACATCAACGCGGACGAGATGGCCGCTGCGTGCGCCGGCGCGTGCAAGGCCGACGCGCTTGTCTTCCTGACCGATGTGCCTGGCGTGATGGGCGCTGACGGCAGCGTGATGCGCTGGCTCTCGATCGACCAGATCGCCGATCTGACGCGCGACGAAGTGATCAGCGGCGGCATGCTGCCCAAGCTGAGCGCATGCCGCGAAGCGCTGCTGAACGGCGTCAAGCGTGTGCGTATCCTGCCCGCTGCGGTCGCGGCTCTGCTGCCGGACCTTTGCAGCAGCCGGATCAGCCAGGGCACCGAGGTGATGGTGGCATGACAGAGCGCAGATCTCAGAGCACGCATCCAACTGAGAAGACATCCATGAACCTCGAAGAACTGAAGGCAGCGGAAGCGAAGCTGCTGCTCGGCACTTACGACCGGTATCCGCTGTTGTTCGAGGGCGGCGAGGACGTGTACCTGATCGACGCCAACGGCGATCGCTACCTTGATCTGCTCAGCGGCATCGGCGTGAACGCACTGGGTTATGCGCATCCCGCCATCGAGAAGGCTATCGTCGAGCAGAGCCGCAAGCTGATCCATACCTCGAATCTCTACTATCACGGGGGCCAGGCGGCTCTGGCGTTGCGTTTGACCGAGGCGACGGGGATGGATCGCGCCTTTTTCTCGAACAGCGGCACCGAGGCGAACGAAGCCGCGTTGAAGCTGGCGCGCGCATGGGCTGGATTGAAACGCGCCGAAGGCAAACATCTGGGGACGAAATTTCTCGCTCTCGAAAACAGCTTCCATGGACGCACGATGGGCTCCGTTGCCGCGACCTGGAAGGACAAGTACCGCGAGCCCTTCGATCCGGTGATGCCTGGCGTTGAGTTTGTCGGCTTCAACGACGTTGATGACCTGAAGGCGAAGTTCTCTACCGAGGTCTGCGCGGTTCTCCTTGAACCCATTCAGGGCGAAGGCGGCATTCGTCCCCTGTCGCGAGAATTTCTTGAGGCCGCGCGCGAGCTCACTCGCTCCACCGGCGCGCTGCTGATTGCGGATGAGATTCAGTCCGGCATGGGCCGCACCGGCAAATTCTGCGCGTATCAACATTACGGGATTCAGCCGGATGTTGTGACGCTGGCGAAACCGCTGGCGGGTGGCATTCCGCTCGGCGCTCTGCTGTGCACGGAAGAAGCTGCGCAGGCGATTCATGCGGGGATGCATGGAACGACTTTCGGGGGCGGCCCGCTGGCTTGTGCCGTCGCGCTGGCGGTGATGGATACCATCGAGCGCGACCATCTGCTGGATCATGTAACCGAGGTTGGCACTTATCTTCGCGGCGAGCTCGATAATCTGGCGAAGGAGCATTCTGCCATCGTCGATGTGCGCGGACTCGGCCTGATGCTGGCCATCGAACTCGATTCCGCCGATCTGGCGAAGACGGTTCTCGGCGAAATGATGCAGCGCCACATTCTGATTAACCGCACCAGCGAAACCGTTCTGCGCTTTCTGCCGCCATTCATCCTGCAGCGCAAGCATGTGGATGAGGGCGTTGCTGCGCTTCACTCGATTCTGACCGAACATGTGACGCAAACCGCCGCGACCCCAGTCTCCGGAGGAAAGAAAATTGGCAACTAAACCATCCGCGCTTCAGGAAATTGAATCGACGAGCCCGGACGTTTCGCTCGCGGGCCGCGATCTCTGCTCGGTCGCGGACCTCACCACCACAGAGTTGGCCGGGATTCTCGCGCTGGCGCACGATGTGAAGGTCAACCCTTCGGCGTATCGCTGGGCGCTCGACGCGAGGCAGATGGTGATGTTCTTCGAGAAGGCCTCGCTGCGGACGCGCCTGACATTTCAGACGGCGATGAATACGCTGGGCGGCTCGGCGCTCTTCGTCGACCAGACGCAGTCGCCGCTGGGCGAGCGCGAATCGCTGGCGGACATTGCGCGCAATGTGGAGCGGTGGGTGCAGATTATCGTGCTGCGCACCTACGCGCACGAGACGATTACCGAGATGGCGCAGTATGCCAGCGTGCCGGTGATCAATGCGCTCAGCGATCTCGAACATCCGTGCCAGGCGATTGCCGACTTCATGACGCTCGAGGAGCGTTTCGGCAGTTTGAAGGGCTTCAACTTTACGTATGTCGGCGATGGCAACAACGTCTGCCACTCGCTGATGCTGACCGCGGCTTTGGTAGGCGCGCATTGCACAGTGGGCACGCCGAAGAACTACGCGCCAAAGGCAGATATCGTCGCTCAGGCGCGGGCCATCGCCAACGTCACGGGGTCGAACATCACGCTGGTGAACGATCCGGTGGCCGCTATTACCGGAGCCGATGCCATCTATACGGACGTCTGCACGAGCATGGGCTTCGAGCACGAAGCAACGAAGCGCGCACCGATTTTCAAACCGTACCAGGTCAACGAAACGATGATGGGAATCGCAGCGCCATCGGCGGTCTTTATGCATTGCCTGCCTGCGCATCGCAATGCCGAGGTAACGGACGCGGTGCTGGATGGGCCGCAGTCGGTGGTCTTCGATCAGGCGGAGAATCGCATGCACGCACAAAAGGCGCTGCTGCTGATGTTGCTGGGCTCCGGAAGGAAGCTCAGCTAGAGGACAACAAACTTGATGGAGGGGCGCGCCAACGTTTGCGGTCGCCTCTCTGAGGTTTTGCACGCAATGTCTGTAATTCTTGAAAGTTTGCCGGTAGGCCAAAAAGTCGGCATCGCTTTTTCCGGCGGCCTCGATACCAGCGCCGCGCTTCACTGGATGAAGCAGAAGGGCGCGTTGCCCTATGCCTATACGGCCAACCTGGGGCAGCCGGACGAAACCGACTACGAGGCGATCCCGCGCAAAGCGCTTGAGTACGGCGCGGAGAATGCTCGCCTGATCGACTGCCGCGGACCTCTGGTGCGCGAAGGCATCGCTGCCCTGCAGTCGGGCGCGTTTCACATTTCGACCGCGGGCGTGACCTACTTCAACACCACACCGATCGGGCGAGCGGTCACCGGAACCATGCTGGTGACGGCCATGAAGGAAGACGGCGTCAACATCTGGGGCGACGGCTCGACTTTCAAGGGCAATGACATCGAGCGCTTCTACCGCTACGGGCTGCTGGTGAACCCAAATCTGCAGGTCTATAAACCCTGGCTTGACCCTGCGTTCATCGAGGAACTCGGCGGCCGTGCCGAGATGTCAGCCTTCCTGCAGAAATCCGGCTTTGGCTACAAGATGTCGGCCGAGAAGGCTTACTCCACCGACTCCAACCTGCTGGGCGCCACCCACGAAGCGAAGGACCTCGAGCAGCTTTCGAGCAGCATCAGGATCGTCGATCCCATCATGGGCGCTGCGTCCTGGCGCGACGACGTCGATGTTCGGCGCGAAGAAGTGACGATCCGGTTTGAGCAGGGATTTCCTGTGGCGCTCAATGGCCAGGAATTCTCTGATCCGGTCGAGTTGCTGCTCGAAGCCAACCGCATCGGCGGCCGCCATGGGCTGGGCATGAGCGACCAGATCGAAAACCGCATCATCGAAGCCAAGAGCCGCGGCATCTACGAGGCGCCCGGTCTTGCCCTGCTGTTCATCGCGTATGAGCGCCTGATCACCGGCATTCACAATGAGGACACCATTGAGCAGTATCGCGACAACGGCCGCAAGCTGGGCCGTCTCCTTTATCAGGGACGCTGGTTCGATTCCCAGGCCATCATGCTGCGCGAATCCGCACAGCGCTGGGTTGCGAGCCCGATTACGGGCCAGGTCACGCTGGAGCTGCGCCGCGGTAACGACTACTCGATTCTGAATACCGAGTCACCTAATCTGACGTTCCAGCCCGAGCGCCTTAGCATGGAAAAAACGGAGTCGGCATTTTCGCCGCGCGACCGCATCGGCCAGCTCACCATGCGTAATCTCGACATCACTGACAGCCGCGCCAAGCTGATGAACTACGCCGAGAGCGGGCTCATCACCCTGAGCAGAGGGTCGGAAATGCCGCAACTCAACAACGGGACCACGAAAGGCGAGTAGAGCTCGATGACAGAACAACCCGCCAAAATGTGGGCTGGCCGATTTCGCGCGGCACCTGATCCCTTTTTCGATCACTGGCAGAAGTCCATCCATTTTGACTGGCAGCTGCTCGACTCCGAGCTGGCTGCCAGCAAGGCGCACGCGCTGGCTCTGGAGCGAGCAGGAATTCTGACGCAGGAAGAATGCGGACTTATCTCGATGGGCCTCGACGGCATCGGCGAGAAGTACGCTCGGGATCGGGACAAGGTACGCCTGGATCAGCAGGCGGAGGACATTCATCACTTCGTCGAGCTGAAGCTGACTGAGGCCATCGGGGATCTGGGACTGAAGCTGCACACCGGCCGCAGCCGCAATGAGCAGATCGCGACGGACCTGCGGCTGTATATCCGTTTTCGTACGGGCCTGCTGCTCATCCATCTTGGCGCGTGGATGGAGCAGCTGATCGCGCAGGCCAAGGCGGCCGGGGAGGCCGTGATGCCGGCCTACACGCATCTGCAGCGCGCGGAACCGGTGCTGGTGGCGCACTGGCTGCTGGCATATGTTGAAATGCTGCTCCGCGATGCGGGGCGGTTGGAAGATTGCGTGGAGCGGCTCAGTTTTTGCCCGCTGGGGTCGGGCGCGGTCGCGGGGGCGACGCTGGCGCTCGATCGGAACATCGCGGCTGAAGAACTGGGGCTGCGTGGGCCTACCGCGAACAGCATGGACGCTACCAGCGATCGCGACTTCGTTCTGGAATACCTGCAGGTGCTGACGCAGATTGCTCTACATGCCAGCCGCTTCGCTGAGGAAATCACGTTGTTCGCGACGGCGGAGTTTGGTTTTGTCGATCTGCCCGAGGCTTTCTCGACGGGTTCGAGCGCGATGCCGCAAAAGAAAAACCCTGACCTGACGGAGCTGGTGCGCGGCAAGGTGGGACGCATTCATGGGGCGGCGGAATCCGTGACGATACTCCTCAAGGGACTGCCGCTTGCTTACAACAAAGACATGCAGGAAACGCAGGAGCCGGTGTTTGCGGCGACGGCAGAGGCGCACAAGATGCTCTATGTGCTGGCGGCCTTCACGCGCGCGCTGCAGTTTCGCACGGAGCGCATGCGGGCGGCATGTGAGAGCGGATTCCTGAATGCCATGGCAGCCGCGACGTATCTCGTGCACAAAGGAGTTCCCTTTCGCAAGGCGCACGAAAAGATCGGCAACGCGGTTCGCTACTCCCTTGAGAAGGGCTGCGAGCTGGGCGATCTGTCGCTCCAGGAGCTTCGACAGTTTGGGCCGGAGTTCGACACGGACTTTTTTGCGGCCGTTACGCTGGAGGCAACGCTCGACTGCCACGACGTGATTGGCGGGACAGCGCGGCATCGCGTGGGTCCAGCGGTGATGAGCACCGAGCAGCGGGTGCGGGCCATTGTGGAGCGCTACGGGTCCGTGAGTCTGGAACAACCGGAGGCGGCGCATGCTGGTGCGTAAGGCGCGTCTCCAGGACGCGACGAACATCTACGAGATTGTGAACAGCCTTTCCGGTGACGGCACGCTGCTGCGGCGCGTTTTCGCGGAGATTTGCGAAAACGTGCGCGATTTCACCGTCGCTGAGTCTGAAGGCGGGATTTTTCTTGGCTGCGGCGCACTGCATCTTTATGGGCCGCATTTGGCTGAAGTCCGTTCGATCGTGGTGCGACCGGAAGCGAAGAGCCACGGTGTTGGCGGCGAGCTGCTGCACTCGCTGCTGGCCGAGGCCGAGACGCACGGCGTGGGCTGCGTGTGCCTGTTCACGCGCATTCCGGATTTCTTCTTTCGCTACGGTTTTCGCGAAGTGGAAGACCGTACGGCGCTGCCGGACAAGATCTTCAAGGACTGCCAGAACTGCCCGCGTCTTTACAAGTGCGATGAGGTGGCGATGGCGCGAGGCCAGGTGCCCAGGGTATCGATCCTGGGGCCGCGCATTGAGGCGGAACAGCTGGTTCGGTTGACGACGGTCTAGACTGCGTTTGCCAGGCCGGATCTTCGCTTGGTTTATTTGCGCCGCAACAGGTCCAGAAGAACGACGGCCTCATTGTGTTCTTCGTCTTTCGCGCCATAGACCAGCGTGACGGTTCCTTGATTCGTCTCTTGCCGCAACTGGGCAAGAGGCTCGCCCTGTGCCTTCAACTCTTCGACATATTTCCGCTTGAATTCCGGCCATTTATTTGGATCGTGAGCGAACCACTTGCGCAGCTCCGTGCTGGGTGCGACCTCTTTCATCCAAAGATCGACTTTGGCTTTTTCCTTCGTCAGACCTCTTGGCCACAGCCGGTCGACGAGGATCCGTTTGCCATCGTCCCGGCTGGGCTGGGCATAAACGCGCTTGATACGGGTTTCTCTTTGGCTCATGTGCTTTTCCGATCCTGAACAGGTTAGCTGTTTGCAGTAAGGCAGCGGCCAACCCAATCTAGCTCGAGCTCGAAGGACGGGCGTCGTCGGGCTTCCACACAAATGCGCCAGGTTGAGGCAGCCCAACGTGCGCCAGGACGCGCAGGACGAATTGCCGTGCCATTTCACTCGAATCAACAGGCTGGTTATAGAACGCGGGGATCATAGGGAAGATGGTTGCGCCCGCATCGGCAGCGTAGCCCATGTTGCGGATATGAATTGTGTTGAAGGGCGTCTCGCGGAGGCAGAGGATGAGCGGGCGACGCTCTTTGAGGCAGACATCGGCGGCGCGTTCGATGAGGTTGCCGGCGAGGCCATTCGCAATGCCGGCCAACGTCCCCATACTGCAGGGCATGACGATCATGCCGCTGGACGGATAGCTGCCGCTGGCAATGGGGGCACCGACGTCGTTTTCTGCATGCTGATTGATTTTTGGGGAGGCGCTGCCGAGAAGTTTTTCGACAAGGTTGATGCGGCCGGAGATGGCGAGTTCTTCGGCGAGGACGCGCAGTGCATTTTCCGAAGCGACGAAATGAATGCGGGCGACGCGTTCGTCGCCGTTGAGGACGCGGAGCAGCGTTTGACCGAAGACGATGCCGGAAGCTCCGGTGAGCGCGACGGTAAGGTTGACCGGGTGTTCGGTTCGGGTGTCGGAAGGCACGAGGAAATTGTAGGTCAGACGGAGCGGCCCCATTGCTGAAGCGGCACGAACGCCGCTATAAAGGTGCCTGGAATGCCGAGGAGTCTCTGCAGTGAACACCCGCATCTGCATCTTTGTTCTGCTGGCCGCAAGCTCATTTTTGGTCTCCGGCCGGGTTGTGGCGCAATCCGGCGTTAGCTGCTTTCCAGCCAATAAGGCGAGCAACGTCAATCCCGATACGCATCTGGTTCTGACGTTTGCGAGCACGCCGGCGATCGGGAAATCCGGCACGATTCGCGTGTACGACGCGGCGGATCACAAGCTGGTGGATACGCTCGACATGAGCATTCCGGCGGGGCCCGATCCAGCGCGGCGCGTCACGCCGGCGCAGACGATTCCGCTGGATCCCTCGATTCCGACGTCACCGACAACCACCACGCCGGCGGTGCGGACGACGCCGGCGGACCTGCATACCTACCAGCTGACGACGATTGGCGGCCTCCAGGATTTTCACTTCTACCCGATCATCGTGCACGGGAATGTGGCGACGATCTACCTGCACAATAATGTGCTGCAGTATCGCCACAAATACATCGTGCGCATCGATCCAGGCGTTCTGACGGCGGATGGATTCGCGGGATTCGCGACCGATCGGGCGTGGACATTTTCGACAAAAGCGGCAGGTCCTCAGGCCAACGCGACGCGCGTGGTAGTTGCGGCGGATGGCAGCGGCGATTTCAACACGGTACAGGGCGCGGTGGACTGGGCTCCGGAGAATCCGGCGCAGCGGGTGACGATTTTTATCCGGAAGGGAAAGTATGAGGAGATCGTGTTCTTGCAGCACAAGGCGAACCTGACGATTCGCGGTGAAGATCGCGATGGAGTGCAGGTAGGCTATGAGGACAACAGTGCGTTCAATCCGCCGATGCCTGGGCCGAACCGGCGCTGCGCATTTTCGGTGTACGACTCGACGGGGATCGAGCTCGAGAATTTTTCGGTGAGCAACGACTACTTTGGCCAGGCGGAAGGGTTATTGATTTCAGGCTCGAAAAATATTGTGAGCCACATGAACATCAAGGGATCGGGCGATGCGCTTAACCTGCGCGGGTCGGTCTATCTCACAGAGACAAAGATTGTGGGGGATGGAGACACGATTCTCGGCGTGGGTCCAGCATTTTTCGATCATTGCGAGATTCAGTCGGTGGGGCCGTTTATGTGGATTCGGAATACCGACGCGAATCACGGGAACGTATTTGTTCACTGCACATTTCTTGCGCGCGAGCGTACGGTGCCGCAAAATGCCAGCGCGCCTCCCGCGCCGCCGCCCGGAGCGCCGCGTCCGCCGCCGATGGGAGCAGTCTTTGCGCGGCTGCCGAACAATCACGGGCTGAACTATCCGTATGCAGAGGCGGTGCTGATCGACTGCAAGTTGAAGGGCGTGCCTCCCATCGGCTGGGGACCGATTGAGGGTGACACATCGCACCTGCATCTATGGGAGTTCAACAGCACGGATCTCGACGGGCACGCCGTGGACACGTCGTTGCGGCATGAGGCCTCGAAGCAGCTTACGATGCCGCAGGATGCTGAGACGATGCGGGAGTACAGCGATCCGGCATTTGTGCTGGGCGGATGGAAGCCGGTGGTGGATTAGGAATCACGGGCCGTATTGGTGGCCCTGGAAGCCCATGACGCGGGCGTAGATGGCGTCGACGTTAGAGAGCTGGCGGCTGAGGTCGAAGGTGAGGGCCAGTTTTTCAGGACTGAGCAGCTTTGTGATCTGAGGGTCGGCGGCGACCAGGTCGCGGAAGACCAGATCATTTTGCCAGGCGTTCATGGCGTGCTTCTGCACGAGGCGGTAAGCGTCTTCACGCAGCATGCCCGCTTCGGCAAGGTCGAGAAGCAACTGTCCGCTGAAGATGAGGCCGCCGGTCAGCTCGAGGTTCTTCATCATGCGCGCCGGATAGACAACGAGTTTCTCGATGAGGTCCGCGGTTTTGGCGAGCAGGTAGTCGGTGAGGATCGTGGAGTCGGGCAGGATGACGCGCTCGACCGAGGAGTGCGAGATGTCGCGCTCGTGCCAGAGAGCGACATCTTCGAGAGCGGCCTGAGAATTGGCGCGGACGACGCGGGCGAGACCGCAGATTTGCTCTGCCGTGATGGGGTTGCGCTTGTGCGGCATCGCCGAGGAGCCTTTCTGCTTTTCAGAGAAGAACTCTTCCACCTCGCGGACTTCGGTGCGCTGCAGATGGCGAATCTCGGTGGCGATTTTATCGAGCGTCGAAGCGATGACGGCGAGCGTGGCCATGTAGTAAGCGTGGCGGTCGCGCTGGATGACCTGCGTTGCGACGGACGCTGCGGTAAGACCAAGGGAAGCGCACATGCGCTCTTCCTGCTCGGGGCTGATGTGGCCGAAGGCGCCGACTGCACCGGAGAATTTGCCGACACGCATTTGCTCCGCGGCCGCTTCGAAGCGCTCACGGTTGCGCATCATTTCGGAATACCAGTTCAAGAGCTTGAGTCCGAAAGTGGTGGGCTCGGCGTGCATGCCGTGGGTGCGGCCGACGGTGGGAGTGTCGCGGAACTCGAGAGCGCGGGTCTTGAGGACGCCCAGCAGATGGACGATGTCCTGGCGAAGGATTGTGGAGGCCTGTTTGATCTGCAGAGCCTGCGCGGTATCGACCACGTCGTTCGAGGTAAGGCCGTAGTGCAGCCAGCGCGACTCGGGTCCGATTTTCTCGGCGACCGCGGTGGTGAAGGCGATAACGTCGTGCTTGACCTCAGCTTCGATCTGGTGGATGCGGTTGATGTCGAAATCGCCGCGGGCGCGGATGGCCTGGGCGGCCTCGACAGGGACTACGCCGTCTTCGGCAAGGATTTCGCTGGCGACGCTCTCGACTTCAAGCCAGGCGCGGAATTTGCTTTCGTCGCTCCAGATGCGGCCCATCGGCGCGCGGGTATAACGCGGGATCAATGCGGAACTCCTTCTGGGAACTTTTATTTTAGCTTGGGAGGCGCAGTTCGCCAGGCAGGATGCGCAACGACAGGGAGCTAATGCGCTGCCGCATCCGATTCACACTCCGCGGAATTGGTGGGCAGCAGCAGGTCGGCGGTAGTGACACTATAAGTGTGGAAGCCGATGTCCCGGATAGCGGAGACAATCTGATCCTGGGTTGCGATCCCGCCAAGGGGCGGATCGACGAGCTCCACCTTTTGAGAACCGTCGTCAGACTGGCGGAATGAGACTTTGAACTGGAGACGGACAACGCGATGCGGAGCCTTCCCCTTCGCGAGAAGAGCGAAGACCAGGCCGTCGGTATGGGTGGGGCTGGTGTAATCGACGACATACTGGAGGTCGGCGCCGGGATAGGATTTGTCGTCGGCAACGTAACCGAGTTCCATCAGAGCCGGACCTCCATGCGCGAGGCCAAGCCAGTCTTCTTTGGCGGTGGCAAGACAATGGCCGGCTTCGAGAAGGGGCTGGGGCGGCGGTTCCTGAATCTGGCCGGTAAGTGCGCCAAAAACGGCAAGGAAGACGAGCGGGAAGCATCTCATTAGCGGGGAGCCTCCGAAGAGCGGTGGACCGGTGTTTCCCTGTATAAGATGAGGGAAAGACGAAGAAGAACAGGGCTGACGGGAGAATTAATGGCGAATGTGGTGACGGTTGCGAGCTTTAACGAGCCGCTGGAAGCAGAGATGGCAAAGCTGCGCCTGGAATCGGCGGGGATCGAAGTGTTTCTGTCCGGCGAAAATGCGCGAATCATGGAGCCAGGGCTGGGACCTTTGGAATTACAGGTGAGTTCGGACGACGAGGAGGACGCCCGGGCGATTTTGGCGGATCCCGGCGAACCGGTGAGCGAGAACACGGAAGCGCCGTAATGGGATATCGTGACACGATATATCGTGTTACGATGAATCCATGGAACTTGCCGAGATTCACGGAGCTATTTCACTAGCACGTCATGGACAGAAGCATGACCCCCTGAAGGAACCGCTGCCGCTTAGCCGGGGACAAATGCGGCGCCTGGCTGAGTTTCGGTTTCAGCAGAGGAAGTTTCTTCATTTCAGCAGCCTGGCCGCGGATGCAGCGGGGATTCGAACCCAGCAGTATCAGCTGATGCAGTGCGTGTGGGGAATGCCGGAGGAGCTGGATCCGACGATTGCCAATGTGGCCGCGCGGATGCTGCTGAAGCACAACAGCGCTGTAGAGCTGGTCGACCGCACCATCGAGCAGGGATTGCTGCGAAGGAGTCCCGATCCTACCGACCACCGGCGAATTCTGCTGAAGATGACGCCCCTGGGCGAGAAGCTGCTGGGGTCGCTGGCGGCATGGCACTTGCGCGAGCTGGAAGAGACGGGACCGGAACTGATTCGCGCGCTGCGGCGGGTGCTGCTGACTCCGCAACAGAATGGTGAGGGCGCGAAGCTGGAGAAGCGGAAGTAGGGACGCTTCAGGCGGCGCCGGTAGCGCGTTTTTCGTCCCTGTCCTCGACTTCGCCGTAAGCTTCCTGGGTGATCTCGAGAATGCCGCGCAAAACGGCGATGAAGATGATTGCCAGCGCAAGCACCATGGAAGCGGATGAGAACGCGCGCAGATCAGGCAAAGGCGCGTCGTGCAGCATTTGATTGCCGATGAAGGCGCTGGAAAACTGCGCGATTCCGGCGACCACAGGGAACCGAACCGCCAGGAGCGCCAAAGGCAGAACCGAAGCCGCGACGAGGAGCAGCACCTGCTGTTCCAGGTTTGGAGGCCAGGCGTGCGCATGCAGAAGCGCAGGTCCGTACAAGGCCAGCAGCAGCGATCCAAAGACGCAATTGCCGCCGGCGAAAATATTTTGTAACAGACGAATGCTCATATCGCTTTCGGCCGCAAGGGACGTCGGGCATGCCGAACTGCTGCCATTGAAGCCAGCGGAACAGCCGCAACGAATAGGATGCGGCCTAACTTCTATGCGTTCATATACTTCGAGAGCCTCAAGCTCCTCCCACCAAAGTTGTAGATATAAAGATGGAGAAAAAAAGCCGTCTTTGTCCGGAAGACGCCTGGGCGTGGATTTCCTATTCTGTATCTGCAAATCGTAATTACCTCCTGTGAATCCCCGGACGCCCCCGATGCGAACGGGGATTTTTTCTGCCCCGAAAAAAAGGCTGCTGGAAGCGAAGAGAGACCGTCCACGGTCGCGATTAATCCGGGCCTGCTACGCTCCTTAGGCATGCACTGAGTCCGTGCAAAGGAGGCAGGGATATGGCAACGATTAAAGGCCCGAGCAACGAGGTGACTACGGCCGCCGGCGACACCAGGCTTGAGGTGATCGTGATCCCGGTGTCGGACGTTGACCGCGCGAAGCAGTTTTATGCAGGGCTGGGGTGGAGACTCGACGCCGACTTCCCTTTCGATAACGGCTTCCGGGTTGTTCAGTTCACGCCACCGGGTTCGGGGTGCTCGTTGCAATTCGGCGCGAAGATGACGTCGGCCGCGCCTGGCTCAGCTCAGAGCAACTACCTGATCGTCTCCGACATCGCCGCCGCGCGCGCAGAACTCGGGAACCGCGGCGTCCGGGTCAGCGAAGTGTTTCACGCAGCAATCCCGGGGGCTCAGTTCCAGCCTGACGGCACGAGCGGTCGCGTTAACGGGCCGGCACCCGATCATGCGAGCTACAGCTCGTTCGCCACGTTCAGCGATCCGGATGGCAACGGCTGGCTGATTCAGGAAATCACGACGCGGCTGCCCGGGCGCGTCGCGGGCAACACGTCGTATGCGTCGGCTGGCGATTTAGCGCAGGCGATGCGGCGCGCCGAGGCCGCGCACGGCGAGCACGAGAAGCGGATTGGGCATGCGGATGCGGACTGGCCGGACTGGTACGCCGATTACATGGTCCGGGAGCTGGCGGGCGAAACGCTGCCGCAATAACGAGCCACTCCGCGCCGTGGGCGCGCGCGCCTCACACCCATTTAGTTGGCGGCTTGTTCCTGCACCGGCTGCGGGACGGGCGCGATGATGCCGAGCTTCTCGTAGACAGGACGCATCTCGCGGCGAATGGCGGGGAGGCGGGTCCAGAACCAGAGGCCGCCCGCGATGCAGCAGGATCCGGTAAACATCACCGTGCGGGGCGCGCCGATCCAGCTGGCGAGTGAGCCGGCGAGCAGGCTGCCAAAGGGCGCCATGCCCATGAAGGCGGCGGTGTAGTAGCTCATCACGCGACCGCGTTTGTCTTCCGGAGAGAGGGTCTGGACGATGGTGTTGCTGGCGGTCATGCCCTGCAACATGCCGAATCCAACAAACAGCATGAGGATGAGCGAGAGCCAGACCCAGTGGGAGAGGCCGAAGGCAAAGAGTCCGGCGCCGAAGACGACGGCAGCGATGGGAATCATTTTGGTGAGGCCGCGGACGGAGCGGCGCAGCACCAGGGACAACGCGGAGACGAGCGCGCCTGCGCCCGCTGCGCCCATGAGGAAGCCGAGGGTATGCGCGCCGCCATGGAGAACGCTCGCAGCGAAGACCGGCATGAGGACCATGAAGGGCATGCCCATGAGGCTGACGAGGGCGAAGAGCGTGAGGATATCGCGGATGGGCGTGAAGGTGGAGACGTAAGACCAGCCCTCGCGCATTTGTTCGAACATGGAGGTCGTCGCGCGACGAGCGGCTGCGGCGGGCACACGCATCATGAACAGCGAAATAATAACGGCGATGTAGCTGATGCCATCAATGAAGAAGCACCAGCCTTCACTGGAAACGGCGATGATCATGCCGGCGAGGGACGGGCCGACGAGGCGAGCGACGTTGACCATCGACGAATTGATGGCGATGGCATTGGAGAGGTCGTTGCGGTCTTCAACCATTTGGACCATGAAGGACTGGCGGCCGGGCATGTCGAAGGCGTTGATGAGGCCCTGGAACACGCTGAGGACGAGGATCTCGGTGATGTTGATTAGGTGGGCCAGCGTCAGCCAGGCGAGCAGCAGCGACTGGACCATGGCAAGAGTCTGCGTCCAGATGAGGACGCGGCGGCGGTCGAAGCGATCGACAAGGACGCCGGCGATGGGAGCGAGGAAGAAGGTAGGGATCTGGCCGGCGAAGCTGACGGTGCCGAGCAGCAGCGACGATTTCGTGAGGCGGTAGACCAGCCACGCGGTGGCGATGCGCGTCATCCAGGTGCCGACCAGCGAGATGGTCTGGCCGCCGAAGAAGAGGCGGAAATTGCGATGGCGCAGCGCGCGCCACGCGTGGGAGAAATCGCGGGCGGCCTGACGAGAGTCGTCGGCGAGGTGGCGCGCTGGAGATTGGGAGTCGGGCTCGGGCATTCGCTCTGATTTGATGTTTAAAAAGCAGGCCCCTCGGCTGCATTCCGGATAACAACGTCGCTCATGCGGTCAGGTGCTTCTTCAGGAATTCGAGGGAGCGCTCGCGCGCCAGCTTTGCAGCGGCGGGATTGTAACCTGGTCTGACATCGTTGCTGAAGGCGTGGCCGGCGCCTTCGTACCAGTAAATGGGCACATCAGGATGTGCCGCCGCTACTTTGTTGTCGATCTGATCCTTTGGGATGTGGTGATCGTCGAGGCCAAAGTGGAGGATGATGGGCGCGCGGAGCTTCTCATTGGCGTAGGTGGGAATTTGGCTGCCGTAATAACCGACGGCCGCGTCGGGATTAAGGCGGGTGGACGCGAGCCACGCCATGGAACCGCCCAGGCAGTAGCCGATGACCCCAACTTTTTTGCCCGTCTCGCGGCGCGCATAATCGATAGCCGCAGCCACGTCTTTGACACGGTCAGCCGAGTCGCCCTGCCGGATCGCTGCCATGCCTCTCTGCATATCTTCCTGGCTGCAGCCGAGGTCCAGGCCGCGCTCCACACGGTCGAACAGCGACGGAGCCACAGCGAGGAAACCGTCTTTCGCCCAGCCGTCGGTAACGGAACGAATGTGGGCGTTGACACCGAACGCTTCCTGAACAACGACGAGACCGGCGATGGGTTCGCCTGCAGGACGGGCAATATAGGCATCGAGTTCATGACCATCGGATGCGCGGAGCTTCACGTGTTCGCCCATGCCGGGTTTCCTCTGTGTTATCGGCGCTACTGATTGGGATGCGTGGAGGGCGGAAGCGATTCAGGGCCGGGATGGGTCTCGTCCCGCAGGATCGCCCAGTAGCTGTTGCGTGCTACGACGCGCGCGCCGTAATCCTGCGTGAGCCTGACCTGGATGGAATGCAGGCCTGGGGTCAGATCGGTGGGATGGAAGCTGAGGATGTAGCGATTGCGCGCATGACTGGCAACTTCTGCAACGCGATTCTCGAAGCCCTTCTCGCGCGTGAAGGGATCGTACTCGCCGCCGCTGAGGTCGGCCAGGGTCCTGGGCGTGTTGCGGCGCATGGCGTTCATGGTCATCACGAGGGGCGCGAGGATGTTGAGCTCGTTGCCACCGTTGGCATTGCCTTTGCCCCAGTCGATGATTTCCGCCTTGCCGGGCGAGAAGACGAGGCTCAGCACGAGTGTGTTGCTGGTGCCGATGCGCTCTACCAGCTGGGGAATGTTGAAGCGATGGCTGCCGTGGTCGCGCGACTCGCTGATGAGGAGCAGCACGCGGCGATGGTCGGGGGGCTGCTGCTCCAGCAGATTAACGGAGTAACCGACGGCATCGAGGATGGCTGCGCCGCCGTCGCCGCCCGGCATCTGGCGCAGATCACTGGTGATGGAATCGGTGTTGTCGCTGAAGGGCTCGACCCATGTGGCTTTGGAATCGAAGGCCACGAGCGCGACGTCGCCGCGGCCATCGCGAGTGAAAAGATCGAGGAGCGGACCCAGCTTTCCGATCTTGTCGAATTCGAGCGGAGCGTCGCGGCCGCGCTCGATGCAGACCACCAGCGAGACGGGCTGCGTGTCGAGGTCGTCATCGACGTGAACTTTCTGTTCAACGCCGTTATCGAAGACGGAAAAATCTGTGGGCTTGAGGCCGTAGAGGACTTCGCCGTTCGACTTCTCGACCAGCGTAGGCACGATCACAACGCTGGTGCTGACGTGAAAGGTGGGCATGTAGGCGTTGGGATCGGGCGGGAAATCCTGAGGCGTAAAGCGCGGGTTCCGTGGCGGAGCCGGAGTTTGCTGATTCTTTGGCTGGGCGGGCGGCTCGCCTGGGAAGGGCTCCTGCGCACAAAGTGGCGCGGCGATACAGAGGAAAAGCATCAGGCGCCGTACGGAATTCCAGCTTCGCATGAATTTCATTACATCAGAGGGAGACGAACGAGGCGAGGTTACGGACGCGGCAACTCTTGCGGTGTGGGCCCGGGCGGCGCGGTGGGATTGAAGGGCGCGTACGGATTAGCGCCAGGGCCCGGGCCGCTTCGCCGGCTGTCGATGGCATCGCGTTCGGCAAAAAAGGCCAGTGTGGGCTGGTAGTCGTAGTCGAAGGGCAGCGGGCGCTCGGGCTTGCCGTCGGCACGCGCATGTTGCTGGCCGTTCAGCCAGGTGTAACGGTCGGTGATGCCCCATGTGAGTGCGGCCGTGACGTTGGGCTCGGCAAGCATCCGTGTGAGGTAGTCGCGATAGGTTTTGGCGATGGCTGCGTCGCGTTCGGGAACGGACTCGGGCAGCTTGCGGTCGTTGACATCCAGTTCAGTGATGAAGACCTGAAGGTTCATCGCGGCCAGTTCGCGAACGAAGTGGATGAGGCCGGAGCCGGGAATATCGCCGGCATTAAGGTGGCTCTGCACACCGACGGCGTCGATCGGGACGCCGCGTGCTTTGAGGCGGCGGACCAGCATCATGACCTGGCCGCGCTTATCGATGTGCTCAGGCGTGTCGAGCTCGATGCCGTAGTCGTTATAGGTGAGTAGCGCAGTGCGATCGGCCTGGCGCGCCGTGCGGAAGGCGAGCTCGAGGTAGGTGGATCCGATCAGCTCGAGCCAGGGAGAATTGCGCAGGCCGTCGGGGCGTCCGTCCTTCACGTTGATGGCTTCGTTGACGACATCCCAGGAGTGCAATTTGCCGGCGTAACGGCCGGCGACCGTCTGGATGTGCTCAGTAAGGGTTTGCGTGGCGTTTTCTTTAGTGACGGTGCCGGCGAACCAGGAAGGAATCGCTTCGTGCCAACAGAGATTATGGCCGCGGACTCTCTGGTCGCGGGAGAGCGCGAAGACTACGACGTCGTCGGCTTTGCGGAAGTCGAACTGGCCAGGAGCGGGGCGCAGGGCCGCCCACTTCATGGCGTTTTCGGGGACGAGTATGTTGGCTTGCTCGGCGACGGCATGGGCGTAGTCCGGCTCGCCATCGAGGTAGGCTGGATTGACGGCGCAGCCAACGAAGAGGCCGCGCGCAGCGGCGTGAGCGCGCAGAGAGCGAGGACCGTTGACGTCGTTCAGTGTTGGAGCACCGCCACGACTTGCGGTGGGCAGTTTGGGTTCGGCTGCGCAACCCAGCGGCAGGATGGAGGAGAGGCTGCCGGCCGCGGCAGCTGCGATCGCAGTCGCCAGAAATTCACGCCGATTTTTTGGGTAGACGGTGCGTGTCACGAGTCAATCCTCTGGCTTCGACTGGCTCCGGATTTTTTCCATGCATCCATACGGTCGATCCAGCCGAGAAAGCGCAGGAGGTTGCCTTTCTCGCGCCAGACAAAGCCGGCGGTGTCGCGGAGGCGTAACTCTTCAGCCTTCATGCCGGAGTAGGTTTCGATACGCCACTTGAGATATTCGCTGCGCCAGGGCCGGAAGCGGTGGCCGCTGGTGGCATTCCAGATGAATCGCAGAGACGCAATCAAAGCAGCGAGTCCTTTAGGCCATCCCCACGAGTCGGGAGCAGGTGGAAGGCGGCCGGTGATGGCGCTGCCGTGAGTATAGCGGGAGGGTCGAGAAGGTGGCTGTTTTTCCTCCTCGCGCATCGTTGCTTATGGCAGAGTTGATGACGTGAGAATCAGGCATTGCTCTGCGCTTTTTCTGTCGATGATAACGGTCGTCGCAGGACATACCCAGGCTGCTCCTACAAAGGAAAGTATCGAGGCGAGGCTAAAGGGTTCGTTTCTGATGCTGCGCGGTACGTGGGCCGGGGAGAAACTGGCGTTCGACAGCCAGGGCAATCTGGTGGGGACGGCGGAGAAGACGTTCTTCTCGCTCAGCGCGGTAATCGCGGAGCAGGTTGAGCTGAGTGATCGGCAGCTTGAAATTCGAGGAAGACGCGCCGGGCTCACCTTTCATTACAACGGCCCACGCAACATGCAATCCGAATATGCCCTCGGCGTCAAAAGCATCGGCGCTTCGCCGTACGAGAAAACCTACCTGGACGTCACGGTCGAGCGCGATCCACAGCACCCGGAGTGGCTGGAGGCGGGATTGAGCAAGGTGTTTTCCATCGGTATCGACGACAGTTTAGCTAATTCGGCTCCCCATTATTGGCGTACGTTCCTGCAGCACTCGCTGCATCCATCCGACATTCCGACATCGAAACCTCAGCAACATGACGCTGGAATCAAAAACCCGATCCTGCGATATGCACAGGATTCTTTGCTTTCGCGTGCGGTGAAGCTCCTCCACGCGACAGGAGTTTCGGTTATCGGACTGACCGTTGACATCAGTGGAATGCCCCAGGATGTCCACATTTTGCGACCGCTGGGTATGGGATCAGATGAATACGCGGTCGCCGAGGTCCTGCAATACCGGTTCACGCCCGCGATGGACCACGGGCGTCCAGTCGAAGCGAAGGACATTCAGATTGAGGTGAACTTTCGCGAGTAATGGAGCGAATCGTTATATGTCCATCACGGAGTCTTCGATGGCGCGGCGCACATTGCCTTCGGCACGGGCGAGACGGCGCACTGCTTCGGGCTTGTCGACTGCGGCTTTGAGCATGACCAGGGCGACCGGCACGCTGCGGCCGGCAGACTTGATGACGTCGACGGCTTTCTCGCGGCTGACAGCGCAGGCGTGCATCAGGATGCCGATGCCCCGCTCGATGAGCTTGGAGTTGTGCATGTGTACGTTGACCATCAGGTTTTCGTACACGTAGCCGAGCCGCGTCATGGCGCCGGTGGTGATCATGTTGGTGATCATCTTCTGAGCGGTGGCGGCTTTCAGGCGTGTGGAACCGGAGATGACTTCGGGGCCGACCTCGGCGACGATACAGGTTTCCGCAGCATGCGCGAGAGGAGTATTGGGATTGCAGGTAATGCAGGCCGTTTTCGCGCCGAGCGTCCGCGCATAGGTGACGGCGGAGACGACGTACGGAGTGCGGCCGCTGGCGGAGAGGCCGATCACCACATCTTTGCGGCTGGGGCGGCGGCGGGCGATGTCGCGCTTGCCCAGCTCTTCGGAATCTTCGTTGACTTCAACGGGTGAGGCCAGAGCCTTGGGCCCACCGGCCATAATGTACTGCACGGTCTGCGGGCTGGTGGAGAAGTAGGCGGGAATTTCGCAGGCATCGAGCGCCGCAAGCCGGCCGCTGGAACCGGCACCAATATAGATAAGACGTCCGCCTTCGCGGAGGCTGTGCGCGACGAGGTCGATGACATGGGCGATCTCGGGCAACGCCTTCTTCACCGCGGCGCCGACCTTTTGATCTTCCTGATTGATGATGCGGGCAATTTCAAGGGCGGAACGCGTATCGAGGCCGCGCGTGGCTTCGTTAGCCTTTTCCGTCAGCAGGTCCTGGATATTGGCCGACGAACCATTCGATCCGTTCGATCCGTTGGTTCCGTTCTTTGCGCCTTCGCCCGCTTCAGCTTGTGGATTGAGTGTCGTTCCCATTTTTTCTGGGTTTTGGCCGTACAGACCCTACATAAGTCTAACGCGATATGCCATGCACGCGTTGCCAATATTATCGGACGAACGGGTTATGTTCTTGTCACTGCTTTGTCACGGAATGGCGTAAGACCTTTTTTTTCCACAGAGGTCTTACCAGTCGTGCCGTCCCACGGTTCCCTGCCCTGGTTCGATGCCGCGAATCTTGCCGTCGCGCATGTGAACGATGCGGTCGGCAATGCTGGCCGCCTCCGGATTGTGGGTAATCATCAATACCGTTTGTTTGAATTCCTGATTCGACCGCCGCAGCATCTCCAGAACCGCGTCGGAATTTTCTGTGTCGAGGTTTCCAGTTGGCTCGTCGGCGAGCACGATGGAGGGACGCGTGATGAGAGCGCGCGCGATGGCAACGCGCTGCTGTTCGCCACCGGATAACTCCGACGGCCGGTGGTCGAGACGGCCTGAGATATTGAGGAGGCCGGTGAGGTGCGACAGGAAGGCCTGGTCGAGGGGCTCGGCGCGGTCCGCGATCTCGTAAGCGATCTCAATATTGCCCCGCGCGGTCAGCGTCGGCAGCAAATTAAATTTTTGAAAAATGAAGCCGATGCGGGAGCGGCGCATGCGCGTGCGCTCCGCGTCGTCCAGCGTAGCGAAGTCGACGCCACCGATGAACACCTGGCCGCTGGTGGCGCGGGTAAGGCCGCCCAGCAGGTAAAAGAGGGTCGACTTGCCGCTGCCCGAGGGGCCGACAATCGAGACGAACTCGCCTGCTTCGACGGAAAACGTCGCGTCGCGCAGCGCCGGAACTTCAAGCCTGCCTGAACGGTAGACTTTGCCGAGATGCTCGGCGCGAATCATCGCATCCACCCTGCGATTGTAAATGGACCGGGTTGGAGAACCGGTCCATTCACAGAAGATGCAGAGAATGGCATATGCGGCGAGCCAGGAATTTGGTCGGGAACGTCGCCGGATCAGGAAGCGACGGCGTGTTCGAGCGGATCGAAAGCGGCGTCGGGCGACGGATAGGCCGGGCGAAGCACTTTCTTGGGACCGCGCTTGCGTGCGATCATGACGCGGATGCGCTCCAGCATCTCTCCGGCGGTGGAACTGCCCTTGGGGAGAAACGCGTCGGCTCGATTGGCATGGTCGAAGGCCTTGACGCTGCCGCTGATCAGGATCATCGGCACTTCCGGTGCGATTTCCTTCATGCGACGCACCAACTCGTTGCCATCCATGTTGGGCATGACAAGGTCGCTAAGGACAAGGTCGATGCCGCCCACGCGAAATCGCTCCATGGCTTCGTTTCCGTTGCAGGCAGCCACCACTCGATAGCCGCCACGGGTCTCCAGCAGGAACTTGCGCACGGCAAGGGCCTGTTCATTGTCGTCAACGCATAGGATTGTCTTTTTTGGTCTCATGCTTCTTTCTTCCTGGCAGTTCCCGCGCAAGTGCGGGAAGGACAGCATCAAGGCGCACATCATGGTGGAGGTGGCGCCTGTCAGCGGGTTGGCGTGAGCCGCAATCCAGCGCCCGGCATTGCGCCGCCGCCTGGCTTGCCACAGGCGCACGACGCCGCTTTCCCGCCGGGACGCAGGATGCGGGGGAACAGAACGACTGGCACCGGCGTCGTGTTCGAGGCTCGCGCTGGTTCCGATTGATCCCGGAATGATGGCGAGCGGCGAAGCGCCTGGCGCGACCGCGTTACCGTTCCAATTCAGTTTTCAGTGAACGCAAAGTTGACGTACCTTTTGAAACGCCACGTCAGAATACGAACGGGAACCTGGATTAGCAATGGCAAAAGTTAGGCGAATCTGCGAAGTGTTTTCTCCCGCACTTGCACCGCATTCTGTTATGGCCCGATGAATATTGGCTGCGGGGCATGCGCGGTCTGTTGAAAGGGTGTGGAACGCGCAGGGAAAAGGGAGGCAATTGCTGCGATTGCGGTGCGGCTGTTGCAAAGATTTCGTTCGAGCGCGCGTGAGCCGGGTATCGAACGCTAATTTTCAGTGGCGGAAAATCTGCGTCATCATGTCCGACTGCACCTGATTCAGTTGCTGAATGGTGGCTTCCAGCGTTGGGCGATCGTCGAGCGAGGCGCCGGTCATCAGCTCTTTCAGGCGGAAGGCGGTATGGCGGATGAGAATCTCGGCATTCTTGAGCTTCTTGGCATCGCGCAACAGACTCATCTGAATCTTTTGTGCGTAGCCCTGCGCAGCTTTCAGGGAGGCGGATCCGTGTTCCTGATCGCCGGCCTGGAACTGCGCTGTGGCGATCTCGGTCATGGAGTGCACCAGCTCGGCATAAATATAGGGCTGTTCGTTGGGAGAGGCGGCGACAGCCTTCGCCTGGAGGTCGGCCAGCTCGCGCGCATCGGGCACGCGGTCACCCGCCCCGTGCGCCCACGCAAGGGACGCGGGAAGAAGTACAGCAGCGGCGAGGACAGCAACCAACCTCATCGCGAACCTCCGAGGTCGTGCGTTCCGAAAACAATACAGCAGAAGAGGTACTCAGCGCCAACCCAACCGGGAGTCAGCGGCGAACACCGCAATCCCAAGGTAACGGGAACCCTCTGGGCAGGACCCCGTTTCCAGAGTTGCTGTTTGGACCCGCGCGCCCGTCCGAGCACCGCTTACTTGCCAAGAGCGGCGAGCCGGTGCTTCGCCTGCCATTCCTGGTCGGGAAATTTTCCCCCGGCAGCAGCGAGAAACCGTTGATAGTAGTCCGCCGCTGACTTGCTTTGATGGAGATTATCGTACGCCGTTGCCCGCAGAAACAGCGTTGCCGGATTTTCTTCGGCAAACTTTGATCGCATGGAAAGGGCAGCCAGCTCGTCCTGGTACTGGTGGGCCTCAGAGTCGGCAAAGGCGATGCCGGACCAGGCTTCTACGTCTCCGGGCCTGGCGGCTGCGGCCTTGTGAAACGCTGCAATCGCTTCCGGGTAGCGCTGCTGGCGGATGAGAACCTGTGCGTGAGCATCGAGCAAAGCGGGGTCGTTGGGCGCCTGGACCAGAAGCTGCCCGTAGAGGGCGTCGGCTTCGTCGAGCTTGCCGGCCTGGAAGTCGGCATCGGCCAGCATGGAGGCAACGCTGCGGCTATCGGGCTGGAGTTTGTGTAGTTTTTCAAGGAGCGCCAGCGCTTCCGGCTGCTTGCCCTGGGCGTTCAGGATGGTGGCCAGCTGTGCGTTGAGTGCCGGATCGTCGGGATCGCGGCGCAGCGCCGCCTGGACCAGCGGCTGCGCATCGGCATAGCGCTTCTCCGCGATCAGCAGGTGGGCGAGGCCGGCGCTGGCGTCGGAGCTGTTGGGATCGGACTGGAGGGCGTGACGGTACTCCTGCTCTGCGATTTCGGGATCGCCGGCGGATTCGGCAATCTCCGCCGCCAGAAGCGTGTCCGACGGAGTTTCCGGGGTGAGTTTGAGCGCGGCGACCAGCGCATCGCGAGCGCCGGTAGGGTCGGAGGTTCGGAGCAGGCGCGCCAGAGCCCGGTCGGCCTGGGCTTTGGCGCCGGGATTTGGCGGAGTGGGCTCAAGCTGAACAGCGGCCTGAAGCTGTTCGGCAGCGGCCTGGTCGGAGCTCGGGTCGTTTTTGGCAGCCAGAAGCAGACCCAGCGCCAACCGGGACTCAAACTGCTTTGGGTCGGCCGCGACGGCCTTGCGGTACCAGCCTTCGGCGGCGTCCGCATGACCCTGCGCATCTTCGATATAGCCGCGATCGAAGAGGGCGCGTGCATCGGCAGGGCGAGCGGAGAGGTAGATGTCGAGCCGGCTGGAGGCAAGGGGGTAATTCTTCGCCTCGATGGCCGACTCAATGTCATCGAGAGGACCGAGGGTTTGCGGTTTGGTCTGATCCTGCTGCTGATCGCTGCTGGTGCCGGGCGGCAGAGGCGCGGGCTGGGCAGCAGCGATCGCGGTTACGCCGGCCAGGAGAATCGCACCGATAAAACCGCGGACAAGGCGAAGGCCCGCGTCAGACATTGTCTGACACGAGGCACGCAGAAGCCATGTCATTGAAATACCTCGCTCTCCGCCTCGTGGATTGGCTCGGCGGCGTGTCCAACAAGGGCGCGAGCCAGCCATTGTCCGGTGTGGGAAAGCTCGTTGCCTGCGATCGTTTCGGGCGTGCCGGTGGCGACAATTTGTCCACCCGCTGAGCCGCCTTCAGGCCCGAGGTCGATAACCCAGTCGGCTGACTTGATGACGTCGAGGTTGTGCTCGATCACCACCAGGGAACCCCCGCTGTCGATGAGCTTGCGGAAGGCCATCAGCAGCTTGCCGACGTCGTCGAAGTGGAGGCCAGTGGTGGGCTCGTCGAGGATGTAAAGGACGCGGCTGCCACCCTTCTTGTTCTCGCCTCGGCCTTCGGAGCGCGTGGAAGCCAGGTGGGCGGCCAGTTTGACCCGCTGCGCCTCGCCGCCGGAGAGGGTGGTGGCCGATTGTCCCAACCGCACGTAGCCGAGGCCGATCTCTTCGAGAACGGCGAGCTTGTCGACGATTTTGGGATGGCCGACAAAGAATCGCAGTGCCTCGCGGACAGTCATCTGCAGAACGTCGTAGATGCTGCGGTTCTTGTAGTGGATTTCGAGCGTGCTGGCCTTGTAGCGCGTACCGCCGCACTCTTCGCAAGGCAATTCCACGTCAGCCAGGAACTGCATCTCGACCGTGACGGTGCCATCGCCTTCGCAAACATCGCAGCGTCCGCCGGGAACATTGAAGGAGAAGTGGCCGGCCGCATAACCGCGGCGCTGCGCTTCAGGCTGCGCACTGAACAGCTCACGGATAGCATCGAAGGCCTTGATGTAGGTGACGGGGTTGGATCGCGGGGTGCGGCCGATGGGCGTTTGATCGACGAGGATGATGTCGTTGAGTCGCTCGACGCCTTTGATGTCCTTATAAACGCCGATGGGGTCGCCGCCTTCGACGCGCCCGAGCCGATGCGCCAGGGCCTTATAGAGGACCTCATGCACCAGGGTGGATTTGCCGGAACCGGAGACGCCTGTAACAGCGACCAGCAGGTTCAGCGGAATGTCGACGTCGATCCCTTTGAGGTTATTGGCGCGCGCGCCCCTCAGACGCAGCCATTCCTTCGATGAGCCAGGGGTGTGTCGGCGGGCAGGGACCGGGATGGTGAGCTGGCCGCTGAGGTAGCGTCCGGTGATGGAGGCCGGATTGGCGGAGACTTCGTCCACGGTACCGGCGGCGAGGACCTTGCCTCCAAACTCGCCGGCGCCGGGGCCCAGGTCGAGCAGGTAGTCGGCGGAACGCAGGACGTCGGGATCGTGCTCGACAACGAGGATGGTGTTGCCGAGGTCGCGGAGGTTATTGAGGATGCGGATGAGCCGGTCGGTATCGCGCGGATGCAGGCCTATGGAAGGCTCGTCGAGGACATAGAGGGCCCCCACCAGACGTGAGCCCAAGGATGTGGCGAGCTGGATGCGCTGGGACTCACCGCCAGAGAGTGTGGAGGCAAGGCGGTCAAGGGTGAGGTAGTCGAGTCCGACGGCGTCGAGAAACGTCAGACGCTGGCGAATCTCGTCGAGGATGCTGCCGGCAATCTCTTCCTGCATCGGCGTCAGCTTCAGGTTTGAGAAGAACCGGTGCGCTGCGCCGATGGTGAGTGCGGCGGCTTCGCAGATGTTGCGGCCCTCGCCGCCCTCTTCACCAATGCGGACCGCGCGGGCTTCTGCGCGCAGGCGCTGGCCTTTGCACTCAGGGCAAAGGGCGTAGCCGCGATATTTGCTGAGCATGACGCGGACGTGCAGCTTGTACTTCTTGCGTTCAAGCAGTGCGAAAAACCCGTAGACGCCGGGAAACGTTCCGCGGCCGTCGAGGACGAAAGACTGCTGCTCCGCGGTCAGATCCCACCAGGGAACGTCGAGCGGGATACCGTTGGAGCGCGCGGCACGGCGCAGGTCGGTGAGGTACGAGCGGTACTTCGGCCGATTCCAGGGATCGATCACGCCCTCGTCCAGGGTCTTCGACTTATCCGGAATAATCAGGTCGAGGTCGAAGTCGATGGTGTTGCCGAATCCCTGGCAGCGCGGGCAAGCGCCGTAGGGGTTGTTGAAGGAGAACAGGCTTGGCTCCGGCTCCCGATATTGGCGATGACAATTCTTACACTCGAAGGCGCTGGAGAAGCGGAGACGCTGACGTGGGCCCGTGTCTGACGCGGGATCGCGCGGGACAACTTCGAAGAGGATTTCGCCCGCTTCGCGGTAGCCGATTTCGGCGGCATCGACGATGCGAGCGCGGCTGTCGGACGAGACAGCGATGCGATCGACGAGGACAAAGACCGGCAGGGCAAAGTTGATCTCGAGCAGCGACTCCGGCGTCGAGAATTCGTAAATTGTGCCGTTTTGATAGAGGCGGTTGAAGCCGCGCTTGCGCAGATCGGCGAGCCGTTCCCGGAGCGCGTCAGACAAACCGCCGGCGGGAGTTTCAGCGGTTTTGAATGCGGGCTTCTTTGTCCGACGCGCAGTTTTCGGCTCCGGCTCCGCGTCTGGCGCGGGTGGGACGGGCTGGCTGGCCTGGGGCTGGACCGGGAAGATCGCGTGCAGGCGAGTTCCCTCCCCCAGAGCCACGATGGCGGACGCAATCTCGTCGACGGTGTCGCGCCGGACAACGCCGCCGCAGACCGTGCAGTGGACCACGCCGCACCGGGCCCAGAGCAGACGCATATAGTCGTAAATCTCGGTCGCGGTGGCGACGGTCGAGCGCGGATTGCGAGTCGAGTTCTTCTGCCGGATGGCAATGGCCGGGGCGAGGCCGTCGATCAGGTCAACGTCGGGCTTCTCGATGCGCTCCAGAAACTGACGAGCGTAGGCCGAAAGCGACTCGACGTAGCGGCGCTGGCCCTCGGCATAGATGGTGTCGAAGGCGAGCGACGACTTGCCGGAGCCGGAGACGCCGGAGACCACGGTGAGCTTTCCGTGAGGAATCGAGCAGTCGATGTTTTTCAGATTGTGGGTCCGCGCGCCGCGGATGATAATTTCGTCGCTCAAAAGAGTAGTCCCGAGACTTCAGGGAAAAGTGCCCCAGTCTGATTATAGAGGCGGCGTGCATCCTGTCGCCCGGGGTTGAAAATGGAAGCTATGCACCTGACCGGAGCCGTGATTCTTCTGCTTTTTATCATTCTTTCCGCCGCGGTGATGATGCTTTTGCTTCATCGGACCCGCGCCGGGCGCATTCTGCACGAACGTATTCCCGACCGGCCGCGACGGCGGTTGTTTCTGGCGGCGGTGAGCTTCTTCATCACGTTTCTGGGGGTGCGGCTGCTGGTGTACGGCATCGTTCACCATATTGGGCCGTTCGGGTGGGTGATGGTAGGCGGCCGCCACATTCATCATCTGGTGTGGGGCATCCTGCTGTTGCTGGCGGTGGGCTATGCCGAGATGGCGGAGTGGGGCACGGGCTCGGCGCCGGGGTCGATTTTCGTCAGCCGGTTGATTTCGATTGGGTTCGGCATGGGCGCGGCGCTCACGCTCGATGAATTTGCGCTGTGGCTGAACCTGAGCGCGGAGGCTTACTGGACGCGCCAGGGCCGCGAGAGCATCGATGCCGTCATCCTGTTCGGAGCGCTGCTGGCGGTTGGTGCGTGGGGTTCCCCGCTGTTGACGAGGCGTAAGCAGGCGGCGACCACCAAACTGGATTGAGGATCCCGGGCAGGGAGCTCTGTTCCGCACCCGCTTCGATGCCGATGTAACTGGGTGAAGTCGTGTGCAGAATGGCACCCGTTGCGCGGATGATGGCTAGCCCGCTGGTGAAGCACGCTGTCAGAATGGTGATCATGCACTGGACAGCAGCCTGGGTTGTTCTCATTTTCATGGCGTCCTGCGCCTCCCTGATGCTGTTCCTGCTGCACCTGACGCGGGCAGGACGCATTCTTCACGAGCGGATTCCGGACCGGCCGCGGCGACGGCTGTTCCTGGCCGCACTGGGTTTCGCCATCACTTTCGTCGGCGTGCGGGTGCTGGTGCTGCTCATCATCTTCAACATCGGGCCCTTTGGATGGGTGGTCATGGGCGGCATGCACATCCACCACCTCGTGTGGGGTATCGTTCTGCTGCTCGTCTCCGGCTACGCGATGGTGGCGGAGATCGGGACAGATTCGACACCCCGATCTCTGTTTCTCGGCCGGCTCATTGCGATTCTCTACGGCATGGGCGCGGCACTGACGCTGGACGAATTCGCGATGTGGCTGAATATCAAGGAATCGACCTGGACCTTTCAGGGGCGCGAGAGCATCGATGCCGTCGTGCTCTTCGGCGCCCTGCTTGCGGTCGGAGCATGGGGCGCGCCGTTGTGGACGAAGCGCGGACGTAAGAGGAGCGCTCACAGTCACGCAAAGGCGAGCGCGAATCATCAACAGGATGAGTCGCACCACAATTCCTCGCACAAATAAAACTGTGGGCATGCGAGTACCGACGGACTGTCACTGTTCCCTCACTTGATACCCTGGGGTATTTCCCCGCCTATCCACAGGCACTCCCACGTTATAGTCAAAGCGGCGATTCTCACGACCTTGCTCAGGCGTGGCTAAAACCAACGCATCCAGCGGCGGCGTAACCCTTCTCGACGAACCTGCGGACTTCTATCGTCCAACGAGCGGCCGGGACAGCGAAACGCGCCCGTCACGTCCGGCCCGCGCCAAGGCCGACCCGGACGACGACGCGGAAGAACCTTTCCTGCGTGCTCGCCGTCGCGTCCCTGTAAGGCAGGGATTGCTGCCGGCCTGGGCCCGCAGCGGATGGGGCAAGCTGGCGCTGGCCGGTGGGCTTCTGGCTGGGGTGGGGCTGGCGATCGCGCTGGTTGTGGGCGTGCGCGGCTTTCTTGATCACGACTCTCGCTTTCGCATCGATTCCTCTGCTTCCATCCAGACCCTCGGCAACAGCCAGCTGAGCCGCGGCGACCTGCTGTCGGTCTTTGGCTCCGACATCGGACGCAACCTGTTCTTTGTGCCGCTGGCGAAACGCCGCATCGAGCTGGAGCAGATTCCCTGGGTGCGGAAGGCGACGGTGATGCGCCTGATGCCCAACCAGCTGCGCGTTGCCATCGTCGAGCGCAAGCCAATCGCTTTTGTGCAGCAGCACGGCCGGGTCGAACTGGCAGATATCGACGGCGTGATCCTCAGCATGACGCCGCAACAGATGGCCGCGCGGCATTACTCGTTTCCCGTTGTGAGCGGGATTAACCCGGCCGATCCGCTGTCAGTCCGCGGGGCGCGGATGCAGATGTACCAGCGGTTCATTGGCGACCTGGATTCGACCGGCGAACACCTTTCCGCGCAGCTGAGCGAGGTCGATCTTTCCGATCCCGAGGATGTGCGGGCAACGGTTCCGGCCAACGGCACGGATCTGCTGCTGCATTTTGGGCAGGAAGATTTTCTGCCGCGCTGGCGGAACTACCAGGCACACGTTGCGCAGTGGCAGCAGCAGTATCCGCATCTGGCATCCATCGATTTGCGCTACGAGCACGAGGTGGTTCTGAAGATGGCGGGCGATCCGGGGTTGAATGCGAGCGGGAGCCCGGAGGCGAAGCCGACATTGGCGAAGCCAGTTCCGGCAGTGGCCCCGAAGCCGACGCCGAAGCCTGTCGCGACAAAGCCGACATCCAGGACATCCCAGGCCGCGCCGCAGCTGAAACACAGCGCTCCAGCCCAGCACCATCCGAAAGCGCACAAGTCTCATCCGGCGAAGCATGCCAAACCCGTCAAACCGCACGAGGCCCAGGACAGGACAGCCGCGAGGCGAGGAGCAGCATGAGCCAGCAGGACAACATCATTGCCGTGCTGGACGCGGGCAGCTCGAAGGTTCGCGTGCTGATTGCCGAGGTGTACGAGGGCGCGCTGCGGTATCGCGGGCACGGCATTGCCGACGCGGCTGGCATGCGCAAGGGCCTGGTCGCCGATCTGGCGCCGGCAGCAGCGGCCATCGATCGCGCGGCGGTCTCGGCGGAAAGCTCGGCGCAGGCGGTGATTGAACGCTGCGTGGTGGCCGTGGGCGGCCCGCACATTCGCGGCGTCAACAGCCGCGGCGGCATCAGCCTGGGCACACGGCTGCGGGAGATTACGAAAGAAGATGTTCGCGCGGCGGTCGATCGGGCACGCTCGATTGCCATGCCGGCCGATCGCGAGGTGCTGCACCTGCTGCCGCAACAATTCATCCTCGATGAGCAACCGGGGATTCTCGACCCGGTGGGGATGGTGGGCAATCGGCTGGAGGTCAATCTGCACATCTCCACCAGCTCGGCCAGCGCGCAGCAGAGCGTCGTGACCTGTGTGAACAAAGCAGGGCTGGAAGTGACGGAGACGGTGCTGGAATCGCTGGCGGCCGCCGAGGCTACGCTTTCCGCCGATGAGCGTGAACTGGGTGTTTGCCTGCTCGACATTGGGGCGTCGACTTCTGAGTTGGTCGTCTTCTTTGAAGGATCCGTCGCGCACACGTCCGTGGTGCCGATCGGCGGCGACCATTTCACCAACGATCTGGCTGTGGGACTGCACGTGACCGCGCCCGAAGCCGAGTGGTTGAAGTGCAATTACGGACACGCCATTGTGACGGCGGTGAACCAGGAGAGCGAAGTTGAAGTTTCCGGATTGCCGGGCTATGAGCCACGCCTGGTGCGCCAGCGCTTTATCGCGGAGATTCTTGAGCCGCGCGCGCGGGAATTGTTCCAGTTGCTGCGGGACAACCTGCGGCAGGGCGGCGTACTGGAAGCGATGGGCGCCGGATGCGTGCTGACCGGCGGCGGAGCGCGTTTGCCTGGGTTGCTGGAGACTGCGGAGAGTCTGTTGCGGGTGCCGGCGCGTTTGGCTTCGCCCGTACCGCTGTCGCGGATGCCCGCGGACCTGGCTACGCCGGAGTTTTCAGTTCTGACAGGAACGATGCTGTATGCCCACCGCACCAGCGTGAATCGTGCGGCGGAAAACCAGGGACTGCGCGCGAAGCTGCGCGCCATCTTAGCCGGAAGTGTTTAGCTGAAGGAGTCAATCCCCATGAAGAGCAAACCGATGAGTCAGCCAGAAGAAATCCGCATCCAGTATCACGACGAAAACCTTCGCGGCGCGAAGATCAAAGTCATCGGCGTGGGCGGAGGCGGCGGGAACGCCGTGAATCGCATGATCGCGGCCAGCATGGAAGGCGTGGAGTTTATTGCCGCCAACACCGACCGCCAGGCGCTGCAGCTTTCGCAGGCCCCGGTGAAACTGCAGCTGGGCGCGAAGCTGACCAGCGGCCTCGGCGCGGGCGCTAATCCGGACGTTGGGCGGAAAGCGGCGCTCGAAGACTCCGAGAAGATTCTCGATGCACTCGCCGGCGCGGACATGGTCTTTGTGACGGCGGGACTGGGCGGCGGCACAGGCACAGGGGCCGCGCCGGTGATTGCGTCTTTGGCCAGCGAGATGGGCGCGCTCACCGTCGCCGTGGTGACGCGGCCATTTGCGTTTGAGGGCAAGCGGCGCATGGCGCAGGCCGAGCGCGGGATGGCGGAGTTGCTGGACAGCGTGGACACGATGATCGTGATTCCGAACGAGAAGCTGCTGGCGGTGGCGAAAGACGCGGGATTCTTCGAGTCATTCCGGATTGCAGATGATGTTTTGCGGCAGGGCGTACAGGGAATTTCAGACATTATTACGATTTCGGGTATTATCAACCGCGATTTTGCCGATGTTAAAACCACGATGGCCGGCATGGGCTACGCCGTGATGGGTACGGCGGTGCGCGACGGCGAGAATCGGGCGGTGGATGCTGCGATGGCTGCCATGGCTTCGCCTCTGCTGGAGGCGGGCGCGATTGACGGCGCGCGGGGCATATTGATCAATATCAGCGGATCAAGCTCGCTGAAGCTGAGCGAGGTGAACGAGGCTTCCACGCTGATTCAGAATGCCGCGCATGAGGAGGCGAACATCATCTTTGGCGCGGTGCTGGACGAGACGATGGGCGATGAGGTGAAGATCACTGTGATCGCCACGGGCTTCAGGCAGGAGATGCCGGAGCGGCGGGAGCGGATGCTGATGACGGCCCTGCGTGAACCCGCAATGCCGCATGTGAATGTAACGGCGCGGCCCTCTGCGCCACGATTTGCAGGTGAGGAAGAGGAAATGGAGCCGGTCACGGTTTCCTTCCACAGGCTGGCGGTTGCCGAGGTTGAGATAGCG
The DNA here is from genome assembly GCA_036490815.1 of Acidobacteriaceae bacterium. Taxonomy (GTDB): domain Bacteria; phylum Acidobacteriota; class Terriglobia; order Terriglobales; family Acidobacteriaceae; genus Palsa-343. The sequence goes on from DASXDF010000040.1 coordinate 425,218, forward strand.
GAGACCAGGGAGTTTGAGCCGGTGGCTGAAACGGAAGACAGTCGGACGGAGTTTTCAGAAGCTGTTGTTGAGCCTGTACATGTTGCGGTGGCGGCTGCCCAGGAAGAGGAGCATGGCGAGAACCTGGATATTCCAGCATTTATGCGGCGGGGTGGGCTGTAACGAAGGTTCTTGGGGGTTGCTACGGGACGTACCACGCTACAATAAAAAAAGGCGCGTACTGCAAGCAACGTGAACGAGTCACTGGTGTTCTGGAAGATTGAGCGCAGTTTTTGTG
>DASXDF010000041.1:0-2069 GCA_036490815.1 Acidobacteriaceae bacterium
TGCGGTGGGGATGGCCGAGCCGGCGATGAAGCTGACGATGGTGATCGAGAGCGCGACCGACTCGGCGCTGGTGCAGCGGATTATTCCGCTGCTGACGGAGATGCCGTTGCAGCAGGTGCTGGATCAGGATTTTGTGCAGGAACTGCTGGGGCCGCTGCTGGAGCGGCATCGCGCGGCGATTGAGCTGATTCGGGAGCGGTCGGTGTGCGAGCGCGGCGTGATTACGTTCGACATCACGGACCATCCGACCGAGGGATACAACAAGTTCATTCCGTACTTCCTGCACCCGAAGGGGACGTACAACGTGGGCCTGTCGAAGTCGAGCTTCCGGACGAAGGTGTCGGTGGGAACGAATCCATGGACGAAAAAGCCAGCGAGCGGGCTGGCGAATCTGGCGGCGATCTGTGAGCGCTATGGCGGCGGCGGGCATGCGCGGGTGGGCGCGATCAGCTTTCCGATCGACAGGGAGGCCGAGGCGCGCGCGGCGGCGGAGGAGATTGCGGAAGAGCTGCGGGCGCGGGAGGTATGACCCTGATCGCGCTTCGCGCGAGACCCACCTTAGCGCGCAATCGTGCCGCGCGAAGATGGGGCACCCGGAGTTGAGGTGAATCAGGGGTGGCGGAGTTTTGTGATGTCGTTGAAGATGATGAAGACGGCGAAGGCGATCAAACAGACGAAGGCGACCTGATAGACGCGCTCCTTGATCTCCTGATTAAGATCGCGGCGCATGACCGATTCGATGGCGAGGAAGAGGATCATGCCGCCATCGAGGATCGGAATCGGAAGTAGATTGAAGATGCCGAGGTTGAGTGAGATGATGCAGACGAACTGAATCAGCGCCCACAAGCCCTGTTGCGCTGCCAGGTCGATCTGCTGGGCAATGCCTACAGGACCGCTGAGCGAACGCACGGAGACGTGGCGCGTGAACATGCCCTTGAGCACGCGCAGGATCAGGGTCGAGCCGTCCAGATTGTCTTTGGTCGATTGCACAATCGCGGCGCCGAAGGACAGATGCTGGATGTCGACGGGCGGAGGTTGCGGAGCGAATCCGATGCGGTACTCGATTTCGCCGCCGGTGGGCAGGCGCTCCGGCGAGATGACGACATGGACCGGCCGGCCGCCGCGGAGGAGCGTGACGGCTGCGGGCGCTCCGTTGCGGTCCTGCAGATAGGCGAGCAACGACTGTACGGAGTGCGGGCGCAGGGAGTCGATCTGTACGAGCTGATCGCCCGACTGCAGGCCAGCTTGCGACGCGGGGGTGTTGCTCTCCACGCTCATGATGGTGATGGGGCCAGCCTGCACTTCAGGAACGAGGCCGATCTCGGACATGCTGTCCGGGGTGAGCTCGTCAGTGCTGGCGGTGTCGATGCGAATGCTGGTGGTCTTGGGCTCTCCCTGATGGGTAAAGGTGATGGGCAGGGTGCGATGCAGATTCAGCGCGCAGTCTTCCGCGATCTGCATCCAGGTGGGGTTGGCATGATTGTTGAAAGCAGTAATCGTGTCGCCGGCGGTGAGGCCAGTCTGGGCGGCGGGGGTTCCGTGGGGAACGTAGTCGACGACAGCCGGGCCGTTGAGGTACTGCTCGACCTCGTGATGGCACATGGCCACCACAAACAAAAGGACAAACGACAGAGCGAAGTTCGCCGCGGGGCCGGCCAGGGCAATGAGCACGCGCTGCCAGCGGGGATGGGCGTTGAATTCGCCCGGGTCGCCGGTGGGCTGCTCGCCGGGGATGTCGCCGGCCATCTTGACGTAGCCGCCGAGGGGAAGCAGAGAGAGGCGGTAGTCGGTGTCGCCGCGACGCCAGCCGAAGAGGCGGGGGCCGAAGCCGATGGAGAAGGTCTCGACGCGCACGCCGCAGAGTTTGGCGACGGCGAAGTGGCCGAATTCGTGCACCAGCACCATGATGCCGAGCACGATGCCAAACTCTACGAGAACCAGAAGAAGATGCATAAAGAGAGTGAGAAGACCTCAGGAAGAATTGGCGGCGCGGCGACGCGCTAGCGTGCCGGGATCACCTGCTCGACGATGACCTGTTCTGCCAGAACGCGCGACATTTGGTCCAGCGC
>DASXDF010000042.1:0-166773 GCA_036490815.1 Acidobacteriaceae bacterium
GACAACGGCAGGAGCAAAAACCGGGACGGTGACGATCAGCAGCAACGCGACGAGCGGCGGAACGTCCACCATCAGCCTGAGCGGGACCGGACAAGCTTCGGCAACGCTGAGCGCGCTTTCCTGCAGCAGCAGTTCGCTGACGGGAGCGGGCACAGACGCCTGCACGGTGACGCTTACCTCGGCGGCTAGCGGTGCGACGGCCGTGAGTCTGACCAGCAGCAGTAGCGCAGTAAAGGTGCCGGCATCGGTGACGATCGCATCGGGAGCGACCAGCGCCAGCTTTACGGCAACCGTGACTGCGGTCAGCTCGAACCAAACAGCGACGCTGACGGCAACGGCGGCTGGCGTATCGAAGACCTTCGCTCTGACACTGAATGCCGCGACACCCACTCTAACCCTCGGAGCCAGCAACGTAAGCTTCGGGACAGTCAACCTGAATACTCCTGCGACGCAGGCGATTACGATGACGTCCTCAGGAACGAGTGCCGTGACAGTAAGCGCGGCAACGGTGACCGGATCCGGATTTACTCTGCCAGGAGCGAAGTTCCCGATGACGCTGAATCCGGGCCAGGCGGCGACGCTGGAAGTGCAGTTCGATCCAACGACTGCAGGCGCGCAGACCGGCTCAGTTTCCCTGGCCAGCAACTGCTCGATGGGCGGGACCATGGCGGTGGCCCTCACCGGAACAGGCGAGGCCGCTGCGACGTATGAAGTGCAGCTGAACTGGGATGCGCCGGCAAGCTCAAGCGATCCCATCGCCGGCTATCATGTTTACCGGGCAACCGGCGGCGGCTCCTATGCGCTGCTGAGTTCGTCCGTCAACATACCTACAACCTACAACGACACGACGGCTCAGGCCGGAGCGACTTACAACTATGAAGTAACCAGCGTCGATGCATCAGGAGTGGAAAGCATACCGTCCAACGTATACACCGCGACGATCCCCTAACGACTCGAATAAGCTGACGAACCGTTAGGAATCGACTTCATTCCGGCGCCGGATGCGCTGACAAAGGCAACCGGCGAGGGCGGAGCAGGAACAGCAGCATCGTTCCATGCTTCGCCCTATTTTTTTCTTTGGGAATGCTTAACTCAGGCCTGAACTCTGACTATTCCGGCGCGCCAGCATACAGAAATACGCAAATGAACGGCGTCAAGCTGCGCAGCCAGTAAGAGGACAGACTACTAGCTCAGTGGCTCGTTGCGCTTTAAGCGTTGGCGCCAAACAGCTCTTCGCGCCCAGACAGCTGGAAAGGATGCGAAGGCAAGCGTCCAGAAGCCGAATCCCAGAACGATCCAGCTATCCCCGGCCCCTTCCGCCGCAGAGAGCCCGAACCGGAGTCCGAGCAGGAGGGTGAGGGACCCCGCGCAAAGGAAAGTTCCGATCAGGAGCGTCCACCAGTGCGGGCGTCGCCAACCCAACAGGGCGTCTAGGCCTCGGCCGGCAAACCACCACGCGGGCAGGCAGAAGAAAGGGTAGCTGATGGCCCGCCACGCTATCCACGTCCACCCGAACGGGTTCCGGTGGATCGCACCACCGAATAGCCGCGATACAGGTGCGTCGATAAAGACGCCGGGGATGTTGACCGAGGAGATGATCTCCGAATCGCGCATCGCGGCCGACTCAAGAGCAAAGGACAGGAATCTCCCGCGCTGGAGGTTGAGAGTGAATTCGCCCAAACTGCAGACGGAGGCTCGCTGCGCCGTGTGCTGTGTCCCGGAGATTTAGGTATTCAAGGGCGGCTGGAGTGGGCACGAGGCCGAGCCAAAGAGTCAGCTCGAGAATTGGGAAAAGCAGCGAAAACGATACGCGCCACGATTTCACGCGTGCAGAATAGCGCAGGTTCTCTCAGCCTTCGCCACGGAAGCTGTGGATTCGGCGGCGATCGCGTTTGGAAGGGCGCCCGGCCGGCGCTGGAGTGAAGTGGAGTCCGGCCTTTCGCTCCTCAGCGAATTTCTTTCGCGCCTCGCGGCTGGCCTCAGTCTCGCGGTAGAGCCGCTGCGCAACCGAAGCAGGTCCCCTCATTTCGCTCAGCCCCAGGACCTCCACTTCGAAGTCGCCGCCTTCATTCCTGATCGACAGCATGTCGCCGACGCGCACCTCGCGCGACGAGCGCGCCGGTTGATGATTGGCCTCGATCCGGCCCAGTTCGCAGGCCTTTGCAGCCAACGTGCGCGTTCTAAAGAAGCGCGTGGCCCATAACCATTTATCAAGGCGTATGCCGGTCATTCCCCCCATGCTAGCGGACCATTGGCGAACTGCAACAAGTCGATGCAGAGGGAAGCGGAGCCGGCTGCCAAGCGGGTCCGCGGCGTATTAACCATTCAGTAATAGGCGAAAGTACGGCGAACTCTACCGCGAGTCCCGCTCGGTGGCAAGGGCCCCGGTCACAAAACTTTAGCGTCCTGAACCTTTTTGATTAACCACTACATATTGTGGATCGCCGCCTCAAAACACCTACGAGGTGCGCTTTTCGTAACTTGCGCTCGCCGTTGGATTTAGGGGCTCAACAATATTTAAAGAAGGCCGGATTTTCCACTTTGCAGGGAGAACCTGCTCGGTTACGATTCCGCAAGTGGGAAGTTGTGGAGCACGGTGGTCTAAATTCCAGAAACCTTCGCAATGCTCCCATAACGCGTCCCAGCGCCTAACGTTAGCACCTTTTAGACGGCCTGGGAGCCATTGAATTTCCAGGGTTCCGGGTTAGGTACGGGGATTGATGTTTCGCGGCAGCCACATAACGCGGGTCGATGAAAAGGGGCGACTGAAGCTCCCTGCCGAGTTCAAGCGCCAGATCGACGAAGAGTACGGGGGGCAGTTCTACATCACCAGCCGGGACGGAAAAGTGGCCGAGATTCACCCCATGCGGGAGTGGGAAGAGTTTGAAAGCAAGTTGGCGGCGGTTCCGAGCTTCAATCCTGCCAAGCAAAAGCTGCTGAAGTGGATTAATTACTTCGGACAGACGGCAGAGATGGACGGACAGGGAAGGGTGTTGTTGCCCCAGCTGCTCCGTGAAAAGGCAAACCTGCTGTCTGAGGTCGTGGTTTCAGGCAACGAAGGCTTTCTGAAGGTTGAGAATCACCAGGGTTACGAGCAGGGTCTGGAACCGATGACGATGGACGACCAGATTGAGCTCGCAAAGGTTGGGATTTAAGCAAGGCCAAACCCCTCAGGGGGAGCACATGACCGAAAGTTTGAGACATGTGCCGGTTCTTTTACAAATTGCGATCCGAATGTTGAACGTGCGCCGGGGCGGCGTGGTAGTGGACGCGACCCTCGGACATGCAGGGCACGCGAGCGAGATCGCTCGCAGGCTGGGGCCGAAGGGAAAGCTGATCGGCTTTGACCGGGATCCGGAAGCGCTGGAACTGGCAACACAACGGCTCCATGCGCTCCGCGATGAACTGGGAGCCGAGATGCCGGAAGTGGTCCTGCATGATGTTGAGTTTTCGCGAGCAGGCGAAGTCCTTGCCGGCCAGAAAGTCGATGGGCTGCTGGCGGATTTCGGAGTCAGCTCCATGCAGTTCGATCAGGCGCACCGTGGATTTAGTTTTCAGGCGGACGGCAACCTTGATATGCGGATGAATCCGCGCGAGGGTGCGACCGCCGAACAAGTGGTAAATCAGGCCGGAGAAAAAGAACTCGCCGATCTGATTTACGAATTCGGAGAGGAAAGGAGGTCGCGGAGAATCGCCAGAGCCATTGTCCGGGCGCGGCCAGTAACGACGACGGCGCAGTTGGCCCGAGTTGTTGCAGGCGCGCTCGGAGCAATGAAAGGTGAACGTATTCATCCGGCGACCAGAACCTTTCAGGCTCTTCGAATTTATGTGAATGCCGAGTTGACCGAGATTGATGCGCTGCTCGAGCTCGCGCCGAAGGTGCTAATGCCGGGAGGAAGGCTGGTCACCATCAGCTTCCACTCTCTTGAGGACCGGCGGGTCAAAGATGCGCTGCGCGAGGGTGCGCGGCAGGGAATTTATGAGGTGCTGACGCGGAAGCCGTTGACGGCGGAAGCGGAGGAGACGGATCGCAATCCACGGGCGCGCAGCGCGAAGCTGCGGGCGGCGGAGAGAACGGGGCAGTAGCGTGCAGGGGGCAGGGTGCAAAGGGATCGGGGATAAGAAACTTAAGGAAGCGGCAGGGAGACGAGACGATGGCGACACAGGCGATAGCAACACCGTTGATCGGCGGATTGAGCCGCGGTACGGAGTGGGTCGCGGAACACAATGCGATGCTGCTGGCGGCGCAGCGGCGCGGCCGGCGAGGTCCCACGCCTGAGGCCCTGTTCATCAAGCGCATCGACAATTCGCGTCTGGTGAAAGCCAACGATCCGGCGCGCGGCCGAGAGATGCGCAGCTTCGCCTACGCCATGGCCTTTCTGCTGTCGCTCGTTATGATTTATGGATGGCAGCATTTCAGCGCCATCGAATGCGGATACCGCATTTCAGCCGAAAAACAGCAGATGCAGCAGCTCGAGGAGCAGAATCGGCAGCTGCGGCTAACCGAGGCGCAACTGGCCAATCCAGCGCGTATCGACACCATGGCAAAGAATCTGGGATTGACAGCGCCGCAACCGGGACAGGTCGTGCATCCCAATGCGACCATAGATATGACCGGCGGCCCGGTAGTCGCGCAATCGCACCCAGCTGTTCCAGCAATGCACTGAGTATCCCCCCAGGGGAGGAGACTGTTCGCTGTGAATCTTCCCGCATTCTCCTCTGAGCCCACCACACCCCATCAGGCTGGCGATCAGCAGGGTGGGGAACCCCTCTCTTTCCGCCCCAGAAACAGGCCCTTCCTGGTAACGCCCATGCGGCAGACCCGCATTCTGGCTGTGCTGGGAATATTTCTTGGCTGGACCCTCCTTATTGGCGGACGGCTGGTGTGGTTGCAGGTGTTCCAGCATCGAGAATGGGCCGACCGGGCATCGCGCCAACAGGAGCGCACCTTTACAGTCGCCCCGCGGCGCGGTGTTCTCTACGACCGCAACCTCCATGAATTGGCGATGACTGTGGTCGCAGACTCGGTCTATGCAGTCCCCTCGGAAATCGGGGACAACAACAAGGAGCAGACCGCAGCGACGCTCGCTGGGATCGTCCATACCGATCCGGAAGACCGGTTCACCACCGAGAAGCAGATCCTGGCGCGGCTCAGGGACTCCCGCAACTTTGCATGGATTGCGCGGAAGGAGACCCCTGCGGTTATTACGCGAGTCGAGGCGCTGAAGCTAAAAGGTATTTACGTTCAGAAGGAGTTCAAGCGCTTCTATCCTGACCAGCAACTCGCGGCGCAGATGCTTGGCTACGTGGGCATGGACGACAACGGCCTGGCCGGTGTCGAGGAGGAAGAAGACAAGCAGCTCCACGGTACGCCGGGGCGGATGCTCACCGCGATCGATGCCCGGCGCCATGTGCTCGACAGCGAAGAGCGCGAGCCTCTGCCAGGCGTCAACCTGGTCCTGACCATTGATTCCAATATTCAATTCATGGCGGAGAAGGCGCTCGACCGCAATATGGAGCGGACCGGCGCAGCCAACGGGACCGTGGTGGTGCAGGATCCGCATACCGGGCAAATTCTGGCCCTGGCGATCCGGCCGACATTCAACCCCAACGAATTTCGCCACGCCGACCCGATGCTGTTGAAGGATCACGCGGTGAGCGATGTCTATGAGCCGGGCTCGACGTTCAAGCTGGTGGCTTATTCGGCTGCACTGAACGAGAAGATCATCACTCCGGACTCGATGATTCCTACGCTCGGCGGCGTCATCAATGTAGCCGGCCGCCTCGTGCACGACGACCGTGATGCCGTGATCTACGAAAGTCATCACGGAAATCTGCTCAGCGCCAACCAGGCGTTGTGGGAGTCCAGCGACGTTGCCGCCATCGAACTGGCTCAGCGCATGGGACCGGAGCGCTTCTATCAATACATTCGCGGTTACGGGTTCGGGACGCGGTCCGGAATTGAACTGCCGGGCGAGACACGCGGTCTGTTGAAGCCGCTGAACCGCTGGCAGCCGACGACCATAGGGTCCATTCCCATGGGCCAGGAAATTGCTGTGACACCCATCCAGCTCGTGACGATGGCATCGACCATCGCGAACGGCGGCGTATATATGCCGCCGCATATCGTGCTTGAGAACAGCGATCAGATGCCAGGCAACCCAGGCTTGCGTCCGGCGAACTTTCATCCGGAAAGCGAACTGCCCAATCCGCTTCCTTCAGGCGCCCATCGCGTGATTTCCGAAATGACCTCCGCCCAGATGCGCAAGATGATGGAGGGTGTTGTGCTCTACGGAACCGGCAATACCGCCCAACTGGACGGATACAGCGCAGCTGGCAAGACGGGCACGGCCCAGAAGATCGATCCCGCGACCCGCACCTATTCAAAGACGAAATATGTGGCGTCGTTTGTCGGATTCGCTCCGGTCAGCGATCCCGCCTTGACGATAGCGATCATCATGGATTCTCCGACCAAGGGCGGGCATTTCGGCCATGTGGCGAGTGCGCCCGTGTTTCAGGATCTGGCGCAGCAGATTCTTGAATACCTCGGAGTGGCGCACGATCAGGACCTGAAGCCGGTCAAGGCGCTCGCGAAGAACAGCAAGCCGGTGAAGGAAGATGCTCCTGAGGAGCATGCGGAGGATCTGCAGTCGCTGTTTGCCGAGGTGAACGACCTGCCGGCGGACGACCCGCTGAGGATCGAGGGTACACAGAGTTCGGAGCCCAGCGCCGCAGAGCCGCCGGCTGCGAACACAGGAACAGAGAGCGGGGCAGCGGGTGATTCGCAGAGCACAGTGCCTGGACCTGGCCCAGCAAGATCGCTTCCTGCGTCCAGCCCACCGTCGCCGCGAAATGGGTCCGTGGCGATTGCGAACCAGCGCATCGCGGTGCCGTCATTTGCAGGAAAGTCGGTGCGGGAGGTTGTAATTGAGGCAAGCGGCATGGGACTCGCTGTGCAGATTGTCGGTTCGGGCGTGGCGCGCGAGCAGGCTCCCGCGGCAGGAACGCTGGTTCCGTCAGGAACGGATATTGTCGTTCGATTCGCCCAGTAGATCATGGCCAATCAGGCGGCTCTTCCCTGCGAAGCGGCGCTTACAATCACCTTGTTATGCACTTTGAAGAATTGCTGAGCGGGGTGGAATTCGTGCGGCTCGCCGGCCCGAATGCGGAGAACCCACTCCGCGTGCGGAGCGTCGAGTACGACTCACGCCGCGTCCTGCCCGGTTCCTTGTTTCTCGCGATGCAAGGGGAGACGACCGACGGCAATCGCTACATCGGCAAGGCAGTCGAGCAGGGTGCAACGGCGATCGTTACAGATTCTGCGGCAGCGTTTGCGGAGACGGTACGAAGCCTTCCGGAAATTGCAGTTGCTGAGGTCCCGGCCGGTGCCGGACGGCGCGCGATGGCAGCGATCGCAGCAGCTTTCTTTGAACATCCGGAAAAGCGGCTTGCGCTAAGCGGCGTCACGGGAACCAACGGCAAGACGACGACGGCTTTCCTGCTGGACGCGATGCTGAATGCCGTGGGCAGGAAGACCGTGCTGGTAGGGACAATCGAGAATCACGTCGCGGGCACAATACGGCCGGCTCCGCACACCACACCGGAGTCGCGCGACCTGTTGGCGCTCTTGCGTGAAGGAGTGGATGCGGGTGCGACCGAGGCGGTGATGGAGGTTTCATCGCACGCGCTGGCCCAGGGGCGCGTCCACGGGCTGCCCTATGATGTGGCGATCTTCACGAACCTGACCCAGGACCACCTGGATTATCACGGAACCATGGAGAAGTATTTTGCTGCGAAATGTGCGCTGTTCAACGGAAAGCTGGGTGAGCCGCCGCGCGTGGCGGTGATTAACGTCGATGATGTGTATGGCGCGGAACTGGCGACCATCGCACAGCAAGCCGGTGCGCAGCTCTGCTCCTACGGCCTCAAAGAGGCCGATTTTCGCGTCGAAGACGCGCAGATGAGCGCTTCTGGAATGCGCTTTCGCCTCGTCGCTCCAGCAGGAGCGGTCGAGTTGCGCACCCGTTTGACCGGTAAGGTGAATCTCTACAATTTGCTCGCCGCCGCCGGTGCGGCCTCTGCCCGGGGCCTGAGTCTGGACCAGATCGCGCTCGGGGCCGAGTCGCTGAGTTGCGTGCCGGGCCGATTTCAAACCGTGGATGCAGGGCAGCAGTTCACCGTGGTGGTGGATTACGCGCACACCGATGATGCGTTGCGAAATCTAACGTCGCTGGCTCGGGATTTTGTGGCTGACAAGGGCCGGGTCATCACGCTCTTCGGATGCGGCGGCGATCGCGATCGGGCGAAGCGTCCGAAGATGGCCCGTGCGGCCGGCGAGGGGAGCGATTTTGTGGTGCTGACCTCAGACAACCCCCGCGGCGAGGATCCTCAGGCGATCATGGCTGATGCGCTGCCAGGTCTGCTGGCGACTGGAACAAAGTTTGTTGCGGAGCCGGATCGGGCGCGGGCAATTCGGCTGGCAATTGAGATGGCTCATCCCAGCGATATTGTTCTGATTGCCGGCAAAGGACACGAGAAGGAACAGATCCTTCGAAACGGGACGATTCCGTTCGACGACGCCGAAGTCGCGGCTGCGGCAATCCGAGACGTGGTGGGTGCGCGGGTATGAAGCTAACGCTGGAGCAGGTCGCCCGCTGGTCGGCGGCAGACGTCTCAGTCCACGCCGCGTCGATCGCTGCGACCGGGTATTCGATCGATTCGCGCACGCTGCGGCCAGGCGATTTGTTTTTTGCGATTCGCGGCGAGCGATTCGACGGCCACGATTTTGTCGAGGCGGCGCTCGGTCGGGGCGCCAGCGCTGCGGTGATCGCCCGCGATCGAATCGATGCGCTCCCAGCAAAGCATCCGCTCCTGCTGGTCGACGATCCTCTCGTCGCGCTGCAGCGCCTGGCGGCGGCAGTGCGGCGTCACTGGGGAAAGCGCGTGGTCGGAATCACCGGATCAGCGGGAAAGACGACGACCAAAGAGGCGGTCGCTGCGGTTTTAGGAGCGCGATTCCGCGTGCTGAAGTCGCTGGGCAATCTCAATAATGGATACGGACTGCCACTGCAGCTTCTGCGGCTCGATCCGGCAGATGAAGTTGCCGTGATCGAGATGGGGATGTCGGCTGCCGGCGAGATTGCCGCGCTATGCCGGATCGCCGCGCCCGACTGGGGCGTCGTGACCAACGTCGGCCATGCCCACGCCGAGTTTTTTCATGACGGCGTAGCCGGGGTGGCACGCGCCAAGTATGAGCTGGTGGAGTCATTGCCCAGGCATGGCGTTGCGTTTCTGAACTGTGACGATGCGTACGTATCGCAGTTCGGGCGGGACTTCGATGGCAAGGTCGTCTATTTCGGACGCGGGCCATGTGGAGATCCGCATTCGGAAAGCACCGAGGTGCTGGGCGCTGGCGGACTGAAGATGCAGGTGCGCGCCGGCGAGCAGCGCTGCGAACTCCATCTGCATCTCCCAGGGGAACACAACGCTGCCAACGTGCTGGCGGCGATTGCGGTCGGCGTTGAGGCGGGTATCCCGCTGACCGAGTGCTGTGCGGCGCTCGAAAAGTTGCAGCCGGAAGACAAGCGCGGCCAGGTACTGACCATTCGCGGCGCAACCATTATTAATGATGCGTACAATTCGAATCCCGAGGCCCTGCAGTCAATGATCCGCACTCTCGCCGGCGTGCCGGCGCAAAGGCGGATCCTCGTCGCGGGCGAGATGCTGGAGCTTGGACTCGAAGCAGAGGCACTCCATGCCGCGAGTGGAAAAGCAGCAGCCCAGGCCGGCATCCACATCGTGATTGGCGTCCGGGGTAATGCGCGTCATATCGTCGAGGGTGCGCGCGAAGGCGGCGCGGAGGCGCTGTTCCTGGAAACCCCGGAGGCGGCGGGTGCCTGGTTGCGCGAGCATTTGCGGCAGGGCGATGCGGTTCTGCTCAAGGGTTCGCGGGGAGTGAAGCTGGAACGGGCGCTCGAGGCGTTCGAGGCGCAGGAAAAACACAGTTCACAAAGCTGAGCACGATAAGATAAACGGGAAAAATCCACCAGATTTGCCGGAGGAAGTTTGCTTTACTGGCTGCTCTATCGAAAGCTTTACCTGTATTTCAGTCCGTTTCGCATCTTCCGGTATCTCACGTTTCGCACGGCATTCGCGTCACTGACGGCCCTGCTCATCATGCTCATCATTGGGCCCTACGTTATCGAGAGGCTGCGCGAATTTCAGATCGGCCAGTACATCCGCGAAGAGGGGCCGAAGGCGCACCAGAAGAAGGCCGGCACGCCCACCATGGGCGGAGTGCTCATATGCATCGCGATCCTGCTCCCGACCCTTTTGTGGGCGGACCTGTCGAATCCCTTCGTCTGGGTAGTGATGTTTTCGACCGCGGCGTTCGGGGCCATTGGTTTTGCGGATGACTATATCAAGGTGATCCGCCGGCGCAATCTGGGGCTCACAGCGCGAGCCAAGCTGACGTATCAGTTTTTGGTGGCCGCCGCCGTAGCCGTCATTCTCGTTCTCATGGACCTCGAAGGAAGCTACTCCACGCGCCTGGTCGTGCCCTTCGCCAAAGTCCTGCGTCCGCGCCTCTCGATCCCGGCACTCCTGCATATTCCGCACCTGGGCGCCCTGGCGTTTCTGCCGTTCATCATTTTTGTGATGATCGTGATCGTCGGGTCGAGCAACGCAGTCAACCTGACCGACGGCCTCGACGGCCTGGCGATTGGCTGCACCATCATCGCCGCCGGCGCACTCACCGTTCTCACCTACGTCAGCGGCCACGTAATTTTCGCGGATTACCTGGAACTACAGCGCATGCCCATGGTCAGTGAGGTGACCGTCTTCTGCGGAGCCATGACCGGGGCCAGTATCGGATTCCTTTGGTACAACGCCCACCCGGCGGAGATCTTTATGGGCGACGTGGGCTCGCTCGCCCTCGGCGGAGCCATCGCGACCGTGGCCGTGGTCATCAAGCAGGAACTGCTGCTGCCCTTCATCGGCGGCGTGTTTGTCATCGAGGCCGTCTCCGTCATCCTGCAGGTGGGCAGCTACAAACTGCGCGGGGGGAAGCGGATTTTCCGCATGGCGCCGCTGCACCATCACTTCGAACTGCTGGGGTGGTCCGAGTCGAAGGTGATTGCGCGGTTCTGGATTCTGGCGCTGGTGTTTGCACTCTTTGCACTCACCACCCTTAAGCTGCGATAAAGGGTAGAGCTGGCGTGACACAATGAGCATGCCTGCGCTCGCGAGTTTTCGATGGAAATAAAAGGGAAAAAAGTACTGGTCGTCGGTCTGGGCAAGTCGGGGCTGGCCGCGGCTCTGTTTTTGCGGCATCAGGGCGCGCAGGTCACGGTTTCCGATGTCCGCAGTGCCGAAGCTCTGGCGAAAGAAATTCCGGCCCTGATCGACGAAGGCATCGCGGTCGAGGCCGGCGGGCATGGTCTGCTCACTTTTCGCCGGCAGGATTTGATCGTCGTGAGCCCAGGGGTTCCGGTGGATACGCCCGAGTTGGCCCAGGTACGCAAGTTTGGACTTCCGATTATCGGTGAGGTCGAACTGGCGGCGCACTACCTCCGCGGCAAAGTTCTCGCGATCACGGGATCGAACGGCAAGACGACAACCACAACGTTGTGCGGCGAGATCCTCGAAGCGGCAAAACTTCCCGTGCAGGTGGGCGGGAATATCGGCGTGCCAGTCATCGCCCTCGTCGAGTCGTCGCGCGACGATGGCTGGTCGGTGCTCGAGGTTTCGAGTTTTCAGCTGGAAACGACGTATGAGTTTCATCCACAGATCTCGGTGATTTTGAACATCACCCCGGATCATCTCGATCGTCACGGCACGTTCGAGAACTATGCAGCCGCGAAGGAGAAGATCTTCGCTCGGCAGACGCCCGAAGACGCATTGGTGCTGAACGCCGATGACGACGCGGCGTCGAAGACGGCCGCCCGGGCCAAATCGCAGGTGTTCTGGTTCAGCCGAACGCGCGTGGTTCGTCAGGGTGCCTTTGTGCACGAGGGCGTGATTACCTGGCGCCCCTCGGAACAAGCTGCGCCGGAGCCGGTGTTGAAGGTCAGCGAGATTCCGCTGAAGGGTGAGCACAACGTTGAGAATGTTCTGGCTGCCGTGTGCGCCGCGCGGCTGGCGGGTGTGGACGCGGAAACGATTCGCAAGGCAGTCACGGAATTTCATGCGGTCGAACATCGGCTGGAGTTCGTCGCGAAGATCAACGGCGTCGACTACTACAACGATTCCAAGGCAACCAACGTGGACGCCGCGATGAAGGCGATTGCGGCATTTCCTGGCGGGATCCATCTGATTCTCGGTGGGAAGGACAAGAACTCCGACTATCGACAGATGCGCAAGCTGCTCGAGGAGCGAGTCAAGACGGTCTACACCATCGGTGCGGCTGCGGAGAAAATCCACACGCATATTGAGGGCTCGGTTCCCATTGTGAGTGCGGGCACCCTGGAGCAGGCCATCGCGCAGGCAGGTGCAGTCGCGCAGCCGGGCGAGGTTGTTCTTCTCGCGCCAGCGTGTTCGAGCTTCGATCAGTTCGAGAACTACGAGCACCGGGGCGAGGTTTTCAAGGAAACGGTTCTGGCGCGGCGCGGTTTGGCGGCGCTGACAGCTCCTTAGAGCCGAGAAACGAGTCCAATGGCGAAACGAGTTGGCGTCGACAAATGGCTGTACTTTGCAGCGCTGGTGCTGGTGGTCATCGGACTGGCGATGGTCTTCAGCGCGTCGGCCGTGATGGCCGGAGAGCGCTTCGGCTCGCCGTACTACTTCGTCATTCGCCAGTCCATCTGGGCGGTGCTCGGGCTCCTGGCCATGACGCTGCTGATGCAAGTGAACTACAGCAAATACAATCGGCCCACAGTGGTCTTCCCAGTGGTGGGCGTCACCATCATCATGCTGTTGGCCGCGTTCCTGATGCACGACTCGCATAACACCCATCGCTGGATCCGCTTCGGCATGTTGTCGTTTCAGCCCTCGGAAATTGCCAAGCCCGCGCTGGTTCTGTTCCTTGCGTGGTTCCTGCAGAACCGGATGCACCTGATGGACGATGTGCGCGGAACGCTGTTGCCCGCGGCCCTTCCAAGTTTGATTTTCGTCGCCCTGATCCTGAAAGAACCCGACCTGGGAACTGCGTTGGTATGCGTGGGCGTAACTGCGCTGATGCTGTGGCTGGCCGGAATGAACGCGAAATACCTCGGCTATGCGGCTCTGGCCGGCGCGCCGGTCATGTATTTCATGCTGTTTTTCGTCAAGTGGCGGCGCGATCGGATGCTGGCTTTTTTAAATCCCGAGTCCGACCCCCTGGGCAAGGGGTTCCACATCATCCAGTCGCTGATCGCGGTGGGCTCCGGCGGATTTCGCGGGGTCGGATATATGGATGGACGGCAGAAGCTGTTTTATCTGCCCGAGCCGCACACCGACTACATCTTTGCCAATGTCTCCGAGGAGTTGGGGCTGATCGGCGCGCTCATCGTGGTCGGCCTCTTCGTCTTTATCGGATGGCGCGGAATGCGGGCAGCCATTCTGTCGAAGGACCCTTTCGCGCGCTTCCTCGCGTTCGGCATCACAGCGACCATTCTCATCCAGGCATTCTTCAACATCAGCGTGGTGCTGGCGCTGGTGCCGACCAAGGGCATCACACTGCCGTTTGTTTCTTACGGCGGGACTTCGCTGTTCATCATGCTGGTCCTGCTGGGCGTTCTGCTGAACGTTACGAAGGAAGTGGACTGAAGGACAGGGTGCAGGGAACAGGGAGCAGGGAGCCGGACATTCCAACAGCGAGCCAGGGCTCGGTCCGCATCCTTATTGCCGGAGGCGGCACCGGCGGCCACATCATTCCGGCGCTCGCCATCGCTGACGAATTGAAGGCACAGCACGGCGCGGAGATCCTCTTTGTAGGAACAGCGCGCGGCCTCGAGTCGCGCCTGGTGCCGGCGGCCGGCTATCGCCTGGAGCTGATTCGCGTGGGCCAGCTCAATCGCGTTTCGCTGGCCACCCGCCTGCGAACGCTGATCGATCTGCCCATGGGGCTCTTGCAATGCGTGCGCCTGTTGCGAACCTTTCGTCCTGCCGTGGTCATCGGCGTGGGTGGATATGCGTCAGGTCCGGTCATGGGAGCGGCTATCCTGCTTCGAATTCCAACTTTGGCCTTTGAACCGAACGCGATCCCTGGCCTTGCGAATCGCCTGGTGGGCAGCTGGGTGAAAGCAGCCGCTGTGAATTTCAAGCCGGCGGCACGCTATTTCCGCAACGCTCACCTGACAGGGATTCCGGTGCGCTCGGAGTTCTTTCATCTGGCGCAGCGGCCGTTGGAAGCGGCCCCCCGCCTGCTGGTCTTTGGCGGCAGCCAGGGAGCTCGCGCTCTGAATGGGATGATGCCGAAGATCGCAGCGAGCCTGCTCGCGTCCGTTCCAGGCCTGACCCTCCTGCATCAGGCCGGTGCCCGTCATGCGGAGGCAACGCTGGCCGCGTACCAGGCGAGCGGCGCGCCCAGGGATCGCTGGCAGGTGGAGGCGTTCCTCGACGACATGCCGCGCCGGTTTGAAGCGGCAGACCTCGTGCTCGCGCGCAGCGGCGCGTCTACAGTGGCGGAGTTGGCGGCGGCAGGGAAGCCCGCTGTGCTGATTCCATTGCCGACGGCGGCGGACGATCATCAGCGCCGGAATGCCGAAGTGATGGCCCAGGCCGGAGCAGCCCGAGTGCTGCTGGAGCAGGACCTGACGGAAGCATTGCTGGAGGGGACGTTGAGCGATTTGCTGACGCAACCCGCAAAACTGCGGGGTATGGCGGAGAACGCGAAGGCGCTCGCACGTCCCGACGCTGCGCAGAAGATTGCCCGCATGGCTATGGCGCTGGCGCGTGGGGATTTCCGGAAAGAGGCTTTCTAAGTTCGCTCCGAACAAACAGCAGGAAACACAAAGGCCCGCTCCGAAGAGCGGGCCTTGTTGTGTTGGGTCGCTGAGGAATTACCGGTGTCCGCCACCGCCGTGGGAACCACCGCCTCCGCCACCATGAAATCCACCGCCGCCGCCGTGAAATCCGCCGGCCGCGCCACCATGGAATCCGCCGGCCGCGCCACCATGGAACCCGCCCGCGCTGCCACCGTGGAATCCACCTGAGTAGCCGCCGCGGTATCCACCCGCATAGCCGTGGTATCCGCCAACCCCGACGCCGCCATGATAGCCGCCGCCATAGCCGCCCCGATATCCATAGCCACCGCGATATCCGTAGCCGCCCCGGTATCCGTAGCCGCCGCGGTATCCACCACCGTAGTAACCACGTCCCCAGCCGCCGTAATAGCCGACATGCCCGTAGCCATAGCCCCACGGATGTCCGTACCAGCCGTGGTACCACGGACCGGCGCCAATGAAGACGCCGCCAAGGAACCAGTCAGGTCCCCAGTAACCGTAAGGAGCGCAGGAGTACGGATAGTACGAGTAATAACCGTATTCACACGCGGGCGGCCCGCCAACGTAATAGGGAGCCGGGTAACCCACTTCAGGGCCGATACCGATACCGACCGCGACCTGGGCCTGCGCTGGCTTCACCAGTGCGAGTGGCGCTGCCAGCAATCCGAGGAACAAAGCGTAGCGCAGTATGCGCATGATCAAACCTCCTGTCAGACCGCCCTCAAATTTAGTTGCTCGATCTGACGCGTCCTTCCGATTCCTGTCAGAAGGTTCGCTACCTCTACTAACGTTAGACGCCGAAAAATGTTGCGGCGATTCCCGCCCTCAGGAAGCCGGACAATCGCCTCATTCCGTTGCCCGAAAACTGCCGTCAGGCAACCCCGGCGCGGTCAGTACCAACGGCGTGGAGGAGGGGGGTAATACCAGTAGGGATGATAGTAGACGGGACTGGAAACAATCGCCAGCACCAGCGCGATGAGCCACCCAATCCCGGTCCAGCCCAGAAAGAGGTTGAGCAGGAAGATCCCGGTCGAATTGTGGGTGTGACGAGCGACCGCAACCAGAGACGGCAGAAAGTAGATTCCGACACCGATCAGTCCGGCCATCGAAAGCCTCCGCAAAGTTCCGGAAATCAATACGCAAAGCGCAGGAACGTTGTTCCCCAAAGAATAGGCCATGCTGCGGCTTGTGGCGATGGTTTTTGCCTGACTGGAGACAGCAACGCACCCGGAAGCGGGGAGCTTCAACGGGTGCGCATGGGCCGGTTTTTGGGGACACGGCCCTCATCCTGTTGGCCTACCGGCGGCCGTGAAAGTCGTGACCGTAGCGCACATCGCGATGGAAGTCGCGCACTACAACCCGGCCATGATCGTATCCGCTGTATCCGTTGCCGCGATACATCCAGCGGCCCGGGAACCAGACTGCGCCAGTGTAGTAGCCGGGCGTCCAGATATAGCCCACACCCGGGCAGACCGGAACTGCGGCAACGATGGGAGCACGAACACCTACGAAGACCCGTTGTGCCTGCGCGCCGGCTGCGCCGATTCCAAAAATACCGGTCAATGCAATTGCGCGAAGAATGCTTTTCATACGAGACCTCCTCGGGTTCCGCTCCGAACTGCTCTCGAAGTTTTGAACCTCTTATCCGGCCCTCTTTCTCCGGATCGTCTCTGCAGGGAATGAACGCAAATGCCCGCGAATTGTTGCGCGAGGAATGCACAGGCCATAGACGTTGTCAAGATAACTGAATGACCAGTTTCAAGATGACCTCGCGCGATGGTGGGACAATAGAGATATATGGAAATGCTCGGGCTGTATCTTTCTGTTCCGTTCTGTCGTTCGAAATGTACCTTTTGCAATTTTTCGTCAGGAGTCTTTCCGGCCAGCTATCACGATCGCTATATTTCCCGCATCGAAAGGGATCTCAGCAGCATCCGCACGCGCGCGAAAAATTGGGGCGCGCAATTGCCGCAGGCAGTGGACAGCATTTATCTCGGCGGAGGAACGCCGTCGCTGCTTTCTCCTGCGCTGTTCCGGCGGCTCTTCACCACCTTGCGTCGCGAATTCGCTCTGCTGCCCACGGCCGAAGTCACCGTCGAATGCGCCCCCGGGCAGGTCGAGCCTGCGGTGCTGGAGGCGCTCGCTGAATGCGGTGCTACCCGCGTCAGCTTCGGCGTTCAGTCATTTGTCGACAACGAAGCGAAGTCCATCGGCCGCCTGCACAACCGCGCGGTCGCGCTCGAAGACATTCGCCGCGTGCAGGCCGCAGGCATCGCCGACGTCAGCGTCGATCTGATTGCGGGCTTGCCGGGGCAGACCTTCGAATCCTGGCTCGAATCTCTGCAAGTGCTTGCCGATTCGGGTGTGGATCACGCCAGCATCTACATGCTCGAAGTCGACGACGAGTCGCGCCTGGGCCGCGAACTGCTCGTCAGTGGCGGGCGCTACCGCGCGAAAGAAGTTCCGGGAGACGATCTCATCGCGGAGCTGTATACCGAAGCGATCGGATTTCTGGCAGCCCGCGGTCTGGCCCAGTATGAAATTTCGAACTTCGCCCGTCCCGACTGCGAGTCGCGCCACAACCTCAAATACTGGCGGCGTCAACCCTATCTTGGATTCGGGCTCGACGCGCATTCGATGGTGCGCACCCATGCGGGATCTGCGCTGCGCTTCGGCACAACCGATGATCTCGATGCGTACCTCAAGGACGCCGGCTGGAACGAGCCTCGGCGCCTCGATCGTGAGGAACAGATGGAGGAGGCCTGGTTCCTGGGTCTGCGGCTCAATGAGGGCGTGAGTCTCGGTGCCCTGCGCCAGGAGTTCTCAGCATCGGCGGTTCGCGAATTTCTCTCGACTATCGGCGTCCTCGAAGACGAAGGTCTGGTCACCTTCCTCGATGGCGATCGTGTGGCGCTCACCGCGAATGGGCGGCTGCTCTCGAACGAGGTCTTTGGGCGGTTCCTCGCCGAACCGGCCGTCGCTTAGGGCATACTCGAATTCTGGCTGTTGCTGAGAGGGAATCCCATGTCTTCCGATACGGCTGTTCTCGCTGGCCACGATACCGCTGCATCCGCTCCGGTTGCGTTCATCGATCTGCGCAGCGACACGGTCACCAAACCCACGCCCGCGATGCGCGCCGCCATGGCATCCGCAGAAGTGGGCGACGACGTTTATCTCGAGGATCCTACCGTCAACCGCCTGGAAGCGCGCGCTGCCGGGATCTTCGGGCGCGAGGCCGCCCTGTTCGTCCCCAGCGGCACGATGGGGAATCAGACCGCTATCCGTCTGAACACGCAGCACGGCCAGGAAGTGATTTGCGAGGCGCGCTCCCACATCGTGGAGTGGGAAATCGCGATGGCTTCAGCCTTTTCAGGCTGCCAGCTGCGGACCATTCCCGCAGAGCGCGGCATGTTGACCTGGAACGCGATGGAGCCCCACATCACCGGTAAGCACCACCACCGCGCGCCGACCGGCCTCATCGCGATTGAGAACACCCACAACATGGCCGGCGGCACCGTCACCCCCCTCCCGGTGATGGAGGAGATCTGGGCTGGCGCCAAAGAACGCGGCCTGCCGGTTCACCTGGATGGTGCCCGCATCTTCAACGCATCGGTGGCGCTCGGGGTCGGCGTCCGCGAACTGACTTCCGGTTTCACCACCGTCATGTTCTGCCTGTCAAAAGGGCTGGGTGCGCCGGTTGGATCGATGCTCGTGGGCACCTTTGAGCAAATGGACCGCGCGCGCCTGATCCGCAAGGCTCTGGGTGGAGGCATGCGCCAGGCCGGCATTTTGGCCGCCGCAGGGCTCATCGCGCTGGATGAAGGCCCGCAGCGGCTGCACGAAGATCACGCCAATGCCCGTTTGCTTGCGGAGAAAATTGCGGATTCGCCAGCCGAGATCAACCTCGACTCCGTGCAGACCAACATCGTGATCTTCAGGCTTCCCAAACCCGGCAGTGCCGACGCTTTGGTTGCGCAACTCAAAGAGCGCGGGATTCTGGCCGGGACGGTCTATCGGGACAGCGTCCGCTTTGTAACCCACCGGGATGTCGACCGAGCCGCCTGCGAAGAAGCCGCTCGCGTTACCGTAGAGCTGCTGAATCAATAATATGGCCGTAACAATCCAGCATCCGGATCACGGCCCGGCACATCGAAAGTCTATAATTAAAGATGATGCCGAAGTACTCCATTGTCGTCCCGTTTCATAACGAAGAAGAGAACGTCACCACGCTTTACGACCGCCTCAAAGAGGTCATGGAGCACGTGGGCGACTCCTTCGAACTGGTGTTTGTCGACGATGGTTCGAACGACCGTACCTGCAGACTGCTCGAAGAGATTGCCGCTGTCGACAGCCGCGTGCTGGTCGTGAAGCTCCGCCGCAATTTCGGCCAGACCTCCGCCCTCGCCGCAGGCTTCGATCATGCTGAGGGCGAATTCATCCTGGCCATGGACGGCGACCTGCAGCACGACCCCGGCGAGATTCCCGTCTTCCTCGAAAAGCTGGAAGAGGGCTACGACGTCGTCAGCGGGTGGCGCAGGGAACGGATCGACAATTTTGTCATGCGGCGGTTTCCATCGCGCTGTGCGAATTGGCTCATGGCGAAGCTGTCAGGTGTCGACATCCACGATTTCGGCACAACATTCAAAGCCTACCGGCGCGAGGTCATCCACAACATCCCGCTTTACGGCGAGATGCATCGGTTTATTCCTGCACTCGCATCATGGTACGGCGCCAGCATCTGCGAAGTCCCCATCACCAACGTGAACCGGATAGGCGGAAAATCGCACTACGGAATCAGCCGCACCTTCCGGGTCTTCTTTGACTTGATGACGATTCGTTTCCTGCTGAAGTACATGACGCGCCCGCTGCATTTCTTTGGGTTGCTGGGCGCACTGGGAATCCTTGGCGGCGGGGGCATTTCGGCGTTCCTGCTGGCGCTCAAGGTCATCACCCATCAACATGTGATGGATGAACACGGGCCGCTGTTCGTCATTGCCGGGGTCATGATTCTGGCAGGCACGCAAATGCTGGCGCTGGGTTTGCTGGGCGAACTCCAGGTCCGCCATTATCACACCGCCTCGCAGCGCGCTCCGTACTCCATCGATCGGCTCGTTCGGCTGCGGACTTCGGAAGAGTCCAGCATTCTGCCGGACAACTGAGGCGCGAACCCCTGGAGTGCCTTCCACGGCAACCCGGTCAACCTGCATCCAATCACATAAGCGGAATTGTGGTTTTGTCTTCGTATAATCTCGCTAGCTGACGCGCGCGAGAATCCGCATCTGCGCCAGCGTGTCCTTTTACGGCTGGTGCTAACGGCCCCCGGAGAGCGAATCGAAACCATGCAGAAACCCGCCGATGGACGGAAGCGCGTCGTGATCGAAAGCGTCGAGCCGGAGATCGACGCCGGGCGTTTTCCCATCAAGCGCTTTGCCGGCGATACTGTCGAGGTCGAGGCGGATGTTTTCGCCGATGGTCATGATCATGTTGCGGCTCGGCTCCTGTTTCGCTTTCACGAAATTCCCTCCTGGACCATGCTGCCCATGCAGGCCCTCGGCAACGACCGCTGGCGGGCCGAATTCCCGGTAGCCCGCGTGGGTGAATATTTTTACACCGTAGCCGGATGGATCGACCACTTCGACACCTGGCGAAGCGATCTGGAAAAACGGATTGCCGCGGGCCAGGATATCCGCGTCGACCTGCTGCAGGGAGCGCAACTGGTGGAGCAGGCGGCCGTGCGTGCCGGGCGCGACGATGCCGATGCGTTGCGGCGATGGGCGAGTCAGTTGCGGGGTACCGACGAACTGCCAGCCGCTCAAACCGCCGCTCTCGATCCAGCACTGACAACCATGATGGCGCTGTATCTCGATCCGGGGATGGAGACGCGCTACGATCGCGAACTGAGCGTGACGGTAGACCGGGAAAAGGCTCGCTACTCGGCGTGGTACGAAATGTTTCCTCGTTCAACAGCGCCGGAACCCGGACGGCACGGAACATTTAAGGATTGCGAGGCCCGCCTCGACTACATTCAGCGCCTTGGCTTCGACGTGCTCTACCTGCCGCCCATCCATCCCATCGGGCAGTCCTTTCGCAAAGGCAAGAACAATGCGACCACTGCTGAGCCAGGCGATTCCGGCAGTCCCTGGGCGATCGGCGCAAAGGATGGCGGCCACACCTCCATCCACACGGAGTTAGGAACGCTCAGGGACTTTCACAGTCTCCTCAATGCTGCCGCAGCAAAGGATATCGAACTGGCGCTGGATATTGCGTTCCAGTGCTCGCCCGATCACCCCTGGGTGAAGGAGCATCCGGCATGGTTCAAACATCGGGCCGACGGGACCATCCAGTACGCCGAAAATCCGCCGAAGAAATATCAGGACATCTACCCTCTCGATTTTGAGAGCACGGACTGGCAGGGCTTGTGGAACGCGCTGCGCGACGTTTTTCTGTTCTGGATCGAACAGGGCGTTCGCATCTTCCGTGTCGACAATCCTCACACCAAAGCGTTTCCATTCTGGGAGTGGATGATCGCGGAAGTGAAGCGCGACGCGCCCGACGCATTATTTCTCGCCGAGGCGTTCACCCGGCCGCGCGTAATGCAGCGGCTCGCGAAACTGGGTTTCTCGCAGTCCTATACCTACTTCACCTGGAGAAACACGAAGCAGGAACTGACGGAGTATCTAACCGAGTTGACGCAGACCAAAGTACGCGAGTACATGCGTCCGAATCTGTGGCCGAACACGCCGGACATTCTTTCCGAGACCCTGCAAATCGGCGGACGCCCCGCGTTTCTGAGCCGCATCGTCCTGGCCGCGACCCTGGGCCCGAATTACGGCATCTATGGGCCCGCGTACGAGCTGGGTGAGAATCAACCATTGCGCCCCGGCAGCGAAGAGTATCTGAATTCTGAGAAGTATGAAATTCGTCGGTGGGATATTGATGCGCCGCACAGCATTGCGGGAACCATTGCGTCTATTAATCGTGCGCGCCGCGAAAATCCCGCCCTGCATGCGAACTACGATCTGGTTTTTCATCCAACCGACAACCCGTATCTCATTGCGTACAGCAAATCCAGCCGCGACGGCGGCAACTTCGTGCTGACGGTAGTCAATCTCGATTCCTTCCACACCCAGGCGGGATGGGTGACGCTCAACCTCGATCGCCTGAAACTGCTCCCCGACGAGGGTTTTCAGGTATTCGATCAGCTCACCGGCCTCCGTTATCTCTGGCAGGGCGCTCGCAATTATGTTGAATTGTCGCCCGACAGAATCCCCGCGCATCTTTTCCGCGTGCTCCGCAAAGTGCGTTCTGAAAGAGACTTCGACTACTACCTATGAGCGCGCACAATCCTATGCCGCAGACCAAAACCATCGTCCGCAAGGCAGGCAGCGTTGCCGACCCCCTCTGGTTCAAAGACGCGGTGATTTACGAGATCCACGTCAAGGCATTCAGCGACAGCAACAACGACGGCATTGGCGATTTTCCAGGATTGATGCAAAAGCTTGATTATCTGCAGGACCTGGGCGTGACTTGTCTGTGGCTGCTGCCTTTTTTCCCCTCGCCGCTGCGCGATGATGGCTACGACATTTCCGATTACATGAGCGTGCACCCGAGTTATGGGACGCTCGACGACTTCCAGCGCTTTCTCGATGCCGCGCACGATCGCGGTCTGCAGGTCATGATCGAGCTGGTTATCAACCACAGCTCCGATCAGCATCCGTGGTTCCAGCGCGCGCGCAATGCTCCGGCGGGGTCATCGGAACGCAACTTCTATGTCTGGAGCGATACCGATCAGAAGTACAAAGATGCGCGCATCATCTTCACCGATACCGAGAAATCAAACTGGACCTGGGATCCGGTAGCCCAGGCCTACTACTGGCATCGATTCTTCTCCCACCAGCCCGATCTGAACTACGACAATCCGGAAGTCCTCGAAGAAGTGCTGAGCGTGATGCGCTACTGGCTCGATATGGGTGTGGACGCCCTCCGCATCGACGCAATTCCTTACCTCGTCGAGCGCGACGGAACCAGTTGCGAGAATCTGCCGGAAACGCACGCCGTGATCAAAGCATTTCGCGCCGCCATCGATCAGGGCTACGCCGGACGCATGGTGCTGGCCGAAGCCAACCAGTGGCCGACCGACGTCCGGCCCTATTTCGGCGACGGCGATGAATGCCACATGGCCTTTCATTTTCCGCTGATGCCGCGCATTTATATGGCTCTCCGCCAGGAAGACCGGCTGCCCATTACCGACATCATGGCGCAAACGCCGGCCATCCCCGACAACTGCCAGTGGGGACTCTTCCTGCGCAATCACGACGAATTAACACTGGAGATGGTCTCAGACGACGAGCGCGACTACATGTATCTGGCGTACAGCGCCGACCCGCGCATGCGCATCAACATCGGCATCCGCCGACGCCTCGCGCCGCTGCTCGACAATAACCGCAGACGCATAGAGTTGCTCAACAGCATTCTGTTTTCATTTCCCGGAACCCCCATCCTTTATTACGGGGATGAGATCGGCATGGGCGATAACATCTATCTGGGCGACCGCAATGGCGTGCGCACCCCCATGCAGTGGAGCCCGGATCGCAACGCGGGTTTTTCACGCGCCAATCCAGCGAAGCTGTACAGTCCGGTCATTATGGATCCGGTGTGGGGCTACGAAGCCATCAATGTCGAGGCGCAGCAGAACGATGCTTCCTCCCTGCTGAACTGGATGCGCAACATGATCGCGCTGCGCAAGCTTTTCCAGGTTTTTGGACGTGGCTCCCTGCGTTTCCTCGAAGCATCGAACCGCAAGATCCTCGCTTACATTCGCCAGTATCAGGAAGAAACTGTGTTGTGCGTCGCGAATCTGTCACGCTTTGCGCAACCGGTGCAACTCAACCTGACGGGCATGGAAGGGATGACGCCGGTCGAAATGCTCGGGTACGTCGAGTTTCCGGCCATCACCCGCGCCCCGTATTCCCTCACGCTGGGGCCGTACGGATTTCTGTGGCTCGAGATTCAGCCCTCGATGGCCGCTGCCGAATCTGTCCCAGGATCCGACGGAGAGCAGGCATTCTACGTCGAGAATGAACGGGACTGGCAAAGCATTCTGTCCGGCGACGGCGTGCGCCGCCTTGAAAGCCTGCTCCCCGCGTATCTGCAGCGGCAGCGCTGGTTCGGCAGCAAATCCAGAAACATCGTTCGCGCCAAAATCGCCGACTCGCTTCTGTTCGACGAGCGTCGATCGGCGCTGATTTGGGTTAGTGTCGACTACGTTGAGGGCGACTCCGACACCTGGCTCTTATGCCTGGCGATGAGCTTCGGCGACGCAGCCACCGCGGTGCGCGACTCTGCGCCGAATCAGATTTTAGCGACGGCCGGTTCAGCAATGCTGGCTGGAGTCCTGCACGAAGGGCTTCTCGGAAGTGCTCCGACGGCTCTGCTGGAAATTTTGGCGAGCGGTCAGGAGCTGCATACCCGCAGCGGTACGCTGGTGGGGCTTCCGAGTTCGGTGTTGGCAACCCTCCGCGGGTCGCAGCCCCTCACTACGCGCGTCAGCAGCGCGGAGCAGAGCAATACCTCGGCGATCTTCGGCGGCCGGCTCATCATGAAGCTGTTTCGGCGCCAGCAGCCGGGCCGGAATCCTGACGTTGAAATCGGCCGTGCGCTCACCGAGGACGTCAGGTTTCCGAATATTCCTCCTTTCGGCGGATCGATGGAAGTGCGGCGGACGGACGAAGAACCCGCAACCGTGGTGCTGCTGCAGGGCCTGGTCCAGAACGAAGGCGACGGCTGGCAGTGGACGCTGGAAGAACTGGATCGCTACTACGAGAGCACCGCTTCCGTAAAATCTCCGGTTGATTCATCGGCTGCGGATCACCACGAAGTTCATCCGGAAGCTCGCGCCCATGCCGGTTTGTATCTGGATGCCGCGGCGACCCTCGGCCGCCGGACCGCGGAGATGCACCTGGCTCTGGCTTCGGTCCATGATCCCGCCTTCGTGCCCCACCTTCCCGATCCAGCCGAAGTAGAAGCGCCGCGCGACAACCTGTGTGGTCATGCTGCGCACGCTTTCGATCTGCTCAAGACGAGTCTCTCGCGTTTGCCAGAGGATACCGTCGAGGCGGCAGGCCTCGCGCTCAGCCGCCGCGGCGTTCTGCTGACGAAATTGCGCAGGTTGACCGAGTTAAAGAACGTCGGCTTATGGACTCGCATCCACGGGGATTACCACCTGGGCCAGCTGCTGCGGTCGAAAGGCGACTTTGTCATTCTGGACTTCGAGGGTGAACCTGCGCGGCCCCTTGCTGAGCGTCGGGCGAAACTTTCTCCGCTGAAGGATGTGGCTGGGATGGTGCGCTCGTTCAGCTATGCTGCGTTCGTTGCGCTGACGCAATACACAGCGCGAAGGCCGGAGGAGTTCGCGCAGCTCGAGTCCTGGGCGAAGCTGTGGGAAACTTCAGTGTCCAGTGAATTTCTCCGTGCGTATCGCGAGACGGTCGGAGAGTCGCCGATCGTTCCCGCGGATCACTCGGATTTCACCGCACTCCTGCATCTCTATATGCTCGATAAAGCGCTGTACGAGCTGGTTTATGAGCTGAATAACCGCCCGGCCTGGATTCGCATTCCGCTGCAGGGAATATTGTCATTGCCGTTGTGACACAAGGATAGGATTGAGCCGCTGAAATGGCTGCTGTCGAAATCACGGAAGAAACAAAACAGCAGGTGGAGCGCGTCGGCTCTGCAGACGTGGTCGTCGGCATCGCTGGCGACGTATCGCCCGACGAGCTGCGTTCGCGCGCGGAACAGATTATCCGCGAGCTGGGATCCGCCTCCTCGATGCGTTTTGTGTTTACGTGGCCTGGATCTGCGCCTCCGCCCGCTGCTGCCACGGATTCTGCAGCCGAGAATGCGGCCTTCGCCATGCTGCCTTTTTCGCCGCCTGCACAGAGCGCGGGGGAATTCTGGTCGGGCGTCTCCGCCAATCAGCGCGCTGTCCTCAGTCTCGCAGCTTCGCTGAACGCACGGGTCTGCATTGTTCTTGGATCCGACCTCGCCGGTCTCAATGCGCATACGATCCAGCTCCTCTCTTACGCGGTTTTGGATCGCCAGTGTGGTCTCGCGATGCCCGTCTATCCCGCGTCAAAATACGACGGCCTCATCAACAGCGGCATCCTTTCGCCGTTGAGCCGCGCGCTGTATGGCAGAAAAGTGCGGTTCCCTCTGGTGTTTGACTTTGCTGCCTCCGGCGCCTTGTGCGGCAGCCTCGCCCGAACCAGCGCGCTCGCAGAGAGCGCCGGCGATGCGCTGCTTTGGCCGGTTACGGTGGCAGTCACCCATTTTCCCCAGGTCCCGGTGGGCCAGGTGCATATCGACGTGCATCACAAGGTCGCCACCGAGGGTCTGGAACTGAGCGCCGTGCTGGGCCAGCTTACTGGATCTCTCTTCCACGAGATGGACCTATGTGCCTCGCACTGGCAGCGTATTCGCGGATCCCAGGCGACGCCCACATGGGGCAATGCCAGTGAGGGCCAGCCGGATGTTCAGCCCATCGACACGCAGCCGATGCTGGATTCCTTTCTGCTCGGCTCAAAGAACCTCGACGAGGTTTGGCGCTTGTTGCTGCCCCCGAATACGCTGCTTGAATTACGGCGGCTAACCCGCTTATCGCCGGGACAGTTTCGTATGCCCGACGAATTGTGGGCTGGTATTGTGTATGACTTTGCGCTGGCCTATCGCCTTCGCACCATCAGCCGTGGGCACCTACTCGGCGCACTTACTCCGCTTTATCT
The DNA here is from genome assembly GCA_036490815.1 of Acidobacteriaceae bacterium. GTDB lineage: Bacteria > Acidobacteriota > Terriglobia > Terriglobales > Acidobacteriaceae > Palsa-343. Next base: position 26,702 of record DASXDF010000042.1, read on the forward strand.
GGGTTGGGTTGCGTCTTATGCTCGCGAGGTTTCCAGTCTCGATCATGCTGCCGCAGAGCAGCGCCTCGAACAATGTGCACGCGCCTGGGAGGAAAAGAAGCCTTATCTGCTCTCGCGGTGGAGATGGCCGGATCGCTTCAATCCGTAGAGCGATCGAAAGGAGAAGAGGATATGTGGCAGCAGATAGAACAGTCGCTTCACTCATCGATGGGGCGGGTGATGAACAAGATCGCCACCCTGCTTCCCGGCATTCTCGCGTTCATTGTCGCCTTCCTCTTTTTTCTCCTCATCGGCTGGCTGCTGTCGCTGCTCGTCAGCCGCATTCTTTCTGCCCTCCACTTCGATGAGCGCATGGGCCGCGGTGCCAACGCCATGGCGGAGTGGAGCCCGCGCGCGACCCCCTCTTTACTGGTCGGCCGCATTGTCTTCTGGTGTTTCGTGATCGCCGGTATCGTCGTCGGTGTCTCCGCATTTGAGGCGGGAACCTCCGAGCACATTCTCTCCAGCTGGATTCTCGGTTATGTCCCCCGCGTTGTGGGAGCCGCCATTCTTCTTCTGGCCGGCAACGTGCTCGCCCGCTTTGTTTCGCGCAGCGTGCTCATCACAGGCGTCAACCTCAATCTGAGCTATGCCCGCCTGCTCAGCATGGGCGTGCGCTGGATGATCCTGGTGCTGACTGGAGCGATGGTTCTCGATCACCTGGCGCTCGGCGGCGAAATTGTTGAGCTGGGATTTGGAATCCTCTTCGGCGGCATTGTCTTCGCCCTCGCGCTGGCCGTGGGACTCGGCTCCCGCGATCTGGTGAGCCGCTCGCTCGAACGGGAAGCAGCACGCCCGGTGGAAGTCACCCAGCCGGAAAAAATCCACCACTTCTAGATTCTGTCGGGATCGGGCGCCACGCCCGCTTTCAATCCTTCAGCGTCAGAGTGATACTGCGCGAATCGCCGCCTGTGGTGCGCATTTCAATCTCACCCTGACTGCGTTTCACCACGCTGGGAAATTTCTCGCCCCACTCCACCAGCACGATGCTGGCCGGCCCAATCAACTCATCGAGCCCAAGGGAGTCAAGTTGTCTCTCGTTCTGAATGCGATAGAGGTCCAGATGATAAAGCATCACCGGTTCCTTTTGCCCCTCTACCGTTCGCGTGCCTTCGTATTCGTGAATCAGCGTAAAGGTCGGGCTGGTGACTTCATCGGGCTCTGCGGCATCGAGTGCTTCCGCGATTCCCTTAACCAGCGTCGTCTTACCAGCGCCGAGATCGCCGCGCAGGATTAGAAATTTCGGCGGCGCGAGCAGCTCGGCTATGCGGTGACCGATCGCAATGGTTTCCTTGCCATTGTGGCTCTCGAACTGATGCATTTTCAGATCTGCCGTCTGCGTCATCTCGACCTCGCCGCGGAGGAAGGAAGTCCCTCCAACCAAACATATCCCGCTTCGTCCCATGAGCGAAAGTGAAAAGCGCGAAAAAGGTGACCAATCGTGTCGGTGGCCAGCAGCGTGTGCTCGTCCTGTTCGCGCAAGGCGAAATCGGCCGCGAGCCCGTGGAGGTACACCGCTGCCTCCACGGCCTGGCCCGGATGCTCCGGATACTGCGCCAGCAGCGCCGCGACGATGCCGGTGAGAATGTCGCCGCTGCCGCCTTTTGCCATGCCAGGATTGCCCGTCGTGTTGATTGCGATGCGGCCGTCGGGATGCGCGATCAGCGTGCGCCAGCCTTTTAACACCACCGTCACATTGTGCTTGTGCGCAAACTCGCGAGCGAGAGGTTCCCGATTGGCCTGGACCTCTTTTGTGTTGATGCCCGCGAGGCGTGCCATCTCTCCCGGATGCGGAGTCATCACCACGGTCCGGTCGCGGCCGTTGAGCTTGTCAGGATGCCTGGCGATGATATTGAGCGCGTCCGCATCGAGCACCAGCGGCACCATGGTTCTCTCCATCACCCCAAGCACAAATTCCTCTGGCTCGGGCCCCATCCCGGGGCCCATGGCGATGACCGTTGCGCGCTCGGTAAGCTTGCGAAACGGATCGGGCTCGAGGTTGGCCTTGTCGATTTCTCCCGCTGCCCCTTCCTTCAACGGCACCGTCATCAATTCGGGCGTGATCGCTGCAACCGAGGCCAGGATGGATTCTGGCACCGCAGCCGTGACCAGGCCTGCTCCGGCGCGCAGCGCCGCCAGTGAAGCCATGGCCGGGGCGCCCGATTTTCCGCGCCCACCAGCCGCAATCAGCACGTGACCATAGAGACCTTTGTTCGAGTCAGCAGTGCGCGGCTGTTCGGTGAGCGTCTTGGAACCGCCCGCCCAGGTGAGGTTGGTGCCTGACTCGACCGCTTCGTCGGGTGAGCCGATGGGCGCGACCACAATGGGGCCGGTGGCACTGCCGGTGAGGTCGCCGAACATATGTGCCAGCTTAGGCGCGGTGAAGGTGACGACAGCCGAGGCGCGAAAGGCTCCGTCGGCCCTGTAATCGCGCGAGTCAGCATCCCAGCCAGAAGGCAGATCCACACCGACCACGGGCATCCGCAGCGCGTTAACCCGATCCCGAAGCGCGGCCGCCACTCCACGCAACGGTGGTTTGAACCCAGTGCCGACCACCGCATCGATCAACAGGGTTGCCGATGCCAGCAGGTCGTGAACTTTGGGCGACGCAAGAGCCGCTTCATCCGGAGCGAACACCGGTTCAGGATTATCCAGTCGCTGAAACGCTTCTGCCATCCTGTCGAACGCAGCTTTCGCATCACCCTTCAAATCGGTGGCATGGCCCAGCACCAGCACCCGCGTCACGCATCCCGAAGCCGCCAGACGGCGCGCCGCCACAAACCCGTCTCCTCCGTTGTTTCCTTTCCCGCAGAGAACAGCAATCTGCCGGCAGTCGGGAAATTCGCGCAGCACCAGAGTCGCAACCGCGCTTCCCGCACGGTGCATCAGATCAATCGATCCGACGCCGAACTGCTCGGTCGTCACGCGATCGACGGTGCGCATTTCCTCAGCAGTAAGGATTTTCATCGCAAAATTATTTAGCCCATGTACATGCCGCCGTTCACGTCGAGCACGTGGCCGGTGATGTAGGCGGCGTCGTCGGAGGCCAGAAAGCGAACGGCATGCGCAATATCCGCATCGGTCCCCGCCCGCCCCAGCGGAATGTGCGCCAGCATCGCGTCGCGCTGCTTCTCATCCAGAACCGCGGTCATAGCGGTTTCGATGTAGCCGGGAGCAATGGCGTTGGCAGTGATGTTGCGCGAAGCCAGCTCTCGCGCCAGCGATTTGGTCAAGCCGATCAGGCCCGCTTTACTGGCCGCGTAGTTTGCCTGCCCCGCCTGTCCGGTTTCGCCGACCACGCTCGAAATGTTGATGATGCGCCCCCAGCGTGCTTTCAGCATGGGGCTCAGCAGCGCCTGGGTCATCAGGAATGTCCCGGTCAGGTTGGTCGTGAGCACGTCGTCCCAGTCGGCGCGCTTCATGCGCAGCACCAGCGTATCTCGCGTAACGCCGGCATTGTTGACGAGGATTTCAACGCTGCCAAAGTGGGCGATGGCGGCTTTTGCGCAGCTCTTGATCGACTCTTCATTGGCGATGTCGAGCGTAAATACCGCAGCCGCGCCGCCTGCCGAGGCAATCTCCGCTGCCACGTCGTTCAGTTTCGTCTCATTGCGCGCCGCGAGCGCCACTTTCGCGCCGGCCGCCGCGAGTGCCAGAGCGCACGCGCGTCCAATCCCTTGTGAAGCACCGGTGACCAGCGCTGTCCTTCCCTGAAGTGATGCCATGATTCCAGCCTATCGTAAAGCTCCGATTCTTCGGGCTGTGACAGCTATCCTTACGGCCCTGCTGGAACCGGCGCTGTTGCCCGTCGGCCGGCTGGCGACCCCAGGCCTTCCAGAGCCCAGATGTAAACCACCAGCTCGCGGCTGTATTGCAGCAGCGGCTTCGTATCGGGCAACTGAATCCCATGTGCCTGCGGCAGGTCATTGACCTCGAACTCCGCTTCCGCCAACTCCAGCGGCCATGGCAGGTGGTGGATGTTCACACGGGCAATTTCGCCGCGCCGGGTGGCTGTAAACAGCGCATAGCGATCCGTCAGAAAGCTCTCGATGCCACCTTTAACGCACGGCTTGCCCAGGGTTCGGTAGTGAGCCCGGAATTGCGCGCGAGGCCGGCTGATCAACCTTTGGCTGCTGTAGTGAAACATTCGGCTCTCATCCGTCGCAATCTTCATGCGCGACCAGTAGTAGGGCAGCCGAAAGAAAATGCGCGCCGCCGAAACCGCGAAGGGATTCGCCGCGTCGAGCGAAAAAAAATAAACGCCTGGCTGATTCGTATGCCTCTCGCGGACGTAGGTCCGCAGGTTCAGCTCCGGAAAACGGCTGGCCCCCGGAATGCGTGGCAGCCCGCGCATCCGGATCTGGTCCATCCAGAAGGGAACTACGCCCACCCAGGCTGACCCGTCGAAGGTATCCACCGTCAGAGATTCAGGCAACAGGTGAGTCAGCTCAGCCGCCGGCAGGGGCCAGTGCGCAAACAGCAAATCATTCCACCGCTGGGTCATCACCCATGGCGATTTTGGCAGCGGCCACGGGCGATGCTCGGTCGTCGAAAGGATGTTGTTCATGCACCAGGGCCATTCCGCCAGAGGTCCGTCTGCGAGTAAGGCCAAAACCATCCTCATGGTACCCGTTCTTTCTTTGCAGTCGCATAACGATAAAAACCTCAACCGGTGACTTCCCGGATGCGTGCCGGATTTTCCGCAACCCCGGGGTTTAGCATTCGTGCATGGCTTCAATGACCGAGATTCCCCCGGCCAGGACCGAGATGCCCGTGGCAACCGAAAGCCGCAACAACCAGACCGAGGTTTTCGCTGTGCATGGGGCCGATCCTGAAGTCCTGGCCTACGCCATGGCGAAGTATTCGCGGTCCGCCCTCTCCATGAAGGAGTCGCTCCGCGAGATCAGCAGCCAGCGGGCCGAGCAGTTCCTCAACACTTTCTATTTCCAGTACGGGCATCGCTCCATCGCGGACCTGGCGCATGTGGCGTTCGCCGTCGAAAGACTCTCCCTGCTGGCCGCCATTGTGCTGGTGGACGAACAGCGCTGGGACGGGCAGGAGCGGTCGACCCGCTACCAGAATTTCCGCAAGAGCGGCTGGTATATGCCGGACTTTAACGCTGATGTCGCGTCGGCGGACCTGTACCGCGAGACCATCGACCGCCTGTTTGCCGGCTATCACAGCGTCTTTGAGGCCATCTTCACGTCACTGCAGAGCCAGGTCGCGAAGCCGGAAGAGATGAAGCAGGAGACGTACGAGCGCACCCTCAAGGCTCGGGCCTTCGACGTCGCGCGCTACCTGTTGCCGCTGGCCACCAATACGTCGCTGGGGCAAATCGTCAATGCGCGGACCCTCGAGACCCAGGTTTCCCGGTTGCTCACCAGTCCGGTGGCCGAGGTCCGCCAGCTGGGCGTGCGTTTACAAGCGGCTGCCACTGGTGCTGCATGGAACGTCCACGCGGATGATTTTGCCGCCCTCCAGCGCGACATTGCCGCCCTCGATCCGGCGCTCGGGGAGCGTGCCGCAGCGCTATTGACGCGAGAAGTGAAGACCGCGCCCACCCTGGTAAAATATGCGGCCGTCAATGACTACCAGGTGCGCACGCGCGAAGACCTGCGCCAGGCGGCCTCCGAGTTGATGAACGGCGAGGCTGTCGAACCCGCTCCTTTGGTCGACCTGATCGACGATGCGGATTCACTGGAGACCGATCTGGCCACGACCCTGCTCTACGGCCAGTGTCACTACTCCTATCGCCAGATTCGCCGCCATGTTGCTTCGCTCAGCGAGGCACGGCGCGGCGAGATCATCGACCTGGGCGTGCGCCACCGCGGTCGCCACGATGAGTTGCTGCGCGAATTCTCCGCCGGCCATGCCCTCCGCTTCGACATTCTCATGGACATCGGCGGCTTCCGCGATATGCACCGGCACCGCCGCTGCGTACAGGTGCTCCAGGGATTCACGTCAGCGCATGGCTATGCCATTCCCGACGGCGTGCCCGAAGCCGGCATCCAGGCGCTCTACGAGCAGACAGTGCAGGCTGCGCATTCCGCTTACGCCGCGCTGTCGGCCGGTTCCGCTCCGGAAGCTGCAGAATCCGCCCAGTACGTCCTGCCCCTGGCCACAAAAAATCGCGCACTCTTCAAGATGGATTTTGCTGAAGCGCTGTATATCTCCGAACTGCGTTCCGCTCCGCAGGGCCACTTCTCGTACCGTCGCGTTGCGTGGGAAATGTATCGCGCCGTCGAGCGGCAACATCCGGCCCTCGCGAAGTATTTCCGCGCGACCAATGCCGACGAGCCGGTCGACCTGCTCAAGCGTTAGGACTGGCCTCTCTGGGCCGTCACGCGCCAATACCTTCGCTGCCCGGGTACCCATCGAACCCGCCGTGGACGACGGCTCCGGTATCGCCCGAAACGATGCGCGCCCCCGCCTGAGGCCGCCACGATCCGCCAACTACCGTGTCGCCGTGCTGGCCGCCGCTCGCACCCCCGTAGATGTAGTGATAAGTGCCAGGAACGATGGCGCTCCCTGTGAACGGCGCATTGTCGCAGGCATCATCCGAAACGATGAGCTTCTGATCGTCGACGCAGTTGCGAACCTGTGTCGGAGGTTGGTGCTCGCACCCGGTGGGGAGCGAAACAAACACCGCTGCGAGCAACGTGAGAGAAATCGCCTGCGATTTGCGCATCGCCTGGTCTTCGTCCCTATCTTCGTGAATGATGCGGGTAAACGCAACCGGCCTGCGGCTTTTCACGCCGGTCCCTCTCGTGCTCGCGAAGCATTTTCGCGCGATGAGCCCGCCGATCTGCGGAAACGCTAACGGAACAAGTGCGGTACGAAGCGGCTGCCGTTGTTCGTCACGTAGCCGTCCGGTTCGCGAATGCCCATGCCGCAGGGCTCGCCATCCACCAGCCAGCTGCCGATCACCTTGCGCGCCGTGCCACCATCGGCGAGATCAACGTATTGCTGCCATACAAACCCGCCATCAGCGTAGCGGCCAGCGGTATCGTCTACCGTGATACCACTCAGCTTCACCGTGACGTTAGCACCCTCACGACCAAGCAGAGGCTTGCGAACCCACGCATCAAGGTCGCGTGGTCCGTCGAGGTAGGCGGGCAAAAGCAGTCGATGGCCAGGATACATTTCCCAGAGGACGGCCAGCAGAGCCTTATTCGACCAGAGCATCTTCCAGATTGGTTCGATCCACTGGGTCGTCCCCATAGTCTCGAGGGCGTAAGGGCCAAAGCGATCTGCGAGCAATGCCTCCCATGGGTACAGTTTGAAGATTGTCTCCATTGCATGGTTCGAACCGTCGACGAAACGCTTCGAGCTCGAATCCCATCCAATATCGCGTATTCCGAGAGCTTCGGTTCCGAGGCCGGCTTGCTGAGCCGTATCCCGAAGGTAGGTGATGGTCATCCAGTCTTCGTCGCAGCTTTCGCAGGCGAAATAGACGGGCTGATGGATGCAACTGGACAGATCCTTCCATTTGGCGATCAGATGCTCATGGATCGAGTTGAACTGATCGGCCTGAGGAAAGCACTCTTCGAGCCAGTACCACTGGGCGACCGCCGCTTCCACCAGCGAGGTCGGCGTGTCGGCGTTGTATTCCAGCAGCTTCAGGTCGCTCCCGTTGTAGGCAAGATCCATACGGCCGTAGAGCGCCGGCGGTTCAGAGTTCCAGATCTCGCGAATGCGAGTCGCGGCTGACAGCGGGATCCGAAGGGCATCGAGGCGGTTGTTGTCGAGAATGAAATCTCCCGCGGCAAGGCACATTTGCTGCAGCTCAACGGTCGCCGCTTCAATGGAATCAATTTCCGTCGCTGAAAATTCCCAATAGGTCGATTCGTCCCAATAAATCTGGCCGCCGATAGTGTGATAGGTGAGGCCGACCTGTTCAACTTTCTCCTGCCAGTCGGGGCGCGTGAGAATGCGATGGCGTTGCACTACTCGCCTCCACGGGTTCGGATGAGAAGGAAGGCGACCGCGCCAAAGAGGACAAACGGCCAGTAGTCTTCGACCGCGTGTCCGAATCTGCCGCGCTCGATCCGCGCTGCTTCTGCCGAGACAGTTCGTTCGCGCCGAGTTGAGTTGCCCCTCGCCGGAACCCCTGATGTCGCCGCCGCCAGAAGCACAATGGAGACCCCGGACGACTTACGCATCATCCAGGAATCGCTCGCGTTCCTCGTCCGGACCAGAGAAAATTTCCATCACTATTCGCCCCCGCCATGGCCACCCTCACCGCCGTGCCCACCCTCGCCTTCGCCGCCAAATCCGCCACGCACCACCCTACCCGATTCTCCTGAAACCACCCGCGCACCCGCTTCCGGCTCCGAGGATCCCCCCACTACGGTGTCGCCCTTTCGTCCGCCACTCGCTCCTCCGTAGAGATACCGATAACCTACAGGGACGTATCCGCCGCCCGGGTGGCCCGGAGGATTGCAGCGGTCGTCGGGCACGATTTGATTTTGTCCGTCGACACAGTTGCGAACCTGGGTGGGATGGTCGCATCCAGTAGAAACAGAGATGGCCGCGGCAGCCAGCAACGTGAGTGGAACAGCCTGTGATTTGCGCATCGACGTGGGTTAGTCAGCTCTATATTCCCGAAGGTCTGAAGTAAAAGCAACAGGATTGCAAAGACAGATCCGGAAATGCAGGTCCGGGAGCCCGCGATACAATGCAGCTTCGCGCCGAGGACAAAGACTTGATCCGAAAGACGCTGCTTTTCGTCGCCTGCGCTATGACCGCCCTCCTCATGACTGACTCATCTCTTATCGCTCAAACTGCGGCCTTCGGGCCGGAGAACCCGTTTTATTTGCCGAGCGCGCTGCCCTTCCACGCTCCGCCGTTCGACCGCATCAGGGATGCGGATTATCAGCCGGCTATCGAAGCCGGTATGGCGGCGCAGGAGAAGGAGATGCTGGTCATCGCCAATAATCCGGCCGCGCCCACGTTCGACAACACGCTCGTTGCCATGGAGAAGACCGGTCAGCTTCTCCAGCGATCGCACGCCGCTCTTAACGCGGTGACCGCTGCGAATACCAATCCTTTCCTGCAAAACGTCCAGCGCCAGCTGGCCCCGAAACTCGCCGCTCACCACGATTCGATCTACCTGAACACGAAATTGTTTTCCCGCGTCCGAACCGTATATCAAACGCGCGTAACCCTGCACCTCGATCCCGAAAGCCAACGCCTCGTCGAAATCGTCTACGACCAGTTTGTCCACGCCGGCGCGGCCCTGAGCGACACCGACAAAGACAAGCTGAAAAAACTCAACGAAGAAGAATCAAAGCTGGATGACGAGTTCAGTCGCGGGCTTTTGCAGGCCACGAAGAAGGCGGCCTACACCACCTCCGACAAGATTGCGCTTGCAGGTTTATCCGACGCGCAAATTGCAGCAGCTGCGCAGGCAGCAGCAACACGCAAGGTGGAGGGGTATGTCATCCCCCTTCAAAACACAACGCAGCAGCCGGATTTGACGGTACTGTCGAACCGAACAACCCGCCAGGCGCTCTTTGATAAGGGCTGGACCCGCGCAGAGCAGCCCGGCGACGATCTCCGTCCTGTCATTGCCCGGCTCGCACAGCTAAGAGCGGAGAAAGCGAAGTTGCTGGGATTCGACTCCTACGCCGCGTGGAAGCTCGAAGACCAGATGGCGAAGACCCCGGACGCCGTATTGCATTTCCTCAACCAGCTGATTCCGGCCGCGACCGCCAAGGCCGGCGCGGAGAGCAAAGACATTCAGGCCGTCATCGACGCTCAGCACGGTGGCTTTCAACTCGCGCCGTGGGACTGGAATTTCTATGCCGAGCAGGTGCGTAAGGCGAAGTACGACCTCGATGAGTCCCAGGTAAAGCCGTACTTTGAGATCAATAACGTGCTCGAAAACGGCGTCTTCTATGCCGCGCATCTCCTGTACGGGCTCGATTTCAAAGAACGTAAAGACATCCCGGTCTGGCAGCCCGACGTACGCGTCTTCGAGGTGCACGACAGCAATGGCAAGCCCCTGGCGCTGTTCTACTGCGACTACTTCAAGCGCGACAACAAGAACGGCGGCGCGTGGATGTCGAGTTTCGTTGAGCAAAGCAAATTGCTCGGCGACCTGCCAGTCGTCTACAACGTTGCTAACTTACCGAAGCCGGCGCCCGGAGAGCCCGCCCTGATCAGTGCCGACGATGTGCGTACCATGTTCCACGAATTTGGCCATGCGCTGCACGGAATGCTCAGCGACGTCCGGTATCCAACGCTCGCCGGCACTTCGGTCCCGCGGGATTTCGTCGAGTTTCCCTCGCAGTTCAATGAGCACTGGGCGACCTATCCAGCTGTCTTCCAGCATTACGCGAAACATTACAGAACGGGCCAGCCCATGCCGGCAGAACTGGCCGAAAAAATTCTCAAGGCTCGCGACTTCAATCAGGGATACTCCCTCACCGAGCTTCTCTCCGCTTCGATGCTCGACTTGCAATGGCACACGCTGCCGGCCGGCTCTCCGCTACAGAATGTGGACGACTTCGAGAAAGCCGCCCTCGAAAAATCGCATGTGGCCCTTGCCGCCGTTCCGCCGCGCTATCGCTCGTCCTACTTCCTGCATATCTGGTCCAACGGCTACGCGGCGGGCTACTACGCCTACCAGTGGACCGAAATGCTGGACGACGATGCGTATCAGTGGTTTGAGGAAAATGGCGGCCTCACCCGCGCCAACGGCGACCGCTTCCGGCGGATGGTGCTCTCCCGCGGCAACACCGAGAACCTGGCCACAATGTACGCAAACTGGCGAGGGCGGGCTCCGCAGATCGGCGCCATGATCAAAGATCGCGGCCTGGCGCAGAAGTAGCCCCCCCTCAAATGGAAAAGGCTGCCCGGAGGGCAGCCTCTTTTCCAACTTACCCAGTGCTCACGCGTGAGCGTAGGAGGCGATCGCGCTGGCCTCGTCATCCTTCACGTCGAACACGGTGTAGAGCTTCGTGATCTGCAGCAGATCATGCACCTTGCGTGTCAGGTTCAACAACTTTAATTCGCCGCCCTGATTGCGAACCGTTGTGTAAGCGCTCACCAGCTCGCCAATGCCCGAGCTGTCGATGTAATTCACGTCGCCCAGGTTCAGCAGAATCTTCTTCTGGCCTTTGGCGAGCAGGTCACGGACCGAATCACGCAACTGCACGCTGCCCTCGCCGAGGGTGATCCGGCCGCCGAGATCAAGAATCGTTACCCCGTCTACCTGACGAGTGCTGATTTTCATGCTCACGAGAAATTCCTCCTTGGAAAAACTTGTAGCGCGGGGAAGCTAGGCGCCGGATGGAGCGGCGCCTAGATGCTTGATCAGGGTCAGCTCAGTTCCGGGATGCAGTTGTTTGAAGTGTACCTCATCCATAAACGACCGTATGAGGAAGATGCCGCGCCCCGAGCCCCGCAGCAGATTTTCCGGCGCCAGCGGATCGGGCAGTGTCGCCGGATCAAGACCTTTGCCTTCGTCGGTTATCCGGATTACCAGCGACGAACCCGTGTTTTCAAAAGACGCGGTCATGCGCTTTTCCGGATCGTAAGCGTTTCCGTGCAATACAGCGTTGACGGCAGCCTCTCGCACCGCCATCGAGATTCTGAAAATCTCATCATCGTCAACGCCGGCTTTGCGCGCCATCTGCTCCGCCGTCTGCTCGACTTTATTCACGCTGTCCAGCGAGGAGTCCAGAGTGTAGGTGACTCGCTTTTCCGGCTGACCTGTCAAATGCCCTTCCTCGGTTCGCAAATCGCGGGTCCTCAGGTGGGACTTTTTCCCGTAGGCGAAGTTTGCTTGCTGGAACGAAAGATGTCAAGCACTACGAAAAGGAAGCCACCCCGCACCGGTTGTCGCTCCACTGGCTTCACACAGCAATCGCCGGATAGGCCAGGACCACCGATGTATCCACCTGCCGCTCCGGTATCGTCCAGTAGGCACGCAGTAATCCTGCCTTCAGCTCCGGCGAGACCATCACGAAACCGTGCCGCTGGTAAAAGCGAATCGCCCAAACCGCGGATTCCCACGTGCCAACCAGCATCTGGCGCGTACGCGCCTCGAGCAGGTGATCCAACAGCGCGCTTCCAACCCCCTGGCCCTGATTTCCCGGCAGGACGTAGGCATGCCGTATCAGGTCGACGTCCCGGACAGATTGAATTCCCATCACGCCCGTCAGCTGCTCCCCGTCTTCATAGCCCCAGAACCGGACTCCATCGGCAATCTCGCTTTCCAGTTCCTCGGGCGGCATGTAAGGCTCATGCCATCGATCAGGCGGAATCGTATCGCGATACGCTTCCGCGGCCGCATTGATGACGGCCAGAATCGCGGCGCGCTCGCTGTCAAGGCACCGCCGGATTGTGCTCATCGAGTCGACCTTTCTGCGCGCGCATGAACGATGTACTCATCAGAGACGTTCCGCACACAGGTTTGTCAGCGCCCCGGTCCTGAGCTCCGTTCCTTCGTCCGTGCATCCCGCGTCCCGGTAAGATGAAAAAGAGCGATCCATGTCCGGCTCAGATCCCCAGTCCCGAAAGACCGCCGCCCAGGGGACCACTCCCGACCCGAAGCCGGCACCCAAGCCCGGCTCTGCGCAGCAGGACGACGATGTCGTCGGCAAAGCGTATGACAGCCGGCTCATGCGGCGCCTCATCACTTATCTCTTCCCCTACAAGTCGGCCTGCTTTGCCTCCATCGTGGCAATCCTGCTCAAGGCCGGCGCAGACGTGCTGGGCCCCTACCTCACCATGGTTGCTGTCGACCTGTACCTCAAGCCGGCCGCCGACCGAACCCCTCAGGCAGCCGCAGCGGATGCTGCCAGTGGCGCTGCGGCACACCCTCTGCTGGCCCATCGCCTTAGTTCCTGGGCCTCCGGCGGCGCATGGACCGGCGTCTCCGAACTGGCCGCCGTCTGGCTGGCCTCGCTGATCTTCAGCTACGTCCTCGAAGCGTTGCAAACCTGGCTCATGCAGTGGACCGGGCAAAAAGTCATGTTCGACATGCGCAGCCAGATCTTCCGCCACATGCAGCAGATGCACATCGGCTTCTTCGATCGCAATCCGGTCGGCCGGCTCGTCACCCGCCTCACCACCGACGTGGATGCCATCAACGAGATGTTCACCTCCGGCGTCTTTGCCATCTTTGAAGACGTCTTTGTCCTGGCTGCGATTGTCTTCGTCATGCTGCGCATGAAGTGGTGGCTGGCCCTCATGGCCTTCTCCGTGCTGCCGCTCATCCTTTTGGCCACGCGCATCTTCCGCAAATATGTGCGGGACTCATACCGGCGCATTCGGGCCGCCATCGCGCGCATCAACGCCTATACCCAGGAATACATCTCCGGCATGTCGCTCGTGCAGCTCTTCAACCGCCAGGAGCGCGCCTTCCGGGACTTTTCCGCCATCAACCTCATCCACATGGAGGCGTTCAAGGACAATATCCTGGCCTACGCGCTCTATTACCCGGTGGTCGAACTTCTCAGCTCGCTCGCCATCGCCCTCATTATCTGGATGGGCGGCGGCGGCGTCCTGCGCGGAACCGTCCTGCTCGGAACCCTGGTGGGCTTCATGCAGTACGCGCAGCGGTTCTTCCGGCCCATTCAGGATCTCAGCGAGAAATACAACATCCTGCAGGCTGCCATGGCGGCCAGTGAGCGGGTTTTCAAGCTTCTCGATACCGCGCCGGAGATCGTTTCGCCGGTTAATCCTAAGCACGGCGATGCCTCGGGCCGAATCGAATTTCGCGACGTATGGTTCACCTACCATCGCCTGAATGCCGAAAAAAAGGCCGCCGTTGCCGCCGCCGGTCCCGCCGAGTTGCAGGCAATGTCCGACATCGAGTGGGTCATGCGTGGCGTTTCCTTCACCATCGAGCCCGACCAGACCGCGGCCATCGTGGGTCATACCGGGGCAGGGAAGACCACCATCACCAGTCTCATGATGCGCTTCTACGATGTGCAGCACGGCCAGGTCCTGGTGGATGGCGTCGACGTCCGGGAGCAGGATCTGACCCGTCTCCGCCAGCGGTTCGGCGTGGTCCTGCAGGACCCGTTCCTGTTCAGCGGCACTGTCGCCGACAATATCCGCCTCGGCAACGAGAACATCACCGATGATGCCATGCAGCTCGCCGCCGAACAGGTGAACGTCGACGACTTCATTCGCACGCTGCCTGGCCGATATCAGGAACCGCTTCGCGAGCGCGGCGCCGGCCTTTCCACCGGGCAAAAGCAGCTGATCAACTTTGCGCGCGCTCTGGCTCACCGGCCCGGCATCCTGATCCTCGACGAGGCGACCTCCAGCGTCGACACCGACACCGAATTTCTCGTGCGTGCCGCCCTCGAACGCATGGTCGAAGGCCGAACCTCGGTCGTGATCGCGCACCGGCTCTCCACCGTCCAGCGTGCCGACGTCATCCTCGTGATGCATCGCGGCCAGCTGCGCGAGATCGGCTCCCACCAGCAGCTGCTGGCGCTCCATGGCATCTACTGGAAGCTCTACCAGCTCCAGTACAAGGATCAGGAACTGGCTGAACCCGCCGCCGGCCTCACGCCCTCGCTGGCCGTGGGTACGGACTGACCGCGCCGCAGCTCGTATGTCCGGAAAACCGCCACCGTCTGCAAATGCGTCGGCTTGAATGCCTGGGGATACTTCAGCCCGAATCCCAGCATGCGATCCATGCCGATATGCGCGACCCAGATTGCTGCAATCTCGGCGGAAAATGGAGAATTCCATTTCCAGGCGATCAATCCCAAAATCACCGGCAGCGCGTAGTTATGGGCAAGGTTGTACAGATTCGCGGCGAAACGCAGGTTTTTCGTGGCGTATCCCAGGAGAGACAGGTCGGGTGCGAGGATCAGAACCGCAAACAATCCCCAATGCCCGTGCAGGAACAGGAAGTAACCCGATACGCTCGCCACAAGAGCGCAGGTTCCCTCGATGCGCAGAATTCCATCGGGTCGCGCTAGCATGGGATCAAGAGTAGAGACAGGAGAAGAGGGTGGCAATGCTCCGCGCCCACAACGCCTTGCAGCGATGAAGAGCAGCGGTCCACCAAAGATTTTTTTATCCGCCGGAGAAGCCAGCGGCGAGCACTACGGCACGCTGGTGATCGCGGCATTGCAGCAACTGTTGCCGGATGCCGATTTTTTCGGCCTCGGCGGCCGCCGCATGGAAGCTCTCGGCTTCCGCCCCATCGTCCGCTCTGAAGATGTCGCCGTCATGGGCATCACCGAGGTCGTCCGCCACATGCCCCGCATTTACCGCGAATACCGACGCCTGCGCGCCTCGATCGCTGCGGAAAAACCGGACATCGCCATCCTCATCGACTTTCCTGACGTCAATCTCTCCCTGGCCCGCCATCTCAAAGCGCAAAACGTCCCGGTGATTTATTTCGTCAGCCCGCAACTCTGGGCCTGGAAGAAATACCGTATCCGCAGCGTGCAGCGGTATGTCGACCGCATGCTGACCATCTTTCCCTTCGAAGAGCGCTTCTACCATGACCACGGCGTCGATGCGGAATTCGTCGGGCATCCCCTGGCCGAACTCGGCCCCCCCAAACTGAACCGCGACGAATTTGCGCGCCAACTGGGAATCGATCCGTCGAAAATCTGGGTGGGTCTGCTCCCGGGAAGCCGTGGCAAGGAGATTCGGCTCAACCTGCCCGATATGGTGCGAGCGGCCTCCATGCTGGTTTCCCAGTCCGAACGCCCCTCCGGCCTCCAGTTCCTGCTGCCTCTCGCGTCCACCCTGACCCAGCCTCAATGCGACCACATCCAGGGCCTGCTCGCCGATTTGCTGGCGGCGCAGTCCGGCCCGCCGCGGATCGCGATCACCGACGACGCCCGCGCCGTCCTCTGCCACGCCCGTGCCAGCATCGTGGCCAGCGGAACCGCTACCGTCGAGGCCGCGCTCATCGGCAACCCATTTATCGTGGTATACCGGATTTCACCGCTCAGCTATGCGGTGGCGAAGCGGGTGGTGGACGTGCCGCATGTGGCCATGGTGAACCTCATTGCCGGAAAACGCATCGTACCGGAACTGATTCAGGGTGACTTTACGCCGGATACTGTCGTCTCACACCTCAGACCGCTGCTCGACAATGAAGAAGCGCGGCTCCGGATGCAGGCCAACCTGCGGCGCGTGGGAGAGATGCTGCGCAGCGGGCAGAGTGCCGTCGGCCGCGTTGCCCAAATCACCCTCGAGATGCTGCGACAACGATCAACGCCGGAAGAAAGACTGAGCCAGGTTCCATGAAGATCTGCCCATTCGCCCACGCGCCGGAACAGTATCGCCTCCCGCGCCTTGCTGTCCTTTCCGCGGCCCTTGTTTTGGCGGCTTTGTCGCCCGCGCTGCCGGCCCACGCCCAGAATGTTCCACCCAGGCCAACGCTGGACGTCACCGGCTACAACATCAATCTGGAACTCCATCCAGCCGATCACTCGCTCGATGCCACCACCCAGGTCACCTTTACGCCGCTGGCCGATATGCCGTCCGCCATCTTCGACCTGCATGGCGCCCTTCTCGTCGATAAGGTGAGCGACGCGAAGGGCGCACCCCTGAACGGCGCGCGCGGAGCTGGCGCAACCCTCGTCGTCACGCCGAACACCCCGCTGGTCAAAGGTCAATCGGTCACCTGGACCTTTCACTACTCCGGCAAGCTGGAATCGGACGCCGGCGGCCCTGTCGAAGGATTGAAGCTGGCCTACGTCGGCGATCCCATCAGCTATCTGCTCTATGCGGGCCGCTGGTTCCCGATGACCGGCTATCTCACCGACCGTTTCACCGCCGACATTCACGTCAAAGCTCCAGCAGGCTATCGCGTTATCGGTACCGGAAGTACCGGCAAGCCGAAGGAAACCATGGGCGGTGAGGAATGGGAATTCAAGTGGGATAAGCCCGGCTTTCCCGGCACCATCATCGCAGGCAAATTCGAGCCCCCCGTCTCCGGCGCCGCTCCGAACATTCACGTCTACACAACCGCAGCCCACAAAGCGGCCGCCAGCGACTACGCCGGCACCGCGCTGCGCGAATTTGCTTACTTCACCAGTACCTTCGGCATCCCCGAATCGACGCAGTTGAACGTCGTCGAGCTGCCCGACGACACAGTTCCCGTGGCCTGGGCCCCTGAAATCGCCGCCGTGGCCGGTTCCCACATCGGCGGCAAGAACGACTTCCGTCTCCTGGCCAATACCATCGCCCACCAGTGGTGGGGCAGCGAAGTTAGCCCGGCCACCCTCAACGATGCCTGGATCATTAACGGCATGGCCCGCTATGGCGAGCTCATGTACCTCGAAGACGACGCCGGCCATACGGCCCTTGAAACCGCCCTCCCCGACATCGCCGCCAGCGCCCTCGCCTATGACACCATCCCCCTCGCCAGCGCCGGAACCCTGGCGGCTTACTCTCCGCAGTTCCAGTCCATGACCCTCGACAAGGGCGCCCTGGTCTTCCACATGCTGCGCTGGGAGGTTGGCGACGACAGCTTTGAGAAGATTTTGCGCGCCGCGCTCAGCCAGTACAAAGACAAGGGCATCCGCTCGAGTGAATTCGAGCGCGTCGCCGAGGAGCAGTCCCAGCAGGCCCTGACCCCATTCTTCAGCGAATGGCTCGACGGCACCGGTGCCCCTGAATTCAACGATAAGTACGCCGTCTACCGGCTCGGAAACAACAAAGGCTTCCGTACCATCGGCGAAATCCAGGGCGATATGGATCTCTTCAACATGCCCGTCGATCTGCGCGTCGAAACAGAAGGTAAGACTGTCGACAAGCGCGTCGACGTCGTCGGCACCGACTCGCAGTACGTCATCGACACCTTTGGCCGGCCGCGCCGCGTCATCATCGATCCCCAGGACTGGGTGCTCAAGAACACCCCGGACCTCGAGGTTCGCGTAGCCATTCTGCGCGGCCAGCAACTGGCGGCGCAGGGCGACACCGGCGGAGCCCTCGCCGAATATCAAAAAGCCCTCAAGTCAAATGCCCAAAGTTCTCTCGCAAATTACCGCATCGGCGAGCTTCTCTTCAGCATGCGGAACTACCAGGCTGCCGTGAATGCCTACCGCGATGCGCTCAATGGCGACGCCGAGCCGAGATGGACTGAAGTCTGGAGCCACATCGCCGTTGGCAAGATTTTCGACTTAACCGGCCAGCGGGATCGCGCCATTTCGGAATATCGCCAGGCGCTCCAGACCAACGACAACACCGCTGGCGCTATGAACGAGGCGCGCCACTGGATCCAAACACCCTATAAGAGGCCGGATACCGACCAGTAATACGGCTCCTGCTCCATTGCGACGGATTCGGACTACAGACCCTTGTAGCTCCCGCCATCCACCAGGATGGTCTGCCCCGTGATGCTCGCCGCAAGCTCCGAAGCCAGCCACACGATGGTCGCCGCCACCTCTTCCGGCGTCGCCATCCGGCCAATAGGAATCTCGCGCTCCAGATCGCTCTGGACCTGTTCCAGCGAGACGTTGCGATTCTTTGCCCGCGTTTCCAGTAAGCTGCGCGAACGGTCCGTGGAGGTGAACCCCGGGCCCACATTGTTGATGGTGATACCGTCGCGCCCAAACTGTCCGGCCAGTGAGCGAACCAGGCCCATCACTCCCGCGCGAATCGTGTTCGACAAAACCAGCTCCGGAACCGGCTGTTTCACCGTGTAAGAAGTCAGTGTGACGATGCGCCCCCAGTGCTGCTGCTGCATCCAGGGCAGCACCGCCTGCGCGAACAGGATGGTGCTGCGCAGGTTCAGCTGCCAGGCTCGCTCCCAGTCCTCCAGCGTCGTTTCCAGAAACGATTTCGCCGGAGGACCACCCGCATTCGGCACACAAACATCGATCCGTCCGAAGTGAGTGTGTGTCTCCTGAACAAACGCAGCAACCGCCGCGGGATCGCCAACGTCGCACGCCCGGGTAAAAGTCTCCACACCGTGCCGTCTTGTCGCATCGGCCGCCACCTGATCCAGCTCTGCCTGCCGGCGCGCGCACAGCGCCAGTTTGGCGCCCTCAGCCGCGAAAGCCAAAGCCGTTGCCTTTCCAATTCCCGAGCTCGAGCCGGCCACAATCGCGACTCTGCCTTTCAGTCCTGTGTCCATGCGCCCTATGATAGTCGAGGCGACTTCGAATCAAATCCCCGGAGACTCCCGTTGGCCGACAACAAGAACCTGCAGTACACCGGCTTCGACACCATTCCAGTCGAGCAGCTGAATCCCCTCATTGATCGTCAGTTTGTTTACGGCGACCGTGCCATGCTTGCGCGCCTCACACTGCGCAAGGGCGCCATCGTCCCGAAGCACAGCCACGAGAACGAACAGATCACCTATATCCTCGAAGGTGCCCTTCGCTTCACGATGGGCGACGGCCGCGTCATCACCGTTGGCGCCGGTCAGGTCCTGGTCATTCCATCCAACATGCCCCATCAGGCCGAAGCTGTTGAGGACACCATCGACCTCGATATCTTCACGCCCCCCAGGGCCGACTGGATTGCCGGTACAGATGCGTATCTAAGGAAATAAGCCGTTCCCGCCAGGTCTGTTTGCCACTGAGCCGGTTCACCCAGAAGCCGGACGCTCCCCCGCTTACCTCAGCTCGGCGGAAATATCGTCTGGCGGAACGGCCAGCCTGCAGCGGTTGCGGCCCTCCGCCTTCGCGGCGTACAACGCCACGTCCACCTGGCGCAGCAGCTCGTCGCGGCGCGGATAGCCCCATTCCCGCGCGGGCAGCACTCCGATGCTGATGCTGAGAGAAATCGGTCCGCTCGCCGTTGAGATTGGCGCTTCGACAATGCTCTGCCGCAGCTGATCGGCCCGCGCCAACGCCTCCTGAGGACCGCAACCTCCGAGGATCACCAGAAACTCCTCTCCTCCTAAACGGCCCACCAGGTCGTAGCCGCGTACCGCCCGCAGAAAACGTTTGGCCGTCTCCCGCAGAACTTCGTCGCCGACAGGATGGCCAAACTGGTCATTCACACTCTTGAAATGATCCAGATCCGCCAGCAGTATCGCCGTCGAGCTGCGTTCGCGGGAGCTACGCGAAATCTCCCGCCCCAGCATGTCGAGAATCGCATCGCGATTGAGTAACGATGTCAGCGAGTCATGCGTCGCCTTAAAATGCAGGTTCTCCCGGGCCCGCTTCAGTTCGGACTCGGTTTCTTTCAGAGCCGTAATATTTCGTCCGATTCCAATGATCCCGATGGCTTTTCCTTCGGAGTCACGGAACGGCAGCTTCGTCGTCAGAAGCCACCGTACCCGGCCATCGCCCTCCCGGACATGTTTGTCCTGGCTGACCAGCGCCACCCCCGACTCAATAACCTTCTGCTCATCCTGATAAAAGCCCGCGGCAAGCTCCGCTGAGTAATAGTCGAAGTCGGATTTACCCCTTAGTTCGTTCCCTGAGGCTGCGCCCATTACATCCGCAGTGCCCTGATTGGCCAGCAGAAACCGGCCCTCCGCATCCTTGACGTAGATCAGGTCAGGCACGCTTGCTATCACGGCTCGCAACATGGCCAGTTCCCCGGAAAATTTCTCCCCAGGGCCGTGCAGATGGCCTCTCAGCCACCGCCAGGCCAGCCACAATGCGCCCGTCCCGATGACGACTAGAAAAATGAGTAAGATCCAGCCAACCAGCGTAGCCGGGAAAAAAGGACCAGCCAGAGAATTGACCAGCTCCCCCATGGGCCGCATTGGAGATGCGAAAGTGGGCTGTAACGCAGGTTTCATGGCAGTCCAGGTCGACGTGGCGAGCGTGGCCATCGGCGGACCTTCGGACAAACCCGGCATCCTGAACCGAGCTTGCTGCCCTGGCTTGGATCCCCACCAGGTCGCCGACAGGCATTGTAGTATATCGGCCGTCTCTTTCCGGGGGAATCAGGTGATCGAACATAGTCGTAACGATTTGCGGCGCACTTATGCGCCTACCGGTCGCCTCGGTCTTCGTCGGCGCGGCCGATAGACGAAACTGTGCCTCGCCCTGCCGCTGTGGCGGCAGAACGTGCAGTCACAACCGCGGCTCTTCAGCCGCCAGTTACCTGAAACTACTTCTTTGCGTTCTGAGCAGCCTTTTGCTTCGCCCAGCGCCGCCTCTGGGCAGCTGCGATACGTGCACGGGCGTCCGCACTGAGAACCCGCTTCTTACGAGGCCGATTACCAAAGGAAGACGGAGTGATTCGGGAGCCTCCCGTGCTGAGGAGCAAAGCACGAACTTTCTCGAGGCGGCTGATTTCTTCATCTACTGCAGCAACTAGTTCTTCGCGTGTCATTTTTTTTCTCTCGTATTTGTAAAAGCCAAGTTATCCAGGGAACGGATACAACACCGCCTACCATAGCAAATTGAGAGGGTTGTTACAAAAAATTCCTGTAGCCCCGCCACGGAACCGTCCGCCCCGTGCGATAGATGTTCTGAAACAGCACATTAACTCACAATTCGCAGTCTTTTCTCTCACCCGTAAGCTCAGGTTGTCAGACCACAGCGCAAGATGATGGCGTGTCGACCCTTAACCGTGCTGCTGGACCGCGCCGGCTCGTTTCCGGTGTGGGCGGTTCCCTGGATATTCAGGCCGGGGGCAAAGCTTCTGTTGCCGCATTGACCCCGCAGACGCCGCATATTTCGATCCAGTTGGGAAAGTATGAGATCAGGCTCGCGGAAACTTTGGCCGAACGCGATGCTGCCTGCAGGCTTCGCTTCAAAGTATTCAACATCGAGCTCGGAGAAGGCCTCCAATCTTCCTACCAGACCGGGCTGGACCAGGACCATTTCGACTTATTCTGCGATCACCTCATCGTCGAGGATCGCTACCGCCGCGAGGTAGTAGGCACCTACCGCATGCAGTCAGGCAAGACTGCGGCGCGAAAATTCGGTTACTACAGCCAGCTGGAATTCGATTTTTCTCCCTACGAACTTATGCGCAGCCAGGTTCTGGAATTAGGACGCGCTTCGATCGACCGCGATCACCGCACCAGCGAAGTACTCACCCTTCTATGGCGGGGGATTGTCCAGTATGCGCAGTTCTACCAATTGCGCTACCTCATCGGCTGTTCGTCGCTGAACTCCCGCGATCCCCGCGAAGGATGGTCGACGTACAGGCAATTAATCCCCTTCCTGGCTTCGGAGCCCTTGCGCACCCGGCCCACCTCCGCCTATGAGTTACCCGCCAATCCAGCGGAAATTGCTGTTGAGGTAAAAATCCCGAAACTATTGAAGACGTATATTGCAGTGGGAGCCAGAATCTGCGGCGCACCAGCATGGGATCGCGAATTCGGAACGATCGACTTTCTCACCCTGCTCGATCTGACGCAGCTCTCGCCGGCGGCGAAACACCGCTTTCTTCCGGACTTCGAACCTTCGAGCGCGCGGTCCGAGCGAGCCTGCGCCTATTGATCCTTCTCTTTAGCCTTGCCGAAGTCGGCGTGCGTTTCCTCTGGCTCCGCCGAGGCGGGCGTCTCCAGCTATGGCAAAGAGCTCAATGGCTGCACGTGGCGTGCCGCATCGTCCTCCGTCGCATCGGAATGCAGGTGAACTCCCGCGGCACGCGCCCGGCCGGGGGACTCATCTGCTCCAACCATCTCAGCTATCTCGACATTCTTGTCTTTGCCGCCACGGTGCCCTGCGTCTTTGTCTCCAAACGTGAAGTTCGCCGCTGGCTGGCTTTCGGGTTTTTCGCCCGCTGCGGTGGAACCATCTTCGTCGATCGGCAAAGCCATACAAGCGCCGGCCAGGCGACGCGGCAGATGGCAGAGGTTCTCCGGGAAGGCGTTCCCATCCTGTTGTTTCCCGAAGGAACCAGTACTGACGGAAGCAGAGTTGAGCGGTTCCACGCCACTCTGCTGGAACCTGCCGTCCATCTCGCCATGGAAATGACCGCCGCCGCCATTGGCTATCGCGTTCGGGGCGGGCAAGAGCGCGACATCTGCTGGTACGGAGACGCGCCCTTTGCCTCGCACCTCCTGCGAACCCTCGCCCACAGCGGCCTGACCGCTGAAGTCGAATTCTTTCCCGACAGCCTTGTCGACTCCGACCGCAAAGCCGCGGCTCTCCAACTCCACCAGCAGGTCGAAGCCATGAGGAACAGGATCACTCGAACCGAACCCGCCTGATGCCCGCACAGGGAAAGAAAAAACGGGTTACTCTGTGCCCTCTCTCTTCGAAAGCTCTTCCAGCTGCTTTCGCCAGTCCAGCGATTCAACAAACGCGTGCGATTCCCGCCAGTGCTCCCGGACCAGCACATGCAGTTCGAGATAAACGCGCGTCCCCAGCAACGCCTCAATCTCATGCCGGGCGCCGGCGCCGATCTCCTTCAGCTTGCTCCCACCCTTGCCGATCAGAATAGCCTTCTGTCCTGCGCGCTCGCAGTAAATCGCTGCCGAGATCCGCGTGAGGGGGAGCTTGCTGCCCGGCCCTGCCTTCTGCGGCGCCGCCTCCTCGAACCGTTCCACGATCACCGCCGTCGAATAAGGAACTTCTTCCCCGGTCTCCATCAGGACCCGCTCCCGAATCAGTTCCGCAACCAGAAAACGCTCCGGCTGGTCGGTGAATTGTTCCTTCGGAAACCAGCGCTGCCCTTCCGGCAGGTACTCGGCAATCTTGTGCAGCAGCACTTTGAGCCCGTCGCCCTTCTTTGCGGAAACCGGAACCACCTCAGCGAAGGAGTGCAATGCGCTCAGGCCTTCGATCAGCGGTAACAGCGCGTCTTTCGAGATGAGATCAATCTTCGTGATCACCAGGAATACCGGGCAGTCGAGCTGGCGGATCATCTCGAAGGCCATCGCTTCCTCACTGGCCCGGTCCAGTTTCAGCGGTCCACCTTCAGCCCGCGACTGCCGCCGCACCGCGTCCACTACCAGCAGCACCACGTCGCGCGTCATCAGCGCTTCGTGGATCTCCTGCATCATGCTGCGATCCAGCTGCGACGCGGGCCTGTGAATCCCGGGCGTGTCGACAAAAACCACCTGCGTGACCGGATGCTTGCCCTTCCGCTCCGGCACATCCACCATGCCGCGGATCCGCGTGCGCGTGGTTTGCGGTTTCGGCGTGACGATGGCGACCTTCTCGCCGATCAACGCGTTCAACAACGTCGACTTGCCGGCGTTCGGACGCCCAATGATCGATACGAAGCCGGAGCGCATCTTCATGTCTCTTCCAGACTAGCTGGCTTCTGCCAGACGCGAGACGCGCAGGCGGTTTACTTTCCGATCGGTGGAGGCCAGAATCTCGAACCTCAGACCATATCCTTCCACCACCTCGCCCGACTGAGGAATACGCCCGGCAGTCTCGCTCACCAGCCCGCCCACACTGGTCGCCTCCAGATCCTCAGGCAATTCCACTCCTCCGAGAATCTCCTCGACGCGCGCAATTTCCAGGTTTCCTGGCACGACCCACGTCCCGCCCGGTTCGCGGATTACCGCCGCATTGTCTTCGTCCTCGTGCTCATCCCGAATGGCCCCTACCAGCTCCTCGAGCAGGTCCTCAATGGTCACCAGCCCGGCGACGCCCCCGTACTCGTCGATCACCAGGCGCATGTGCTGCTTCTCGCGCTGCATCTCGCGCAGTAACTCGTTAACCTTCTTGGTTTCCGGAACGAACGCCGCAGGCCGCTGGATCGCCCCCACCGTCTTCGATCGTGCTTCCGCATCGGAAATCTGCAGCAAATCATGGACGAACGCGATGCCCGTCACATTGTCCAGCGTTTCGCTGTAAACGGGCACCCTCGAAAACGGCCGCGCCCGGATCAGCTCTAGGAACTGCTCCAGCGTAATCGTCCCCGGAACCGCGAACATCGCGGGCCGCGGCGTCATCACCTCCCGCACCACCTTGTCGCCAAATTCAACCGCCGACCGTACCAGTTCGCGGTCACTCTCCTCGATGATGCCTTCCTCTTCGCCGGCTTCAATCAGGGCCTCGACCGCTTCCGAGGCCGCCGTTTCTCCGTTCGCATGGACCGGCGACTCCGCCAGCGCCGCGATCGACAGCATGAACTGCACGAACAGCGTGATCGGCAGTACCACCCACATCATCGTCAGCAGGAACCAACGCCACCCGACGATCCACCTGCCGCGCGTGCGCGTGAAAAACGCATAGGGCAAGAGCCTGTTAAAAAGCACGATGACCAGCACAATCCCCAGCACCACCTGCGCAATCTCCGGCAGCGTCGCCCGATCGCCCACCCGCTCCCGATCGAACAACAGCATGCCGAAAACCAATGTCAGGAAGGCCAGGGAAAGATGCATCAGAATCGCCGCCGAAAGCGTAATCCGGTCGCGATTCATCCCCAGCCGCGGTTCCACTCGCTGCTCCCAGACGTCGATGTTTTCCTGAAATTCCCGCGCCAGAAACTTGCCCATCTCCGAGTAAAGCCGGTCGATATACGAGGCCAGCGTCAGCACGACCAGGAGCAGCACGATCAGTACCGCTGCAGTAACGCTCATCGCCTTGCCCGTCCGGCCGCTGCGGCGCGCCTCGGTGCCGCGGATGCCCTTGTGCGCTCGATCAGCCCCGCCGCCAGTCCAAAACGTCTGCGCAGCGCTGACTCTTTGCGCGCCATCTGTCCCCTGTCGGCCTCGTGGTCGTAGCCACCCAAATGCAGCACCCCGTGCAGAACCAGGATCTGCAGCTCCGTCGCCAGGGGATGTCCGAACTCCCCCGCCTGGCGCGCGGCGGTATCCACTGAAATTGCCAGATCTCCGGCTATTTCCGCTTGACCATCAACCGTTGCCGCAGCAGGGAACGAAAGCACGTCCGTCGAATAATCTTTCCGCCGAAATTCGCGGTTCAGGCGCCGCATCTGCCGGTCCCCCGTCAAAAGCACCGAGACCTGGCCCGCAAGACCCGCCGCCTCGCTCGCCTGCTTCAGGAATGCAGCAAGTGCCCTCTGCCGCAGAGCGCGGCCGAATCTGGCTTGTATCGTGGGTTCGATCAGAATCATGGTCCGGTGCAACGGGCCCTGGAGCGGCCAATGCACGAAACAACCGTGGGAGGGCACCTGCACCCTCCCACTTCGATGGTACCTCTTAATCCACTTTCACCGTCCGTCTCGACCCCACCTACTGAGGCTGTGAAAACCGGACCTCATTTTCTCCGTCGATCGCAAGCGGCAGTTCCTGCTGGCGACTGAAGCCCTCGTAGGCCCGGATAATGCGCTGGACCAGATGGTGACGCACCACATCGCCATCCTCGAAACGGACGAACCGAATGCCGTCCACCCCTTCGAGGATGTTGATCGCCTCCACCAGCCCGGACTTTCTCGGGTTCGGTAAATCGATCTGCGTGATGTCCCCCGTGATCACCGCCTTGGCGTTGTTCCCCATCCGCGTCAGGAACATCTTCATCTGCTCGCTCGTGGTGTTTTGCGCCTCATCCATGATGATGAACGCATCGTTAAGGGTCCGCCCGCGCATAAACGCCAGCGGAGCCACCTCGATCACATTGCGTTCCAGCATCTTGTCCACCCGTTCCGGCTCCAGCAGATCATAGAGCGCGTCGTAGAGCGGTCGCAGATATGGATCCACCTTCTCCTGCAGCGTTCCAGGCAGGAACCCAAGCCGCTCGCCTGCTTCCACTGCCGGGCGAACCAGCACGATCCGGCTCACCTTTTTCGCCAGTAGAGCCGAAGCGGCCATAGCCACTGCCAGATAGGTTTTTCCCGTGCCCGCCGGCCCAATCCCGAACACCATATCCGCCTGTTCGATGGCCTCGACATACAGTCGCTGATTGATCGAACGTGGCTGCACCATCCGCTTGATTCCCGCGGATCGCTGCTTCCCGCTCTCGCCCAGAGTGCGCAGCGAAACCGTCGGATCCGCCGTCACCAGGCGCAGCATCCCATTCAGTTCGCCGTTCTGCAGCAGAATGCCCTGGCGTCGGAGTGTCTCGTAATCCTGAAAAATGCGCTCCACACGCGCAATTGCATCCTCAGGACCCTCCACCATGACCGCATCGGATACCAAATCGATGCGCGCATGGAGAGCGTCCTCCATCAGTCTCAGGTTTTCGTCGCGGGTCCCGAACAGGGGCTCAAGATTGGGAGTGATCTCGAGATGTTTTCTCATCAGGCGAGGAATAGACCTCCGGGCACGGTGTACCGGCCACCATGCGGCTGAAGTTCGGTTGTAAGGGATGCCAGGCTCTGCAACTGGTTTCGCTCCACACTGATCAGATGCTTCAGGCAGGGCGCGTGCACCGAGTTGGCAGTCGGCAACAAATCAGTCGAAGTTGCCGTCAGAGTAGCCCGGCATTACTCGACAGTCAATAGGCTGCCGTTGAATATTCCCTGAATTGAGCCGAACTGGTCAAGGAGCGCATTTTGGCGTGATTCCTGGGGTTAGGGTGCTCCAGCCCCTCCCCCGCCCCTGACCGCTATCCACAATCAGAAATTCTCCCCGGCTATGCGGATCCGCCGCCCACGCCGAAATCATCCGATGACGCCGGGGAAGATACTTGACATCGTCAACTAAACGGCACATCCTGTCTGCATGCCTGTCGCCGATGTCGCCGCTGACGCCTCTGCCTTCCGGCACTTTAACCGCGTCTACACTCGCTATCTGGGCACGCTCAGCGAGGGCTTCCTGCGCACGGAATATAGCCTGGCGGAAGGACGCGTCCTCTACGAACTCGCCACCCGTTCCCGCAAGGGCACTGTCGAGGAGCCGCAGGCCAAAGCCATCGCCGACGCGCTCGACATCGACGCAGGCTACCTCAGTCGCATTCTCAGCAAATTCGAAAAAGCCGGCCTGCTCGATCGCCGAACCTCCAGCGACGACAGCCGCGCGGCCAACCTGCTTCTCACCCCCCGCGGTCGCGCCGCTTTTCGCACCCTGAATCTGCGCGCTGAAAAGCAGGCCCGCGCCCTTCTCCGGAGCCTGCCCACGCCCGACCGTGCCCGCTTCATCGGCGCCACACAAACCATCGAGCAGGTCGTTTTGGGCAGGAACTCAAACCATCGCCCACCCGTCATGCTTCGCACCCATCGCCCCGGCGATATGGGAACGGTGGTGGCTCTCGAAGGCGCCGCTTACGTCGACCAGTTCGGATGGGACGGGACCTTTGAAGGCATGGTCGCGAAAATCGTGGCCGACTTCATTGCCGGCTTCGATCCCAAACGCGAACGCTGCTGGATCGCCGAAGTCAACGGACGCCACATCGGACACATCTTCCTCGTGCGGCATCCAGATCAGCCGGGGACCGCAAAACTCCGCCTCCTCTATGTCGATCCCTCGGCCCGCGGCATGGGTGTGGGGCGGCTTCTGGTCAGTGAGTGTATCGCCTTCGCGCGAGCCGCCCGCTACACCCGCGTCACCCTGTGGACCCAAAGCATCCTCAAAGCCGCGCACCACATTTACCAGAACGCTGGATTTCGCCTCGTCCGCGAAGAACCCCACCACAGCTTCGGCAAAGACCTTCTCGGCCAGACCTGGGACCTCGACCTGGGCTGATCGTCTGCCCTCACCGCATACCCGCGCGGCAAAGAACCTGATCCCCTGGACTCCAACCGGAGCCCCTCCGTCACATGGTTTCCCCCGGAGAGATGCGCAGGCACTATAATCTGCGTTCCCCCCGTTCTTTGTAATTCCCGTTTTCCTCAG
Source organism: Acidobacteriaceae bacterium (assembly GCA_036490815.1). Taxonomy (GTDB): domain Bacteria; phylum Acidobacteriota; class Terriglobia; order Terriglobales; family Acidobacteriaceae; genus Palsa-343. Next base: position 55,293 of record DASXDF010000042.1, read on the forward strand.
GAGCCAGGATGCATAAGTCTATTCGTCTGATGGCGGCATTCGTAGCCGCCGCCGTTACATTTTCTCCGATTCTCATGCACGCAGCCGCCGACGACAAACCGGCCGACAAGTCCGCTGAGAAACCAGCGGAAAAGCCCGCGCAGGAAGTCACCACCCAGGGCACGCTCGACGCTGGCGGCCAGCATATCCTCTATAACGCCGTCGCCGGAACCATCACCGTCGGTTCCACCAACGGTGACGACTCGCAGCTCGGCGCCGATGGCAAGCCGATGCCCGACACGGATCTCGCCGCATCTTTCGCCACCGCCAAAGATGCCAGCCAGGCTCCTCCCCTCGCCCGCATCTTCTACGTTGCCTACTTCAAGCGCGACGCCGGCCTCGATCAGCGCCCCATCACATTCATCTACAACGGCGGTCCCGGCAGCTCCACTGTCTGGCTGCACATGGGCTCCTTCGGACCGAAGCATGTCGTCACGGAGATGGATACCCACCTCCCCGGCGCTCCCTACAAGCTCGCCGATAATGCGTACTCCCTCCTCGACGTCAGCGACCTGGTCTTCATTGACATGCCAGGCACCGGATTCGGCCGTCTCACCGGCAAGGACGCCGGCAAAGCCTTCTGGGGCATCGACGAAGACGGCCACGCCTTCGGCCGCTTCATTAAGCGCTTCCTCTCCAAATACAACCGCTGGAACTCGCCCAAATACATCTTCGGCGAAAGCTACGGCACCACCCGCTCCGCCGTCCTCTCCAACATCCTTGAGAACGAGGAAACCATCGATCTGAATGGAGTCATTCTGCTTTCGCAGATCTTCAACTTCACCACCGACATCGATGGCGCCCATCAGAACCCCGGCATCGATCTAACCTATGAGCTGGCGCTGCCCACGTATGCTGCCACCGCTCGCTACCACCACAAGCTTCCTCAGGAGCACCCCGATCTCCAGGCATTCCTGAAAGAAGTCGAGGACTTTGCCATGGGTCCGTACGCTCAGGCGCTCGCCAAGGGCACTGACCTCAGCCAAAGCGACAAGCAAGCCATCGCGCAAAAGCTCCACGACTACACGGGTCTCCCGGTCGACTATCTGGTCAAAGGCGACCTCCGCATCGCGGGCGGCCAATTCGAGAAAAACCTCCAGGACGATACCGGCGACACGACCGGCCGTCTCGATACCCGTTTCTCCGGTCCTTCCGTCAACCCGCTGAGCGAAAGCGCCGATTACGATCCGCAAAGTTCGGCCATCTCCTCAGCTTATGTCGCGCTGTTCAACCAGTACGTGCGCAACACGCTGAAGTATGGTGAAGGCCAAACCTACCTGCCGCAGGCGGATTTCGGCGGTGGATTCCAGTGGGATTTCAAGCGCCAGGGAGGCCCGCTGCTGAACGTCAGCAACGACCTCGCTACAGCCATGTCGATCAATCCCAAAATGAAGGTGCTCGTCAACGGCGGTTACTACGATCTGGCCACGCCGTTCTACGCGGCGCAGTATGAGGATAAGCATCTGCCGATTTCCGAAAAGGTCGCCGCCAATATCGAGTACTCCTGGTACGAGTCCGGCCACATGGTCTATGTGAAAGACGAGTGCCTCAAACAGCTGCACGACCGCGTCGCGCAGTTCATCAAGAGCACTGAAGCCGGAAACCAGTAGCGCTCCCCCGCTTTGCCGGCCGTTCGCCTCCGGGCGGACGGCCGGTTTCATTTAGACTCGGAGCCAATGTCGCAGTTCCTCCTCTTCCACGGCGTCGCCATCGTTCTTCTGATTCTGGCGAACGGCTTCTTTGTGGCCGCGGAGTTTGCGCTGGTCAGCGTCCGTGAGACGCGGATCGAACAACTCATCGCAGAACGCAGGCCCGGTGCGCGCATTGTCCGCCGCCTGCAGGAGAATCTCGGAGATTTTCTTCCCGCCGTTCAACTGGGCGTCACCCTCTGCAGCCTCGCGCTCGGCTGGATCGGCGAGCCCGCCATCGCCGGCGTCTTCCAGCAGTTGATGGGTCCGCTGCCTTACGCGCACGTGTATGCCCATCTCGCAGCCGTCCCGCTCGCCTTTGCCTTCATCACTTATTTCCATGTGCTGCTCGGCGAGCTCGTTCCGAAAGCCCTGGCCCTGCGTCGCGCCGATCAAATGGTCGTCGCCGTCGCCGGACCTATGGAAGTCTTCATTCACCTCACCCGGCCCGTCGTCCGCCTCATGAACCGCTCCGCGACCCTGGTGCTGCGCCTCTTTCGAGCGCAGCTTACCAATGAGGGCGCCGTCCACTCTCCCGAAGAATTGAAGCTGATGGCCACCGCCGCCCGCCGCATGGGCATGCTGCCCGAGTATCAGGAATCCCTCATCCATCGCGCCGTCGAGGTCAACGAAGTCGTCACCCGCGAGATCATGACCCCGCGCCAGCGCATCTTCTCGCTGCCCTCTGACATGCTGGTCGAAGACGCCAGCGCCCGCATCGTCGAAGAGCAGCACTCCCGCGTGCCCGTCTACGATCCGGCGCGCGGGTCGGAGTTCATCGTCGGCGTCGTCTACTCCAAAGACATCAGCCGCCTTATGCACTTCCGCGCTACTGCCTCCACGCGCTTCTCCACCGCACCGTTGAGCGATATTCGCCTGAAGCAGGTGATGCGCGAAATCCTCGTGATTCCCGAAACTAAACCCGTCCTCGATCTGCTCCACGAATTCCAGCTGCGCCGGCGGCACATCGCCATCGTTGTTGACGAATTTGGATCGACCGTAGGCGTGGTGACCGTCGAAGATGCCATCGAGCAACTCATCGGCGAAGTCGAAGATGAATTCGATGTGGCTGCGCGCGCAATCCTTCCTACCACCACCGGCGCCATGGTTCTCGATGGCAGTGTCAGCCTCCGCGATCTGGAAACACAGATGAACTGGCACCTGCCTCGCGAAGGTGGCGTCGAAACCCTCGCCGGTTTTCTGTTGACGCGGCTGGGTAAGATCCCACACGGAGGCGAATCCATCGATTTCGAAAGCCGCCGTCTCACGGTGCTCGAGATGAGCGGCCGCCGCATCGGTAAAGTGCGCATCGAGCAACTCCAGCCGGTCGCCGAGGAAACGAAGGGATGAAGCAGCTCCTGCGATCCTCGCTGATGCGGCTCGGCTACACCCTGCCGGTTCTGTGGCTGGTGGTTTCTATCGTCTTCCTGCTCATCCACATCGTGCCCGGCGATCCCATCGAGCAAATGTTAGGCGAAGGCGCCCGCCCCGCGGATATCGTTGCCCTGCGCCATGCTTATGGACTCGACCTGCCTCTCCACACGCAGTATGCGCATTACTGGCGCGGTGTCTTTCATGGCGACCTTGGTCGTTCTATCCGCCTCAATGACTCAGTGACCCACCTCGTGATTGTGCGCTATCCCTTCACTGTGGAACTGACTGCCGCCGCTCTGTTACTTGCCTTGTTACTCGCTGTCCCTGCGGGTATCAGTGCGGCATTACATCGCGGCCGGCCTCGCGATAACCTGCTGAGCGTCGTCAGTCTCTTTGGATTGTCTTTCCCATCGTTCGCGCTCGGACCGATCCTGATTCTGCTCGTCTCGATCAAACTGGGATGGCTCCCCGTCTCCGGCGCCGGTGATGTTGCGCACCTGGTCCTGCCCGCCGTCACCATGGGCGGCGCACTGGCCGCCATTCTCACCCGCATGGTGCGCACCTCGATGCTCGAAGAACTCGGCCAGGATTACATCCGCACCGCCCGCGCCAAAGGCCTCCCGGAACGCACCGTGGTCTACAAACACGCGTTGCGCAATGCCATGATCCCCGTGCTCACCCTCATCGGCCTGCAGTTCGGTGCGCTCCTTGCCGGCGCCATTGTCACGGAGACAATCTTTAGCTGGCCAGGAATTGGCCGCCTCACCGTTTCGGCCATTTCCAATCGCGACTATCCCCTGCTCCAGGGTTGCATCTTAGCCGTAGGGCTCACCTATGTGCTGGTCAACCTCGCAACCGACGTCATGTATGTCGTCGTAAATCCGAGAATCAGGTCCTAAGTGCGATGAGATATGCCGGACTACTATCAACTTCGCTGCTGATAGCGTCACTTACAGTCTCCGCGCAACGGAGCTATTACGGATTTGACAAGAATAGCTACCCGGGGAACGATCTTTTGCCCGCTTTGCACCAGACGTTCGCCTATACCGGTTATTGGCTCAACGATCCGCCGGGCATGTCTGGCAATCCCTGGGCAGGGAAGCGCCATGAAGTCCGCAAGGCAGGCTTCGGTTTCCTCATCCTCTTTAACGGCAGGCTCGAAGCTCAGCTCAAAAACCAAAATGCCGCCGACCTCGGCCGTCAGGACGCCGCGGCCGCCATCGCCGCTGCACGGAAGGAAAGATTTCCCGCCGGAGCCATTCTCTTTCTCGATCAGGAAGAAGGTGGCAGCCTCTTACGCGAGCAGGCCGACTACCTGGGAACATGGATCGCGGCCGTCGCCCACTCCGCCTACAAACCCGGGGTCTATTGCTCGGGAATCCCCGTGCAGTCCGGCTCCGTGCAAGTCTCTACGGCGCAGGATGCAGCGAACCGCTTTCCGAACGCAAAGCTCTGGGTCTGGAACGATCAGTGCCCACCCGCTCCGGGATGTGCGCTGCCCGCCAGCGGTCTCGATCCGGCGAAGAGCGGATTCTCCGAGGCCCTCATATGGCAATACGCCCAATCCCCCCGCCGCCCCGAGAACACAGCTCGCTGCCAACCAACCTACGCCCCGGATGGAGGTTGTTATGCCCCACAACTTCCGCATTCCGACCAGACGTTCCTCGACCTGAACGTCAGCCGGTCAGCAGATCCGTCGCACGGCCGCTGAGTGATTCGCGGTTCTAACGTGCGCTCAGGATTACAGCCTGTTTTGCTGCGAGGGGAATCGTCAGCTCCGCGTCCACCGCATGAACGACCGTCGACGTCCCAATTTCTCCTCGGAATTCGTTGCACCCCTCCAGAGCCGTGTGCCTCAGGTCAAGCTTGACCTCACGGGTCTGATCCGATGAGTTGACGGCAACCACATAGTGCTCGCTGCCCGCGGTACAGCCTTTCTTCAGATCGGGTGTGCGCACAAATACAAAGGCGGATTCGTCGAAAAAGATATCCTGCTGCTCCCCGGTGGCAAGAACCGGGTGATGCTGCCGAAATCCGAATAGCGACGCGACCCAGTCATGAACTTCGGCCTGTTCGGGCGTTCGCCCCGAAGAATTGAAGGCACTTTCCGTGTCCCCTGAAAATCCCCCGGGAAAATCGTGTCGGTTTTCCGGATCGCCGCCACCGCGCATGGCAATCTCATCACCGGAGTAAATCTGCGGCATGCCCCGAAGCGTGGCCAGCAGAGCAAATGCCAGTTTCAGATCCGTCACGCTCGCCCCGGGTTGGTTCATGAAGCGAGCCGTGTCATGATTCCCGAGAAAAGTCACCAGCCGCTCCGGGTGTGGATAGAGCCAATCCTGGCGCAACACGTCCTCGAGACCCGCCAGCCCGTCGTGTCCACCCGCTCCGGAGGCCTCGGGCTCCTGGTGAACCAACGCGTTGCGCAGTGCGAAGTACATCGGGAAATCGAACGGCGTCGAAAGCCCCGTGTCGATCCCATCGTGCGCGACCCCGCCGGCAAAGTAAGACGTCACCACGGGGTTGCCGTTGTAGACTTCGCCCACCGTCGTCAGCCGTGGATAAAGTCTGCGCAGTTCCTCATTCAGTGCCTGCCAGAACGAGCGCCCCACATACGGAAAAGTGTCGTAGCGTAAACCATCGGCTCCGGTATTCTCCACCCACCAGATCACGTTCTGGATCAGGTATTGCCGGACCAGCGGGTTCTCCTGATTGAGATCGGGCAGCACATTCGCGAACCATCCTTCGGTCACATCCCGGCTCTGCTCGTAGGTTGCGTGCGGATCGATGACCGCCTGAAATCGGTCGCTGGCGATCCGATGCTCGGCGCGCGTGCCGTGGAACCAGTCCGGCGTCGGTGGATCGGCTGCCCATGGATGCATTGCGCCCAGATGATTCGGCACCGTGTCGAGGACGAGCTTCATGCCGCGCCGATGCAACGCGTCCGACAAATGGCGCAGATCGGCTATCGTTCCAAAATGCGGATCGGTCTGGTACAGGTCTGTCGCACTGTATCCGTGATAGGCCTGAGTCCCGCCATCGTTGTCGTAGACGGGCGTGGTCCAGAGAGTCGTGACTGCCAGTTGCTGCAGGTAGTCCAGATGCTGCTCGATGCCGCGAAAATCCCCGCCATGCCAGCCGCGCGCGAGTGCCCGCTCCGATGGCTGCGGATCGTTCGACGGATCACCATCGGCGAACCGGTCCGTCATGATCAGATACATGACATCGGCCGCAGAAAATCCGGCATGCTGAGCAGGTTTCCTCTGTTCAAGTCGAAAGGGCGCAGAACCCGATCCGCCAGACGTGCTCAGGCGAATCACGATCGACTGCGGCCCGGCCGCTTTCGTCGACAGCCACACAAACGCGTAGCGCCCGTTGGGCGTGATCCTGGATTGCGTGATCCTTACGCCTGTTCCGGAAATCGAAAATTTGGCTCCGCTGAGATGCGTGCCGTGCAGCAAAAGCATGGGGGAGGGCAGAGCAGTCCACCAACTCGGCGGATCGACCTTATCGATGCAGGGTGCGCCCCACGCCTTTGTCGTATCGCAGGGTGGTCGCGCTGCCGACTCGGCCGCCGCCCATGCGGATCCACCGCAGACGAGCGCAAGCGCAGCTACAGCAACCAGCCCCCCGGAGCCTTTCATGAGATCACCTTTCAGTATCAGGCTGGCGCCGTTGTGTGCGCCGAAGAATTGCGCCACGGTGGGAGGCCACACCGTGGCGCGTTATTGCGCGATCGGGTTAGAAAGTCACCCGCAGTGCCATTTCGAGCTCGCGCTCGCTGGCCTGACGAAGACTCGTGCCCACATCCCCAAAGCCGCTCGGTTTACCACTCACCAGATAGTCGCTGATGTTGGTATCCTTCGCGCCCTGGAACTGCGGATGGTTGAAGAGGTTGTAAGCCTGAACCCGGAAGTCCGGCTTCACCCGCTCTCCAATCGAGAACACCTTGTGCAGCGCCAGATCCACCGAGTCGTACCCCGGTCCATAAAACTCGTTCCGGTGTACCGTCCCCGGCCGGAAGTAAATGCCGCCGGTATTCGTCGGAGGCAGGGCGAATGCCGACGCGTCGAACAAAGTCACCGCGCCGTTGGCCGCCTTGTGCGTCCCAAAGTGCGGATCGCCTGTCAGATCCGGACGGCTGAACACACCGCCCGCCGAGTTATTCACCGTCAGGTCGACCGGCGTGCCGGTTCCCAGATAAATAAACGGATCCAGTTCCCATCCGCCTACAACCTCGTCTACCCCACGGTTCATATTGCCGCCAAACTGCCGTCCCCGGCCCACCGGGAGATCCCAGATGCCCGCAAAAGTGAACGAGTGGCGCTGATCGTCTCCCGTATTCCCGCGATTCAATGCGAAATCCGGTCCCGTCGATGTCGTGTAAATGCTGCCCGTGCCTCCGGTTGGCGAGAACGGTCCGGTTGAGTTATCCGTTGCATGCGACCAGGTGTAGGTGCCGATCAGCTGCAGGCCATTCGCCATCCGCCGTTCGATCTTTGTCTGCAGCCCGTAGTATTTGCCGGTTCCGTTGTCTTCGTTCAGTGTGACACCCAGACCGCGATTCGTTACCCCCGGTCCGCTGTCAAAAAACTGGTAGCCGGTTCCCAGCTGCGGCGCGGTATAGGTCACGCTGTTGAACAGGTGATCCTGCTTGGTGCCCATCCCCGCCACTGTCACCACCGTCTGCTTATCCAGCTGCCGCTGCACGCTCACCGAATACTCCTGCAGCATCGAGTTCTTGTTGTCTTTCGGATAAGAGACCGTCGATACATTCGTCGGGTCAGCTTCGTCCACTGTGAAGTTTGCCGACGGCAACAGCGCCGTCGCATCGGTGTTCAGGTTGTCCGGAGGAGTGGTGATTGGTAGATTCTGCCCGGTGAAAGTGACGCGGTATCCCTGGTTCGACGGATAGGATGAGGCTCCGTTGAAGTCCGGATTGTTCGACAGCTGATTGCCCACGCCGCCGCGGTCCCGGAAATAGTAGATTCCGTACCCGCCGCGCAGAGACGTTTTGCCGTCGCCAAAGATGTCGTAGGCAAAACCGATACGAGGGCCAACGTCCCCCCAGTTGGTGTTGATCAGGCTGCGCGAGTTGCCCCCCACGCCGGCCACCAGCAGCTGGCTGCTGGCGATATCAAAGTTCGACTGCCGGTTATCTTCTTCATACGGCCAGGTCAGAATGTCATAGCGGAGGCCCAGATTCAGGGTCAGCTTCTGATTCACCTTCCAGTCATCCTGTCCAAAGAAGCCGTTCTCGAAATTCCGCGTGTGATAGTAGCCCAGCGGATTCGCGATGGAATAGTTGTCGACGAAGGCGGCGAGTAATTCAGATACCTCGTAGCCCGTATAATCGGCGCCGTTGCCCGCGATGTTGAAGAAGCCCTTCGAGCGATAGTCGCCCTGGAAGAAATCCACTTCGCGGAAGATGATATTGGCGCCGAACTTCAAGCTGTGTTTCCCGTGCGTCCAGCTCGTGGTATCCAGCCACTGAAACGCATGCTGTGGCACTTCGTACGGACCGCCGTCACCGGTATAACCGATCTCGCCGTCATTGCCGCCGATCAGCGCACCGCCGCCCAGGAGCGAATTGCGATTCGCGTTCAGAATCCCCAGGTCGGCCGAGAACGGCTCACCTTCGAACGGGTTGATATAGCTGAAGAACGGCCGCTGAAATCCAAAGCGGAAATCGTTCACCGCCGTGGCCCCGAAGATGTGCGTCCACCCTCCGGCAACTCCACGCGGATGCGTGTTGTTGTCGCCGGAACCGAACCCGGAAGGCAGGCCCAGGTAGCGAGTGTCTTTCCCGTCGTTGTCCATCTGATAGCTGTAACGGGCAAACACCATGTCCTTCCCACTCGCGTTGTAATCCAGTCGTGCGTCGAAGTCGTTATACCGTTTCGTGTCGAACTGCTCACGGCCGTAGTTGTTCAGCACATTGCTGCTCGCGTGATTGGCTGCGGGAAAGATATTCAGATACCTCACCGCCGCTGCGTTGAGCCGCCCCGACGGAATCACGTTCGCCGTACCAATGACCGCGCCGCTCGCATCCAGTCCAAACTGAGCGCAGGTTGTTGGATCGAAGATCGCGCCGTTGTCCGGACTTGCGTTCAACTGCGCCGTCGTGGTGTAGCTTCCATTGAATCCACGGAATGCCGCACAGCCGGTCGCACTGTACGCCGATCCGCCGCTCACCGTGGGCACGACCGACAGGCCCGAACCCAGCAGCTCGGAGAAGTCGCCCGTGCGCATCTTGGCCGTCGGCGTCGTCGATACGTAAAAGTCCAGCGGCAAAGCCTGCCGCAGCCCCTGGTAATCAAAGAACAGGAACAGCTTGTCCTTCAGGATCGGGCCGCCGATGCTTCCTCCGAACTGATCGCGGTGCGAGTTGGTCGCCGTCCCCCCAAAGTAATTCGGATTCGCGCCCCACACGCTGTCCCGATAGAACGCAAACGCCGATCCGTGAATCTGATTAGTCCCCGACTTGGTGGAGACTTCCACGATCGTGCCGCCCGCGCGTCCAAACTCCGCGGGCGCCAGACCTACGATCGACCGAAACTCAGAAGTCGCCTCGATCGCCGGCCACACATTGATGCCGTTCGCCAGCGCTTCGTTGTCGTCCACGCCGTCCATCAGGTAGTTATTCGCCTGCGGACGTATACCATTCGCAGACAACGCGATGCCGCCCGTATCGCCGTAGCGCAGCTGCTCGGCGTTGCCCCCCGTGCCCTGCAGTATGCCCCCATAGGCGCCGCGCGTCACCCCTGGCGCCAGCAGCGCAAGCTGGCTGAAGTTTCGTCCGTTCAACGGGAGATCTACCATCTGCCGGTCGTTAATCACCGTCGACAGCGAAGAATCCGCCATTTGCACCAGCGGCGCCGCCCCCGTCACCGTCACTGTCGTCGTAGGTGCGCCCGCTTTCAGCTGAAAGTTCAGTTGCTGCACCTGCGAGACGTCCAGGGTCATTTCCTGCACCTGAGACTCGAATCCGTCCGCGATCACCTTCGCGCTGTAATTTCCTCGCTGCAGCGCGTTGAATGCGAAGTTGCCTCCGGCATCGCTCTTCACTGTGAAGGTCGCCGCGGTCCCCACATTGGTTACTGTGATCTTCGCTCCGGAAATCACCGCGCCGGAGGCATCGGTCACCGTGCCCTGAATTTGCGCGCTGTCCGACTGCGCCCGCGCGCGCCCCGCGAAGATGAGCGGCAGCATCAGCAGCATGCCGACGATCAGCAACCCGCTGACGAAGTTCTGCCTGCCTTGTTTTAAAGAGATCATTGAGTTTGCCTCCAAAAGTCGAGCGGCGCGGAATGGACGTATCGTTTTGAAACACTCTCCGAGCCAGGTGAACTAAACTCGCTTCCAACTACAAACGGCAATGCACAACAAACCTTTTTTCGATCAAATCTCGATCAACAGCCAAACACCCGAAATTCAAGAGCATACGGCCGTACTTCAACCGTTACCAGATGACCGAAGTGCATTGACCCCGGTCCATCAACAGAGGTACAAAGTAATGTCCCGGAGACCAGGAACCCATGCCCGCCCCAGTCGAGCATCAGGAAAAAATGGCGTCCAGATTCTCCTTCGGCCTTTTCGAGGCGGAGGGTGAGTCCGGCGAACTGCGCAGGTCCGGCATTCGCATCCGGCTCCAGGCGCAGCCGTTTCGTGTCCTCATCTGCCTGCTCGAACGCCCTGGCGAGGTTGTGACCCGCGAGGAAATTCAACAGAGGCTCTGGGGCGACGACACCATCGTCGACTTCGACCACAGCCTCGGCACCGCCATCAATAAGTTGCGCGAGGCCCTCGGCGATTCCGCCGAAAATCCCCGCTTCATCGAAACCCTCGCACGTCGCGGTTATCGATTTATCGCGCCCGTCACGGTGGTCGAGCCACGCCACGAAGACAGATTTGCCCACCCCGCCGAGTCCGATCCGGCATCCCTCTCTACGGTTGAACTGGCCGCCAGGTCTCCTGCCACCGTTGCTCCACCAAAGAAAACCCCTCTTCGCTTCACCATGATCACGGTCGTTGCCGTTTTCCTGATTGCCGCCGGCTTTCTCGCCGGGTCCCGGATGCGAACCACCTCGCCGGCGCCACCGCTCATCAGCCAGGTCACGTTTTCCGGTCGCGTTTCTCCCGCAGATCCGCTCTTCGAGAGCTTTCCCGGCACCGCAACCGATGGCTCTCGTATCTACTTCCCGCAAATCGAAAACGGCCGCGGCGTCCTCGCCCAGGCGCTCGTCGCCGACGGCGAAACCAGTACTCTGCCGCTTCCCGATGAGCTCGCCGCTCCCTCGCTCGGAGATATCTCGCCCGATGGCTCCCGCCTGCTGCTGCGGAACCACCTGGCCACCGCCCCCGAGCAGGCGCTCTGGATCGTCTCCACCACCGGCGGAACCGCGCGCAAGGTCCCCGGTGTCCTGGCGCATGATGCCACCTGGATGCCCGACGGCCAGCGCATTCTGTTTGCCATCGGCGACGATCTGGTGATTGCCCACGATAACGGAACCGAGAGCCGCCGCTTTGCAACCCTGCCCGGCCGCGCCTTCTGGCTGCGCTGGTCTCCCGATGGAAAACGGCTCCGGCTCACACTGTTAAACAGCGAGACGCACACCACCGCATTGTGGCAGGTGAACAGCGACGGCGCAGACGCGCATCCGCTGGAACTCGACAACTGGAACGGTTCGCCGCCGGCGGAGTGCTGCGGCAGCTGGACTGATGACGGTCGCTACTATGTCTTCCAGTCATCCCGTGGAGCCAACAGTAATATCTGGGCGCGTCACGAAAGCACCGGCTTCCTCGGCCTCCACAACCCGCTGATTCCGATTACCAATGGACCCGTCGACTACCAGGCGCCTATCACCGAGCGAGGCAGCAAACGGACATTTTTCATCGGGCTCGACACACAATCGGCGCTCCTGCGCTACGACGCCGCGGGTCAGATTTTTGTTCCCCTTGGCACCGCCCTCAACAACGCCAGACGCGTGGAGTTCACGCACGACGGTGGATGGGTCGCCTGGATCCGCCACGATGATCGGTCGCTGTGGCGCAGCCGCCCCGACGGGTCGGAACTCCTCCAGCTCACTGCGCGCCCATTGCAGGTTTTCACCATGCACTGGTCGCACGATGGACGCGAACTGGTCTTCATGGGCCGCCAGCCCGGCAAGCCCTGGAAGATCTACACCATGGACGCTGATGGCGGGCACCTCCAGGAGGTTCTCGATGAAACCCGCAGCGAGGCCGACCCTGACTGGTCCCCCGACGGCAAAATGCTTGTCTTCGGCCGCCTGCCGGACCTCATGGCTGAAGCTTCGCAACCGAAAGCCATCTACAGGATCGATCTTGCGACCAAAGCGACGACCAAGCTTGTCGGCTCTGACGGCCTGTTCAGCCCCCGCTGGTCCGCCGATGGTAAGTACATCGCCGCACTCTCCATCGACCAGAAAAAGTTGATGCTCTACGACGTTGCCGCCAAAACCTGGCGCCCTCTCTCTGAAGGAAACATCGCCGACCCCAGCTGGTCCCACGACGACAGCGCCATCTTTTTCCACGACTTCGCCCAGGCAGACCAGCCGATCTATAAAGTTGTCATCAAAAGCAGCAAAGTCGAGCGTGTCGCCGATTTCCACGACCTGCGTTCCGCCAATATCGTCGACTACCGATTCGCGGGCCTTGCCCCAAATGACGTTCCACTCGTCAGTGCTCGAATGTCTGCCGCCAATATCTACGCTGCCGAACTACCGCATTGAGCTTCCGTTCCCCCGCCCGCGCCAAAATTCAGCAATTCCTCGCGGATAAAATGTATCTACGATGTCCCCGACCCGCGCCCTGACCTCCAACAGCCACCCCGTCGACGAGCTCGTCAGCCAGGGCGAACTCACCTCCGCGCCTCGCCAGCCACGTTCCAGCCGGCGCCCGCGCGACCCCCGGCCAGAAGATCAAAACGAAATCCTCCCGCAAATCCCCAAACGCGTCGCAAAATCGCGCCTCGACATCGTTCAGGTCCCCGATTGGGCCGGCTTTTCCTGGCTCCTCCACGGATTCAGCACCCGCACTGGCGGCGCCACCACCGCCTACCGCCCCAACCAGCGCAGCGGCGAGCTGAACCTCGGCTTCACCGCCTCTGACTCCTCTGAGAACGTCATCGAGAATCGCCGCCGCTTTCTCAAAGCGCTTGGCGCGCCGCCCTCGATGAAACTCGTCATCCTCAAGCAGATTCATTCCTCCAGCGTGCTCAGCGTCGGCGAGCGCGAAATTTCCGAAGCCGAACCGTCTCAGGGCGACGGCTTGATCACCAACCAGCCCGGCATCCTGCTCGCCATCCAGACAGCAGACTGCATTCCCGTCCTCATTGCCGACGTAAAGAAAAAAGCCGTCGCTGCTTTTCATGCCGGATGGCGCGGCACCGTGAAGCGGATTGTCGAAGGTGGCGTAGGAAAAATGCGCGTCGCTTTCCGCAGCCGCCCCGAAGATCTGGTCGCCGCCATCGGGCCTGGCATCGCGGCCTGCTGCTACGCGGTCGGTGAAGACGTGCGCACCGAATTTGCCTCTCAGTTCAGCTACGCCCAGCAGCTCTTTCACGAAGTCTCGGACTCCGACCCCATTCGTGAGAAGTATCCCATGCTGTTCCTCACCGCCCGCGCGCCCGGTCACAGCAATCTCGGACCGTCGCTCCATCTCGACCTGATGGAGGCCAACCGCCGCCAGTTACTCGCCGCCGGCCTGCGCGCCGACGCCATCACCATCATCGGCGACTGCACCCGCTGCCAGAACAACCGCTATTTTTCCTACCGCGCCGAACAGGGATTCACCGGCCGCCTGCTTTCTGTCATCGGCATCCGCAGCTAGCGCCCAAAGGCCCGGCTGTTCCTCGCGTGGTCCGGTTGGTTAATTGACGCATCCCGGCACATGCCGAATGCTCAGCACCGGCGACCTCGCCCCCGCAATAATGCTGTACACCGTGTCATCGCCGCGAATCGGCCAGAACGATACATCGCTGTTCACTCCCAGCACGATCAGGTCGGCGCTGATCTTTGCCGCTGCGCTCAGCACCTCATCCACCACATCCCCGATCTCAACCTGCACGTTCGTATGCGTCCAGAGCGGCGCTTCTTCGGGAATGACCCGCCGTATCTCCGATCGGGTCCATTCGACGACCCGCTCCGTGTCCGGCTGGTTTTCCACGCCGCGAGACAGCACGTGCAGCAGCGTTATGTCCGCTCGGTAAAACTGCGCCATCTCGATCGCCATCCGCGCACTGTTCTCATAGCCCGCGCATAACGAAATCGGATGCAGGATCCTGCGCGGCGCCCCAAACGACGAAGCCTCGTGCGCAAAAGGGCCAATCGTGCAAACCGGCACCTCGGCCGATCGAAGAATTTCGTGCGCTACCGAACCCAAAATGAATTTCTTCAGATGACGCCGGCCGTGCGTGCCCGCGATCACCCGGCCTGCCTTCACCTCTCGCGCCAGAACCGCAATCTGTTCGCGCGGATTGCCCTCCGTCACGATAATGTCGCACGGAATGCCGCTGGCTTCCGCCTGCGCCGCCACCCGCTTCAGAGTCTGCTCCGCTTCCTGTCTCATCTCGGCAACGTCGAGGTAGGGAATCGCGCTGGCATCGATCGGAATCGTTTGCCCCGGCGGAATTACGTGTGCCAACGTCAATGTGCTGCCGCACGCCCGTGCCTGGGCGACCGCGTGCGGTATCAGGTAGTCCGCATCGGCCAGATCGGTCGCCACCAGAATCTTGTCAGGCACTATGAACGTGCGTTGACTCGAAACCGCTTCATTGAGGGTTTTCATAGCAAAAACCTCCCTGCGGGTGAGTTTCCCGCCACCTTATCGCTGCGGCTGTGACTCCTGGCACAAGCGGCTGTGACGGCGGTCACGAGCGATCCACCCTCCTCTGTTGCTTAATGTCTAAGCCGGGGCGTAACAGAGGAACCCCTCCCCGGTGATGGGAATCACATACAACCGTTTTCCCCCAAAGTTACCGTCTGTCTGCAATTCTCCAGATCCCGAAATGCAGGCAGGAGGTCCAGATGGCCACAGAAGAATCGGTACTGGATACATGTCGAAAGCGCGGTGTCTCGCGTCGGCGCTTTGTGCAGTTCTGCGGCACCATGGCCGCTACGCTGGCGCTGCCGAAGGGCTACACCCAGACCATCGCCGCCGCTCTCGGCCAACGCCGCAAACCGGTTCTGGTCTGGCTCGAGTTTCAGGATTGCGCAGGCAATTCTGAATCGATGCTCCGCTCTACCCACCCCACGGTCGAGGAAGTTGTCCTCGAAACCCTTTCCTGGGAGTATCACGAGACCATCATGGCCGGTTACGGCAAGCATGCCGAGGCCGCCCTGCGCCGCGTCGTCGAAGAAGAAAAAGGCAAGTACCTCGTCGTCGTTGAAGGCTCCATTCCCACCGCCGATGACGGCGTCTACTGCACCATCGGTGGCCGAACCGCCCTCGATATCGCGCGCGAAGTCTGCGGCAGCGCCGCAGCCACCATCGCCGTCGGCGCATGCGCCTGGGACGGCGGCCTCCCCCGCGCCAATCCCAATCCCACCGGCGCCGTCGGCCTTCACGAAGCCGTGCCCGGCATCAAAATCGTGAACCTTCCCGGCTGCCCCCACAATTCCGTCAACACCGCCGCGGTCCTGGTGCACTACCTCACCTTCAACGAACTGCCTGCGCTCGATCCCGAAGGCCGCCCCCTCTTCGCCTACGGTCAGCTCATCCACGATCAGTGCGAGCGCCGCGCCAACTACGATGCCGGCCGCTTTGTGCAGGCCTGGGGCGACGAAGGTCACCGCAAAGGCTGGTGCCTTTTCAAAATGGGCTGCAAAGGTCCCGAGGCCAATTACAACTGCCCCACGGTGCGCTGGAACGGCGCCACCAGCTGGCCGGTCAAGTCGGGTCACGGCTGCATCGCCTGCGCCTCTTCACGTTTCTGGGATACCAAGTCGCCCTTCTATGAACGGCTGCCGCATCCCGCAGGCTTCGGCGTCGATGTCACCGCCGGCGAAATCGGCTGGTCCGTCGTTGCAGGTGTGGCCGCAGCCACCGCAGCCCACGCCGTAGGCCACGTAGTCCGCGACCACTTCCATCCGAGCGATGAAAGCAGTTCGCCCCACGAAGAAGAAAAATCCACCGCGGGGGTGCACTGAGATGACGCGCGTCGTCGTTGATCCCGTCACCCGCATCGAAGGCCACCTCCGCATTGAAACGGAAGTGAACGGAGGCCGCGTCACCGACGCCTGGAGCTCCGGCACCATGTTCCGCGGCATCGAGCTCATCCTCCGCGGCCGCGATCCTCGCGAAGCCTGGATCTGGGCCCAGCGCATCTGCGGAGTCTGCACCACCGTCCATGCCCTCGCCTCCGTGCGCGCCGTCGAAAATGCGCTCGGCATCGAAGTTCCCGACAACGCCCGCCTCGTCCGCAATATCATCGCGGGCTCACAGAATATCCACGATCACGTTGTTCACTTCTACCATCTTCACGCGCTCGACTGGGTCGACGTTACCCTCGCGTTGAAGGCCGATCCGGCTAAGACTTCGCAGCTTGCGCAGTCCATCTCGGAATGGCCTAAGTCGAGCACCACGTATTTCAAGGGAGTCCAGGACCGCGTAAAGGCCCTTGTGGCCAGCCGGCAGTTGAGCCTCTTTAGCAGTGGTGACTGGGGACACCCTGCTTACCAACTGCCGGCGGAAGCGAACCTGCTCGCTGTCGCGCATTACATCGAAGCGCTTGATATGCAGCGGGATTTTATTCGCATCCACGCGGTCCTGGGCGGTAAAAATCCACACCTCCAGACCTATCTGGTCGGTGGGATGGCTACCGCAATCGATGGCAACGAGCCGGAAGCTGTCATTAATCCGGAACGCATTACCCTCTTTAATGAGCTTGCGGCTCGTGCCAAAACCTTTGTCCAGCAGGTCTATGTTCCCGATGTCCTCGCCATCGCCGGCTTCTATAAAGAGTGGTTCGGCTACGGCGAAGGCCTCGGCAACTTCATGGCCTATGGCGATCTGCCCGCCGGCAGCATCAACGATCCCTCCAGCTTCTTCTTCCCCCGCGGCGTGCTTCTCGGCCGTGATCTCTCCACCGTGCATCCGGTCGATCCCGGCAAGGTTTCCGAATACGTTACGCATTCCTGGTACGAGTACTCCGTCGGCGATCAGGTCAGCCGTCACCCCGCCGTAGGCGAAACCAATCCGAAGTATTCGGGGCCCAGACCGCCGTACCTTGTCCTCGACACCGACGCCAAGTATTCCTGGCTCAAGTCGCCGCGCTACGACGACAAGCCCATGGAAGTGGGACCGCTGGCACGCACGTTGATCGCTTATGCCTCCGGCGACGCACAAACAAAGAAATCCGTCGACGCAGTCCTGGCGAAATTCAACGCACCCCCCACGGTTCTCTACTCCACCCTCGGCCGCATCGCTGCTCGCGCCATTGAGGCAGACATCGTCGTCGAAAAACTGCCGGAGTGGATCGCGCAGCTCGACGACAATATGGCTCACGGCGATATCCGCATCCATAACGGCGATAAGTGGGATCCCGAAAGCTGGCCCAAATCCTGCGCCGGCTTCGGTCTCGAAGAAGCTCCCCGCGGCTCCCTCGGTCACTGGGTCGAAATCGAGAACAAGAAAATCGTCAACTACCAGGCCATCGTGCCTTCGACCTGGAACGCCGGACCCCGTGATGCCCACGGCCAGCGTGGTGCCTATGAAGCCGCGCTCATCAATACCCCCATCGCCGATCCCGAGCGTCCGCTCGAAGTGCTTCGCACCGTTCATTCCTTTGACCCCTGCCTGGCCTGTGCCGTGCACGTGGTCGACGGAAAGGGCCGCAGCTATGGCCGTGATGTTGTGGCTGTGCCGGAACCAGAGGGATCCATGTCGCTTCCTCAGGTTCCTGTCCTCGCGGGAGTGAGGTGATGGCCACCCTCGTTCGTCCTGCTCCGCCAAAGAAACATGCCGCGGCCGGCGAAGAACACCTCGTTCCCGTCTATGTGTGGGAATTGCCCGTCCGTCTCAGCCACTGGGGCATCGTCGCCGCCGTCACCGTCCTCACCTGGACCGGCCTCTACATGAACCATCCCTTCCTCATCTTTCCGGGGCCGCGCTCCTGGACCATGGGAACGGTGCGCTTCATCCATGAGCTGGCCGGCTTTGAACTCATCGGCGCCCTGCTTGTCCGCTTTTACTGGTTCTTCGCCGGCAATCACTGGGCTCGCTGGCGTCAGTTCCTCCCCCTCACCCATCGCCAGTGGAAAAGCCTGAAGGCGATGATCCGCTACTACACTTTCCAGCAGCGCAAGCCGTTCGAGCAGATTGGCCACAACACCCTGGCCGGCCTCACCTACATCGTCGTCTACACCCTGATCGCCTGCGAATGCCTCACCGGCCTCGTTCTCTTCGCCACCGTTGAAGGCTCACCCACCCTCCGATTTTTCGTCGGCTGGATCCCCCGCCTCATCGATATTCAGTGGATCCGCTTCATCCATTTCCTGTTTCTGTTCTTCCTCATGGGATTCTTCATCCACCACGTCTACAGCGCCGTCCTGGTCGCCATGACCGAACGCAACGCTGAGATGGAAAGTATCTTCAGCGGTTACAAATTTGTGGATGACGAGACCATCGACGAAGAACTGCGAATCGCCGCCCTCGAGCCCAAACACATCTTCAGCAAACGCAGGATCCACCGCACCAGAGACTGGGATCGATGAAAACTCCCCGTATCGCCGTCCTCGGCCTTGGCAACCTCATGCGCACTGACGATGCCGTCGGCATGCTCGCCATCCAGCAGCTCCGCGCCGATCCGCGTTTCCCGCGCTCCGTCTCTCTCATCGAAGGTGGCACGCTGGGCCTCGACCTTCTGTATCCGCTCGATGGCATCACTCATCTCCTCGCCCTCGACGCCATCGATGCCGGCGCGCGACCCGGTACCCTGCTGCGCTATTCCGGCGACGAAATCGCCGACCTGCCGGTCTCGAAGAGCGTCCACCTGCTCGGCTTTTCCGACCTCATCGGCGCCATGCGCCTCGTCGAAAGCGCGCCGTCGGAGATCATCGTCCTCGGTGTCCAGCCCGAAGAAACAGGATGGGGCACCCAGCTGACTGCGACCGTCGAGGCCGCTCTCACCGTGCTCGCCGAATGCGCCATCAGCCAGGTCTCTCAACGGATGGACGACATCGCTGAGGATCATGAGAAAGCCCAGACAGCCCACGCCATTGTCGCCCAACTGGCAGCTGCCGAAGAAACCTGGTATTGGTAGTAGACGGACCGGCGCGCATATCCCACCCAGAGGGATCGATGACAATGCCACCCACAAGCCACGCCTCTCCCTGGAGACCTGCCTGATGCACGAAGTCGGCATCGCTACCTCCATCCTCGAAGCGGGGCATGCAACCGCTGCCGCCCGTGGCTCCGAAGCCAAGCTCATCGGCATCGGCGTCCGCATCGGCGTCCTCTCCGGCGTCGACATCGACGCGCTGCGATTTGCTTTCGAGTGCATCACCGCTGAAACTGAGGATGACAAGGTTGTGCTGACCACGGAGAAATGTCCGCGCGTCAACCGTTGCGACAACTGCGGCAACGAATTCACCTCGCTCCAGGCCTCGCCGTTTACGGATGCGCCCTGCCCGCGCTGCCAGAACACCAGTACCAGCTTTGTCAGCGGCGATCAGCTGGACATCGCCTTCGTTGAAGTGGAGGAACCATGACCGTCGTCCGTGTCGAGCAAAAAGTTCTCAACGAAAACCAGCGCATCGCCCTCGACCTGCGCCGCCGCTTCGAGGAAAACCACATCCTCTGCCTCAACTTCATCAGCGCGCCCGGCTCCGGCAAAACCACCCTGCTCGAGTGCACCCTGGCTGGATTTCGCCCCGAAGAAAAAATCGCCGTCCTCACCGGCGATCTCCAAACCGAAAATGACGCCCGCCGCCTCGCCCGCTATGGTTTCCCCGTCCAGCAAATCGTCACCGGCGGCGTCTGCCATCTGGACGGCAAAATGATCGAGCGGCACCTCGAGGCCTGGTCCCTCGACGACATCGACGTCCTCTTCATCGAAAATGTCGGCAACCTCGTCTGCCCCTCCAGCTATGACCTCGGCGAAGAAGCCAAGATTGTCCTCCTCAGCGTCACCGAAGGCGAAGACAAGCCCCTGAAATACCCCTCCATCTTTCACAAAGCCGCGCTGCTCATCCTCACCAAGGTCGACCTTCTCCCCTACGTCCCCTTCGACATCGAAGCCGCCAAAGCCAACGCCCGCCAGATCAATCCCACTATTGAAATCCTCGAGGTCGCCTGCTCCTCCGGCAAAGGCATGGACCAGTGGCGCGTCTGGCTCGACCAGCGTCGCTCGAAGCACCACGCCGCCAGCAGTGCGCAAAGCGAGCGCCAGTAGCTGGTTTCCCACACACTCGAGCCGCTGTCATCCCGAACGCGGAGCGGAGGGATCTGCGGTTGCTCTTCGGCGCTCTCCTGGCTGCAGCCTCGAACACAGAACGGCACTCCAGAATCGACATAAGTCGCGTCGCACCCCCCGCAGCCGTCAACAGATTTCCTCCCCGCCATCGCCTCAGGATCAAACCAGAGTAACGGCTCGACCCTGCCGCTTCGTCCTGCTTCGAAAACTGGCTCCCATCGCTGTGACGCGGATTTAACAGGACTTAAGTCCGCGCGAGCCGTTCCCTTCCCTCAAGTCCGCTTCATTCCCGACTTTTTCCCGAAACGCAAGCTAAGTGATACATATCACTGCGCCAGAAGTAACCTCGCCCTGTGACATGCATCACTGTGTCCCAATCCGGCACACCGCTATTCTCCACCAGTACAAAGCCGTAATTTCAGCAAGCCAAGGGTCACGAAAAGTTCCAAAAAACCCTCCTTGCTGCGCGAGGTGAATACGCATGCGCCGATTTCTAACCACAATGGCGTGTCTTCTTCTGCTGACCGGGTTCGCAGGAACCAGGTTGGCACTTGCTGCCGGCGCTGGCCAGCAGGCAGTGTCAACTTCCCAACCAAAGGCGGCGGTGGATTCGACGAACTTCGTCGGTCAGGAAACCTGCGCCACTTGTCACGCCGATGTCGCGAAGAAGTTTGGTTCCAATCCCCACTCCCGTCTCGCCCTCGAACATGAGGGAAAAGGCGTCACCTGCGAGAGCTGCCACGGTCCCGGCAAAGCTCACGTCGATGGCGGCGGCGACGTCACCAAAATCAAGCGCTTCGACAAGCTCACTAGTAAGCAAATTGACGAGACCTGTCTTGGCTGCCACGCCGGCGCACACCCCAACTTCGAGCGCTCTGCCCACGCCAAGTCGAATGTCAGCTGTCTCGGCTGCCACAGCGTCCATGCTCCTGAAACGCCGGAGCGCCTGCTCAAAGCCGAACAGCCCAAACTTTGCTTCCAGTGCCATAGCGATCAAAAAGCTGCCTTCAATATGCCCTTCCACCATCCGGTGAATGAGGGCGCGGTCAGCTGCAGCGATTGTCACGATCCCCACGGCACCTTCCAGGCCAACAACCTCAGGGCTACGGCCGATCAGAATGCCATCTGCACCAAGTGCCACGCCGAAACGCGCGGTCCCTTTGTGTACGAGCACGCTGCGGTCAAGGCGGAGGGCTGCGTCGGTTGCCATACACCCCACGGTTCGCAGAATGCACGGCTGCTGAATATGCCGTCCATCAACACTCTCTGCAACCAGTGCCACAGCCGCGTTGCTAATCACACCGTGGCCGGCATGGGCGCCGGATCCGATGAGTTGCAGCCCTGCACCAGCTGCCATACCTACATCCATGGATCGAACATCAACCAGGCATTCCTCAGATAAAGCACTTCATGGAACTGAGCCGCTCCTGCACACTCTTCGCGCAACGCGGCTCAGCTCCTGCACCAGATTCCTACACGGGTCCACGCTTTTCGATGGGTTCGAGGTTATTCAAGTGAGGCTTCTTATGACGAAGACAGGCTGGCTTTCGCGGCTCTTCAATCAACCTGTACGGATTCAGCATCTGGCTGCGGGTTTTGGAGTCGCCCTTCTATTCATGACGACGGCCATCGCCGTCGCCCAGGCTCCGGCGCCCGACGTACAGCCCCCCACCGCGCCCAAAGGCTACTCCGTCCACGAGACCGTCGACCTCGGCGGCCGCATCGCCGCCATCAGCGGCAGCGGCTCCATGTACGACACCCTCGTCAACGAGCAGTCCGGACCTCGTGTGCTCGGCGAAACCTTCGAGCTCCGTGCGCTCCCCGATGCAAAGAACACCGCGTTTGACACGCTCACCGCTGTGGGCAGCGGCTTCGGCGGCGATCCGGTCAGCTTTGCCAAACTCGATTTCTACAAAGGCAATCTGTACGAGTTCAATGGTCTGTTCCGCCGGCATCGCCAGTACTTCGATTACGACCTGCTCGGCAATCCGAACATCCCGTCCGGCCTGTCGACTCCCATCGGGCCCACCGGCGCGGCAACTGGCTCGCTCCCGTATTCGCAGGTCCATCAGTCGCCTTTCCTGTTCAATACCGTTCGCCGCATGACCGATACCAGTCTCACCTTCCTCCCCCGCGCGGTGGTTAGCTATCGACTGGGCTATTCACACAACACCATGGAGGGCCCCAGCCTCAGCCCCAGCGGCTATCAGTTCGCCGGCTCCTATGATGTCCTGCTGCGGGAGTACCAGAGAAACGGCACCGACGACTTCACCGGCGGAATCGATTGGAAGCCCGTGCCGGCTACACGGATCACCCTCGAAGAAGAGGTGGAGCATTACAAGGCCGATTCTTACTTCACCATGGATCCCTCCTACTACAACGTGCAGGAGCCCGATGGCACCAGGGTCGCCCTTCTCATGAATTACGACAGCCTGGCGCCCTACGCCACCACCGCCTGCAACGCCAACAGCATCGGCACCACTCCTGTGCTCACCGCTCCGCAAATGCCGGGCGGCCTCCCGGTCATCAACCCGGCCTGCGCCGTCATCGCCAGCTATCTGCGTTCCCAGCCCACTCGCTTCTTCTATCCAACCGAAATCTTCCGGTTCCAGAGCTCGAGCATCAAGAGCCTCACCATGAACGGCGACGCTCGCTATACAGAAGCGAAAATGAACATGCCTTACTACCTGGAAAATTTCCAGGGACTCGCCAAGACAACGCGCTCGCTCAACTACACCGGCTCCGGCACCGCAAAGCGCCAGGTCTTCGCTGCCGACTACGGCATCGTCTGGCAGGCCACACAGAAGTTAAGCGTCTCCGACCAGGCCTCTTACTCCAGTGTGCAGCAGCCCGGATCGACCACCATGACCGGCCTCACCACCGTCTCCACACCGGCGACCGCGGGCAACGAAACCATCACCTACCCTGGCGCCCTCACCACCACCATCGCCGCCGGAGGCGCTTCCACGTTTGAAGGCAGCGGTGCGGTCGGCGTTCCTCTGCCTGACTTCTTTGGTCAGCGCTGGATCACCAACGACCTCACCACGACATGGGATGGCTGGTCCCGTGGCACGGTCTCTCTCACTTACCGTCACCGCAATCACCTCATCGGTGAAGGGATCCCCCACAGCGCGGCGCTGGCCTCGGGCGCAACCAACAACGGTACCGTCACCATCAACGAAGACGGCGGCATCTTCAACATCGCCCTGCGTCCCGCCGCCAATTGGGATATCAACGGCAGCGCGGAGCTGATCTTTGCTGACAATGTCTTCACCCCCATCGCTCCAAGACAGCTGCAGCACTACAGAATCCACACCCTCTATCGTGCGAAGTCGTGGGCCACACTTTCGGGCGCGTTCAACGACCTCGACCGCAGCAACAATACCAACAACACCGGTGCTGCGCCGCTCGACGGCCCCCTCAATCATGGCGACCACACCCGTATCGCCAGCGTGGGCGCGCAGCTGACGCCCAATGAGCACTACGGCCTCGATTTGAACTACGTCTACTCCGACGTCTACGCGACGACGAATATCTGCTATCTCGCCGGCGCCACCGCCACCTTGCCCGGTGCCTCAACCGCCTCGGGAACCGCGTGCCCGTCTCCTACCGCCAACCGCGGCGGCGGCTACGACATGGGACCGACCAGAGACTTCATGAATGCTCCCACGCAGTTCGGGTCCATCGCGTTCATGATCTCGCCCGAGAAGTCAGTCACCTCGAGCATTGGCTATCGCATCAGCGATGTCGACGGCACCCGCTTCTACAACGATGCGCGCGACGTCGCCGGCTCCCTGGTTTCCAAATACCAGTCGCCCTTCGCCAAGGTCGCCTGGACCGTTCATCCTGGATGGATCTGGAA
Organism: Acidobacteriaceae bacterium; assembly: GCA_036490815.1. GTDB lineage: Bacteria > Acidobacteriota > Terriglobia > Terriglobales > Acidobacteriaceae > Palsa-343. Next base: position 79,690 of record DASXDF010000042.1, read on the forward strand.
GGCCGAATACAACTACTACAGCTACGCTGAGGGCGGCCCCTCCGGCGCAGCCTACTGCACCTCGACCAATCCCTCGCCCACAACACCATCGACGGTCGTTGCGTGCAACGATCCAAGCCTTGCCGGCCTGCAGACGGGTCTGACCTTGCCGAATTCCGGCGAGACAGCACCACGCGCCTTCCGCGCAAATAACATCGTGCTCGGATTCCATTACGAATTCTGAGCCGCGGCAACAAAGATGGCCGGGCTTGTCCCGGCCATCGCAGTCAGGAGCAGCTCGTGAAACAGAATTTCCGTATCGCGGTCATGACTCTGTTGAGTGTTTCTCTCGCCCTTCCGGCCCTCGCGCAGCAAACCGGAGAAGCCACATACAAAGCAAAATGCGCCATGTGCCATGGAGCCGACGGCGCCGGCAATACCCCCATCGGCAAAAACATGAAGCTGCGTTCGTTTAAATCTCCTGAGGACGTCAAGGCAACCGACGCCGACCTGTCCAAACAAACCAAAGACGGCGTAGGCAAGATGCAGGGTTACGCGGGCAAGCTCACCGACGCTCAGATTCAGGACGTCGTCACCTACATCCGTACTTTGCAGAAGTAACAGAGCAGGGAAGAGCAGCAACCACGAGAGCGGTGGCCGGCAGTCTCCGGACCCCGCCACAGAGTACCGGGCCGAGCGCGGGTGCGCGTTCTGCCCCCGAGATTCCGCAGGGAAGCCCCCAGCCACTCCCATACGGAATCGGGAAGCAGATCGATGGGGACCAACGCGGAAGAACTGCCTGCGGAATCCCGCTCGCAAGGCAGCCGGGCTCATAATCAGCGGATCAACGCCGTCCTCCTCCTTTTATTTCTCATCCCTGCTCTTCTCGCTGCCAACGCCCGCGCCCAACACTCCGCCGACTGCCTGCTTTGTCACGGCCCTTCCACCGGCCTCAAAAATTCCCAGGGAAAAAGCATCACCGTCAATCCCGCCCACATGAAGGGGCCGCACGCCACCTTCGGCTGCGTCGATTGCCACGCCGGGGCGTCCGCACCAACTCACAGCGCCCGGACAGCCTCCGCCTCCTGCATCACCTGTCACGCCGACGCCGCGAAGGAGATGACCGCGGGAGCTCACACTGCACTCGGCAATCCCAACGATCCGCAAACCTGCATCGCCTGTCACGGCACCGGCAACGTAACCAAAGCGGTTACTGGACCACAGTTCTGCGCCAGTTGCCACGCCACTGAAGTCGCGCAGTATCGCGCCAGCATTCATGGCCGCGCACAAGCTCGTGGCAACGCCGACGTCCCCATCTGCCAGAGCTGTCATGGTTCAGCCCACGCCGCGCTGCCTTCATCCGATCCGCAATCGCCCGTCAGCAAACAGCATCTGCCCGATACCTGCGGCTCCTGCCACTCCAATCCGCAGCTCGCCGCCAAATACATGTTCACTGAAGTGCGCCCCGTCGAGGCGTATCGCGCCAGCGTTCATGGCCGCGCCCTTCTGCACGGTAACCAGAATGCCGCCTCCTGCAACGATTGCCACGGGACCCACGACATCCTCCCCGTCTCCGATCCCCACTCAAAAATCTGGAAACAAAACGTCGCCTCCACCTGCGGCCAGTGTCACACCGGCGTCTACAACACCTACGCGCAGAGCATTCATGGACAGGCCGTCTCCAAGGGCGTCCTCCAGGCTGCCACCTGCACCGATTGCCACAGTGAACACCGCATCCTCGCACCCGGCGATCCCGGCTCTCCCGTCTACATGGCCAACGTCTCGCAGGAAGCCTGCTCCCGCTGCCATGCCGACACCCAGTTGATGGCCGACTTCAATATGCCCGGCGACCGCGTCCCCACCTACGAGGACAGCTATCACGGGCTCGCGGCTCACGGAGGAAGCCAGATCGTCGCCAACTGCGCCAGCTGCCATGGCGTCCACAACATCTATCCGTCCAGCGATCCACGCTCCACCGTCAACAAAGCCAACCTTAGCAAGACCTGCGGGCAGTGCCACAACGACGCCGGCAGCCGCTTCGCCATCGGCCCCGTCCATACCCTCTCCAAATCCACCCCCGGCGGCCGCATCCTCGACTTCGTCAAAATCTTCTACTTAGTCGTCATTCCCGTCACCCTCGGGTTCATGCTGCTGCACAACCTCATCGATCTGCGCCGCAAGGTTCGCACCGTCCTCGCCCGCTATAGCGAAACCCCCGGCCAGCTCCGCCTCACCCTCAGCGAGCGCTGGCAGCACGCCCTGCTCGTCGTCAGCTTCATCGTCCTCGTCATCACCGGATTCGCCCTCAAATACCCGCACTCCTTCTGGGCCGCGCCCATGGTCCGCTGGGAACACCACCTTCCCATCCGCGGCTGGATCCATCGCATCGCCGGCGTCCTCCTCATCGGCGCGTCGGTCTACCACATGGTCTATCTCTCATTGAAGAAGAGCGGCCGCCGCTGGCTCAAGGACATGCTCCCCGACCTGCGCGACGCCAAAGAAGCCGCCCAGACCGTCCAGTACAACCTCGGCCGCCGCGATCAGCTCCCGCACTACCGCCGCTTCAACTACGCCGAGAAGGCCGAATACTGGGCCCTGGTCTGGGGCACCGCCGTCATGGCCATCACCGGCGTCATCCTCTGGCTCAATGACTGGATCCTCGCCCGCCTCCCCCATCCCGCCACCATCCTCGACGTCAGCACCGCAATCCATTTCTATGAGGCAATCCTCGCTACCGCCGCCATCGTCATCTGGCATCTCTACGCGGTCATCTTTGATCCGGAAATCTACCCAATTAAGTGGACTTTCCTCACCGGCCGCGCTCCTCAACACGAAGTCCGCGAGATGAACGGAGAGAATCCCCCGAGCCACAACCCTCCCCCTGCGGCTCCAGGCCCGGCAGCGCCAACGCCGAATCCCCAATCGGAGGGCGACGACCAAAGCACACCAACTTAATTCCAGCGGCTTAAGATGAACCCGCTGTGTCTGTAGCAAATATCACAGACCAGGCAATCTTCCCCGATGTATCAACGGGAAGGGCTTGGGACCCAACGAACCCCATCAAGGAGCATCAACGATGAATCGCATCAGAACCGCGGCTATGATCCTGCTCGCCGCCTCCATTGCGGCGCCTGCCTTCGCGCAGAGCGCCGGTGCCGACACCTACAAAGCCAAGTGCGCCATGTGCCACGGCCCCGACGGCACCGCGGCCGTACCCATGGGCAAGATGTACAAGATCCCGTCGTTCAAAGATCCCGCCGTCATCAAGTCTTCTGACGCCGAGCTGAGCGCAATCACCAAAGACGGCAAAGGCAAAATGCCCGCCTACGCCGGCAAACTCACCGACGCCCAGATCAAGGAAGTTGTCTCCTTCATCCGCACGTTACAGAAATAGCGGAAGGGAACAGCAGGCCATCAGCGGTGATCGAACAGGGAAGAGGCGGCGATCCACCTGCCTCTTCCAGTCCCCGCGATGGCGGCCCGCAGTACCGGAGCTGCAATGAAGACCGTTTCTTTTGGCCTGACACTTTTTGCGTCAGTGCTTGTCCTCGCCTTGCCCGCGCGCCCTCTCCACGCGGATGTCGATTGTCTCTCCTGCCACGGCGACACCACCATGCAGGACGCCAACGGCAAGACCATCGGCGTCGACGCCAATAAGTTTCACGCGAGCATTCACGGCAGCCTCAAGTGCAGCGACTGCCACAAAGATATTCACGACTATCCTCACCCCGATCACCTGGCGCCGGTCAAGTGCGAAACCTGCCATACCGACGAGGCCACCCAGATCGCCGGCAGTATCCATGCCAAAGCCGCCGCCGCTGTCTCCGGCACTTCCACCGATAGCGGGGCAGGCTGGAAGGGCCATCCCTGCACCGGCTGCCACGGCAATGCGCACGAAATTGTCACAAAGACGGATCCAAATTCAACCGTCTACCCGCTCAATATCCCCAAAACCTGCGGCGGCTGCCACGGCGATCCCGCCATGGCGAAAAAATTCCATCTTCCCAACGTCTACGCCCTCTACCTCGATTCCATTCACGGCTTCGCCCTCGGTAAAGAAGGCCTGCTCGTCGCCGCCAACTGCACCAGCTGTCACGGCTCGCATAAAATCCTCAGCCATAAGGATCCGCAAAGCTCCACCTACCGCACTAACATTCCCGGCACCTGCGGCTCCTGCCACGTCGGCATCAATGAGCAGTATCAGAAAGGCGTCCACGGCAAAGCCGTCGCCGCCGGCAGCACCAGCGCCCCCGTCTGCACCGACTGCCACACCGCACACGGCATTATTGAGCCCACCTCGGCCGATTTCCGTATGCAGTCCACGCCCATCTGCGGCTCCTGCCATCGCGACAAGTTCTCCACCTATCGCGATACTTTCCACTCGCAGCTCGGCCTCCTCGGCGGATACACCGAAACCGCCCGCTGATGGGATTGCCACAAGGCGCACGAAATTCTTCCCGCCTCCGATCCCAGCTCACCCGTCGCTCCCGCCAACCTCATCACCACCTGCGGTCGCTGCCACGCCGGAGCCAATGCCAGCTTCGTCCAGTACCAGCCCCACGCCAACGCCCGCAATCGCAAGCTGAACCCAGCCCTCTATTACATCCGCCTCTTCATGAACCTGCTCCTCACCAGCGTGCTCACCTTCTTCCTGTTCCACACAGCTCTGTGGCTCATCCGGTCCCGCTTCCAGCAGGTCAAAACCAAATCGTCGGGAGGAAAAAATGCCTGAGATCGTCCCCAATGCCGCCGTCCCGGCCATAGAAACCACCGTCGAACCCGCCCCCGCCCCCGTGCCCACAGCCGAGCCCGAGCGCTACTTCCTCCGCTTCACCCTCGGCCAGCGCTACCTCCACGCCGTCCTCTTCAGCACCTTCCTCGGACTCGCCGCCACCGGCCTGCCGCTGCGCTTCTCCAGTCCCCCTGGGCCATTCGCTTCGCCAAAATCACCCAGGGATTCGGCACCATCCTCTTCTTCCACAAATTCTGCGCGCTTGTCCTCACCCTCGCCTTCCTTGTTCACCTCCGCGAGATCATCGCCCGCGGCATCTTCAAGCGCGACAAAGGAATCTTCTGGGGACCCACCTCCATGGTCGCCAACTGGAAAGACGTCAAGGACCTCATCGCCCACCTCGGCTGGTTCCTCGGCTTCGGCCCCAAACCGAAATTCGAGCGCTACGCCTACTGGGAAAAGTTCGACTACTGGGCCGTTTTCTGGGGCATGGTCGTCATCGGCTTCTCCGGATACGCCATGTGGTTCGCGCCTTTCTTTGCCCGCTTCCTTCCCGGCTGGGCCCTCAATGCCGCCCTCGTCATCCACAGTGAAGAAGGCCTGCTCGCCATCCTCTTCATCTTCTCCATCCACTTCGTCAATACCCACCTCCGCCCCGACAGCTTCCCCATGGACATGGTCATCTTTACCGGCCGCGAAAGTGAGGAGGAATTCAAAACCCGCCGCCCCCAGGAATATCAGCGCATGCTCAGCGAAGGAAGAGGTGCGGCAAGGATCACAGACGCACCACCTAAGTGGTTGATAAATTTCAGCCGAGTGGTAGGCTTTACGGCAATATTGATTGGCCTCACCCTCCTTGTGCTCACCTTGAGCGCATATATCGCTGAATAAGAGGTCGCCATGTCGATGCTGCGCAGACTGAAGGAAAACTGGCTCCAGCCCTTCTTTTTCTTCGGGAATAACCTTCTCAGCCTCATCGGTGGCGCCATCACCACCGCCTCCGGCTGCGTGCTCGTCGGCTTTTGGATCATCTCCATCTTCGGCCATGCCGGATCCGCGAATCCCTACATCGGCATCATTCTCGATCTCTTCCTTCCCGGCCTCTTCGTCATCGGCCTCGCCCTCATCCCTGTCGGTATCTGGTGGCGTCGCCGCAAGCTCATCACCGCCGGTATGGTGCCTGCCACCTACCCGCAAATCGATCTCCGCAACCCCACCTTTCGCCATGGCATCGAAGTCGTCGCCATCGCCACCTTCATCAACTTCGTTATCCTCGGAACCGCCACCTACCGCGGCGTCTCTTACATGGATTCACCCAACTTCTGCGGCCAGTCCTGTCACGTCATGGCGCCGCAGTGGGCCGCGTATCAGGAATCGCCTCACGCCCATGTCGAGTGCGTGCAGTGCCACGTCGGCTCCGGCATGAAGTCCTATGTCCATGCCAAGATCAACGGCACCAAACAGCTCATCGAAGTCACCTTCCACACCTGGCCCACGCCCATCCACGCCAACCTTAACGCCCTGCGCCCTGCCCGCGAGACCTGCGAACAGTGCCACACGCCGGCCAAATTCGTCGGAGAAAAGCTGCTCGTCAAAACCACCTTCGGCGACGACGAAAAGAACTCCATGACCCGCACCGTGCTCGTCCTCCACCTCGGCGGCGTCGATTCCGTCTCCAACCGCAGCGGCATCCACGGCCACCACCTCAATAATTTCGAGTACGTCGCTACCGATAACGAAGCGCAGACCATCATTTCCGTCAGCAAACCCAACCCCGACGGCACCACCACCGAGTACATCAGCTCCGATTGGAAAGGTCCTGTCAAAGGTATCCGCCGCACCATGGACTGCATGGATTGCCACAACCAGGCCACCCACGTCTTCCAGACCGCCGAAGACGCCATCGACGAAGCCATGCTCGACGGCCTCCCCAGTCCCGAGCTGCCCTTCATCCACAAACAAGGTTTGGTGCTGATCCAGGCCACTTATGCCTCCCAGGCCGAAGCCAACCAGAAGATCACCTCCGGCCTCGAAGACTTCTACCGCAACCGATATCCCGACCTCTGGAATACCCAGCGCACCAAAATCGACGCCTCCGCCAGCCGACTGGTCGGCATCTACGACCGCAACGTCTTTCCCAACATGAAAGTCTCCTGGGGCACGTACCCCAACAACATCGGACACATGTCCTACCCAGGCTGCTTCCGCTGCCACGACGGCAACCATACGGCAAAGAACGGCAAGACGCTCTCCAACGACTGCAGCCTCTGCCACAACCTGCTGGCCACCGACGAAACCCATCCCAGCGTCCTCAACGACCTCCAGCTCCAGAACGAGCTCCACCTGCAATAGCCGGAACGCGCCATCGGGCGGAATTCGTCTCCGCCGTGATCACCAAACTCGTTCTTTGAGGAATCTATACAGATAGACGTATATATGTATAATGAGAGCGAAACAGTGCGGCCTCTGGTGTGGGCCGGTTCGAGTCGAAGAGATGTTCGCGCATTCCCGACCCCCGTCAGGCGTGAGATTGGTGTGGCATTGTATGCCGCTCAGCGGGGCGAAAAAGATCCCGCAGCCAAACCGCTAAAAGGTTTTGGCGGAGGCTCGATTGTCGAAATCGTTTCCGATCTTCGCGGCGATACATGGCGTGCTGTTTATACGGGTTCGTTTCGCGGAGGCGGTATATGTGCTCCATGCTTTTCAAAAAAAATCCCGGCGCGGCATCGCAACGCCAAAACAGGAACTGGACCTGATCCGCATTCGTTTGGCCGAGATTGAGCGTTTACGCCGCGAAAGGCAGAACTAGCATGCCCGCTACCGCAAAGAAGAGAATTCGGCTCCAGAAAACCACCGGGAACGTCTTCTCCGACCTTGGCTTCCGTCATCCCGAAAGGGAACTGCTCCGGGCGAAGCTCACCCTTGAGATTTACCGCCTCATTCGAGCCCGAGGCCTGACCCAGGCGGCGGCGGGACAGCTCCTCGGCATCCAGCAGCCGCACGTCTCTGCCCTCATGCGCAATCGCGCTGGCTCCTTCTCGGTCGAACGCCTGATGGACTTCCTCACCGCCCTCGGACGGGACGTCGAGATCAGCGTGCGTCCGGCGCGCGGAAGGCACGGCGAGGTGTCCGTAGTCGCCTGAACCGAGCCGACCCCTCGTCACCCCTCCGCGCTCCCGGCTCCCGGCCCCCAGCTTCTTCTCGCTGTTTTGTGACATCGGTCACAGTCCCGCTCAGGCCCCCGGCGGTACCTTCAGTACGGTATGGACGCCCTACTCCTCGATCGCCTCCACTTTGCTTTCACGGTCACCTTCCACTATCTGTTTCCGCAGCTCACCATGGGCCTTGCGCTGCTGATGGTGATCATGAAACTCATCGCCCTCCGCACTGGCAATGAACGCTGGAATCAGGCTGCGCGCTTCTGGGCAAAAATCTTCGCCATCAATTTCCTCATCGGTGTCGTCACCGGCATTCCGATGGAATTCCAGTTCGGCACCAACTGGTCGGAGTTCGCGCGGCGCACCGGCGGCGTCATCGGTCAGCCCCTTGCTATGGAAGGCGTCTTCGCCTTCTTCCTCGAGTCCACCTTCCTCGGCCTCTTCCTCTTCGGCGAGAAGCGCTTGTCAAAACGCGCTCACACTGGCGCGGCATTCATGGTCTGGCTCGGTTCCTGGATCTCCGGCTTCTTCATCATCATCACCGACGCCTGGATGCAGCACCCTGTCGCGTATCGACTGCTGCCCAATGGCACCTACGAAGTCTCCAGCTTCTGGCAGTTCATGATGAATCCATGGGGATGGCTGCAGTACGCCCATAACATGTGCGGCACGGTCGTGACCGCATCGTTCGTGGTCGCTGCCACGGGCGCCTTCTATCTGCTCGAGAAATCACACGAGGAGTTTGGCCGGCTGTTCCTCAAAATCGGCGTGATTGCTGGTCTGGTGTCCTGTGTGGTCATGATCTTCCCCACCGGCGACTTCCACGGCCGCTACGTTGCCAAATATCAGCCCGCCGCCATTGCTGGAATGGAAGGCCTCTTTCGTACCCAGAGAGGCGCGCCCGTCGTCCTCATTGGCCAGCCTGACGAAAACGCCCAGAAAATCGACAATCCGGTGCCGATCAACGACGTCCTCAGCTTCCTGATCTACGGCACTACATCCGCCGAAGTGAAAGGCCTCAACGACTTTCCGCCCGACCAGCGTCCCTCACCCCTGCCACTGCTCTACTACAGCTACCACATCATGGCGGGCCTCGGGACCTGGTTCGTTCTCCTCATGCTGGTCGCCGCAGTCCAACTCTGGCGCGGAAAACTCTATTCGGCGCGCTGGATCCTCTGGCCCGTCCTGCTCAGCTTCCCGCTGCCCTACATCGCCACCACCGCCGGGTGGATGACGGCTGAAATCGGCCGCCAGCCATGGCTCGTCTACGGTCTCATCCGCACCGCCGAAGGGTATTCGATCCACGTCTCGGCAGGAAACACCCTCTTCACGCTTCTTGGCTTTCTCGGCTTGTACTCGGTCCTCTCCATCCTTTGGATCGTCCTCGTCTATCGCTTCATCCGCACCGGACCGGCCGCTGCCGTCGCGCCCGAGCCTGAACCCGCAACACTGACAGCGGTCTAGGAGAGAGGAGAACATCCATGGGATTCGTTTGGTTCTGGATTGTTGCAGTCATGATCGCCCTCTACGTCGTCCTCGACGGCTTCGACCTCGGCGTCGGCATCCTCTCTCCGTTCCTCGGCCGATCTGAAGACGACCGCCGCACCCTCTTCCGCTCCATCGGTCCGGTGTGGGATGGCAATGAAGTCTGGCTGCTCGCCGGCGGTGGCACCCTCTACTTCGCCTTCCCGCTGCTCTACGCTTCGTCCTTCAGTGGCTTCTATCTGCCCCTGATGATCGTTCTCTGGCTCCTCATCATGCGCGGCGCCAGCATCGAGCTGCGCATGCACATCGATCACGAAGTCTGGCGCAGCTTCTTTGATGGACTCTTCTTCGTTGCCAGCGCCCTGCTCGCCATTTTCTTCGGCGCAGCGCTCGCCAACGTCGTTCGCGGTGTTCCGCTCGGCGCGGACAACTACTTCTTCCTCCCGCTGTGGACGAACTGGCGCGTCAGCGCCAACCCCGGCATTCTTGACTGGTACACCGTGATCGGTGGACTCGTCGCCCTCATTGCGCTCGCCACCCACGGCGCTCTCTGGCTTGTCGTCAAAGCCCCGGGCGAACTGGAAGCCCGCGCCCGCCGCGCCGCCACCGCTCTCTGGGTAGCGCTGCTGCTCATCACCCTCATCAGCCTGCCCGCCACCATCGCGGTGCGTCGGTCTGCGCTCGCGAATTACAAAGCGTATCCAATCCTCTTCGCGATTCCCGCGCTCGTCGTTGCGGCTTTGATCGGCATACTCAGCTTTACCCGCCGGCACAAGCCCCTCGCCGCATTCCTTTCGTCTTGCTTCTATCTGATCTTCATGCTGGTCGGTGCAGCCGTCGGACTCTATCCAACCCTCCTGCCCTCCTCCACCGATCCAGCCCGCAACATCACCATTGCCTCCGCACTCGCAGGATCCCACTCCCTCCACATCGGCCTCATCTGGTGGTCCCTCGGGCTCATTCTTGCGCTGGCTTACTTCACCACCTCCTACTGGCTCTTCCGCGGTAAAGTGTCCGCAGAAGCTGGCTATGGACACTAGACGAGATTCAAAGGAGAACTCCCCCATGGCTTCCGCCACCGTCGCCGCCCCCGACAGCACGCTCATCATCGATCCCGCCCACGACCTCGTCAGCATCCGCCGCAGCCCGCTAGCATCCATCTTCACGCCGAAATCTGTCGCCGTCGTTGGCGCCACCGATCGCGAAGGCAGCGTCGGCTGCACCGTCCTGCAGAACCTCCTCGGCAGCCCCTTCGGCGGCCCCGTCTGGCCCGTCAATCCCAGGCGCGACAGCATCCTCGGTGTGCCCGCCTATAAGTCCATCAAAAATCTTCCCGGCGTTCCCGACCTCATCGTTGTCACCACACCCGCTGGCACTGTCCCCGCCATCATTCAGGAAGCTGTCGATTTCGGCGTCCCGTCAGCCATCGTCATCTCCGCTGGCTTCAAAGAGACCGGCGAGCCAGGCAAAGCCCTCGAGCGCCAGATCGCCCAAACCATCAAGGGCAGGATGCGCCTCATCGGCCCCAACTGCCTCGGCGTCATGAACCCTGTCGGCGGCGTCAACGCCAACTTCGCCAAAGCTATGGTCCCCGCCGGACGCCTCGCCTTCATCAGCCAAAGCGGCGCCCTCCTTACCGCCGTCCTCGACTGGTGCATTCGCGAGCAGGTCGGCCTCTCCGGCTGCGTCTCCGCCGGTTCCATGCTCGACGTTTCCTTCGGCGAGCTCATCGATCACTACGGCCAGGACCCCAACACCGACTCCATCGTTATCTATATGGAGTCCATCGGGGACGCTCGCAGCTTCCTCTCCGCTGCACGCGCCGTTGCCCTCAACAAGCCCATTCTCGTTATCAAAGCCGGACGCACCGCCGCCGCCGCCAAAGCCGCCGCCTCTCACACCGGCTCGCTCACCGGCAGTGACGACGTCCTCAACGCCGCTTTCCAGCGCGCTGGCGTCCTTCGCGTCAACTCCATCAGCGAAATCTTCTACATCTCCGAAGTCCTCGCCAAACAACCGCGCCCCAAAGGCCCACGCCTCACCATCCTCACCAATGCCGGAGGCCCCGGCGTCCTCGCTACCGACGCCCTCATCGCCGCCGGTGGCGACCTCACCGAAATCTCCCCCGAAACCCTCGCCACCTACAACAACTTCCTCCCCGATGCGTGGAGCCACAACAATCCCGTCGATATCCTTGGCGACGCCGAGCCGAGCCGTTACGCCAAAGCGCTCGAAATCGCCTCGCAGGATAAAAACACCGATGGCATGCTCGTCATCCTCACCCCTCAGGGCATGACCAACCCCACCCAGGTTGCCGAACACCTCGCGCCTTACGCCAAATCCACCGGCAAGCCTGTCATCGCCAGCTGGATGGGCGGCGACGTCGTTGCCGGCGGCGAGGCCGTTCTTACCCAAGCCGGCATCCCGGTCTTCCCCTATCCCGATGCCGCTGCTGAAGCCTTTGTCGCCACGTGGAAACACACCAGCAACCTCCGCGACCTCTACGAAACGCCCACAGCTCTTTCTGAATCCGTTCTGGATACCAAACGCGACCTCGCCAACAGAATCGTCGAGTCCGTCCGCGCCAGCCGCCGCACCATCCTCACCGAGTACGAATCGAAGCAGCTGCTTTCCGCCTACGGAATCCCAACCGTCCGCACCGAGCTGGCCAAAACCTCCGAAGAAGCCGTCCTCCGCGCTTCCGAAACCGGCTATCCCGTCGTCCTCAAGCTGCACTCGGAAACCATCACCCACAAAACCGACGTCGGCGGCGTCAAGCTGAACCTCCGTTCCGCCGGCGATGTCGCCGCGGCCTTCGCGGACATCCAGAAATCCGTCACCGAAAAAGTCGGCGCGGAACACTTCCTCGGCGTCACCGTCCAGCCCTTCGCCAAACTCGATGGCTACGAGATCATCCTCGGCTCCAGCATCGATCCACAACTCGGCCCCGTGCTCCTGTTCGGAACCGGCGGCCAACTCGTCGAAGTCTACAAAGACCGCGCCCTCGCGCTCCCGCCGCTCACCGCCACCCTCGCCCGCCACCAGATGGAGCAAACGAAAATCTTTACTGCCCTCAAAGGCGTCCGTGGCCGCAAGCCGGTCGACCTCGATGCCCTGGACGCCCTCGTCGTCCGTTTCAGCGAACTCGTCGTCGAGCAGCGCTGGGTTAAAGAAATCGACATCAATCCGCTCCTTGCTTCCCCCGACGGCCTCATCGCCCTCGACGCCCGCGTCGTCCTCCACGAACCCACCACCACCGAAGAGCAGCTGCCGCGTCCGGCCATTCGCCCCTACCCCGTGCAATACGTCGCACCATGGAAGACTAAATCCGGCGCCAAAGCCATCATCCGTCCCATTCGTCCCGAAGACGAGCCCCTCATCGTTGCCTTCCACGATCGGCTCTCCGAACGCACCGTCGTCCAGCGCTACTTCACCTCGCTCGACCTCAGCGCCCGCACCGCCCACGAACGCCTCACCCGCATTTGCTTCATCGACTACGACCGCGAGCTGGCCCTCATTGCTGAAATCACAGATCCCGTCAAAGGCAAGGTCATCGCCGGCGTCAGCCGCATGGTCCGCCAGGAGAATGGCGGTTCCGCCACCCTCGCCGTCGTTGTTGCCGACGACTTCCAGGGTCAGGGCCTCGGCGAAACTCTGATGCGCCGCGCACTCGAAGCTGCACGCACGGAGAACATCGCCAAAGTCCTCGTCTACTTCCTCCCCGAGAACACCCGCATGCGCTCGCTCTCCCGCAAGCTCGGCTTCGCCCTCATAGAAGAAGACAAAGGCCTCATCGTCGGCGAAATAGCGCCCTGATTCGCACCCACCAAAAAGGGGAGACCAAAATTGGTCTCCCCTTTTTGCTGTTGTTCTCGTTCGATCCGCAAATTCAAAGTTCCAGCCGGCCTCGTTGCAACCCAGGACTTTTCTTATTCTCCGCCGTATCTGGGCGAAACTCAGTCGTCCGTACCCCTCCCCGAACGGTGCCTCGCCTCAGCGCCTGTGCTTCGTAACAGGGCGCGACTTCAGTCGGACCGCAAAAGGCAAAAAAGCGGGCCTTCAGCCCCTGCGCTTTGAAGGGCACAGCTTCCAGCCGTGCCGAAAAATCTGCAAATTGATCCCGGCTTTAGCCGCTGAGGGACCGCCCGTTAGTTCACCGTCGTGAGTTCCCGCGCCACGTCGAATCCCGCCATCAGCGGCAATCGCACCGTGACGCACGTGCCTTCGCCCAGCCGGCTGCTCACCGCAATCTGCCCCCCGCAGGAATCTACAATCGCTTTGCAGATCGAAAGCCCCAGTCCCGCCCCGCCTGTGCTCCGCGCCCGCGAATGATCCCCCCGCCAGAAGCGCTCGAACAGATGCGGCAGGTCCTCCGGCGCAATCCCACGCCCCGTGTCTCGCACTTCAATCCTGATCTCTTCCCCCACGGCAATGCCCGCCTTCACTGACCCGCCCGCCGGCGTATGTTGCAGCGCATTCAGCAGCAGGTTTGCCAGCAGAGAAGAGCACGCGTCGTCTTCCAGCCGCGTTGGAGCCGAATACGGCGCATCCACCAAAAGCGCCACTTCCCGAATCTCCGCCAGCCTCTCCATGTGCGCCGTAACATCCCGCGCCACTTCGGCCACGTCGCATTCCACCACGCCACTGGCCGGCTCCCGCTCGAAACGCGCCAGCTGCAGCATGCGCTGTACCAGGTCTTCCATGCGCGCGCAATCCGCCGTCGCCGTTTCAAGCCCGCGCGCATATTCCCGCGCTGTGCGTGGCCGCGATGCCAGCAGCTGCAGCGACGATTTAATGATCGTCACCGCGGTCTTCAACTCGTGCGCCGCGTCATTCACAAAGACCCGCTGCTGCACAAAGGCTTCATCCAGCCGCCGCGTTGCCGACTCCAGCGCCCCGGCCAATACCGCCAGTTCCCGCGTCGCATGCGCGCTCCGTGGTGCATCGAACCGCGGCCGCTTCGGTGTCATCTCCGCCGCCGCTCGGCTCAATTCCTCGAGCGGTGCCAGGCCCCGTCGCAACAGCAGCGCCAGCACGCCCGTCGTCAGCAGCAAAAGCAGCAGGCTCGCAGCCGTCAAAAATTCCGCTGCCTGCTCCATCGCTTCATACACAGGTTTCAGTGGCGCGGCATAAAAGATCGTCACGGCACGCGCGACGCCCGGACTGCTCCCGGTCGCGTCGATCTGCCGCACCCCATGCAGGGCCAGCCCGCGATACGTCGCTCCCTGCACGCGGAAATCGTGTGGCTTCTCGACCACGCCAATCGCGTGTGCCACGTCGCTGTTCCACGCATTCGATTGCGCCAGCGTCCGCCCGTCATCGTCGCGCGCCATCCACAAATCCCGGCCGCGCAAATCCAGCGCCTCCGGATTGATGGCCACATCGTCGTTGGCGTCTTCCGCGTCGTGAATCTGGCCCAGCAGGGAATCCGCTCGCCCCCGCACCACCAGATCAAACGTCTCTTTGTGCTCATGCCACAAGTACAGCAGCGTCGCTCCGCTCAATCCCAGCACCAGCCCGCATTCCAGCGCCAGCACCGCGGCAATCAACCGCCGGCGAAGAGAATAGCGCCTCATGCCGCACCCCCGCCCACACCCGTCATTAGTCGATACCCGCGTCCGCGCAGCGTCTCGATCCAGTGCCCGTCCCCGTCGCGATTCAGCTTGCGCCGCAGATTCGAAATGTGCGCCTCAATCACGTTCGAGTGATGCTCCCAGTTGTAATCGTAAAGGTGTTCCAGCAGCACCTGCTTCGAAATCACCGAACGTGGCCGGTGACTGAGGTATTCGAGTGCACGATATTCGGTCGGCGAAAGTTCCACCGTTTTGCCTGCCACCGTCACCGTCTTCTCCAGCGTATCGATCACAAGATCCGCAACTTCAATCTTCGGATGGCTGACGCCTTTGCCCCGCCGGATCAGCGCCTTCGCCCGCGCCAGCAACTCGCCCAGATCGAAAGGCTTCCCCAGATAATCGTCTGCCCCCGCGTTCAGCAGGTTCACGATGGAGGTCTTTTCTCCCACCGCGGTCAGCACCAGCACCGGAGCCGTCTGCCCTCTTGCCCGGATCGCCTTCAGCACCGTTAGCCCGTCCATCCCTGGCAGCATCAGGTCCAGCACGATCAAATCGTAGTTCGGTTGCCGTCCCAGTTCCACGCCGTCGGGGCCCGTCCCAGCCACATCCACCGCCACGCCTGCGTTCTCGCGCAGCGCCTCCGCGATATTCTCCGCGACTCGCGCTTCGTCCTCGACCACCAGCGCCCGCATGGCTACAGAATGACTCCTTCTCACTTAATTTTGCATGAATTTGCCGGCTGCCGCCGACCCCTTTTTGCCCCCGCCGCTATTCTGCCCGGCCTGCCGTCCCGCTACAATAATAGGACCATGCGCCGCATCTATATGGACGCCAATGCCACCACCCCTCTGCTTCCCGAGGTGCTGGAGGCTATGCGGCCCTTCTTTATTGACTCCTTCGGTAATGCCTCTTCGGTCCACCATTACGGCCAGCATGCTCGCGCTGCAGTCGAACACGCACGCGAACAGGTTGCTGCGCTGGTCAATTGCCGCGCCGCGGAAATTGTCTTCACCTCCGGCGGTACCGAGAGCGATAACACCGCCATCTTCGGCACCCTCCGCCCCGGTGACCATCTCATTACCTCCTCCATCGAGCACGACGCCGTCCTCCACTCCGCCCAAAAAGCCCAGGAGCGCGGCATCGAGGTCACCTTTCTGCCGGTTTCCTCTTCCGGCGTCGTCGATCCCTCCGACATCGGCCGCTTCCGTAAGCCCAACACCAAACTCATCAGCGTGATGATGGCCAATAACGAAACCGGCGTCATCCAGCCCATCGAACAAATCGGCAAAATCGCTGCGGAGACCGGCATCGCCTTCCATACCGACGCCGTCCAGGCCGCGGGAAAAATTCCCATCGACGTTCAGAACATCGGCTGCCACATGCTCAGCATCTCCGGACACAAGCTCCACGGTCCGCAGGGCATCGGTGTCCTCTACCTCTGTCGCGGCACCCGTTGCGAGCCCCTGCTCTTTGGCGGATCGCACGAGCGCCAGCGCCGAGCCGGAACCGAAAACGTCGCCGGCATCGTCGGCCTCGGCAAAGCTGCTGAAATGGCCCGCGCCGCTCTCACCGATGGCACCGACGACCGCCTCGGCGTCCTGCGCGATCGTCTTGAAAATGGCTTGCTGTCGAAAATTGATGAGTGCGGCCTCAACGGCGCAGGCCAGGCGCGCGTCCCCAACACCACCAACCTCTACTTCGATCACCTCGAAGGTGAAGCGCTGGTCATCGCCCTCGACCTCAAAGGCCTCGCCACCTCCGGTGGATCCGCCTGCTCCTCGGGCTCCAGCGACCCTTCGCACGTCCTCAAAGCTATGGGATTGCCCCCCGCCCGCGCCCGTGCCAGCCTCCGCTTCAGCCTCAATCGCACTAACACCGACGCCGACGTCGATACCGCGCTCGAGTTAGTCCCCACCGCGGTAGCCCACCTGCGCGAATTATCCCAGGCATACAAAAAGCCCCTCGCCGAAACTACGGCAAAGTAAGCGACTCGGCGCTTTCGCCGACCGCCTTTCAGCGAACCGCTTCTTAGTTGGCCGCTTTTCAGTTCCCAAAAATCAAAAGCCAGGGACGGTCATCGACCATCCCCGGCTCAGTTTTTCTAAACTCTAAACTCTAAACTCTGCTTTCAGTACCGATAGTGCTCGCTCTTGTACGGTCCTTCCGGGGCAACCCCAAGATACTCCGCCTGTGCCGGCGTCAGCCTCGTCAGCTTCACGCCGATCTTCTCCAGATGCAGCCGCGCTACTTCTTCGTCCAGCTTCTTCGGCAGCGTGTAGACATCGATTGCGTAGGTGTCCTTGTTCTTCCACAGGTCCAACTGCGCAAGCGTCTGGTTCGCGAAGCTGTTGCTCATCACGAAGCTCGGATGCCCGGTTGCGCAGCCAAGGTTCACCAGCCGGCCTTCCGCCAGAATGAAGATCGCGTGCCCGGCCTTCTTCCCGTCGGCAGGGAAGTTGTACTGGTCCACCTGCGGCTTGATGTTGAGCTTCTTCACGCCCGTCGCGTGATTCAGCTTGTCCATCTGAATCTCGTTGTCGAAGTGGCCGATGTTGCACACGATCGCCTGATCCTTCATCAGCTTCATGTGCTCCAGCCTGATCACGTCCAGGTTGCCGGTGCAGGTCACGTAAATGTCGCCGCGTCCCAGCGTGTCTTCGATGGTCGTGACTTCGAATCCTTCCATCGCTGCCTGCAGTGCGTTGATCGGATCGATCTCCGTCACCACCACCCGCGCGCCCATGCCGCGCAGTGAGTGCGCTGAGCCCTTGCCCACGTCGCCGTATCCGCAAACCACCGCCACTTTGCCCGCCACCATCACATCGGTCGCGCGCTTAATGCCGTCCGCCAGCGACTCGCGGCAGCCATACAGGTTGTCGAACTTCGACTTCGTCACCGAGTCGTTCACGTTGATCGCCGGAATCAACAGCTTGCCCTGCTCCTTCATCTTGTAGAGCCGGTGCACGCCCGTCGTCGTCTCTTCAGAAACGCCGCGCCACTCTTTCACCACCTTGTGCCAGTACTGCTTGTCGTCTGCGTAAACGTCCTTCAACAGCTTCTTGATCACCGCTTCTTCTTCGCTGCCCGAAGCCGAGTCGACCCACTTGTCGCCGCTTTCCAACTCATAGCCTTTGTGGATCAGCAGCGTTGCGTCGCCGCCATCATCCACAATCAGCTGCGGTCCTTTGCCCTCACCGTGGCTCAACGCCTGCAGCGTGCACCACCAATACTCCTCGAGGCTCTCGCCCTTCCACGCAAACACCGGAATCTTCGCCGCCGCAATCGCCGCCGCTGCATGATCCTGCGTCGAAAAAATGTTGCAGCTCGCCCAGCGCACGGTCGCGCCCAGATCGGCCAGCGTCTCGATCAGAACCGCCGTCTGAATCGTCATGTGCAGCGAGCCGGAAACCCGCACGCCCTTCAGCGGCTTTTCCGCGGCATACTTGTGGCGAATCGCCATCAGACCGGGCATCTCGTGCTCGGCAATCGAAATCTCTTTGCGGCCCCAGTCGGCCAGCGACATATCGGCGACTTTGTAAGCGGCAGTGTTGCTTGCAACGGTGGCAGTAGCCATGTGTAGGGGGTTCTCCTGATAGCAGTATCTTCCTGATTGTACCGGGGTCAGCCCCGTCCCCAGCCAATTTTCAGCAGATGGCGCCCTTTCGCCATTGGACGGCGACCTATGAACGCTGGGTGAGCCTGATCAAAGAGGCCAGATTGGGTCCGCTACCGAGAAGCGCCATCCCCCCGTTCGCACCGGCTTTTGATGACTTCCAGAATGCTCTGCTGCAGGCTGCGCATCACCGCGTCCGACCACATCCCGGCATAGCCATTGAAGTCTGTCGACAACCGCTCCTCACTCTCCAGATGCAGCATCACGTCGCCACCGGGAAGGGCCTCCATGCGATAGGCGCCGTTCAGTACATCAAAGTATCGTCCCCCGATCGTGACGTGCGGATCCAGAGTTGTCGGAGGAATGTCCGCCGTATCTGCCTTGATGGAGAAGGCGAGCAGATGATCCGGTTCCCACGCGGTCACGGTTCGACGAAGAGCAAACCGCGCTCAAAACTGGCGTGTCTCACGCCACCAACGCCTTCGTACGACAGCGTGGCCTCAACAGGGCGAGGAAAGCCGATCTCATGAGTCCACGTTGGCTGCAACTCCGACGGAGCGATGGACGGCACACGCTCGATGTTGCGCCAGACCATATCAGCAGGAGCATGGATGCGGATTGCCGTCCGCACAATACGCATTTCGATCGGAGCCGTCACGAAGCGTCCCTCAAGCGGCGAGACCAGCAGGGGCAGAAGGATGACGCATGAAATGCCGATTCGATGAAGGCTGCGATCTTTTCGCCGGCACAACAGTCCTGCGGTAATGCCGCCGAGGCTTGCTATCGCCAGTCCAACAGGCAATAGAAAAATGACGCAGATCAGTCCCTCCAGATTCAGCATCCATACGCAGATTGCGCCCAGAGTGATGCCGATCCACGGAGCGAAAATGCACTGTACGACCGGCCGCGGCGCAATCGCCCACGATGAAGCTACGGTCAGATACCCGATTGCAAATGGGACCAGGAAGATGAACCCAATTGTCATTGTGGTGTCACCTGCTGAACCCATATGCACAGTCAGTTGTTGGAAATAGCGGCAAAAAACGCCGTAAATTGTCCCGGCTGCGGCACCTGTCAGTAGTGGGAGTGTCAACGGCCAGCGCGGCGATTCTTTGCGGCCATCGTTAACATCTGCCGAGCGATCACCGCTCATGTTGATCCAGGAAACCCACCTGGTCCGCTTGATACACCGTCCGGCCACCCACCACCGTCCGCAGCACCTTCGTCCCCAGAATCTCGTGCGGAGCAATCGCCGTCAGGTCCCGGTCCAGCACCACAAAATCCGCCACATATCCCGGCGCCAGCTTGCCCTTCCACCTCTCCGCAAATTCCGCATACGCCGACCCCTGCGTATACGCGTCGAGCGTCTCCCCAATCGTCAATTTCTCTTCGGGATGAAAGCTCGCCGTACCCGCCTCATTCATTCGCGTCACGCCCGCATACACGCCCCGAAACGGAGCAATCGGCTCGACGGGATAATCCGTTCCAAACGCCAGCGGCACACCCGCATCCAGAAACGACTTCCAGGCGTACGCATACTTCTCGCGCTCCGGCCCCAGCCTCTGCCCCGCCCACGCCATGTCCGTCAGCAGATGATTTGGCTGCATCGACGCAATCACGCCCAGCTGCTTGTACCGGGCAAAGTCCCCAGGGCTCACCACCTGGCTGTGCTCAATCCGAAACCGGAAATCCCGGCCGTGTATGGCGAACGAGTGCCCCGCTATAGGCGTGACCACCTGGGGCGCAATCGGACCGGACTTTGCCGCCTCTTCCGCCAACGCAAACGCATCCAGCGCCATATCCACCGCGCGATCTCCGATCGCATGAAATCCCAGTTGGAATCCCGCCTTCGCCCGTTCCACCGCCATCGCGTTCAGCTGCTCCTGCGTGTACCGCGGAATCCCCGAGTTGCCGGGATCATCCGCATACGGCGCGTTCATCGCCGCCGTCCGCGACCCCAGCGACCCATCCATGAAACCCTTCAGCATGGTCGTGTGCAGCATCCGATCCGTCGCCGGATGATGCGCCGCCTGCTCCTTCTCCACACTCACCGGATCCGCAAAGCGCAGCCATTCCGAAATGCGCACCGGAAGCTTGCCCTCACGCTCCATTTGCTCGAACACCAGAAAATCGTCCCAGTCCGAAAAATCCTGCACGCTGGTCACGCCGTGCGAAACCGCATCCTCGATCGCCAGCTCCAGTCCACGCCTCCGATCCTCCGCCGACGGTGGGGGCACATGGACCAGCCCCTGCGCCGTCTCCCGCAAAATCCCCGTGGCCTCGCCCTTCGCATCGCGATCGATCTTGCCGCCCTCGGGTGCCTCGGTCGTGCGCGTGATCCCCGCTGCCTCCAGCGCTGCCGAATCCGCGACAGCAATGTGCCCATCCACTCGCACAAAAATTGCCGGATGCCCCGCCGCCGCCGCGTCCATGTCCGCACGCGTCGGCAGCGTCCCACTCGCCCATAGCGTGTGATCCCACCCGCCGCCGCTCAGCCATTTGCCCGGAGCCGCTTTCGCAGCCGCCGCGCGAATCCGCTCCTCCATCTCAGCCAGCGACTTCACGCCCAGCAAATTTACCGACAGCCGAATCCGCCCACCATCGCCCAGATGCGCGTGCGCATCGTTGAACCCCGGCATCACGAACGCCCCGCCCAGGTCGACCATCTGCGTCGCCGCGCCCTTGAATTTCGAAGTAATCGCAGCGTCCGACCCCGCCGCCAGAATTTCTCCATGCGCCACAGCGATCGCCGCAACGCGCTCCGGATGTTCCCCGTCGAGTCCCACGCCCGTCAGAATATTTCCGTGAAAATAAATCGCGTCCGCCGCAGGCGCGCTCTGCGCACACGCCGACGCCGCTGCAACCACCATCCCCAATACGATGCCAAGAGTCTTCACGCAAGCCAGTCTAACGAACTTGCCCGCCAGCCCTGGAGTTTCTCAGTCGACTACGCGACAAGACGCCCCCCCCCGCGCCAGCCCTGGAGTTTCTCAGGCCACAACGCGACAAGAAAGCCCCCGCATCGCATTCTGCCTCACGATCCACTTCGCAACCAGCCGCAAAACATTGCGGACGGCCAGGTTCACCCCACAGCAAGAAGCCAATACTCCCGGCCACCAAACTTCAACCCAATCCGACGCTGCGCATGAACCGAAGTACCGCGAATCCAGACAGCCCCAGGCCATTTCGGAACGAAACAGCCCCAACTCCCCCCACCCAAACACCCAAATTTCCCCGACCGACACTCGCCAACTCCAACCCCAGCTAGCTGCCCGCCACCGCCAGCAACAGCAGCAGAATCCGCCGCAGCCCCAGGTCTCTCCCTTTTCCGTCATACCACTCCCCGTAGGTGTGGATGCCGCCGCCCTCGCCGCCTCCGCCAATGCTCACCGCTGGAATCCCCATCGACAGGGGCACGTTCGCATCCGTCGACGCCAAACGCAGCTCCGTCCGAATCGCCAGATGCCGATCCACTGCCTCAACCAGCGACATCAGCTCCGATCCCGCCGGCAGCCGCCCCGCCGGGCGGTCGCCAATCTTCTCAATCGCGAATCGCACCAGGCCCGTTCCATCGCGCTGCCCCTGCTGCACGGTCACGTTCGCCGCCATCACCGCATCTTCCACCGCGCGATGCAATTCCACCTCCAGCCGAATCAGTTGCTCAGGATCCGTCGACCGCAGATCGAACCGCGCACTCGCCCGCTCCGGAATCGCATTGATCGCTGTTCCACCCTCAATCGTCCCCACATTCATTGTGGTCCGCGGAATATCCGGCAACACCACCGCAGAGAAGCGCTCGATCGCCCGGCTCAGCAGAATAATCGGATTTGGCCTGCCCGCATCCGTCCACGAATGCCCGCCCGGTCCCGTAATCGTCACCAGGTACCGCTGGCTTCCCAGAGCATGCGTCACCGCCGATTCGTGCCCCGCCCCATCCAGCACAATGTGCGCCGCAATCTCCTCGCGCGCTGCAGACCGGTTCCCGTCGCCCGCCGCATTTCCCAGGTAGATGTGACGCATCCCGCGCAGGTCGCCCTCACCCTCTTCGCCCACATTGCCGACAAATACAACCTCGATTTCCGGCACAATGCCTGCCTGCTTCAAGGCCGCCGCAATCGCCAGCATCGCCGCCACCCCTGCGCCGTTGTCGCACGCTCCAGGCGCCGACAAACGCGACCCCTTCAGTTCCGCCTCGATCCGCGTTCCCGCCGGAAACACCGTGTCGATGTGCGCCGACAGCAGTACCCGTCGCGCTGCGGAGCCCGAGCCCGGCCACCTCGCAATCGCATTCCCTACCGCATCCAGGTGAGGATCCTCGAGCCCCAGCTCGCGAAACCGCTCCACCACCCATTCCCCGCGCTCTTTCTCCCCAAACGGCGGAGCCGGCACGCCTACCATCTCCGCCTGCCACTGCATAATGCGCTTCTCCTGCAGGTGCAGCCACTGAAACGCCTGATGCACGCGGCGGTCGGCAGCGAGCTGAGCAATGCATGCAGGGGCGGGCGCAGGCGAGGCCATAAGAGATTTCAGCGTAGCATCCTGACGAACGTCGGTATCCGAGATAACCCGCTCTTTGCTATCGGCTTCCCGCTTCCTGCTTAGCGGTGACCGATCCTTAGCCGACCGTCCCTTAGCTGACCGTTTCTCAGCCGACCGCCTTCCCGCTGGCCCTCAGTACTCCACGCTGTCCAGAAACAATCCCCGCGCCGGCGCCGTAGCTCCCGCCTCGCTTCTCGACAGCGCTTCCAGAATGCGCCCTATCGCCTTCGGCTCCATCTGCCCGCGCCCCACATCCACAAACGTCCCCACCAGATTCCGCACCATGTGGTGCAAAAATCCATCGCCGCGCACGCGGTACAACAGCACATTGCCTTCCTCGCTCCACCCCGACTCAAAAATCGTCCGCACGTTTCCCGATCCGGCCTCTCTCTCTCCCTCATCCTCACCGCGCCGCGTCGTTAAATCCGGATCGCTGGCCGCGAAAGAAGTGAAGTCGTGCGTCCCTGTCACCAGCTTCGCCGCCTCCCGCATACGCTCCACATCCAGCGGCCATACCAGCGCCCACGCAAACCGCGCCGTCCACGGAAGACAAATCTCCCCGCGAAAAATCCGATACTCATACGTCTTCGCCCTCGCCGCATGCCGCGCATGAAAATCCGCCGCCACCGTCTCCGCCCGCAACACCCGAATCGATTCCGGCAGCTTCCGGTTCAGCGCCCGCTGCAAATTCTCCGCCGGGATCGGCGCTTCAAGAAAAAACGACGCCACCTGCCCCTGCGCATGAACCCCGGCATCGGTGCGTCCACTCCCTTGTGGCAGTACTCGTTCGCCCGTCACGCGCTCCATCGCATCGGCCAGCGTTCCCTGGATCGTCGGCCGCTCCGGCTGCACCTGCCAGCCATAAAAATCCGTGCCGTCGTACGCCAGCGTCAGCTTCCAGTTCGAACCGCTTTTTTGCCCCTCGCCTGTGGTCATCTTGTTAACTTTTTCTGCCGATTTGTAGCACGATTTCTCGCATCAGATGTTTCTCCGGAAACATCGAAACGCTACGATATACTCAGCTTTCCTGATTGTGGTTACGAGTTTACGGAACCAGACGGGAAGTCGCCGCGTATTCGAAAGAAGGCAAAGCGATTTTTCCGGTTCTGGAACGCATATTTCCGCCTCGCAGACGGAACCCGAACGATGTGCGTTTTCGATCGACCTGCAAGTGCCTTGTCACAGGAGTGGAGACGGCCAAATGTTAGTTTTCCGCAATAATTCCGAGAAGAAAGCTACGACCTTCTTCGCTAAGTTGAAATCTGTCGCTGCAATTTCCCTCCTGCTCACTGGAACCGCGCCCTCCTTCGCGCAGGTCCCTCAGCAGACGGCTCCCGTGGCCTCCGGTCTTCCTCCCGCCCCTAATCCCACGCAGCCGCTCTACATGCGCGATACACCCCGCGATTACTCCAAAGAACGCGGCTACTGGCCCAATCCCGTCGCTCCCTATTCTCCGATTACCGTGGCGCCCCCGAGCTTCCTGAATTCTCCCCACCTCGACAGCCTCGTGAAGGATGGCAAAATCTACCTCAGCCTCAGCGATGCCGTCCTCCTCGCTCTGCAGAATAACTACGACATCGCTATCCAGCGCCTGAATCTCGACATCGCCGATACCGACCTGCTGCACGCTCGCGCCGGCGCCGCAGGCATTCGCGGCATCAGCAGCGGCCTTGTCACCGGTACCCAGGGCGGATCGACCGCCTCGGTCAGTTCCGTCGGCGGCGGCCCTGGCGGCGGTTCTTCCGGATCCAGCGTCGCGGGCACTGGCCCTGGCGGCTTGTCGTTGTCGACCAATGGCGCCGGGCCCACACCAGAGAACTTCGACCCGACCCTGGCGGGCACCATCGAGCTCAATCACGCCGTTCAGCCGGAGTCCAGTCCCATCTTTTCCGGCGGCCTTCCTTCGATTAACCAGAACACCAATACGTATAACTTCAGTCTGAGCAAAGGCTTCATTACCGGCACCAATATGCAGGTGCTCTTCGATAACTCCCGCACCACCACCGACAGCCTGTTTAGCTTTTTCAGCCCGCAGCTGCAATCCACCTTCAACTTCGCCCTCACCCAGCATCTCCTTCAGGGCTTCGGAACCGGCGTCAACGGGCGCTTCATCGTTCAGGCTAAAAATGACCGCCGCATCGCCGACTCCATCTTCCGCCAGCAGCTTCTCTACACCATCAATCAGGTCGAGAACATCTACTGGGGTCTGGTCAGCGCCTATGAAGATGTGCAGTCCAAGCAGCGCGCTCTCGATCAGTCCACCAGCCTCGAGAAAGACGATGAAAAGCAGCTCCAGATCGGCAGCATGGCGCCTCTCGACGTGGTTAACGCCAAGAGCCAGATGTCCGGCGATCAGCAGGCGCTCATCGCATCGCAGAACACGCTGGAGTATCAGCAGCTGGTTATGAAGCAGGCCATCGCCCGCAACCTCGACGATCCCCAGCTCGCTAACGCTCCCGTCATTCCCACCGATCGCGTCAGCCTCGCCGAGACACCGGAAGAGCACATGTCGGTGGATGACCTGGTGCGCGAAGCCGATGCCAATCGCCCCGACGTCGAACAGGCCATGCTCAATCTCAAAATTGATGAGCTCACCCTGAAGGGTGTGAAAAATGGCCTTCTGCCCACCCTCGATGTCCAGGCCTTTTACGGCGCCAGCGCTCTGGGCGGCGCGGTCAGCCCCAGCTGTCCGGCAGCCCTCGCGTCCTTCGGCCTTCCCGCATCCGATTGCGCGCTCCTCGGCAATACCGGCTACGGCACCGTGCTTCAAAATCTTGGCAACAGCTCCGGGCCCAATAAGGGTGTGACATTCACTATGAATATCCCCCTCCGCAATCGTCCCGCCCAGGCCGATCAGGCCCGCTCGCAAATTGAATACCGCAAGGCGCAGATGGCTCTCCAGCAGCTCTACATTCAAATCCGGATGAACGTCATCAGCCAGCAGTACGCGCTCACCAACGACCGTGCCGCTGTCAGCGCTGCCGTCTCTAACCACGACTTCAACCAGCAGAGTCTCGACGCCGAAATCAAGAAGCTCCATCTCGGAGCCTCGACCACCGCCAATGTTCTCGTGCAGCAGAAAGGCGTTGCCGCGGCCGATGCTCAGCTCATCGCAGCGCGCGCTCGTTACGCCACCGACCGCGCCGCGTTCGAGCAGACTCTCGCCAGCACCCTCGATCGCTACGGCATCAGCATCGTCGATGCCGCCACCGGCCAGATCCACACTGCTCCCGTCATCCCTGGTCTCGAGCCGGCAACCACATTGCCCGACGTCCAGCCGCCCTCGCAGCAGCAACAACTCCAGAAACAGGAGCAACAGCAGCAACAGCCGCAGCCGCAGCCGCAGCCGCAAACTCCACCCACACAGCCTCAAACCGCGCCGCAACGATAGCGGCGATTCGCACCAAAGGCCCGCCAACTAAAAATGGCGGGCCTTTTTCATTCTGCGAAAATGGCTCGTTTTGAAGGGGCACAGCTTTCACAGCTTGTAGAAAACTTCGTTGCTTTGAAGGGGCACAGCTTCAGCTGTGCCGTAACAATTGCGGAACGACCCCGGCTTCAGCCGCTGAGGGACGGGTTCGCGTCTCAAAATTAATGTCCGGTTTTGCTCAGGCCTCCGCCCGTTTTCGCCGCCACTCCCTGATAAAATCAAAAGAATCCACTCGACGGAGCGGCAATGCAGGCAATTCTTGCGCTCGAAGACGGGCGCATCTTCAGGGGCGAAGGCTACGGAGCCCAGGGTGAATGCCGCGGTGAAGTCGTTTTTAATACATCCTTGACCGGTTATCAGGAGATCTTCACCGATCCCTCCTACGCCGGCCAAATTGTCGTCCTCACCAATCCCCAAATCGGCAACTACGGCACCAACTCCGCCGATAACGAAGCCGCCAAGCCCTGGATCGAAGGCCTCGTCACCCGCGAATTTTCGCCGATCAGCTCCAACTGGCGCTCCCAGCAGGTTGCCGACGAGTACCTCGAGCGCTTCCACGTTCCCGTCATCTCCGAAATCGATACTCGCGCCCTCGTTCGTCATCTCCGCACCTATGGAGTCATGCGCGGCGTCATCTCCACTGCCGAATCGAACCCCGACGTCCTCGTCGAAAAAGCTCGCTCCATCCGCAAAATGGATGGCACCGATCTCGCCAGCACCGTCACCACCAAAGACCGCTACGAGTGGCAACAGGACGGCCCTGACCCCCTCCACCTCGACGAAGTCATCGCGCGCCCCGACCTCCACGTCGTCGCCTACGACTACGGCATCAAGAAAAATATTCTCCGCATGCTCAACAACGAAGGCTGCCGCGTCACTGTCGTCCCTGCGCAGACCTCTGCCGAAGACGTGCTCGCCCTCAAGCCCGATGGCGTTTTCCTCTCGAACGGCCCCGGCGACCCCGAGCCTGTCCATTACGCGCAGGAAAGCATTCGCCGCCTCGCCGGTCGTACGCCCATCTTCGGTATCTGCCTCGGCCACCAGCTCATCGGCCTCGCCCTCGGCGGCAAAACCTACAAGCTCAAGTTCGGCCATCACGGCGGCAATCATCCGGTCAAACGCAACGACACCGGCAAGGTGGAGATCACCGCGCACAACCACAACTTCGCCGTCGATCCCGACTCCATCAACACCGCCGAAGTCGACCTCACCCACATCGACCTCAACGACAACACGCTTGAAGGCCTGCGCCACCGCACCATGCCGCTCTTCAGCGTGCAGTACCACCCTGAAGCCAGCCCCGGCCCCCACGACTCCCACTACCTCTTCAAAGACTTCCGCAAAATGATGGAGGAGTGGAAGAGATGAAGACGGCCTTGTGTAAATGTTAAACTTGTTTAACGGAGGTGGATATGCTTGGGGTTAGGCTGGAACCGGAACTCGAAAAGCGGCTGGAGAGATTGGCGAAGAAAACCGGCCGCACCAAGAGTTTTTACGCGAAAGAGGCGATACGCCAGTATGTCGAAGACCGAGAGGATTACCTGCTGGCCGTGGAAGTTTCCCAACGAAATGAAAAGACGTTCAGCCTGGAAGTGGTGAGGCGGAAGCTTGGCCTGGACGCTTAGGTTCACCGAGTCAGCAGTCAAGCAACTCAGCAAGCTGGATCCACAAATATCCGATCAGATCACACGGGTTCTTGAGGGAAAGGTAGCAAAAAGCGCCAATCCGCGCGCATTTGGCAAAGCACTGACCGGAGAGCTAAAAGGTTTCTGGAGGTACCGCATTGGGGATTATCGCGTGCTCTGCGAATTGAAAGATCGTGAGCTGATCATTCTGGCCCTCGCCATCGGCCATCGTCGCGACATCTACAGATAGGGGAGAATGCCACGCCGCAATGACAACTACGCGAGGTCGATCTGGATCGCAATCGGTGGACTCGCTGCTGTTTTTGCTGCCGCGGCTTATGGACAGGTTGATTGCGTCGATCCAAATCTCATCAAAGTCCCTCGGATTCACGGACATGTATTCGATCCGTCCGGCGTTCCAATTCCGATGGCTACCGTATCGTTATCGCAGGAAGACAATGCCATCTCGTCTGTTAAGACCGGGAAAGCAGGCGACTTCTCTTTCGGGGCCCCATCCGGCGTTTACGCAGTTCGGATTTCAGCAACCGGCTTCGACCAGCTCAACTTTCGCGGGCAATGGGCGAGACTTGTCATCGATTTTCCACGGATCCGACATTCGAGCGATCCTGAGTATTGCTCGAATGTCATGCCCTTGGGCAACGACCAGCAACAGGGAATTTCGAACATCCCTGAACGAATCGAGAAGAAGATACAACACGAATGCCACGCCGCAATGACATCACCAAAATCCTCGTGATCGGCTCCGGCCCGATCGTCATCGGCCAGTCCGCCGAGTTCGATTACTCCGGCACCCAAGCCTGCAAAGCCCTCAAGGCCGAAGGCTACGAAGTTGTGCTGGTCAATTCGAACCCCGCGACCATCATGACCGATCCCGACCTCGCCGACCGCACCTACATCGAGCCCCTCACGAAGGAATATCTCGACGAAGTCCTCCGCGTCGAATCCGAGATGCTCAGGCAGGAACGTCGCGACGGCGTCTTCGCCCTTCTCCCCACCGTCGGCGGACAAACCGCGCTCAATCTCGCCGTCGAGCTGGCCGACTCCGGCATCCTCGACAAGTACAACGTCGAGCTCATCGGAGCGAAACTCGAAGCCATCAAAAAAGCCGAAGACCGTCTCCTTTTCAAGGATGCGATGACCCGTATCGGCCTCGACGTCCCGCGCTCCGCACTTGTCAACAACCTGCGCGACGGCCTCGACTTCGCCACCAAAATCGGTTTCCCCGTCATCATCCGCCCCTCCTTCACCCTCGGCGGATCGGGCGGCGGCATCAGCTACAACCGCGAAGAGCTCATGGAAATCCTCGCCCGCGGCCTCGACCTCTCCCCCGTCCACGAGTGCCTCATCGAAGAATCCGTCCTCGGCTGGAAAGAGTACGAGCTCGAGGTCATGCGCGACCTTGCCGACAACGTCATCGTCATCTGCTCCATCGAAAACATGGACCCCATGGGCGTCCACACCGGCGACTCCATCACCGTCGCCCCCGCGCAAACCCTCACCGACCGCGAATATCAGTCCATGCGCGACGCCGCCATCCGGGTCATGCGCGAAATCGGCGTCGAGACCGGCGGCTCCAACGTCCAGTTCGCCGTCCATCCTGGCACCGGTCGCATGACCGTCATCGAGATGAACCCCCGCGTCTCGCGTTCCTCCGCGCTCGCATCGAAAGCCACTGGCTTTCCCATTGCGAAAATCGCCGCGCGCCTCGCTGTCGGCTACACCCTCGATGAAATCCCCAACGACATCACCAAAATGACGCCGGCCTGCTTTGAGCCAACCATCGACTACGTCGTCGTCAAAATTCCCAAGTGGCAGTTTGAAAAATTCCCCGGCGCCGACGAAAATCTCGGCCCCCAGATGAAGTCCGTCGGCGAAGTTATGGCCATTGGCCGCACCTTCAAAGAAGCTCTGATGAAAGCCGTTCGCTCGCTGGAAACCGGCAAAAAGTCCGGCTCTGAAGTCCTCGACCCCCGCCGCATGACGCAGAAGTTGGTCACTCCCCAGCCCGAGCGCCTCAGCTACATCCGCTTCGCTTTCCGCGAAGGCCACGCGGTGCGCGATGTCCACCGCACCACCACCATGGACCCCTGGTTCCTCTTCCAGATCAAGGAAATTTCCGACGCCACCGCTGCCCTTCCTGCCGATCCCAGCCAAATGTCACAGTCTCAGTTACGTAAAGCGAAGCGCCTCGGCATTTCCGATGAACGCCTCGCCGAGGCCTGGTCCTGGCCCGGCAACGATGGTATCGAGCAGGTCCGCAAGCTTCGCGCCACCCACGGCATTCGCCCCGTCTTCAAACTCGTCGATACCTGCGCTGCGGAGTTCGAAAGCTTCACGCCCTACCTTTACTCCTCTTACGACGAAGAAGACGAAGCTCCTCCCACGTCGCGACGTAAAGTCATCATCCTCGGCAGCGGCCCCAACCGTATCGGGCAGGGGATTGAGTTCGACTACTGCTGTTGCCATGCGGCCTTTGCGCTCCGTGAAGACGGCTACGAGACCATCATGGTCAACTGCAACCCCGAAACCGTCTCCACGGACTACGACACCAGCGACCGTCTCTATTTCGAGCCGCTTACCCTTGAAGACGTTCTCGCCGTCTACGAACACGAAGCCTCCGGCGGCGCGGAAGTCGGCATGATCGTCCAGTTCGGCGGGCAAACTCCGCTCAACCTCGCGCTCCGTCTCAAAGCTGCCGGCGTCCCCATCATCGGAACTTCGCCCGAATCCATCGACCTCGCCGAAGATCGCAAGCGCTTCGGAAAATTACTCGAAGAACTCGAAATTCCGCAGCCCCCCGGCGTCATCGCCACCAGCGTCGAAGAAGCTCTCGCCGGCGCCGAGCGCATCGGCTATCCCGTCCTCGTGCGCCCCTCCTACGTCCTCGGCGGCCGCGCCATGGTCATCGCCTTCGATGCAGAAGGCGTCTCGCGCTACATGAAAGAGGCGGTCGAGTATTCCCAGGATCGCCCCATCCTCGTCGACCACTTTCTTGAAGATGCCGTCGAAGTCGACGTTGACGCGCTCTGCGACGGGGAAGACGTCGTCATTGCCGGAATCATGCAGCACATTGAAGAAGCCGGCATCCACTCCGGCGACTCTTCCTGCGTACTCCCCGCCGTCGATCTCGCTCCCGCCACACTCGACACCATTCGCGCCTATACTCGTCAGCTCGCGCTCGCCCTCAACGTCATCGGCCTCGTCAATCTGCAGTTCGCCATCCAGCGCAAGCCTGGCATGGCCGACAAGGTCTTTGTCATCGAAGTCAATCCCCGCGCCTCGCGCACCGTCCCGTACGTCTCGAAGGCCACCGGCATCCCACTGGCGAAAATCGCTTCTCGCCTCATGACCGGTCGCCGCCTCCGCGAATTCCTCGACGTCTCCTCCAAACAGGACCTCGAAACCGGCTCGCACTATTACGTCAAATCCCCCGTCTTCCCCTGGAACAAATTCCCCGGAGTCGACACGGTCCTCGGACCCGAAATGAAATCTACCGGCGAAGTCATGGGCGTTGCCGACAACTTCGGCGAAGCCTTCGCCAAAGCGCAGCTCTCCGCCGGCCAGCAGCTCCCGCTCAAAGGCACCGTCTTCTTCAGCGTCAGCGATCGCGACAAGACCAACCTCGTCAACCTCGCGCGTCAATATATGGAATTAGGTTTCCACCTCGTCGCCACTGAGGGCACGGCCAACGCCATTGAAAAAGCTGGCATGATCGTCGAACGCGTCTACAAAGTGAAAGAGGGTCGCCCCAATATCGTCGACCTCATCAAAGGCGAGCGCATTCAGCTCATCATCAATACGCCGCGTGGTCAGGATCCGTACTTCGACGAGAAGGCCATCCGCCGCGCCGCCGTCCTCGCCCGCATCCCCACCATCACCACCATGGCTGCCGCCCGCGCCGCTGCTGAAGGCATTGCCGCGCTCCAGCACCGCCGCATCACCGTCAACCCGCTCCAAAAACTCCACGCCGAGCATTTAGCCGCGCGCTGACCACGTCCAACGCTACTGGCTACTGGCTACTGGCTACTGGCTACTGGCTACTGGCTACTGGCTACTGGCTACTGGCTGCCGCCGGGCCGTCATCCCGCCACAACGCCACGCCGCCCAGCAACCCATCCAGGTTCGACACCACCGTGACGTTCGCAGGCAACTGCAGCGTCACCAGCTTCGTGTTTCCGCCGCCCAGATAAAGATGATCCCAGTTGAACGTCGCTGCCGTCTGCGCAATCGCTTTGCGCAGCAGCTTGTTCCACTTCTTTTTCCCGTATTTCTTCAGTCCGCGCAGCCCCAGGTAATCCTCATACGTCTTCTTCAGCCACGGATGATGCCCCAGCTCCAGCCCCGGGCATAGCCGTCCGTCCGTGTACAGTGCCGACCCCATCCCCGTGCCCAGCGTGATCATCATCTCCACGCCGCGCCCCTCGATCGCCCCATATCCCTGCACCGCCGCGTCGTTTGCCACCCGCACCGGCTTCTTCCACCGCTTCTGCAGCGCAGCCTGCAGCGGAAAACCAATCCAGCGCGGATGCAGGTTCGCCGCCGACAGCGTTACGCCTTTCTTGATCACGCCCGGATATCCAACGCTCACCCGATCGAACGCCGGCATCTTCGCCCGCAACATATCCAGCGCCGCCAGCAACCGCGCCGGCGTCGGCGGCTCCGGCGTTGGCACCCGTACCCGCTCCGTGAGCGCCTTGCCCTCAGCATCCAGGCACAGCATCTTCAGCCCTGTGCCCCCAATGTCGACTGCCAATGTGACCAGCGGCTTGCTAATCATTCGTGAACAGACCCCGGACAGTGTAACGCGCTTCATCCTTGCGCGCCGTCAAACTCCAGCTCGCTCGTCAGTCGCCCGCCCCCTGACTGCTGTCTGCTGTCTCTATCGTCATTGCCCCTGCATGACAATAGGCAGCGACGGCGTTTCCGACCCATGCCCCGGTTCCACCGTCACCTCAAACTTCTTCGCCTCGGTCGCGGCCGGTAATGGCGGCAGCACCACCGTCGCTCCATGATCCGGGTCCGGTCGAAACAGTCCTGCGGGAATTGGCGCCTTGCCCTCGGCCGGAATCAGCCACAGCTCATACGCTTTGTCCGGCGGCAAATCGCGCAGGCCTCCTGCCACAAACACCAGCGCGCCTTTGCTCTTCAGCCAGCTCACCTGCCCCACGGGAAAAATCGCCTGCCGCTCCGTCAGCACCACGTGTGCCGATTCCGGCGAGCTCAGCACCGCCACAATCTGGTTCGCGTGATCCAGCTCCACCCGCATCTGCGCCGATCTGCCCTGCGCCGTGTTCAGTTCAGCGCGCACCGTCGCCACTTTATGCGCAAGGCCCGCCGCGACTGCCGCAAAAATCAGCGCCAGCACCCAGCCCAGCCACGTCAAAGGAGAATTACGTTTTGTCGTATCGTCTGTCATCGGAGAATATTCTGGGAACGTGCCCAGCTCGCAACCTATTTAGGATGCAATGTGCTGTTCCGGCGAAAATCCGGCCGGCACGTTTTGCCCCCGTGAGAATCTTCCCATGAAAACGCGCCTGGACAAACTACTCGTCGAGCGCGGCCTCGTTCCCACCCGCGAACGCGCCCAGGCCCTCATCCTCGCCGGCCGCGTCCTCGTCCACGAACAGAAGCTCGACAAGCCTGGCCACTCTGTATCCGACGACGCTCCCATCCGCCTCCTCGGCGGCGATCTCCGCTACGTCAGCCGCGGCGGACTCAAGCTCGAAGCGGCACTCGCTCACTGGCAGATCGACCTTACAGGCCTCTTCTGCTGCGACATCGGTGCCTCCACGGGCGGATTCACCGACTGCATGCTTCAGCATGGAGCCGCCCGCGTCCTCGCCATCGACACCGGCTACGGCCAGATCGCCCAAACCCTCCGCGACGATCCCCGCGTCACCCTCATGGAACGCACCAACGCCCGCCTCCTCTCCCCCGGCACACTGCCGCCCGGCATCTCCTTCCTCGCCATCGACGTCTCCTTTATCTCCGCCACCCTCGTCCTCCCTTCGGTGCTCGCGGCCCTGACATCCGTCGCGAAGAGTCAGGTTTTGAAGGGGCATGGCTTCAGC
Source organism: Acidobacteriaceae bacterium (assembly GCA_036490815.1). Lineage (GTDB taxonomy): Bacteria > Acidobacteriota > Terriglobia > Terriglobales > Acidobacteriaceae > Palsa-343. The sequence continues at coordinate 113,916 of DASXDF010000042.1, forward strand.
CGTGCCAATTCCTGCAGCCAGAACGAAGGGGCTTTAGCCCCCGAGGAAAGGTTTCGCCTCGAAGCAGTAGTCCTCATCAAGCCTCAGTTTGAAGCGGGCCGCGAGCGCATCGGCAAAGGCGGCATCGTTCGCGATCCCGCCGCCCATCGGTTCGCCATCGACCGCGTGCGAGCCTGCGTCGAAGAAACCGGCGCAACTCAAATCGAAGTCATCGACTCCCCCATTACCGGCGCCGAAGGCAATCACGAATTCCTCCTCCACGCAATCTGGCAGTGATCGGCCGCCCGAAATCCGGGTGCCCCATTCTGGTCGCGCTTGCAGTTGAGCGCGGCCAGGGTGGGGTCGTTTGACTGGAGTCGAATGGAGCCTGTCCTGCGCGAGCGAGCGTAGCAAAGGAGCCGAATGGGTGCTACGCTGCGCTCCATGCGCATCGCTATTTTGCTCGCGGTCCTCAGCGCATCTGCAGTCGCCCAGCAGCCGCAAATGCCACCCGCTTCCGCGCCCCCTGGCCAAATGCAACCGGCACCGCAGATACCGGCCCAGACCGAGGCAGCCCCACCCACCATGAGCCCCACCGATGCCTACCTCTATGCCATGGAGCCCTTCAACAACGCCCGCAGCGCTCCCGACGACCTCACCGACGCGGATAAATGGGCGCTCGGCATCGGCATCGCCCGCGCCAATCAGCAGTGCGAAGTCCGCAGTACACAAACCTTCGATGGCGAGGACCTGCTCGCCATGGGCAAACTCTGCATCTTTGGTCGCGATTACCAGCCCGCGCGCCAGCACCTCATCAAGTACATCGCGCTCCCGCAACCCAAAGCCCCCGAAATCGGCCGCCTCCTGCTCGCCCGCGCCTTCATCGGCCTCGGCTCTCTCTCCTCCGCGGAAAGTCAGATGGAATCCCTCCTCAGCCTCTTCCCCTACGACGCCAGCATCCACATCGGCCTCGATATGGTCATCGATGCCGCCTCCGCCAGCGATGCCACAGACGACCTCGCCATCATCCCGCGACTCGACGAGCAACAACTGCCCCACATCTTTGAAGCTTTGGCCCGCGGCGGCTCACTCACCGGCAACGGCGACTCCGTCGATGCCGCCATGCTGGTGCGTGACGCCCTGCGCATCGCCGACACTCTCCGCCGCGACTACAAACCCGACGACGCCTCTCCCATTGTCGATCAAATTCGCACCGCCATCACAGCCCCAGCCATCCTCTCCAGCGCCAGTTACCCCTCTATCCTGAATGCCCTCACCCGTTACGATCTCTTCCGGCAGCCGAGCCCTGTCCACGAATTCCAGGGAGCCGAATGGACCGCCAGAGGCACCGTCGCGCGCGTCGTTCCCCTCTGCGATCCCAACCCTGCCGCCCATCGCATCGTTACCGGCTCCGGCAGCCGCACCACCATCCGCATGCTCGACGACCGCACTCTCGTCCTCGTCTTCTCGCTCGCCGGTCCCGCCTCCAACGACGCTATTCACAAAATCCTCGACCGCCTCGCCCGGGACCACGTCACCCCCGGCCTCAAAGTCATCGCCGTCACTTCCTTCACCGCCAACATCGGCGTCGACGCGCCCACGACTCAACTCATCGCCACGCTCCAGGCGTTTCGCGCCCTGCTGCCGCCTAAGCTCCCCACCTTCGTCATTCCTGATGCACAGCTCAAGCCCTTCGCCATCGATCGCTGGCCTGCTGCAATCCTCGTCGACGGCAAGGGCCGCATCCTCTGGCTCAACACCCTCTCCGGCTCCGACGGGAGCATCCGCCAGATGGTCCGCGAACTCGAAACTCCCATCCATTTCGATCCGCCTCAGAATTTCAACTGACTCCCGCACCCCTGTCGAGTCGTCCACTCGCTGATGTATTCTGGTCCGCACTTGTAAGAACAGGTTTCCCCGCGCGCCCAACTGCACTCCGGGCCAAACGTGGGTGCCGTTCTTCTCCGGGAGCAACATGACTCAGACCTTCTCCATCGGTATTGGAGGCGCCGCCGGCCAGGGCGTCGCCACCCCCGGCGACATCTTCGCCAAAATTTTCTCGCGTCGCGGCCTGCACCTCAACGCCTACAACGCCTATCAGTCCATCATTCGCGGCGGCCACACCTTCCTCACCATCCGCGCCGGCGTCGAGCCCGTCACCAACATGGGCGATACCCTCGAGCTCCTCATCCCCCTCAATCAGGACACCATGGACCGCCACCTCCGCCTCCTCGGCCCCGGCGGCGCCTGCATCTATAACGCCGACTCCATCAAGCCCGGCGAGCACGCCGATGGCGTCCAGCTTTGTCCGCTCCCCGTCTCCACCCTCGCCGACATCACCAAAAATAAAGTCGCGCAGAACACCCTCGCCATGGGTGCGGCCCTCAGCATGATGGCCATCGGCTTCGATTCGCTCGAAACCGTCATCCGCGAACAGTTCGGCAAGAAAGTCGCCGCCGTTGCCGACGAAAACATCGCCGTCGCCCGCGCCGGCTACGATTACGCTACCCAGAACTTCAAGCCCTTCGCCAACCCCGTCCCCATGACGGATACCAAATACGCTGTCCTCAGCGGCAACACCGCCTTGGCCATGGGCGGAGCTGCCGCCGGCGTCAAGTTTTACTGCGCCTACCCGATGAGCCCCTCCACCGGCGTCCTTCACTGGTTCGCATCGAACGGCCGCAAAGCCGGCATCATGGTCCGCCAAGTCGAAGACGAAATCGGCGTCATCAATATGGTCATCGGTGCCGCGCAAGCCGGCGTCCGCGCCATGTGCGCCACCTCCGGCGGCGGATTCGCCCTCATGTCCGAAGCTCTCGGCCTCTCCGCGCAGGCTGAAATTCCCATCGTCGTCATCGACTGCATGCGCGCGGGTCCGTCCACCGGCGTCCCCACCAAAACCGAACAGGGCGACCTCTGGCAGATGCTCGGCGCTGCCTTCGGTGACTATCCCCGCGTCATCGCTGCCCCCCTCGACATCGGCGACTGCTTCACTCTCATGCCCGAAATCTGGAACGTCGTCGACAAATTCCAGGTTCCCGGCCTCGTCCTCGCCGACCTTCTGCTCTCTGAAGGTCGCCTGAGCGTCGATCCCAAACTTCTCGACTTCAAACCGCCCATCGATCGCGGCGAAATGATCACCTCGCCCAATGGCCACGCCGAAGGCGGCTACAAGCGCTACCTCATCACCGAAAGCGGCGTCTCTCCGCGCGCCATCCCTGGCATTCCTGGCTACACCCACGTCGTCTCCAGCGATGAGCACGACGAAGACGGCGTCCTCATCAGCGACATGTACACCAACGCTGGCAAACGTCGCGCCATGATGGAAAAGCGCATGCGCAAAGAGCAGGGAATCGCTGCCGCAATTCCGCCGCCGGCTCTCCAGGGTCCGAAAGATGCCGACGTCACCCTCATCGGCTGGGGCTCAACACAAGGCGTCATCGAAGAAGCCCGCGCCCAGCTGGCAGAGCAGGGAATTACCGCCAATCAATTGCAAATTCGCTGGCTCGTCCCGCTCCACGGCGAAGCCATCCTCGACCTGCTCCGCAACGCGAAGCGCACCATCATCGTCGAGAACAATTTCAGCGGCCAGTTCGCGCGCTACCTCCGCGGTGAAACCAGCTTCGTCGCCGACGGCCACATCCGCAAATACGACGGCGAGCCTTTCATGCCGCACCACATTGTGGAAGCGGTTCGCGAACAACTGGCCGGCGACACCACGCTGTCCGTTCCAACGCACGAGATCATGGTTTAGGAAGCAACTGTTTTGAAGGGGCCGGCTTCAGCCGTGCCATAACCAGTCAGGCAAGATCGGGGCTTTAGCCCCCGCATTTTGAAGGGATACGGTTTGCGGAGTTCGGAAAAAATCGACGACAATCCGCTTTTGTATCAGGGCGCACGAATTGAAAGCTCGCACAGGGAATTGCTGGACAATCCGCTTTTGTATCAGGGCACGAGTTGACTCGTGCCGTAAAGGTTGGCGAATGAAACGGGCTTTAGCCCCTGCGTTTTGAAAGAACATAGCTTCAAGAGCCTGCCCTGAGCGAAGCGCCGGAAAGGCGCGGAGTCGAATGGGTGCCATAACCAGTCAGGCAAGATCGGGGCTTTAGCCCCCGCGGGAAGTTCCCAGGAGAAGAAAAAATGGCGACTATTGTCGAATCCCCCAAGCCGCTCACCATGGCGGATTTCAAAGGCCGCGTCGATCCCGACTGGTGCCCAGGCTGCGGCGACTTCGGCGTTCTGGCCGCGGTCCAGAAGGCCCTCGTCGAACTGCAGATTCCCAATCACCAGATCTGCACCATCAGCGGCATCGGCTGCTCCTCCAACTTTCCTGGCTTCATCGAAACCTACGGCATGCACACGCTCCACGGCCGCTCTCTGCCCGTTGCCACCGGCGTCAAGATGGCCAACCATGAGCTCACCGTGCTCGTCACCGGCGGCGATGGCGACGGCTTCGGTATCGGCGGCAATCACTTCACCCACACCATCCGCAAAAATGTGGACCTGACCTACATCGTCATGGATAACCAGATCTACGGCCTCACCACGGGTCAAACATCGCCGACCAGCCGCCTCGGCATGAAGACCAAAAGCTCCCCCTACGGCAATATCGAAGCGCCCATCAATCCCATCACCATGGCGCTCGCTGCCGGAGCGACCTTCGTTGCCCGCGGTTTCTCGGGCGAACAAAAGCACCTGACTGATCTGATCAAGCAGGCCATCCAGCACAAAGGCTTTTCCTTCCTCGACGTTTTCAGCCCCTGCGTCACCTACAACAAGGACAACACCTTCCAGTGGTTCCGTCCGCGCGTCAAAAAACTGGAAGAAAACTCCGAGTACGACTCTACGAACTGGCTGCACGCGATCGAGAAATCGACGCTGTGGGGCGAAGAAATCCCCATCGGAAAATTCTTCGAGCGCACCGACCTGCCCGCGCTCCACGAAGCCGAACCCGTAACAAAAGACGGCCCCATGGTAGGCCGCAAAGAACACATCGACCCCGCCGCCGCACAGTTCTTCATCGACGAGCTGATGTGACTCAGTTGTTTTGAAGGGGCCCGGCTTTCAGCCGTGCCATGAAGATCGGAAGTTGAAATTGGCTTTAGCCGCTGAGGGGCGATTCTGCATCGGGGCACGACCTCAGTCGGCTCCTGAGTTCTTCGCCTCGCATCACCACAGCTCTAGAAAAGAAAACAAAACCTGTCATTCTGAGCGAAGCCTCGGCATCGTTGTGCCGTTTTGGCGCAACAGAAAATTCAGACGCGAGTCGAATGGACCCGCATTTCTTCGCTCGAACCCATTAGCTTTTGTATCAGGGCACGAGTTGACTCGTGCCGGAAAGCTCCCAAAAGAAAAGGGGCTTTAGCCCCTGAGCTAGCCCTACTCCACGCCCGCTTCCGGAACCTTCTTCCGTCCCCGCTTCGGCTTTTCCACCACCGGCGCCGGCTTCGGCTCCCGCGACACGTCGTAAAACAACAGCCGCCCGCACGACTCGCACGTCATAATCTGCCCGTCGCGAATCTGGTTCCACATCTGCGGCCGAATCCCCATGTGGCAGCTCAAACACCGCTGCCCCTGCGCATACGCCACCGCCGTCCCCCGCGACGACGAAATCCGGTCGTACTCGCGCAGCAAAGCCTCCGAAATCGTCTTGCGCTCCGTGCCCCCCCGCCGCAGCAGATCATCCAGCCTCTTCTGCTGCTCGGCAGACTCAGCCCGCGCGTCTTCCTTCTCAATCTCCACAGCCTTCGTGCTGTCCTTCAGATCGCTTTCCGCCGCCTTCAGCTTCTGCGCCAACTGCTCGGTCCGCTCCATGCTCTCCAGCTCGCCGTCTTCGATCTTCTTGATCTCTGCCTCGGCAAATTCAATCTCATGCTGGAACGCCCGATACTCCTCGTTCGTCTTTACACCCGACATCTGCCCGCGCAGTTTCGCGATCTTCTGCTGCTGATCCTTCAGATCGCTTTCCTGCCGCCGCCGCAGCGCCTCTTCTTCCTTCTGCGCCTTCGCCGCCAGCTCCAGCGCGGCGTTCTCGCCTTGCAGTTTCGTCTCCAGCGCCGCCAGCCGCTTCGGCAGCGCCGCAATCTCAGCGCGCAACTGCGCCGTCTCTCCATCGATCGTCTGCAGGCGGATCATCGCCTCAAGTTCATTTCTCATGTCGGAATCTTCAGGATATCATCCGCGCCGACACTCTCGCTGACCCAACTCGCCCCATCACCCTTGCCACATACCCGAATTTCCTGCATCCTCATCCCAGCCCCAAACCTCCAATCAGCAGTCTCCTATGCCCCCAGGCATCGACGGCAACTGGCAGCCCAAACACAACCGCTGGGCCATCGCGCTCACCGTCACCCTGGCCACTTTCATGGAGGTCCTCGACACCTCCATTGCCAACGTTGCCCTCCCCCACATCGCCGGCGGCCTCGGCGCCTCCCAGGACGAAGCCACCTGGGTCCTCACCTCCTACCTCGTCTCCAACGCCGTCATCCTCCCCGCCAGCGCCTACCTCGTCGGCTTCCTCGGACGCAAGCGCTTCTACATGATCTGCGTCGCCCTCTTTGGCCTCAGCTCCATGCTCTGCGGCCTCGCCCCCTCCCTCCCGCTCCTCATCTTCTTCCGCGTCCTCCAGGGTGCCGGCGGCGGCGGCCTGCAGCCCAGCGAACAAGCCATCCTCGCCGATACGTTTCCACCTAAACAACGTGGCCAGGCCTTCGCCGTCTACGGCATGGCCGTCGTCCTCGCCCCCGCCATCGGCCCCACTCTGGGCGGCTGGATCACCGACAACTACACCTGGCGCTGGATCTTCTTCATCAATGTCCCCATCGCCATCCTTTCACTCATCCTCACCTCACGCATCGTCGAGGACCCGCCCCACATCCACCGCGAAGTCGCTGCCCAACGCAAGCGCGGCCTCAATCTCGACTACATGGGCTTCGGCCTGCTCGCCATCGGCTTCGGGTCCCTCCAGTTTGTGCTCGACAAAGGCCAGGAGAACGACTGGTTCGGCTCCCACGTCATTACCACCTTCTTCATCCTCTGTGCCGCCAGTCTCGTCATCCTCATCTTGTGGGAAATCGCCCAGATCCGCCGCGGCCGACGTCCCATCCTCGACCTCACCATGTTTCGCAATCGCAACTTCAGCATCTCCTGGCTGCTCATGTTCGTCCTCGGCTTTGCCCTCTTCGGCACCACCGTCCTCATCCCCCTCTTCGTCCAGCAACTCATGGGCTATACCGCCGAGCAGGCTGGCCTCGTCATCTCTCCCGGCGGCGTCGCCATCCTCTTCCTTATGCCTCTGGTCGGCTTCCTCGTCGGCCGAGTCGATAATCGCTACCTCATCGCCATCGGTTTCGCCACTCTCTCCGCTGCTCTCTACGCCCTCCACACCATCGACACCCAGGCCAGTTACGCCTACATCGCGTGGATGCGCGTCTTCCAGGCTTCCGGCCTTGCCTTCCTCTTTGTCCCCATCAATACCCTCTCCTACTCTGAGGTCCCCCGTGAGAAGAACAACGACGTCTCCGGCCTCATGAACCTCGCCCGCAATATCGGCGGCAGCTGTGGCACTTCCTTCTTCGTCACCATCCTCGCGCGCCGCAGTCAGGAACATCAGGACCGCCTTGCCATGTACCTCAACAGCGCCAGCATTCAGCTGCGCCAGGCCGTCGCCGCCCTCTCCAGTCATGTGCAGCAGGGTGGCCTCACCGCTTCGCCCGCGCAGGCCCGCGCCCTCGCCCAGGGCAGCCTCTACCAGCAGCTCATCCGCCAAAGTACCCAGCTGGCTTATCTCGATGTCGTTTCTATCCTGTCCGTCTGCGCCGCCTGCATGATCCCCCTCATCTTCTTCATGAAAAAACACAAAGGCGGAGGCCCGGCCGGAGCCCATTGATTCCCCGTTGCCCCCTGCACTCCAGGGTTTAGAATTCTCTTTCACTGACCCTACCCGGCGTCCATTCAGGCCGGGTTCGTTCCTGGAGACTCTTTTTGCTGCGCAAGACCCTTCGCACCGGTTCGCGTCTGCTCCCGGTTTTCCTTGCTTCCATTGCGCTCCTGTCGCCCCCGGTCCACGCTCAGGCCGATCACCCCTGGACCATCCAGGAAATCTTCAACCATCCCGGCGACCTTACCGGCGATCCCCCCGAAGGCATCTCCTGGTCGCCCGACGGCAAGCTTGCCACCTGGATCGACGAGAACGGCGACCTCGTCGCCATCCAGCCTCCCGATCCCAAACCCAAAAAACTCGTCCCCTATAACAAAATTGCCGCCCTGCTCAACGCCGCCATGCCCGAGCGCGATCGCGATCACCGCGCCCGCTACGATCAGCCCGACTACATCTGGGCACCCGACTCCGAACACGTCCTCTTCGATACCAACGGCGCCCTCTGGCTCTACACCTTGAAAAACGGTACCGGCGTCCAGATCGGGAACTCCGGTGCCATGTCCGGCGACGACCCTAAGTTCTCGCCCAGCGGCCAGCTCGTTTCTTACCTCCACGACAACAACCTCTGGGTCCAGCGCCCCGATGGTTCCGCGCCACCCCTCGCCCTTACCGCCACCCACGAAGACACTCTCCTCAACGGTGGCGTCGACTGGGTCTACCTCGAAGAGCTCGATGTCCGCAGCAACTACTTCTGGTCGCCCGACTCACGCGAGATCGCTTACCTTCAGATGAACGAGGCCAGCGTCCCGCAGTATCCCCTCGTCGACTGGATCCCCGTTCATTCCAGCGTCGAGATGCAGCGCTATCCCCAGCCCGGCGATCCCAATCCTGGCGTCCGCCTCGGCGTCGTCAGCGCAGCCGGCGGCAATACCCGCTGGATCAGAATCCCCATGGAAGCCGGCAACGACTACATCCCCCGCTTCGGCTGGGTCAATCCCCACGTTCTCTGGATCGAAACCCTCTCCCGCAATCATCAGCACCTCGACCTCTGGTTCGCTGACTCCCATACCGGCGATGTCCGCCGTGTCCTTGAGCAGTCCGATTCGAAATACTTCACCATGACCTACGACGTCAAGTTCATCGGCGATCACCAGTTCCTGCTCCTCAGCTGGCGCGATGGACATACTCACATCTACCGCTACACCTACAACGCCAACAATCCCCTCGCAGCGCTTGCCGCGCTGGCCAACCAGGTCGAGAGCGGCGACTACGAAGTCTCATCCATCAAGGCGGCCGACGACTCCGCCCAAACCATCTGGTACCTCTCCAATCAGGGGGACCCGCGCGTCCAGCAGATCTGGGCCGTCCAGTTCGATGGTTCCAACAAGCGTCAGATCTCCCAGGTCGGCGGCTTTCACGATCCCGTCTTCCCCAGCCACGGCAGCTCCTTCATCGACACATATTCGAGCCTGCTCTCACCGCCCAATGTCGCCGCTTGCTTCTCCGGATCGTCACCGTCGGACTCTGTCGCCTGCACGCCCTTCTGGAAATCCAAATCCGTCCAGGGCCACAAGCTCATCGATCCCCAGCCTCTGGAACTCACCGCCTCCGACAAGAACACCAAACTCTACGGCGATATCCTGCTACCTCCTGGTGACCGGGCCCCCCACAGTGTCCCCCTCATCGTCAATCCTTACGGCGGTCCTGGCGTAGGAACCGTGCGCGACCGCTGGGGCGGCAAACATTTTCTCTTTGACCAGCTGCTCGCCGAACATGGCTACGCCGTCCTCCACGTCGACAATCGCGGCATGGCCGGGCGGGGCCGCGACTTCGAACAGGTCGCCTATCACAACTTCGGTCCACCCCAATTTGCCGATCAGATGGCCTCCATCGACAAGGTCCTCGCTCAGTTCCCCCAGCTCGACCCGCATCGCCTCGGCTGGTGGGGCTGGAGCTGGGGCGGCAGCTTCACCCTCTTCGCCCTCTCCCACAGCGACAGCTTCCTCGCCGGTGTCGCCGGCGCCCCAGTCACCGACTGGCGCGACTACGACTCCATCTACACTGAGCGCTACCTCGGACTGCCCTCAGAAGACGCCCAGAATTACCACGACGATTCTGACGTTACCGCTGCCTCCGACCTCAAAGGCCGCATCCTCATCCTGCACGGCACCGGCGACGACAATGTCCACATAGAAAACGATGTGCAGTACATTCAGAAACTCATCGAGGCCGGCATTCCTTACAGCTACAACGTCTTTCCCCGCAAAACCCACTCCGTTTCCGGCGTCGAAGACCAGACCATGCTCTACAGCAAAATCCTGCAACACTTCGAGACCTTCCTCAAAGAACCCAAACCACCGGAAACCCCCGCCCCCCAACCCGCAAAACCCTGACGCCCCGAGTACCGGCTGCATGACCCATCCCGCTGAGCGCCCCAACTCCGCCGACCCCATCCGCGGCCGCACCACCCTCGGCGACTTCGAGCTCACCATCCTTTCCGATGGCCACTACTTCCTCGACGGCGGAGCCATGTTCGGCGTCGTCCCCAAACCCCTCTGGGAAAAGCGCGCCCCCGCCGACGGCCAGAACCGCATCCTCCTCGGCCTCAATACCGTCATCGTCCGCACCGGCCACCACACCATCGCCATCGAAACCGGCATCGGCAACAAGCTCTCGCCCAAACTCAATGAGATTTATGGAGCCCAGCAGCAACTCCCCCGCGCCTTCGAAGCCGCCGGTATCCGCCCCGAAGAGATCGACATCGTCATCAATTCCCACCTCCACTTCGACCACTGCGGATGGAACACCACCCTCACTCCCCAGGGCAGCATCGTCCCCACCTTCCCCAATGCTCGCTATTACGCCCATCGCGGCGAAGTTACCCACGGCCACCTGCAGCTCGAACGCGACGCCATCAGCTACAACTCCGATAATTACGATCCTCTCATCGCATCCGGCCAGATGACCCTGCTCGATACCCGCCCCGGCCAGATCGAAGCCATTGTCCCCGGCATCTCCGTTGAATGCTTCCCCGGCCACACCGCGCAGCTCCTCGGCATTCACATCGAGTCCGGTGGCACCGATTCGTCCGCCACAGCATCAGGCGGTCCGCACGCCATCTACATCTCCGACCTCATCCCCACCTCTGCGCACACCGACATCACCTGGGTCATGGGCTACGACCTCGACCCCGTCACCTGCATCGCCGAACGCAAGCGCTTCTACTCCCGCGCCATCCCCGAACAGTGGCTCGTCCTCTTCACCCACGACCACCACACCCCTTTCGCGCATATCCAGCTCAGCGACAAAGGCAAGCCCACCCTGAAGGTCTGACAAATCCTGCTGCGCCCCAGGCACTCCAATCGTGAACGGGATCGCAGCGAAGGCCATCGCCGGTAAGAAAGTACCCCCTAAAACCCATGCACCAAAGCTGGGAAAGCCAACTGATCTCCGCCATGGTGTAAACCATGTCTCCGGTCTGTTTTGTAAAGCATCTCTCCGGTCTGCTCAGAACCACCAACCCCGGCACAGAACGAGCCATCCCGGCGCGTCCCACTGTTCCGCAAACTCCAGGTCGGTGAGATACTCTGTTCGTGGCTCGCCTCACATGGCGGCCCGAATATCAAATGACCATGATGCTGAGCAACCTGTTGCCTTCACCCACTCAACTTGCGACGGTTCTGCCCTTTCTTCCCGGCTTCGGAACCAGACATCACGGCAGCGTCACCCACCCCCTCGTCTCCCTCCTGGTCATTGCCCTCATCCTCGTGCTCATCGCGCGCACCTTCCGTCGCAAACCCAGCGACTAAATCATGAAAATGCGCCGCACCGGCAAATGTGGAAAATCTGTCAAGACCCAGGCTCGAAAACAAAAGTAATCAGGATTGACCTGCAATGACTTACAAGCCAATTGAATCAATAATATTTGGCAGGTTTATTCCTCTAACTTGATATCCTGATAATAGGGGAGAAGAAAAGTTTTTCCACCCCACTGCAGTCCGCCGGCCTCGCAACTTAGCGAGGCTTTTCTATTGTTCGAAAGGAGACCTATGGCCATCGCATCTGCCTGCTGTGCATCCGCCCGCGCGCCACAGCCTCCTTTGCTTCGAGGCCACGAATGCAGCATTGGCGGCCGTGAATGCCGCACTCCTGTCCGCCAACCCGGCAAAGGAGGACACCAATGCCGCATTCGCGCACGCAGGCCAAATGCCCTTGTCTCTATCATCGAGCCCCTTCGCATCCGGCAATGCGGCATTCCCGCACACCAATGCAGCATTCCCTTCCGCATCCCAACTAACTTCCCATCTGCTACTTGCCACAGCCGCCTTCTGTATTGCCTCCGTAAGTTACAGAAAACAAGTCACCGCGAAAAATGAAAGGATCCAGAGAATTTCCCAGCGCCTAAAAGTCTCGCAAGGCGGTACGATTCCCGACCGCCACCCCCGCAGACAAACAGGCGCGCCGCGGTCCACAATAAGAACGTCCACAATAAAAACTATGGCCACCACCGCGACTCCATCGCTCCTCACTCTCGCTGCCTTCCGCGACGCCCAGGCCCGCATCCGTGGCGTCGCCGCCCGCACCCCGCTCGTCCGCCTCTTCATCCCCGGCCAAAATTCGAGTCAGTCCGCTCCCGAAATTTACGTCAAAGCCGAAGGCCTCCAGCCCATCGGCAGCTTCAAACTGCGCGGCGCCTACAACAAAATCGCCCAGCTCACTCCCGACCAGCGCAGTCGCGGCGTCATCACTTACTCCAGCGGCAACCACGCTCAGGGAGTCGCTTACGCCGCCCGCGTCGTCGGCGCTAAAGCCGTCATCGTCATGCCCTCCAACGCCCCCGAAGTCAAAAAGCGCGCCACCGCCGCTCTCGGTGCCGAAATCGTCGAAGTCGGTCCCGCCAGCTCCGCCCGCAAAGAGAAAGCCGAAGAGCTCTCCGCTGCCCACGGCTACGTCATGATCCCCCCCTACGACGATGCCCAGATCATCGCCGGCCAGGGCACCTGCGGCCTCGAAATCCTCGAGGACCTGCCCGACGTCGACCTCGTCCTCTCCCCCGTCTCCGGAGGCGGACTCCTCAGCGGCATCGCTACCGCCATCAAGCTCTCCAACTCCGCAGTCCGTGTCATCGGCGTCGAGCCCGAACTTGCCGCCGACGCCCAGGAGAGCTTCCGCACCCACCAGCTCGTCACCTGGCCCGCCGATATGACCACCCGCACCATCTGCGACGGCCTCCGCACCCAATCCCTCGGCGAACTCAACTTCGAGCACATCCGCACCTATGTCGACGACATCGTCACCGTCACCGAATCGCAGATTCGCTCCGCCATGCGCACCTTGCTGTTCTCCGCGCGCCTCACTCCCGAGCCCAGCGGCGCCTGTTCCGCAGCCGGCCTCCTCTTCCACCGCGACCAGTTGCTCCCGTTCCGCAAAGCCGTCATCGTTATGAGCGGCGGCAACGTCGAGCCCCAGGTTCTCCAGTCCGTCCTCGCCGAGGAAGATTCACAATGAGCGAGGCAGTCCGCATGAAGGCTCCTTGCTTTGAAGGGGCACAGCATCAGCTGTGCCGTGAGAATGCCGTTGCTTTGAAGGGGCACAGCTTCGGCTGTGCCGTGAGAACGCCCTTGCTTTGAAGGGGCAAAGCTTCAGCTGTGCCGTAAGGTAGTCTTTGGAATCCGGCTTTAGCCGCCGAGGGGATGTTTCACCGATCGACCCATGAAACGAACCACCCACTTTTTTCGTCCTACCCTCGTCATGCGCTTTTCTATCCTGATCCTCCTCATTGCCACTGCTTCCGCTGGTGCACAAAGACCGCTGCCCCCCGCCAAAATGCCCCGCAACGGCACCCTCGCCACCCTCGTCCGCGAGGCCAACCTCTATGCCACTCCCGACGATTCCGGCGGACCCATCGCCGACATCCTCCCCGGCCGCGAGCTCGTCGTCGCCGAACGTAACGGCAAATGGCTCCGCGTCTTCGCCAACACCGACGCCCCCGATACCCGCCAGGCCGATGTCCCCGTCTTCGGTACAGAAGGCCAGGCCCAGCCCATCTCCGGCTGGATGCTCGACAAGGGCATCGTCGACGTCAACACTCCCCATGGCGACCTCATCGTCTTCGGCGCCGCCGACAACCTCGAGCAGCAGGCCGCCGTCCCCGATCCCCCGCCGCACCTCGCCGAAGAAGCTCGCCTCCTCTACCGCCGCATCGTCACCATGTACCCCCAGTCGCCCTGGGTCCCCGAAGCCATGTATCGCGCCGCCGATATTCGCTGGCAAATCCAGAAAACCGACGCCTCCACCCTCCCCTCCGCCCATGAAAAAGAAAACTACCTGCGCGAGCAGATGGATGAAGACGAGATGCGGAAGGTCATTAAGTATTTCGCCGGAACGCGCTGGGCCGATATGGCCGCCTTCGACCTCATCGACAACAAGCTTTGCGGCGACTGGCAGGGCTCGGAAAAATGCCCCGAGCAGGAGACTAACTTCTACCTGAAATACGTTGACGAGCATCCCGATTCGCCCAATGCCGCCGAATCTCTCTATGACGCCATCTACCGTCAGGCGGCCGCCGGCGATATGTGGTCCGCCGATGGCGACAGCAAGCGCGCCGATGAAGATCGCGGCCACGCCAAAGCCATCTTCGATCGGCTTCAGCAGAAATATCCGCAGTCCGCGTTCACCGCCCGCGCCGCCAGCCTCATCTTCAAAGTCGACCAGGGAATTCCTGTCTACGGCAGCAGCCGCGAGTAGACCCTCCGGTTGTTCACTCCGGCACCTTCGCGCCAAAATCAGCCCGCTCCTCCACCAACCCCCGCGCCGGTCTGATATATAGAGTCAGAACAAGACTGTCGGCGCCAGCCGCCGCCAACCATCACGCACTTCTTCCCAAGGTCGGAGCCGGATTGAACGACTACGTGGTCTCTGTACTTCTCGGGATCATCGAGGGCCTCACAGAATTCCTCCCTGTCAGCTCGACAGCCCATCTGCGCATCAGCGAAGCGCTCTTCGATGTCAGCCTCAACGACCCTTACTGGAAGATGTACACCATCGTCATCCAGCTCGGCGCCATCCTCGCTCTTACCCTCCTCTTCGCCGGCCGCATTATCGAATTCATCCGTACGTTTCCCACCGGCGAAGACGGAAAACATACCTTCTGGAATCATCCCCTCACCCTCACTCTCGCCGCATTCGTCTGCACCGCCGGTCCGTCCCTCCTGCTCACCAACATCATCGGCGCTCACCTTGAGAGTCTCCGCGCCATCGCTTTCGCCCTCATCATCGGCGGCATCGTCATGTGGATCATCGACGCCTGGAGCGTCCGCCACGACGCTCCCGTCACCGATGTGGAGCAGATGTCTCTCCCTCAGGCCGTCTGGATCGGCCTCTGTCAGGTCACTTCCGCTGTCTTTCCTGGAACCTCGCGTTCCATGTCCACCATCGCCTCCGGTCAGCTCGCCGGCATGTCTCGTTCCGCCGCCCTTGAGTTCAGCTTCCTCGTCTCCATTCCCACCATGATCGCC
Organism: Acidobacteriaceae bacterium; assembly: GCA_036490815.1. Taxonomy (GTDB): domain Bacteria; phylum Acidobacteriota; class Terriglobia; order Terriglobales; family Acidobacteriaceae; genus Palsa-343. Next base: position 129,291 of record DASXDF010000042.1, read on the forward strand.
GCCACCCTCTACGATTTAATCAAGAGTCTCTGGCCGAATTTTCATCTCTTGCTCTGGCACAAGCCCAGCGTCGCCTCCGGCAGCCACTCCGCGCTTGCCCCCGTCCTCATGAACTCCCACGGCTGGTTCGTCCTCATCATCGGTTTCGTCGTATCTTTCTTCGTCGCGCTCGGCGTCGTCGAGTGGTTCCTTCAGTGGGTTCGTAACCATGGCTTCGTCCTGTTCGCCCTCTATCGCATCCTTCTGGGATCCGCCCTCCTCCTGTTCGGTGCCCACCTCATGCCAAAATAAAGACAACGGAAACCCCCTGCTCCCCGCTCCCCTCATATATCCACCTCGATTCCCCTCACCCTTTTCTCCCCTTCCTCCCCACCCTTCTGGGATAATGGTCTTGCTCTGGCAGTTTGGCCCGCCTCACCCACGCAGTATTCAGCGTTGGTGAGCCTTTGCGACCTGTCTGCCCATGAAACCCGTCCGTCTGGTCCTCACCCCGACCCGCAACCGCCGGCTCAATGAGCTCATCGGCTTGCTGGCGCTCGCCTCGGCCGCCCTCCTTTTTCTCTCCCTCGTTTCGTATCACCCTACCGATCCGTCGTTCGATACCGTCGGCTCTGTCCCCGTCCGCAACTGGATCGGTCCCGCCGGAGCCTACCTCGGCGACTGCCTCCTCCAGCTGGAAGGCGTCTCCGCCTTCCTCCTCCCAATGTTGCTCGCCGCACTCGGCTGGACATGGATGCTCTCCCGCCCCGCCGGCTCCCCGGGCTGGAAATTTGTCGGGGTCCTCCTCAGCCTTACCTTCGCCCCCACTCTCTTCGGACTCATCCCCGGCCACCCCACCTTCCTTTACGGACTCCCCATCGGCGGCCTCACTGGCCGTCTCGTGGCCGACCTGCTCGTCCGCTTCCTCAATTTCCCCGGCGCGCTCATCGTCACCATCACCTTTGTCGCCGCCGCCGTTTACCTCTGCACCACCTTCAGCTTCAATACCGCCCGCGAATGGCTCGGCATCAAGCTCGCCTTCCTCATGGCCTGGCGCGACCGCTTCATCAACTGGCGCCGTGCCCGCGCCCAGCGGCGCGAACTCAAAGCCGCCGTCCGTGCCGACAAGCTCCACGAGAAAGAACTGCAGAAGGCCCGCAAAACCACCGAAAAAGCTGCGAAATCCGAGAAGCCTGCAGCCGCGCCCGCCATCGTAGCTGAAGACCGCGGCGACGTTCCCCATCGTCAGTACGGCTTTGCGGAAACCAAAGCTCCCGCCGACTCCACTCCTGCCGCCACCGGTATGTGGGATCAAATGCCGCGCACCGTCGCCAAGGAGCCTCCTCCGCCCACGCAGCCCGAGCCCATCGCCGCCCCGGCACGCCCGCAGCTTGTCGCCAAACGCGAAGTGCCTCCGTCGCCTGCCATCGGGGAGCGTGCCGACACCGAGCTCCGCACCATCACTGTCGCCCCCAAAAATGTCAGCGGATTCCGCCTCCCCCCCAGTACCCTGCTTCATCGGAGCGACGATCCCTCACCGGTCCGCGAAGATGAGCTCCGCGCCTCCGCCCAGACCCTCGTCGAAAAGTGCGCCGAGTTCGACGTCCTCGGTCAGGTCGTGCAGATCAACCCCGGCCCCGTCGTCACCACCTTTGAATTCCGTCCCGAAGCCGGCATCAAATACAGCCGCGTCACCGGACTCGCCGAAGACCTCTGCCTCGCCACCAAAGCCGAATCCATCCTCATCGAGCGCATGGCCGGCAAAAGCACCGTCGGCATTCAGGTCCCCAATCACGAACGCGAAACCATCTGGCTGCGTGACGTCATCGAGTCGGAAAGTTTCGCCACCTCGCGCTCCAAACTCACCCTCTCCATGGGCAAGGACATCAACGGCCGCATCGTGGTCGCCGATCTGACCACCATGCCCCACGTCCTCATCGCCGGTTCCACCGGCAGCGGCAAATCCGTGGCCATCAACGCCATGATCATGTCCGTGCTCTACAAATCCACACCCGACCAGGTGCGCCTCATCCTCGTCGATCCCAAACGCGTCGAGCTCGGTATGTACGAAGGCATCCCCCACCTCTTCACGCCCATCATTGCCGAGCCCAAACTCGCCGCCAACGCCCTCCGCAACGCCGTCAAGGAAATGGAGCGCCGCCTCAAACTCCTTGCCTCGCGCAGCGTCCGCAATATCGATCAGTACAACCGCCTTTTCGATGCCGCCACGCCCTCGCTCTTCGACGAAGAGAACAAAGACGAGCGTCCGTTGCCCTATATCGTCATCATCATCGACGAGCTCGCCGATCTCATGATGCTCGACAAGGCCAACGTCGAAGAATCCATCACCCGCCTCGCGCAGATGGCCCGCGCCGTCGGCATTCACCTCGTCCTCGCTACCCAGCGGCCCTCGGTCGATGTCATCACCGGCCTCATCAAGGCCAACGTCCCCACCCGCATGTCCTTCCGCCTCGCCACCAAGGTCGACTCGCGCACCATCCTCGACTCCAATGGCGCCGAAGCCCTTCTCGGCCGCGGCGACATGCTCTACCTCCCGCCCGGAACCTCGCGCCTCCATCGCATTCATGCGCCCTTTGTGACGGAAAAAGAAATCGCCGCTGTTACAGATTTCTGGAAGAAGCAGGGAACTGCCGACTACGTCACTGGCTTCCTCGAAGCACCCAAAGATGCGAGCAGCAGCGAAGGTGGCCTTGACGGAGGAGACGGCGACGATACCAACGACGACCTCTTCGAAGATGCCGTGCGCCTCGTCCTCGAATTCGGCAAGGCCTCAACCTCGCTGCTCCAGCGCCGTCTGCGCATCGGCTATGGCCGCGCCGCCCATCTCATCGACATGATGGAACGCGACGGCATCGTCGGCCCCGCCGAAGGAGCCTCCAAACCTCGCGAAATCCTCAAACCACCCGACTGGCTCAACGAAGTCGAACCGACTCTGCGCTAGCGCACGATCCGGGTGCCCCATTCTGATCGCCTGCTGTTGGCGATCAGGGTGGGCATCGCGCGAAGCGCGATTGCTGTTGTATCAGGGCACGAGTTTACTCGTGCCGTAAGGACTACAAAAGTTCCGGGCTTCAGCCCCTTTGCTTTTGAATTAGGGGTGCACGACTTCAGTCGTGCCATGGCGTCCAAAAGGAAGTGGGCTTGAGCCCCAGCGTTGTCCTGCTTTGAAGGGGCACGACTTCAGTCGTGCCATCAGGGCCCAAAAGCAAGTGGGCTTTAGCCCTGCGTTGTGCTGCTTTGAAGGGGCACGACTTCAGTCGTGCCATTCGGGCCCCAAAAGGAAGTGGGCTTCAGCCCCTGCGTTGTGCTGCTTTGAAGGGGCACGACTTCAGTCGTGCCATGGCGTCCAAAAGGAAGCGGGCTTGAGCCCCTGCGTTGTGCTGCGTCGAAGGGGCACGACTTCAGTCGTGCCATCAGGGCCCAAAAGGAAGTGGGCTTTAGCCCCTGAGGGAAGCCCTCCTCAGCCAGCCTTCGGCGTCCCCTTCGCCGTCCGCAACGCCACCAACCCCAGCACAGCGACCACCAGAACCAGCGCTACCCACAACAGCGCCGGATGCCTCTCTGTAAACGCCCGCCCATCCGGTCGCGCCTGGTATTGCGGATTCGCTGTCTCCGGCCCCAGCGCCAGCACCGCCGCATCCTTCTCCGGCGCAAACAGCTTCGCGTAGTCATACTGCGGCGCGCTCAACGCCGCGTCCCCGTAATACAGCGCATAGCTCGCCCCCGCCGCCGCGTCAAAGCACAGCCTTCGCTGCTCCATCTCCAGCTTCACCGACGTAATCCCCAGCGGCGCGTCGTCCCCGTTATCGACTGTCACCGTCCAGGTCGAACCCGAGTTCCCCGAGCCGCCCCAGGGAGCAGCGACCGCCAAATGTTCCTCGTCGATCCGGACCCCATTCCGCGTCGTGTGCAGCCGCAGCAGATTCCCCGACGACGTCACCGCCCCCATCGGTTCCGCAGTCGTCGTCTCCCTCGCCGCAACCACCGGCTGTGCCTTTACCGTCACGTCCCGGCTGAAGTTCGCCGGATCCGCGCCCACCACAAATTCGATCCGCTCCACCGGCACGTGCGCCGCCACTTTGAACTGGACAACCGTCTCCTTGCCCTTCTGCGTCACCTGATTCATATCTGCCACGGTGACATATTGCCGCGTCGCCGCCAGCCGCTCCACTGACAACCCCGCGATATCCTCCGGCTTCACCGGTCCCGTAATCGAGAAGTACAGATACTTCAGATTTGACTCCGGCAGATGCAGCACCGTGCTTCGTCCCAGCTTCTGCCCCGTCAGATCGAAAATCGTGAAGATCCCCAGCTCCGTTCCTTCCGTCCCGCTCTCCGTCTGGCTCCCCGTCACCGCCACCGTCGCGATAAAATCCTTCGCCGAGATGTCCAGTTCGACGTCGCTGTACCGCCCTTCCGGCATCTCCGCCTCAAACGTCGTGTGCGGGCCCTTCCGGCCCAGATTCAGCGGCGCAATCTCCTTCTGCTGTTGCGGCAAGGGAGCGGCTTCGTGCACCGCATAAGGCGTCTCGGTCGGCTCCCCGGCGCCTGTGCGATACAGCCGCACATCGGCCAGCGCCGGCGCCGCATGCGCAAAAATCCCCGCATCCAGCACAACACAGGTTTGTCCCGCCTTCGCCGCCGGTCCAGCGAGTCCCTTCTCGTAGTGGAAATACTGAATCTCCGGCGTGGCCGCAGCCAACGCTATCAACACCAGGGCCCCACGCAAATTCATATCGTCTTCTGTTCCGCCTTCCGCAGATTCAGCCAGTCCCGCTGGTACACGAAGCTCACCCCCAGCAACAGCGCACCCAACCCCAGGAAGCTCAGAATCCGATAGCCCTGGCTTAACGTGCTCACGTCAACGGTAAACACCTTCCCGATCGCGACCGCCAACAGCACCAGCGCCTGCCAGCGCAAAAACGCCGCCCTTCGCCAGAATCCCACCGTCAGCAGCGCCGCCCCAAACAACATAAAGAACGCTGAATACGTGAACTGCGCATACATCTGGTAACTGTGCATTCGTTGCCAATCGTTTTCGTGTCCGGAAAAAGCGTCCCAGGGGCCGGAAGCTGTTCCGTGCCATTCCAGATACCACCAGTACGCATGAATCTCCCAACCCACCGCCAGCAGGATCAGCGCATTCACCGCGAGTCCCGCCGCCGCCGCAATCGTGCGCCACGTTTCGGACGCCGATCCCTCCGGCTCTTCCGCCCGCGCGCCCGTCCACGCAATGAATGCGCACACCGCAATCGCAAACAGGTATGTCCCAAACCTCTCGTTGAAGATCGGCGTCACCGATGCCGGCGGATTCACCGTCACCAGCGCCACTAATCCCAGACCAACGCACAGCACCGCCAGCACCCGCAGCAGCATCCCGCGCACCCGCGTCGCCAGCCACACCAGCGCCGCTCCCTCCGCCAGCCACCCAATCGTCAGCCAGCGTCCATGCGTCTTCAGCGGAATCGCAAGGGTCAGGAAAACCACCGCAATCGTCAGGTACAGCGCCTTCGTCGCCTCCGCGCTTCCATGTACCGCTCCGCGTGCAGGGAATTGCAACAGAAGCAAATAAAACCCAGCAAACGCCACCGCCACCCACGGCTCCGCGCTGCTGCTGCCCGCATTCTCCAGCATCAGATAAAACGCCAGGAATCCCAGCGCCGCGTTCGCCAGCGGTACCACCACCAGCGCCAGATGATCCCAGCTCGCCCCGCTCCCACCCTCCTCACGCAGCCGCACCAGCCTTGGCGCCCACGCAAAAATCAAAAAGAAGCACGCCAGGAAAAACGCCGTCGTCCCAAACTGATCGCTGGAGTAGTACTGCATGGCCCAGGCCGCGAAGAAAAACACCGTCCCCGCAAACGCCGCACACAGCAGTCGCGACCACGGCTTCAGCGCCACCAGCAACAGCACCGCCACATCCAGCAACAGCAGATACGTGAACAGCGCAACTTCGTGGTTTTCCCCAGTCGAAACCAGCAGCGGCGTTGAGAAGCCGCCCACAATCGCGTACAGGGCCAGCAACTCCGCGTCCTGCGCCCAGCTCAGGAAGCCGTTGAACGCCGTCACCGCGATCATCGCCGCGAACGCCACCCCTGAACCGATCAGGTGATAAAACGAAAACGCCGCCCACAACGACAAATACAAAATTCCGCTGCCCACCGCCTTCAGCGAATACGAGAAAGCAGGATATCCGTGGGTCCTGAAGCGTTCCGACCACGCAACTAGTCCCGCTCCCGCAACCAGCCCGATCAGGACCTGTCCCAGCGGCCCAATCCAGTGGTTATCCCACGCCAGTTTCAGAAACCAAGCCGCAGCAATCAGTACCGCCAGAATCCCAATGCGATTGAACCACTGCGATCCGATGCGGTTTTCAAGCGACGGCTCATCGTTCGCCGCAACCACCTCGACAATCGCAGACTGCGCCGCGGCCGCCGGCAACTCTGTATGCACCATCGCAGGAACCGCCGCTTCACCTGGTTGCGCGACAGCAACCGGCACTGTCGCGCTCACCTGCGCTGCAATAGCACCCTCGTCGTGCAGCGCGATTCCATGCTCCTGCAGCGTCTCTTCCAGCCGCCACACCCGGCCGCGCAGCGCTGCGATCTGCGCTTCAAGTTCTTTCGATTCCCGCGAATCCATTGCCGCCCACTGTACACCGCCTGCCGCAGCGTTTCCATCACCCGCTCGCATCCTCTGCCATCAAAAAAAGGAGCCGCAATACGCGGCTCCCTGGAAGAAGTTGCTGGCAGTTAGTAGAGAATCTTCAACCCGAACTGAAGAATCCGCGGCTCAAACGTGCTCGAAATCTGCCCGCCGCTTGTGGGTGCTCCCCCGCTGATTGCCGATAAGCCAGGCGTCGCCCCCACGCTCAGCGTCGACGACGTCGTCCCCTGCGTCCCACTGACCGTGTTCGGCAGATACAGATTCGTGCGGTTGAACACGTTATACGCCTCAGCCCGGAACTCGATTTTGAGGCGCTCGATTGGCGTGCTGAACTTCTTGTTGATGGCCAGATCCGTTTCGTAAAACGAAGGCGTCCGTCCCGGATTCCGTGACGCACTCCCAAACGGGCTCAGTGGATTCCCCGCCGCATCCTTCACCGGCGGCAGCACGATTGCCCCGTAGTTGATGTAGTTCACGTACCCGGTGTTCGCCGCTCGCGAACGCTGCCCCTGCGTCACTTTCTGTCCCGGTACTATGTCCGGCCGATACTCATTCGCGCCGCGGTAGGTCGCCGAAATCTGCTGCGACACCTGCTGCGCCGTGTTCGGTGTGTACGTCAGGTTAAAGGGTGTGCCCGCCTGCATGGTATTGATCGCGCTGATCTGCCATCCACCCACCACCGCGTCTTCCGCGCCGTGGATGTTCGACAAATACTGCCGCCCCCGTCCAAAAGGAGTGTCATACACCAGACTCAGTCCGTCGGACAACGGAAGGTTATAGTCCGACTGGGAGTAGTCGGCCCGCAGGTTATACGCATTCTGCGGAGAGGGCGTATTCGCCTCGAGCGACGCCGATGCATTATCCATCGAGTGCTCCCACGTAAAGGAGTTCAGCAGCGTCAGCCCTGCCACTCCGCGCTGCTCGTAGCGCACTTCCAGGGCGTTGAAGTTCGAATAAAACTCGTTGTATGCCTCCGTAATGTCGCTCGGCCAGTTTGCGAACGGCCGCGCAAATCCATTCGCCGGATTCTTCTGGTTCCCGTTCATAAACCCTTCCAGATGCAGTCCATGATTGCCGACGTAGGCGATGTCGACCAGCGAGTTCTTTGCCAGCTGCTGCTGCACGCTCAGAAAGTAGCTCTCCACGTAGCTGTCCGGCCGGTTCTTCGGAATCCACGTGATGTTATCCGTTGCCGGATTGAACGCGGTTACCAGCCCTGCAGGATAGCCCTGGCTGGCCGCAGCGTAGCAGCTCGGCGTCGTCGATCCGGTCGCGATAATCTGCGCCGGCAGCGGCGTAGTGCAATGCGGCGTCGTGTACGGATTCGGCTGCGTCACCGCCGCAAACTGTGCCTGCGGTGCGTTGATGGGAAGAATGTCTCCCGACCCCGCCCGCGTGTAGTGCACATACCCCGTGCCAAACCCCGCGCGGATCGCCGTCTTCGTCCACGGCGCGTAAGCAAAGCCAACCCGCGGCATAAAATCCGTCAGGTCCGGATTCACCAGTGTGCTGCCGTATACGCCGCTCGCATGCACCGGCGTGATGCCGTTCCCGGCCACCGCCCCTGGTGTCGTCGTCAGCACCGTTTGCGTCGTCGGATCCCAGTTCGAAACATTGTTCTTCCATTCCGAATACGGCGAACCATACTCCCAGCGCAATCCCAGGTTCAGCGTCAGCTTCGGCGCCACCTTCCAGTCGTCCTGTGCATACGCGCTGTCCAGCGACTGCCGCAGATGCACCACAAAATAGTTTGCCAACTGATAGCTGCTCGTCGTCCCAAACAAAAAGTCCGCCCAGTACGTGTCCGAAACAGGAGCTGTCGGCGCCGCCGCTCCGCTGCTGGTCGTCGCGCAGTCTGCCGAAATGGCCGCGTCGCACAAGCTGTAACCGCCGCCGTACGTCCACGATCCATACAGCGGATTGTTATCGTTCACCGCCATCCAGACGTGCTCGTATTCATACCCAAACTTCAGTGAGTGATTGCCTTTCACCCACGTGAAGTTCACCTTGGGATCGATCAGCGCCGGGTCCTGCCATTGCGGATTCGTGCTCTGCCGCCCAAATCCTGTAAAACCTGTGATTCCCTCCGACGGCAACCCGCCCGCCACCACCGGATTCGACGGCAATCCAGGAATCGAAAACGCGTTATCCCCGATCGAGAGATTAAATTTTCCCGCCTTCGTCCGCGAAATCCCCAGCCGCGCGTCCAGGATCTTGTTCGCCCCCAACAAATAGGTATTTCCCAGTACCACCTGCTGATCCAGAATCCGTATCGTTCCATTCGTCTGCCCGTCCAGCGGGAGCGGGATCGTGGTGTAGTTCACACCCGTCTCTTTTCGATCGCTCACCCGCAAAAACCATGAGCTGTTCGCGCTCTGCTGATAATCCAGACGCAGATCTCCCTTATCGGAGTTATCCGTAAACGGCGGTTCCACGGAATAGTCATTCGAGTTCAGTCCCGTCGATGCCAGGCCCGCCGTGGGCAGCGGAATTTTCTTGAACGCATTCACCACCGCCGCGTTCAGAGGGTCGAACGCCGTCGACGGAATCGTGGTGCCCGCCGCATAGGTCGTCCCCGTCAGAGGATTCCGCACCGGAACCACCAGCACTCCGTTGAGTTCGTTCTGCGTCGGCAGCGTCAGCACACTCAGCGGCGTCAGCGTCTGCCGGAATCCTTCATAGTCCAGAAAGAAAAACAGCCTGTTCCTCATGACCGGACCGCCGAAATTCATCCCAAACTGATTCCGATTAAACGCCGGCTCATGGAACGGCGTCACCTTGCCGGTATTGCTCACGATGTTCGGCTTGAAAAACCCGGCCGCATTCAGATCAGTGTTGCGCAGAAACTCGTACAGCGTCGCGTGAAAGGTATTGCCTCCGCTCGCCGACGCCACATTGATCGTCGCCGCTGACCCGCGCCCATATTCTGCACTCTCGTTGTTTGTCACCACGCTGAACTGCGCCACCGAGTCCGGCGGTACCGCAATGATCTGGTTATCAAATCCCTGGTTGCTCTCCCCGTAAGCATTGTTGTCCATGCCGTCCAGCAGAAAATTATTGAACATGCTTCGCTGGCCATTCACGTTGTAAGCTCCTGCCCGTACCAGGCTCGAGATCGAGCTCGTTGTAGCGGCCGTCGGCGCCTGCCGCGCTCCCGTCACCAGCCCCATCAGGTCAGAGTAGTTTCGGCTCACAAGCGGCAGCGCTTCACTCTGATAATTCGTAATCGTCTGCCCGCGCTGGCTTGAATCCGTCTCCAGCTGCAGCGCCACATCGCTTACTTCGACAGTCGTCTCCGCCTGTCCCGGAACCAGCTTCAGATCGATCCGCTCCCGGCTTCCCACCGAAACAGTGATGTTCTGCGCTACCGCCTGCGCAAATCCCTTCGCCGTCGCCGCAATCGTGTAAACACCCGTCCGCAGGGCAGGGAACTCGTAGGCCCCATCCCCCGTCGTGGTCGTCCGGATCAGGATGCCCGTGGCCGTGTTCGTTGCGGTCACCGTCGCTCCGGTTACCACCGCCTCGCTCGAGTCGCGGATGGTCCCCACCAGGCTGCCGTCCTCATATTGGGCGTGTGCGCCATGAGAACCAGCCAGAAACAGGCCTGCCACCAAAATGCTTGCGAAAATCCTATATTTTGCCTTCATGCCCAAAAGCTAAGGCACACCCTGCAAATATCCCGTTAAAGCAACGCAAATGGAGCGTGAATCCGTCACATTCAGTGTGTAAAATCGTCCCGACATGACCTCCGGCCCTCCCCCCACTCCACGACGCGTCCTCGCGATCGACGACGACCCCGTGAGTCTTGCCGTCACGGCGGTGCTCCTCGAAGCCGAGGGCTGTCTGGTGCAGCAGGCGCAAAATGGGGCTCAGGCTGTGGAGCTTGCCGCCTCCAACCCACCCGACTGTGTCCTTGCCGACCTCCGGATGCCCGGCCTCAACAGCACCGCGCTCGCCCTTTCTCTGCGTAAAGCCGCTCCTCGCGCCCTGCTCCTGGCGATGAGCGCCACTCCTCCTCCCCACCTCGATGGCTACGACGCCGTCCTCAAAAAGCCCCTTTCCCCGGAAACCCTCCGCGCCGCCTTTGCCCGCCGTGTCCCTGTTCTCAACGGCGCTGACCACCCCCGTGGCCCGCACGATGCCAAAGAGGACGCCGTCCTCGATGCCGAAATCTTCGAGCGGCTCCGCCGCGCGATCGATCCCGATGGCCTCGAAGAGGTCTTTTCCGTCTTCCTCAAAGACACCCACGAACGTATCGCCGCCATGCGCCTCGCCGATCCCGCGACGATTCGCCGAGAAGCGCATACCATTAAGGGGGGCGCCTCCATGGTGGGCGCTCTGCAGATTTCCCGCGCCGCTGCCGCCATCGAGTCGGGTATTGACGATCCTGATGATCGGTTGCGCAAACTCGACGAGATGGAGGCCCAATGCCGTTTCGCCGCGATTATCCTCAAGCAGAGGCTCAAAGCATGAACTCTCAGACCAGGTCTGCACGTCCCGCCCCTCCAGCGCGTCCGGCGAAAACCGCCTCTCCCGCCATCCGTATTCTCCTTGCTGACGACCATCCCGTCATCCGCATCGGCGTGCGCAACATGCTCCAGAATGAGGGAGGCCTAGAAGTCGTAGGCGAATGCTCGGATGGCGATGAGGCCATCACCCAAACCCTCGAGCTGCTGCCCGACATCCTTCTCCTCGATGTCTACATGCCCCGCCTGCCTGGCATTGAAGCCATGCGCGCCATTATGAACGGCTCGCCCACCGTCAAAATCATCCTCCTCACCAGTACAATCAGCACCCAGCAGGTAATCGAGGCCCTCCAGATCGGCGCTCGCGGCATCGTTATTAAGGATGCGGTTGCGGAACACATTACCGCCGCCATCCGCGCCGTTTCCGGCGGCGATTACTGGATTGGAGGCCGCCGCGTCGTCAATCTCGTCGGCGCCCTGCATGAGCTGATGCAGCAGGCTGCCGTTCCCGACCGCAAAACCTTCGGTCTTACCCCGCGCGAAATGGAAGTTGTGGGCTGCATCGTCGAGGGCTGCTCCAATCGCGACATCGCCAAGCAGTTTGGCCTCAGCGAAGAAACGGTCAAGCGTCACCTGTCCAACATCTTCGACAAGACCGGCGTGTCCACTCGTCTCGAACTGGCCATGTTCGCCATCGCTCACCACCTGGTAGCCACGGAGCGATAGGCTCGCACCATCCGATCGGCACCACCGGGGTCCCCTGCCCCGAGATGCGCTTCCCGGCACTCGCGCCGATACCGCCCCGGTGCTACGCTTTCCCATCGGTTCGGCCGCATCTTCCCACCTGCCCCATCGGCATTTTCATCAGTCGCAGATCAGGAGTGAGAATTATGAGTCGCAAGTGGACTTCCCTCCGGAACGCAATCCCCTACGCTGTTTTGCTTCTTCTCGCCGCATCCTCTGCGCACGATGCGCCGGCGCAAACTTCCAGGCCAACAACCAGCATCAGTTCCATTCAGCTCACTCCCTACACCACGCCGGATAAAACCGCAGCGGCCGGAGTCCCCTCCGGCTGGAAAGTCACCGAGGGCACGCTTACCGTGATTGAAATGGCCGGGCCAAAGGGGGAGACCATCTACCTCGGCAACGCCTTCATCGCGCGTAACGGCACCTTTCAGGCCGGCCAAAGGCCGGCGGGCGGAGCCGATCTCTCCATGCCTTATGCCGCCAGCCTTGCCCAGAAACTCGCCATGATTCTCGATCAGAACGCGGCCATCGCCGGCAAGCCAGCTCCGCAACTCGCTGTCACTTCCACGACTCCGTTGCAGGTGCCCGCGATTCTCGGCCAGTGCGGCCGCTTCGTCGCCAACCTCTCCGGCACTGCCCAGGGACCCGGCAAAATCATGGGCGCTCTCTGCTCGCTGCCGCTCGACTACGCCGGCATCTACAAAAACATTATGCTGATGGCATCAGCGCCCGTGGCAGTCGCTGCGCAGGATGCACCGATCGCTTCGGCCGTCTTCGCCAGCTACAAAATTCCCACCAATATGCTCGCCATGAAGCTGGCTCCCTACACCTTGCCTCCTTTGAAACGCCCCGCAGCCGGCGCTCCGAAGACGTCCACTCTCTCCCCCCAGGCAGACACCAGTGCCGAATGCTTCGACCTGATCGTCCTCCGGGAAACCCCCAACCGTCAGCTTCGCAAAAAATGCGGTGGCCTCGCCCCCAACAACTAGCAGCATCCCTGAAAAAAAAGAGGCTGGGAACGAACCCCCAGCCTCCGCCGTAGAAAACTTCAGGGGCGCGCTGCCACCGGCATGCCGTGCCACCGCTTTTGAATCGGGCCCCACGCTACCGCCTGATATACCGCCGACAACCCCACCAGGAGATACACCACGCGGCTCATGGGCGAATATCCGCCCAGCAGGCTCGCCACCAGGTCGTAATGGAATCCGCCCCACAGGCCCCAGTTCAGCCCACCGACAATCAGCAATACAGCCGTTACGACATCGATCGCCTTCATATGTTTCCTCTCCGATTTTGAATGTGCCGTCATCCTGTCTTACTGGTTTGGCGGCATCAGCACTGTGTCGATCACATGGATCTCGCCATTTGTCGCAGCGATATCCGCCTTCACCACCCGCGCCCCATCCACAGTGACCGCGCCTCCGCTGGCCGCAAACTGCAGATCGCTGCCCTGCGCGGTTTTGGCCGAAGTCATATGCGAAACCTTTGCCGCATCGAGCCGCCCCGGCACTACGTGATACAGCAGGATCGCCCGCAGTTTTTCCTTGTTCTCCGGCTTCAGCAGCGACTCCACTGTTCCTGGAGGCAATTTCTGAAACGCCTCGTCGGTTGGCGCGAACACCGTAAACGGTCCTTTACCTTCCAGCGTCTCTGCCAAGCCCGCCGCTTTTACGGCCGCCACCAGAGTCTGAAACTGGCCCGCCGACACCGCCGTCTGGACGATGTCCATTTTCGGTGCCGCCGTCGCCACGCTTGCCGTGAATGCCAGAACCACCAGTCCCATCATCTTTCTCATCGCTTGTATCCTCCGGAAAAGCGCTCTTGCCCTCTTCCCGCTATTGACAGTAAGGCAAAAATAATTGACTGTCAGTCAATAGGGCGACAGCGCTTCACTTCGCTTGATCGCTGCGTAAAAAAGAGGAGAGACATTTGAGGCAGAAGAAAACCGCCCCTAAAACTCGCCTGCCCGACGTTATCGAGGAGTCGATCCGGCCCTACGGCATCGCCGAAAAACTGCGGGCGCTGCGCCTTCGCAAAAGCATGGGCCTGGCGCAACTGGCCGCCCACACCGGTCTCTCGCCGGCCATGCTCTCGCGGCTTGAAAATGCCCGTCTCGTACCCACCTTGCCTACACTCGTCCGCATCGCCACCGTCTTCAACGTTGGCCTCGACTACTTCTTTACCGATCCCCGGAAACGTCACGTTGTCGCTATCGCGCGCCGCAATGAACGAAAGAAATTTCCCGCCGATCCCCGCGCCACGCCCGCTCCCTGGCATTTTGAGAGCCTCGACTTCCGCGCCAGCGAACGCCGCCTCAGCGGATTCCTCGCCCACTTCCATCCCGTCTCCGCCGCCAAAGCCCCACCCCACTTTCACCCCGGCGTCGAGCTTCTCTACCTCATTGAGGGTCAGCTGGAAATCACCATCGGCACTGAGGCTTTTTGTCTCGCCGCCGGCGACGCTATCTATTTCGATTCGCTGCAAAAGCACGCCTACCGCAGCGTCGCCCCCGGCTCCTGCACCGCAGTTGTTGTCACCACCGCTGCTCAGACGTCGTGACCACCGTCACAACCCTCGCTCCGCGTGGTGATTTCGATCACACGGAGTCTGAATCTCCCTCGCTATCGTCTAATCTGGTTACGGCACCGTTCGCTCTGCCGTTTCGGAGGGAAACCAAACGAATGCAGTCTGAGGCTACCGCGACATTGGAAAGCACCGCCGTTTATTCCCGTAACAATCCCTACTCCGCCACGGTGCTTGAAAATCGGCTGCTCACCGGTCCCGGCTCCGAGAAGGAAACGCGCCACATCGAGCTTGACCTTGCCGGCTCCGGCATCGAGTACGTCCCTGGCGATTCGGCCGGCATCCTCCCGGTCAACACCTGCGATGCCGTCGACCTCGTCCTCGAGCGCCTCCAACTCACCGGCGATGAGCCCGTCACCGACTTCTACGGCAAGCCCCTCGACCTCCGCCAGGCCCTGACCTCCTGGCTGATGATCGGCAAACTTTCCAGTTCTACCCTCAAAGCCTGGGCGAAACATACCGGCCATCCCGAGCTCTCCGAGCTCATCGAGCCTGGCAACAAAGAAAAACTCGATGCGTACCTGTGGGGCCGCGAATTCCTCGACCTCCTCGAGCACGCCCCCGCCAAACTCAACGACCCGCAGCAGCTCTTCAAACTGCTTCCGCGCCTAGCCCCGCGCCTCTACTCCATCTCATCGAGCCAGGCGCTCCTCAAGACGCAAATCGACCTTTCCGTCCGCGTCGTCAAATACGAGAGCCACGGCCGCAATCGCCAGGGCGTCTGCTCCGCCCACATCGGCGAGCGCACCCCGCCGGGCGAGAAGCTCCCCATCTTTATCCATTCCAATCAGCTCTTCCGCCTCCCCGCTTCCCCCGACGTACCCGTCATCATGGTCGGCCCCGGCACCGGCGTAGCACCTTTCCGCGCCTTCCTGCAGCACAAGCAAGCCGGCTGCGGACGCTGGCCCATGTGGCTCTTCTTCGGCGACCAGCGCGCCTCCCAGGACTTTCTCTACCGCGAGGATTTCGAGCGCTGGGTCCAGGACGGCATCCTCAACCGCCTCGATACAGCCTTTTCCCGCGACCAGAAAGAAAAGATCTACGTCCAGACCCGCATCCGCGAAAAGTCGACCGAGCTCTACCGCTGGCTCGAACAGGGGGCGTATTTCTACGTCTGTGGAGACTCGAAACGCATGGCCCCCGACGTAGAAGCAGCGCTGTTAGAAGCCGTAGGCACCCACAGCGGCAAAGGTCCCGATTACGCCAATGAATTCCTCGCCGAGATGAAGAAGCAAAAACGGTATCTCCGCGACGTCTATTAGGCTCAGATAGGCTCAGCTCCGGCCGCTTATCGTCGTCCGGGGAATTTTGCGCCCCGGCTTCTTCGTTTTCTTTGCAGAAGTCTTCCGCCGCGGCCCGAGGCTCTCTGCCGTCGTCCGCAGCGCCTCTGTCAGATCGCTCGCGTTCAGCGCGCTCCTGGGATCGATCAGCCACTGCAGAACCAGTCCTGACAACAGCACGTGATATAGCGTGCCGGTTGTCCGCACCGTATGCTCGCTGAGCGTCGCTTCATCCTGGTTGAGAAACAGCGCCGCCAGGCCGGCGCGCGCAATGTGCACCTTATCCGCGATTACCCGCCGCGCCTCCTCCTGCCCCACCATCTGCGCGAAGACCTCAAAGTTGGCCACCCACAGGGTGCGGTGGGTCTCGAAGGTCGCCATGATCCCCGCCCAGGTAGCTTCGAATCGTTCTGCCGGCGTCACGTTTTGGGGAACGCCGGCGCGCAGCACCTCCTGCAGGTCCCTGTCCCACTCTCCAAAGGCGAGCAAAAGCGCCTCGGTCAGCAGCGCCTCCTTCGAGGCGAAGTGATAGCCGATCGCCGCCAGGCTCACTCCAGCCGCTGAAGCAATATCGCGCGCGGTCGTGCGGTTGTAGCCCTTCTCGAGCAGGCATTTCTTTGCCCCCGCCAGCAGGGCCTCCCGGTTGCTTAAAGATGCTTCCGCTTTCATGGAACATTTGTATCAGACATACGTATGGTACAAATGTGTAAGACAAACGTACGACATCGCAAAACGGAGACAGCCATGAAAAGCAAAACCGTCCTTATCTCGGGAGCCAGCGTCGCCGGTCCGGCTCTGGCCTTCTGGCTCCATCGTTATGGATTTCAGCCCACCATCGTCGAACGCGCGCCCTCCGTGCGTCCCGGCGGTTATGCCATCGATTTTCGCGGCGCGTCCCTCCGCGTCCTCGAACGCATGGGCCTTCTGGCCGAAGTCGAGAACAGGCAAACCCGCATTGGCGCCATCACCATCGTCGACAGCAGTAACCGCAAGATTGCCAGCATGCCCGACGGCTTCACCAGTGGCGAGCTGGAGGTTCTGCGCGGCGACCTCGCAGATATTTTTCACCGGGCTACGTGCGAAACCACCGAATACATCTTCGACGACAGCATCGCCGCCATCGACGAGGACGCGACCGGCGTCAATGTCTCTTTCGAACGCAGCGGCCGCCGCCGCTTCGACCTGGTGGTGGGTGCCGATGGCCTCCACTCCCGCGTTCGCAACCTCGCCTTTGGCGACGAAGCCGGCTTCGTCCGCTACCTCGGCTACTACGTCTCCATTTTCACAATTCCGAACTACCTCCATCTCGACCATGCCGGGCTCTACTACGGCACTTTGGGGAAGAAAGTTGGCATCTTCAGCGGCGGCGGTCCCGAGCAGGCCCAGGCGTCCTTCTTCTTTGCCACCGACCCACTTTCCTTTTCCCGTCAGGACACAGCACAGCAACAAGCGATCCTCCGCACCCAGTTCGAACACGAGGGCTGGGAGCTACCACGTCTGCTCGAGCTTATGGACAGCGCGCCCGACTTCTACTTCGACTCTGTCAGCCAGGTCAAAATGGACCACTGGTCCAGCGGCCGCAGCGTCCTGCTCGGCGATGCGGCCTACTGCGCCTCACCGCTGTCGGGCATGGGGACCGGCATGGCTGTCGTGGGAGCCTATGTTCTCGCCGGCGAGCTCGCCGACGCGGGCGGCGATCATCGCGTCGCCTTTGCGCGCTACGAATCCCTCATGCGCGACTTCGTGAAGAAGTGCCAGGGAATCGCCGACGGAGCGAGCGACTGGTTCGTTCCGCGAACCCATTTCCGACGCTGGCTCAGCACTCAGATGTGGAAGATCCTCCCTTATACCCCGTGGAAAAACATGATGATCGAGGTCCCTCTCAAAATCGGAAACTCTATCCAGCTCAAAAGTTACGAGTCTCTCGTCGCTGTGAGCTAATTCGAATCCAGGCGAAGATCTTTCATCGCGATCGCTCAGGATCCGTCGCGAAGCTCGGAGGGCACCGCGACGCCCGCGTTATATTCAATGCGATGCCCGTCAATCCCGCCCACCCATGGCTCTCTTTATCCCTCGCTCTCGCAACTATGCTGATCCCCTCGGCCCACGCCGCAACTCCCGCCGTCCACAAAGTCACCGTCCCCTCCGATCTCCGGCCGCTGCCCATGTCTTCAGGCGGCCGCATGCTCGTGACGCCGGCGCCTTCGGCTGCGGGCTTTGGAGGCAACGACTACACCGCGCAATGGCCGGGCACGTACTTCCGCGCCGCCTTTAGTGGCTCGACGGTTTTTTTCCGCGTCGGCAAAAGTGACGAAATCCTGCACATCCTCGTCGACGACGAAGCCGCCCCACCCTTAGTCAAACCCGAGCCCGGCGTTTATGAGGTCGACGGCCTCAGCGGCGGCAGCCACACCGTAGCCGTCTTCGTCGCCACCGAAAGTCAGGATGGCCCCAACACCTTCGGCGGCTTCGCCATCCCCGCCGGAGAAAAAGTTCTTGCGGTCCAGCCCGTGCGACGTCAGATCGAGTTCATCGGCGACTCCCACACCGTGGGCTACGGCGTGCTCTCCTCCAAACACGAGTGCCCCAACGGCCAGGTGTGGTCGAACACCGACGACACCTCAGCCTTCGGTCCCATCATCGCGCGCCACTACCACGCCGACTACCAGGTCAATGCGATCTCCGGCCGCGGCATCGTCCGGAACTACAACGGTTTTCCTGCCGACACACTCCCCGAAGCCTATCCGTACCTGCTCCTGGATAAAAAGAAGCAGTACAACGACCCCGCCTGGAAGCCGAGCGTCATTGTCATCGCTCTCGGCACCAACGATTTTTCCACGCCGCTCAACCCAGGCGAGCATTGGAAGACCCGCGGCGAACTCCACGCCGACTACGAATCAACCTACGTTCACTTCCTCGCCGATCTGCGCACCCATAACCCGAAAGCGGACATTGTGGTTTGGGCGACCGATATGGCCGATGGCGAAATCTCCACCGAAGCCCACAAAGTCGTGCAGCAACGACGCCAGCAGGGAGACACGCAGATCACGTTCCTCGACATCGGAGGGCTCAGCTTCGGCGCGTGCGACTGGCATCCGTCGCTCCCTGATGAAAAGCTCATCGCCGATCGCCTGATCATGCCATCGACGCCGGTCCCCACGTTTGGCAGTAGTGCCGAACCGCTTGTTCCGCGTCGCTAAGCCGTCACGGAATTCCGAGCGGTCGCCAATCCAGGCACACTGCTCATGCGCGAGGCGTGTCCGCCGACGCGGCTAAGGCTCAATACGGTCACGTCGTCGTCCTGCCCAAACCGTACCGCTGCCTCCGCCACCGCAGCGGCGTCCGGGCGCTCTGCGAACAACGCCGCCACTCGCGCAAATCCAAACAGCTCTCCGTGCTCGTTCCGCGCCTCCACCAACCCATCCGTATATAAGGTCAGGCGATCGCCGACGCCGAGGGTTACCGTTGTTTCTGCGTAGGTCATTTCCGTGCTCAGGCCCAGCGGTAGTGCTCCGGGCAACTCCATCTCCCACCCATTCAAAAACGGAGCCAGATGTCCTGCATTTGATGCGACACACGCACCATCCGCGTGGAGCCGCAGCACCACGCACGTTACAAATCCGTTGTGCAGCCGCCCCTGCAGCATCTGGTTCAGTCCCGCTAAAATCTTCGCGGGATCGCTCGTTCGTCCGCACCAGGCTCCGCAGCGCCCCCACAATCAGCGACACGGTCATCGCCGCGCGCAATCCTTTGCCGCTCACATCGCCCACCACCACCAGGGTTCCATCTTCAGCGAGCGGAATGATCTGGAAGAAATCCCCACCCACCTCCTGCGCCGGCAGGTAGGCGCTTGTCACCGTAAAACCTTCGACCTCCCTTTTGGCTGATTGGTTCGTCCTGTGTCCTAATCGCTAAGCTCTGCTGCCACCTTCCTGCTTGCTACTCCTTGCTCTTAACTTTGAAACCGTACAGCACTCGATCTCCGAGGTCCTGCTTCACTCCCAGATCGTCGAGGGCCTTCTTTGCGCTCGGAGGCAAATCCTTTCCCACCTCGAAGACAATCGCCTCGCCATTCCACGTGCCCACCAGCACTTCTGAGGAGAAGCGATACGTGGGCGTGGCTTTGGGCACGGCCACAAAGATCACATCGCCCGCATGCCAGTCTGCGCTCGGGCCGCCATGCGACACCGGCAGAACATCGTGGACTTCGACGTTCACGCTCAGGGTCACGGCCGATCCGTGGCTCACCACGTGGTAGGCAATCGTGTTCGTGTCGCGGATCGTCAGGCTGGCCCGGTCGAGCGCCTCGCACCCGCGAAGCTTCGGCACAGTCGCCACGCAGTCGTACCAGGGATCCCCGAATTTCTCAATCGTGTACTGCGCCGGAACCGGCTTGTCTCCGGTAAAGTCCCCGGGGGCGCGCTCCGTTCCGCCATCCACGGCAATCGTGATGGCCGGATTCAGGAGGTGGGTTTTCTCGGAAAGCTCAAATGCCGTCATTACGAGGGAATAGTTGCCGACCACGACGTCGGTTTTTTTCTCGGCTGAGGCAGCTGTCCCAGATCCAGGCGCGGGCTTTGCATTCTGACCGAACGCTGCGGGTGGCCAGAATCCTCGGCCGAGCAGAACGCAGCAGCCGAGCATCGTTGCCATCACTGCCAGGATCGCAACCCGGCGGCGTGCGCTCGTTTTTGTAGTCGACCAGGACATGCCGACAGGATCATAGCGCCGGCCGGGTCGCACTCATTTGGCAAAAGCGGCTCACGACAAGACCCGATCCCAAACCGGAACCGGTCCGCCCAATCCGGAACCGACAGTCTCCAGGTGGGGAGGCGTCGGTCCGCGATCCGGCAAGCATGGTCCCTCGCTCTCTATTTCTCTTGAAAGCTGGTGCCTTTGTTTTCAGTCAGTTGCAGGGAGAGACCGTCAGGGGCAGTGGCAAATGATTGGAAACAGGACATTTGGAAGCGGTTTTGAATGCTGCATTGGGGGCGGCGAATGCCGCATTGGTGGATGCGAAGCGGCGAAGTGATTCGGGCAGAGGCAGTTGGAGCGACTGCGGGAGTGCGGGATTCGTGGACACCAATGCCGGGTTGGAGGCCGGGAATGCGGCATTCGAGGGCGGGAATGCTGCACTCGCGTACAGGAAGGCTGATCCGCGGCAGTGGATACGGCAAGGTTGTAGCGGTGTGCGGTCGAGTTGTGAGTGCAGCCGCCATAGGTTTCTCCGCAGACAGAAGGGGCCAGGCACGCGACCGAGAGGTCAGCGTGGCGTGCCAATAGGAAAGGGCCGCCCCAGGCGGCCCTTTTTTGATTTTTCTTTCTATTTTAAGAATACCAAATCCGGGGTGAAATCCGGCCAAATTTGTTGGGGTATTTTGGCTTGGAAGCGCTGTGGAATGAATACTTAAACTTCCGTACCGCACGCAGAAAGCTTGACAAATTTTCCACAGGACGGTCTTCACGGACCACGGGAGATACTGATGCCCCGGAACCGGGGGCAGGGATCGCGGTTTGCACCGCGATCCCAACCCGCCTGCCTCAGTGGCCGGTCGAGGCGTAGAAGTTCGCCAGATCGTGCTTGAACTCCTTCAACGCCTGCACATTCAGGTAGACCATGTGGCCCGCCGGATAGTAGGTGAAGCTGATGTTCTTCGCGAGGTCCGGTGTGAGCATCATGTGGGCCACGTCGTACTCGGTCACAAAGAACGGAGTGGCGAGATCGAACATCCCGTTCGCCGACAGCACCTTCAGTTTGGGGTTTTTGCGGATCGCGTCCGCCAGGTCTCCGGCGAGATAAGGCAGCGAGGCGCGTCCTCCTCCTCCTCCTCCAAACCCTCGCTGTCCTGGCATCACGTGGTGCATGTCCCACGGCACCTGGGACTCCGTGTGGATGTGGTAGGTGTCGGTGGTGTCGTACTTCAGCTCCCGCACCAGGTAGTCATGGAAGGCCGCAATAAAGGCGCCCTCGATGCCAGTGTCTGAAGGATCGTAACCCGGGTTCTCTCCGGCGTTATCGACGTCGGTGCCTTCAAAGCGCGCGTCATAGCGGCCCAGAATGTCACCCTCGTCGCGCATCAGTTCCTTGCGGAAACGAGTTGGGCTGATCCGCAGTTTTGCGTCTTTCACGTACTGGACGCTGAGGCCGGTATAGCCGGCAAGCTTGGCTGCGATGGCGTCAAACTTCTCCGGCGAGATCTGGTCGCCTTCGCGCAGGGCTTCGGCATAATCGCCGCGCGCAAAGGTGCGAACCTCCTGGAGATAGGCCTTCACGTCGGCGGGTTTGTTCTGAATCTTGTTGTGGTACCACCCGATGGCAGCGTACGAAGGCAGGTTGCCGATATAGTCCTCGTCCAGACCCGGCGCCATCACGTTGTAATTGAGAATCGAGGAGAGCAGAACCACGCCGTTGAGCGAAATGCCGTCACCCTCCAGCGCATCGGCCAGGCCGCAGGACCGCGGCGTGCCATAGGACTCGCCAAACAGGTATTTGGGCGAGTTCCAGCGCTGGTTCACCGTGACCCAGCGCTGGACGAATTTGTCGAAGGCTTTAATGTCCTGATCGACGCCACGAAAGTCCTTGTCCGTGCCCTTGCCTACCGCCTTCGAGTAGCCGGTGAGCGGCGCATCGACAAATACCAGGTCAGTCTTGTCGAGCAGGCTGTCGTCGTTGGGAACAATCTGGTATGGCGCCGGTCCTGATGCGTTGGGGCTGGACGTGACCACACGCACCGGGCCTACTGAGCCCATGTGCAGCCAGATCGTCGCCGATCCGGGACCGCCGTTGTAGAGGAAGGTCACCGGGCGGGTATTCGGGTCAGCGCCATCCAGTGTGTACGACACTGAGAACATGCTGCCGTAAGCATGATCGTCTTCACCGTCGCGGATCAGCAGCGTCCCGGCCGTCGCGGTGTAGTGGAGCGCTTTGCCGTCGAGGTTCAGGTCATGGTGAGTGACCGAGCTCTTCTCGGGTGGAATGGGCTGCGTCGCTTCCGGCTTGTTGTTGTTGGCCTCGCCGCCCCGAGCTTCATCGGAGCGGGGCGGGTGCTGTTGTTCCTGAGCGCGAGCCGCCTGAGCTGTACAGAAATAGGACAGGGCGCCCAACGCAAGGGCGCAAGAGATGCGCTGCAACTGGCTCAACATGACCTCCGAAGTTGTAACGACTGGATGTGGGATACGGTCAGGGGTGACCGTTTTCTGGGTGACGAATCAGGCAGCGATTCAGTCTCACGCAGATCAAAAATTATCGCAGGATAGAGGGGACGGAGCCGAAAAGACCCTGAAGCTGGACGGAAGCCGGCCGGTTTAGGTGCCGGTACCGCGCACGACGACATTCGCTGTCTGCACGAGGATGCGCAGATCGAGCCAGAAGCTCCAGTTCTCGACGTAGGCCGTGTCGAGAGCAATGTACTTGGCGAATGAGGGGTCGTGGCGCGCCTGCACCTGCCACAGGCCGGTGAGCCCGGGCAGGACTTCGAGGCGACGGAAGTGCTCCAGCTCGTATTTCTCCACCTCGGAGGCAATCGGCGGCCGAGGACCGACGATGCTCATTTCACCGCGCAGAACATTCAGGAACTGGGGCAGTTCATCGAGGCTGTATTTGCGGAGGATTCGTCCGAGGCGGGTGACGCGGGGATCGTTTGAAACTTTGAACAGGATGCCATCGCGTTCGTTCAGCGCGGTGAGGTCCTTTTTCATGTTGTCGGCGTGATTGACCATGGTGCGGAACTTGAAGCAGGGGAATACCCGCCCGCGTTTGCCGATTCGATCGGCAACGTAGAACACCGGTCCATCACTCTCGATCTTGACGGCGATCGCGACGGCGAGCATCAGGGGGGCGGTGAGGATGAGCGCGAGGAAAGAGAGCACCATATCCACGACGCGTTTGCAAAACAGGCCGACGATGCGCGGTTCTCTCCGATGGAGAGACGCCATGGGGAAGATGCCGAGGTATTCCACAGGCGCGTTGGTGGTCAGTTCGCCATAGTAACCAGAAATCGCACGCACATCGATATCCAGCTCGCGGGCGTCCTGGACGAGGCGGATAGCACTTTCGGTGGGGAAGAACTCCGCGATCACCAGCTCATCGACAAAGTGTTGACGGGACAGTTGGCGGATTTTGTCGGCACCGCCAAGGATCTGATTTGACGTGATTTCGCCACTGACAGGAGAGCCGGGAGCGCCGACGAAACCAACAAAGCGATAACCGAGGCGGCGGTAGTCCCGAATGTGACGGCTGAGGGCGTAACTGAGTTGATTCGTGCCCAGGATCATCACATTCCGCAACTCGATGCCCTGCTCGTACTGCCGATACCGGGAGTAGCGCCACGTGGCGCGGCGAAAGCACAGAATAACGGTGGCTGTTCCCACGAGCAGCATGATCAGGATTCGGGAGATCTCTACGGCGTGAAACATATAGAGAGCGCCGCAGAGCAGCAATCCTGCGTTGAGGCAGCCCTGAATGACGAGACGCATCTCGTGGGTGCCGGCAGCCCCGGGCACAGGAGCATAAAGGCCATAGCGCCGGGCGACCAGAACATAGGCCAGGGCGAACCAGGCGAGATAGAACAGGTCGACGGGCGAGGGCCAGTAGTTGTGTTCTGAGGCCAGATTCGGTACGAGTCGGGCGACGACGATCATGCGCAGGGCCAGCGACACGCCAAAGGCCAGCAGGATCATCAGAATGTCGGTGAAGATCATCACCGCGGACGCTACGGTCGCCGATCCAGCGACCGCGTGACGCGCAGCAGCGGGCAGTTGCAGGACGGGTGCCTGCTCTCTCTCTCTTGTTTTGCCGTTCCGCAGGTATTCAGATGTGGCCATGTCTATACGATCCTGGCTGGAGATTCGCTCCGGCAGGTTCATGCACTTTCTCTATAGCCATCGGAGGATGTCCAGGCGAATTTGCGATGGTCTCGAAGCTCAGATGCGATCCAGAGCCCTATGTTGCTTGCAGCAAGCACCATGATTTCTGTTTACAGTGTCCGGATTCGGCGGAAATCCAGTCGCTTAACAGCACAACCCCGCGGAGGAAAACTTCCTTACCTGATACAAGCACCATACAACAAGTCGCCTGCTTTTGTATTGCACTTCAACTGTTGCACAAGCGCCATAATGCGAATCGGACCAGGGTGAAAAACAAGCTGTGCCCCTTCAGTTAATCCTAAAATCGTCACAGCGGCTGTGTCGAATAAAATTCTCATAATCCCTCACGACGGAATGCAGTTTCCCACTTTGGCAATTCTGCGCGGGAATGAGTGACTTTTACGTTACAAAGGTCTACATGACGTCCCACTACATTCGGTATCTGGTCCGCTACATCGAAGGCCAGGCCCAGCCGGTGGACAAATTTGGCCACCAGCCTCGCCTTGCGGCTTTGACGGAGGCGATCGGCGCCGGTCATGAGTTTGACGGAGAAGTGGTGGCTGGAGCCGCATGGCTGCACGATCTGGGCGTTTTTGTGGGGCACCGTCCCGAGGATCCGGATCAGCTCGCTCATTGGGATCATGTTGCTTATGCGTGCTCCAAAGCCCCGGAGGTTTTGAGGCAAGCGGGTTTTCCTGAAGAGAAGATCCCTGCTGTGCTGAGAGCGATCCGAGAGCATCAGCCAGGAGATGAACCCAGCACAATGGAAGCCACGATTCTGCGTGACGCCGACATTCTGGAGCAGCTGGGCGCCATCGGAATTCTCCGAACCGTAAGCAAAGTCGGACGTGATACTCGCTTTCCTCGATTCACCGACGCAGTTGCGGTCCTGCGGCGAAATCTCGATGAGCTGCCCTCTAAAATCCGCCTCGACAACACCCGTCGACTTGCTGAACCACGCATCGCGATTTTGCGGGAGTTCCTGGTTGCCGTCGATGGCGAAGCCGGTTCCTGTTTGTTTTAAGATGCCCGAGCCGAGGTGGAATTGTTGAATAGCTGGAGAAGATTCGCGGAGCCCGAGTCCGGTTGAAGGACGTCGGGGGCGAAGTCCGGGATCGGAACCCTGGGGACATTGCAATCCGTTCGCTTCTCAACGACTCTGGTACAGAACCAGCCTGAGCAGGTAGTTGAGGTTTCCATGCACGATTTTCCTCGTATCCGCCGTCTGCCCGCATACGTCTTTAACATCACCGGCGAACTCAAGGCCGCTGCTCGCCGCAGTGGTGAAGACATTATTGATTTCGGGATGGGCAATCCCGACGGGGCCACGCCGAGGCACATCGTCGACAAGATGATTGAAGCGGCGCGGCGGCCGGAAACGCATCGCTACTCCCTCTCCAGAGGGATCCCGAGGCTACGGCGAGCCATCACGAAGTGGTATTCCACCCGCTATGGCGTGGACCTCGATCCGGACAGGGAGGCGATTGTCACGATTGGGTCGAAGGAGGGCATTGCGCACCTGTGCCTGGCGACCCTCGATCAGGGCGATGTCGTCATGGTTCCCAATCCGAGCTATCCGATCCACATCTATGGCCCGGTTATTGCCGGGGCGAATATCCGCAGCGTCGCGATCCATAACGCCGACGCTTTTCTGGCTGAACTGGAGCAGGCGATCCCCCTGATGTATCCCAGACCGAAGATGCTGATCCTCAATTTCCCGGCGAATCCAACGACGCAGTGCGTGGACCTGCGTTTTTTTGAGCGGGTGGTGGCGCTTTGCCGGCAGCACGCAATATGGCTGGTCCATGACCTCGCATATGCGGACATCGTGTTCGACGGATACCGGGCGCCTTCTGTGCTCGAGGTCCCGGGCGCGAAGGACATTGCCGTTGAATTCTTTACCTTGTCGAAGAGCTACAACATGCCTGGATGGCGGGTGGGATTCATGGTTGGCAACCCGGAACTGGTCTCGGCCCTGGCGCGGCTCAAGAGCTACTTCGATTACGGGACGTTCACGCCGATCCAGGTCGCGGCCATTGTTGCGCTGGAAGGCCCACAGGAGTGCGTTACCGAGATTCGGGACACCTATTGTCGCCGCCGCGACTGCCTGATCAGCGGACTGAGCAAAGCGGGATGGGAAGTAGCGTCGCCCAAAGCGACAATGTTTGTCTGGGCGCCGATTCCCGAGCCGTGGCGGCACCTCGGGTCGCTTGAATTTTCTATCAAACTGCTCAATGAGGCAAAAGTCGCTGTCAGTCCGGGCATTGGATTCGGAGAATATGGGGATGGGCACGTGCGCTTTGCTCTGATCGAGAACGAGGAGCGGACCCGGCAGGCGCTTCGCGGGATTCGCCAGATGCTGCAGCGGGAGGGAGCGTCGGCGACAATCGCGGCAGGCTGAAAATCCGCTGCGCATCGGATGTCGCAGAAGCATTTTCTTTCCGGGCTGAGGGGACTCCTTTTGGGGCGCCTGGTTCCTTGCGAAAGGTCTTTGATTTCGCGTAAATTGGGCTTGATAGCGGATCATTCACTTTTCCAGTCCTCGAGTCGAGAGGCCGTCGGATCGAAAGTCTTGCAACCGCAGGTATTTGCAGCTCGATTCGTACCGGCAACGGAGCCAATTCATATGAACGATATGATCGTTTGCCTTGCATCGGACCATAACGGTGTCGCCCTGAAGGCAAAGATCAAAGCGTCTCTGGTTGAGGGAGGGTACCGTTGTCTCGATCTGGGACCGTACGCATCCACCCCTTCAGTGGACTATGTGGACTTCGCTCAGCTGGTTGGCACGTTGATCCAGAACGGCGACTGCGACCGCGGCATACTGATCTGCGGTACGGGGATCGGTATGAGTATCGCAGCGAACAAGCTTCCCAGGGTACGTGCCGCGGTCGTCCACAATTACGAAAGCGCCGGTAAATCCAGAGAACATAACGACGCTAATGTTCTGTGCCTTGGTGCGTGGATTCGGACAGACGATGAGAACCTTGAGATCAGCGATCGCTGGCTGTCGGAGAAATTTGGCGAGCGCCGTCATGTGCGGCGGGTGGAACGCATCGCACCCGATCCGCGTGGCAAGGTGGTTTTCACGAATGGCGTCTTCGACATTCTCCACCAGGGTCACATTCAGCTTCTGAGCTGGTCCCGCAATCTGGGGGACCGTCTCGTAGTTGGCATCAATTCCGATGCCTCGACTCAGGCGCTGAAGGGGGAAGGGCGCCCGGTTAATTCCCAGGAGAATCGAAAGGCGGTTCTTCAGGCGCTGAGATTTGTCGATGAGGTCCTGATTTTCGATGACCTGAGGCCCACGGATCTGATCGCCGCGCTACATCCGGCAATTGTGGTTAAGGGGGGAGAGTGGCTGGCTCAGGAGGTTCGGCAGCAGGACGATATAGCGGAAGATATCGAGATTAAAATATTTCCTCTCGTAGACGGCTATTCCTCGACCAATGTCATTCGGAAAATCAGAGGAGATGAGGCGCCGCGGGACGGCGTTCGCATTCAGTAGTCACGTTGGGTCGCGATCATCGCGATGCGGCTGGAAGCAACTCAGAAGGGTACTCCGTGACTGACTTTCAAGCGGCCATCAGCAAATTCGACGCCGCTCGTGTCCTGCTTATTGGCGACACCATTCTGGACACCTACACCTATGGCACAGCGCTGGGTCTTTCGGCGGAAACGCCGACGATCGTGGCTCGGCGGAAGGAGGAACGGCATTCGCTGGGAGGCGCCGCGCTGGTCTGCCGGAATATGCTGGAGCTTGGAGCCTCTGTTCATTTCCTGACGCTGGTGGGTGCAGACGCGGAGTCCGCCGTGGTCCGCGATTTCTCAGCCCCGAAACTGCAGCTGAGCGTCGTCACCGATGCCGGCCGGCCCACGACCATGAAGCAGCGCTTCTGGGTAGACGGCTACAAACTTTTCCAGCTGGATCAGCGCGACGACTCACCGATCTGCTCAGCGGTAGCTTCCGAAATCATCGATTTGGTAAAAAGGGCGCTGCGTGAAGTCGATTTTGTGGTGATCTCGGACTACCGTCATGGACTTCTCACCGCCGAGCTCATCTCCTCGTTAATGGAGATGTTCCATGCGTCTGGAAAGCTGGTTTACGTCGATTCTCAGGTGTCACAGACGCTTAGTAACCACAAGCTCTATCGCGGAGGTTGCGTGATGGTGCTGAATCTGAAAGAGGCACGCTGCATCGATCCCGCGTTTTCGCCCGGGACCGACGCAACGGCGTTCGCTGTGTTGAATCGTGAACTCGACACGGACCATATTGTGGTGAAACTGGGCGAGGATGGATCGATGGTGCAAAAGGGCGGCAGGGTCTTCAGACAACCGGCTGATAAAGTAACGGTAACGGACACGACGGGGGCCGGTGACAGTTTCCTGTCCGCGTTGTGCCTGGCTGGACTTGGCGAACCCGAAAGTGCACTGCGGCTGGCCAACGCATGGGCCGGCCTCTCGGTTCAGATTCACGGAACCATTCCTCCCCGGAAAAGGGATCTCCTCCGCGCAGTCGGAGCATAATCCTGAAAAAGGAAGCAGAAGATGTCTTACGGATTGACCATCGAGCAGGTGCGGCAGATTCATCAGCCGCAGGCAACCGTCGAGCGGTGGGGAGGGACCACCTCGCTGACCGAAATGCCGCAGTTTTCGATGTATCGCGTCGATGTACTGCCAGGAGCGGCGCAGCCTGTTCACATTCTCGCCGGGGGCGAATTTCATGCATTCGTCGAATCCGGTGAGGTGATAGTCCGCAGTATTGACGGAGACGGCAGGAAGATTGCCGGCATGGTTCGGGCGGGGGAAGTATTGAATTTGCCCGCGTTGCTTCCGCATGGATTTGCCAGCCGGTCCGGCGCGGCCATTTATCTGTTTGGACCTCGCGTGGAGAAAGGGCTGCGCGCGGTTCCGGTTGAAACTCACGAGGAGGCGATTGCAGCATTCGCTGCTTCTGAATCCGAGCAGATGCCGCACATCGGCCGACCCACGACAGATGTGCGCGAGAAGTACTGGGGGCGCATCGAAACAATCGTCAGCGGCGAAGTGGCTGCGAAACGGATTTTCGTGCGCAAGGGCGGTCAAAGCAGCCTTGAATATCACGTTGAGAAAAGTGAAAGCTACTACATACACTCGGGACTTTTGAAGGTCGGATTGCGCATCGGACGGGCGGAGAATCGGAGCATCATGATGATGGCGGGGCAAAGCTACGATGTGCATCCCGGTGTCATGCACATGCGCATGGGACTTGAGGACACGACAATTCTTGAGGTTTCCACTCGCGATTCGGACTCAGACTCCTATCTCGTAGAGGACGGACAAACCTATCACCACATCGACGTTGATTGAAGATCGTCGACAGCCAAAAAAACAGGAGCTACCCGCTTGAAGATATTTCTTGACTCGGCGAACCTTCAGGACGTCGAAAACGGCCTGGCGCGCGGTCACTTGTCCGGCATCACCACCAATCCCTCCCTGCTTGCCAAAGAGCCGAAAGCAAATTTCTACGAGCACATCAAGAAGATCGTCAGACTCATTGAGGCTGACGGCCGAAACCTGCCGCTCAGTGTGGAAGTCTTCGCGACCCGGCCGGACGAGATGGTCGCGCAGGGGCAGGACATCATGCAGCAGATTGGCTACGCAAATCTGAACATAAAAATCCCAATCGGGTGGGAAGAGCTGAAAGCGATTTACGCGCTGGCGAAACATGACATCAAGGTGAACTGCACCTGCATCTTTACTGAGGAGCAGTGCGTTCTTGCGGCTGACAGTGGTGCGAGTTACACGTCGATATTTCACTGCCGTCTGAAAGACATCGGCGGCGATCCGGTTCGGGTAATCGCCAATACCCGACGTATTTTCGATCAGGCGGGGCATAAGGCAGAGATCATTGTCGGAAGCATCCGCATGCAGACCGACATCCTGGAGGCCCATTTAGCCGGAGGTCACATTGTTACGGCCGGTGCCAAGATCATCGAGCAGATGTCCGCTCACCCCGCAACGGACAAATCCGTGCAGGGCTTCCTGAAAGACTTTCAGGGCTGGATGTCCTCATGACAGTGTGCTTTGACATCGATGGCGTTCTGTGTGACCAGGTCGAGGGGAATTATGAGGACGCCAGACCGCACAGGGAGATGATCGAACTGTTGAACCGTCTTTACGATCGCGGCCACAAAATTGTGCTCAATACAAGCCGATTCATGGGCCGCGCGAGGGGGGATCGGGCCGAGGTTGAGCGGATCGGGCGCAAGTTCACCGAACAACAACTCGCGGGGTGGGGCGTTCGCTATCACGAACTATGGATGGGAAAGCCGCGCTTTGACTATGTGATCGATGACCGGTCAGTATTTTATGAACCGGACTGCGCTCGCATCGAAGCGTTTTTTGAACTGGATGCGCGCCGGCGAACCGAGTCGAGGTAGGCAGGAACTCAGGACGATTCTGCGTCCGACTTTTGGATTGCGGCACGCTCGAGCAATTCGGTGGTGCTGAATCCGTCGACGAAGCGAACAATCTTTACCGATCCGCCCCAGGAACGAACCTCCTTCGCTCCAATGATCTGGTCGGCGACATAATCGCCTCCTTTGACGATGACATCGGGGCGCAACTCGACCATGAGTTCGAGGGGCGTAGGCTCGTCAAAAACGACCACGGCATCCACGGCCTCCAGCCCTGCCAAAACCCGGGCACGGGCTTGCTGAGAAACAATGGGCCGCGAGGGACCTTTGAGTCTCCCCACGGATGAGTCGCTGTTGATGGCGACGATAAGGCGGTCGCCACTGCGCCGAGCCTCATCGAGCAGAGTCACATGGCCGATGTGCAGCAGATCGAAGCACCCATTGGTGAAAACGACCTTGAGGCCATCCGACTGCCATTGCCGAATACGATTTTGCATCGCGGATCGATCGAGGATCTTCTCTTCGGGATGCCTCGGCACTTCGGTCTTTTGCTGCTTCATGAATGGATCGCACTCTTTCCAGCGGAGATCAGCGCCAGTCCAGCTGCCAGCATCTGGTCGACTGTAATTGACAGGATGCATTTCTTCCGTTGCTCGATACAAACAGTAAGTCTGCAATTGGCGCAATCCACCCTGTTGTAAATCGCACGATGAATTTGTCCGAAGGGAAACCACCGGCCCGGGCGATCGATGGATGCGAACGCAATTGCGCAGGGAATACCGTAGGCAGCGGCGAGGTGCATCGGGCCGCTGTCGGGACCCAGAAACAGCTCTGCATGTTTCAGGACGGCTGCGGTCTCGCGTGGGGAAAGCTGTCCGCACAAGTTGGCGACGGGCCCACGCCATTCTTTGCCTGCGTAATCGCTGACGGCCGCATCCTCCTGCGCGCCCACGAGCACAAGTCCATGGTTTGGAATTTCCGCACTGAGTCTGGTGAGCAGCTGTCGCCAGTTCTCCTGACCCCAGTCTTTCGCCTGCATCTTGGTGCCCGGTCCGCAGGCGATAAAAGGCCGTCCTTCAAACTGTGTAAGGACAGCGTGGGCCTTTTGTTTCTCTCCGGGCGTGAGACGCAGATCCCAGTTGGCCAGGTCGTCGATGCTGATCTCACCCAGGGCACGGAGGCAGCGCAGCAAGCGTGCGGCTTCGTATTCCCAGGTGTCAGTTGTCGAATCATGCAAAGACTCGGCGAGATCGCCGATGGGAAGGCCGATCACGTGGCGCGCTCCGCAGAGCCGGAAGAACCGCTCGTCCCGTTCGAGGGAACGTTCACTCCGTTTAGCCATCAGATAGATGACGACCTGAGGCCTGAATCGCACGAGCCTCCACCAGATCTGCGCAAGCTTGAGGAGGTTCCGCGTAGCCAGCGGATAATCGATGACATCGTGAACCAAACCTGAGCCATTCAGGACAGAAAAGGCCGCTGGCGCCTTCGAATGAACCCGGATATTGGTCATGAGGAGGCGCCGGGACGCGGGAAAAGATCTCTCGACCAGATGCAGGGCGGGCAAAGCGACGACGGTGTCCCCCAGGCTTCCCAGCCTGTAAATCAGGACTCTCTTGACTCGCTTGAAATCCATAGATACGAGGAGCTCTTTCGGTGGATGCCGGTCCAATTGCAATTTGAGGGTGCCGTAGCTACCTCAGGATAGCGAAAAGAAAGCAATCATTATGGAAGAAGCCTGTTGGGGAGTCGACTGTCCGGAGTGCTGCTCCCTACGGGAGGTTCCGATTGCAGCGGGTGGGCAACAGCGCCGCAAAGCGCGAGGCGCCCTACACGTCAGTGAAGCCTGGGGGCGACCGCTGCATCCCGTATTTGCGCCAGGCTGGGCCGGCCAACGCTCAGATAGGTGAAGCCGTGTTCGATCATCTTTGCCGGATCATACAAGTTGCGTCCATCGATAACGATTGGATAGCGCAATGTATAGTGCAGGCGTTTGAGGTCGAGTTCCGCAAATTCCTGCCATTCGTTCAGGATTACGAGCGCGTCGGCATCCTGAGCCGCCGCATAGGGATCGTCGACATAGCGTACCTGCGGGCCGGGGGGAATCACTTCCCGGGCTCGCTCCGTCGCGGCCGGGTCGTACGCGCTGATCATGGAACCCTCGTGCACGAGCTGGCGGACAATGTCGAGCGCGGGTGAATCGCGGATATCGTCGGTGCCGCCTTTGAAGGCGAGTCCCAGTACGCCGATTTTTTTGCCGCGAAACGTCCACAACGCCGACCGCACCTTTTGAAAGAAGCGCCGTTTTTGTTCCTCGTTAATTTTCTCCACTTCCCTGAGGAGTGCAAAGTCAACGCCCAGCTGCTCGGCGACATGGCGGAAGGCGGCAACGTCCTTGGGGAAACAGGATCCTCCGTAGCCAACGCCGGCTCTGAGAAACTTCGGCCCGATGCGGGCATCGAGTCCCATTCCGCGCGCCACCTCTTCAACGTCAGCACCGGCGGCTTCGCAGATGTTAGCGACAACATTGATGAAGGAGATCTTTGTGGCCAGAAACGCATTCGACGCGTGCTTAATAATCTCTGCCGCTTTGGTGGAGGTGAGCAGAATCGGCGGCGTATTGCCTTCGCCGCGAGGGCCCGGCACGGCGTTGGGCGACTGGTAGTATTGGCCGGAAGTGAGGGGGGCGTAGATATCCTTCAGCAGTTCACCGGCACGCCTCGTATCGGCTCCTACAACAATGCGGTCAGCATGCAAGAAGTCGACGACCGCTGTACCTTCGCGGAGGAATTCCGGGTTGGAGGCGACGTCGAACAATTCACGCGGAACGCCGTTCCTCTCCACCACCCTTCGGATCCATTCGTTCGTATAGACGGGGACCGTGCTCTTCTCCACGATCACTTTGTAATCGTCGACGGAGCGCGCAATCTCGCTGGCAACGGCATCGACGTAGGACAAATCGGCACTGCCGGTGTGGCTCTGCGGGGTTCCTACCGCGATAAAGATCGCTTGCGCAGCCCGTGTGGCCGCACGCAGATCGCTGGTGAACTCTACCGAATGGCCGCGATGGCGGACGAGCAACTCCGGCAGATAGTCCTCGTGAATAGGGACTCCGCCGCTGGCCAGCGTACGCAGTTTCGCTTCATCGTTGTCGACACAGATGACCTTGTGCCCGATTTCGGCGAAACAGGCAGTGGCTACCAGGCCGACGTATCCTGACCCGACGACTGCGATGGAAATTCTTTGACTCAATGCCCCTCTGAATGTTCGGCAAACCCTTGTTCAGGGCTCCAAAGCCTCATGCTACCACGCCGATTTTGATGCTTCCGGGACCCCAGCCGTGGGGATACTCACGAATTTTTATGGCGAGGACATTTGACGTTTGGACGGATCTCTTTTCAGCCTGATCTAGAATGAAAATGTGCTTGCCCTGGCCCATGCTGCTATGACCGTGCTGACCTGGCTGTTTTTGATCGGGTTCGCGGGCTCTCTGCTGGTGATCCTGATCAGCTTCTTTGAGGATCTCAACGAACTCGTTGGCAAAGATTAGTTCCGTACATCCGGACGTGGCCGCCGCCGTTTCGAATCCGACATCCCGATCGCCTGGCGCGGTGCTCGGTGGTTCCATAGTTCCTGCTCTGGCAACTGCCGTAATGCTGGACTTCTCTTTTCCGGTTGCGGGACCGATGCCGCCGGGTCGCGCTGCGATTGCCTGGATCGCGCTGATCCCTCTGCTTTTTGCTTTGCTGAGCGAGCGAGCGGCGGCCCATCCCCGTTATCTGCACCGCTCTGCGCTCACCGGCTATCTGTGCGGAGTGATCTGGTACATCCTGAATTGCTATTGGATTTACCAGACGATGCTCTACTACGGAAACGTTCCCGCGCCTGGCTCAGCGGGGATTGTGGTCTTGTTTTCCCTCGTGCTTGGTCTTTACTTCGGTCTGTTTGGTTGGCTCCTTGCTTTCTTTCGGCGGCATCTGGGAATCGTCCCGGCGCTGGTTCTTGCGCCGTTTCTCTGGGCGGCGCTGGAATTGGCGGCCGCGCGCATCACCTCGGTTCCATGGGACCAGCTCGGCTACTCCCAGGTGGACAGTCTTTGGCTGACGCGGCTGGCACCGTGGACCGGCGTCTACGGCATTTCTTTCGTGCTGGTTCTGAGCAGCGCGTATTTTGTGGGCATCTGGGTCGCTGCAAAGCGGCTGAGCGGCAGCGTGCGCGTGGTCTTCTCCCTGGTCGTTCTCGTCTTGCTGTTTCTGGGCGAGCACTGGAGCGTGCCCTCGCCTGCTCCAACGTCTGACTACGCCGTTCTCATTCAGCCAAATATCGACGTGGCCACGAATGACAACTGGATTGGGCCGGAATGGGAAGGCGATGTGAACTGGATCACGACGCAGGCGCGGCAGACCTGCACTCCGGCGTACATCGGGATGCCCGAGGCCACGTTGGCTCCGCCGAACCAGGACTGCGCGGAGAACACGCCGCCTCCGGGCATTTTGCTGTGGCCGGAGGTCGGTTCGTGGTTCCGCAGCGACGATCCGCGCACGATTGCGCTGGTGGGCAACGTTGCACGGTCGGCGCACGCTCCGTTTATTGCCGGCATGTTTGGGCAGGATGCAGCAGGGACTTACAACTCCGCGGTGTTTGCTAATCCTGACGGCGTGATTACGGGGAGGTACGACAAGATTCACCTGGTGCCGTTCGGCGAATTTGTGCCGTACCGCAGGTTTTTCTTCTTCGCCAAAAAGCTCACGCACCAACTGGTCGATCTGCAGCGCGGGCATGAGCGCAAGGTGTTCGAGTCGGGTGGGCATCGGTTTGGGGTTTTCATCTGCTATGAATCCGTCTTCGCCGATGAGGTTCGGCTCTTCACGAAGAATGGGGCGCAGGTGCTGGTGAATATTTCCGACGACGGCTGGTATGGCGATACCAGCGCTCCGTGGCAGCACCTGAACATGGCGCGGATGCGGGCGATTGAAAACGATCGGTGGATTCTGCGCGACACCAACAGCGGGATCACGACGGTGATTGATCCTTACGGCCGCGTGACGCTCTCGGCACCCAGGCACACGCTGACGTCGCTGGTGGCTCGTTACGGTTATCGATCGGACCTCACTTTCTACACTCGCCATGGCGATATGTTCGCGTACTGCTGTTGCGGGGTGGTGATGGGGGCGCTTATTCTCGCGGTCGGGCTGCGAAGGAGAAATTCTGATGGTCGAACCTCGTCCTCCACTTCCGCCGTTTAATTCTGAAACCGCCGTCGAGAAGGTTCGCCAGGCGGAAGATGCATGGAACACGCGCGATCCGGAGCGCGTGGCGTTGGCTTATACCGAGGACAGCCGCTGGCGCAATCGCACGGAGTTCTTTTCGGGGCGGGCAGCGATCGTCGAATTCCTGCGGCGGAAGTGGGCGCGCGAGCTGGACTATCGGCTCATCAAAGAGCTGTGGGGCTTTCGCGAGAACCGCATGGCGGTGCGGTTCAAGTACGAATTTCATGACGACTCCGGCCAATGGTTTCGAGCGCACGGCAATGAGCTGTGGGAGTTCGACGAGAATGGCCTGATGCGGCGGCGCGAGGCGAGCATCAACGACATGCCCATCGAGGAAGCCGAGCGCAAATTTCGCTGGCCGCTGGGCAAGAGGCCGGCGGATCACCCTGGACTCACCGACCTGGGCGTGTGAGAGCAGTGTTGGGCGTTCAGCGTTCCGGAACTTCGCGAGCCCGTGCCATCGGCTAGAATCGAATAGTGATGCTTTCCGATCTTGAATTCGCTTACGCTCCCGTCCGCGAAAAAGTGCGCGGTCTGCGGGAGTATCTTTGACGCGCCTCGTCTGCGCGCGGAACTAGCTAAAATCGAAACCAAACTGGCCGATCCGGCGCTGTGGTCGAACCCTGCGCTTTCGCAGCCGATCATGCGCGATCGCAAACGCATAGAAGCGCAGCTGGCGGACGATGCGGGACTGGAGCGGCGCACGGGCGACGTCGAGGCCTACTTCGAACTGGCGCGCGAGGGCGAGGCGGTTGAGCCTGATCTCGAGCGCGAGATCAAGGCGCTGGGCGACGTGGTGGATCAGCTGGAATTTCGCACCATGCTGTCGGGCGAGACCGATGCCCTGAACGCCATTGTGACCGTGCATCCAGGCGCAGGCGGGACTGAGTCGCAGGACTGGGCCGAGATGCTGATGCGGATGTATCTGCGCTGGGCCGAGCGGCAGGGCTTCAAGACGGAGATCAACGAGCTGCAGGATGGCGATGAAGCGGGCATCAAGTCTGCGACGTTCACGATCACCGGAGAGTATGCGTACGGATTGCTCGCGGGCGAGACAGGTGTACACCGGCTGGTGAGGATATCGCCGTTCGATTCAGCCAAGCGGCGGCATACGAGCTTTGCGAGCGTGTTTGTGAGTCCGGAGATCGATGACTCGATCGTGATCGACATCAAGCCGGACGATCTGCGCATCGATACGTATCGCTCGG
>DASXDF010000043.1:0-1783 GCA_036490815.1 Acidobacteriaceae bacterium
GTCATTTGAGCCGGTCCCGGCCACCGTACTGAACCAGTGGGTTCGCATCCTCGGCGCGCTGGAAAAAAAGATCAACCGTCAGAGTTTTGAGACCTGGCTGAAGCCCACGCGCTTCTCGCACATCGACGGTCGTACGCTCCATGTGCGGATACCGTCGGCCGCCTTCCAGCATGTGGGCGATCGCTATGGCGACCACATCAATGAGGCCATCGAAAACCTCGGATTTGAGCTGGATACCGTCGTGTTCGAGATTCCGCCGCAGGAGCCGGCGGCGCCGCGGGTGCGGGAGGATGGCGGCTTCGCTCCGCAGTCCGCGCACAATGCAAACATCAATCGCAATGGGCGGCAGGCCCCTCCACCGGTAGCGCCGGGGCCGGAGCAGGCGCGGTTTGACTGGAATACGGCCGCGCAACTGAATCCGCGCTATCAGTTCGACGGGTTCGTGATCGGCTCGGGCAATCAATTCGCACACGCTGCCGCACAGGCTGTCGCGGAGCGGCCGGCGAAGGCGTACAACCCACTGTTTCTGTATGGCGGCGTGGGGATGGGCAAGACACATCTGATGCACGCGATCGGACACCTGGTGAAGGGGCGCCTAGCGCATGCGGCGGTGAGCTATATCTCGGGCGAGAAGTTCACAAACGAGATGATCAATTCGGTGCGCTACGACCGGATGACCACGTTCCGCGACAAGTTCCGCACGGTGGATGTGCTGCTGATCGACGACATTCAGTTTCTGGCCGGCAAGGAGCGCACGCAGGAAGAGTTTTTTCATACCTTCAATACACTGCACGAGACCTCCAAGCAGATCGTCATTGCGTCGGACCGGTCGCCAAAGGAGTTGGTCGATTTCGAAGACCGGTTGCGTTCGCGATTCGAGTGGGGCCTGGTGGTCGACATCCAGCCGCCGGACCTGGAGACGAAGGTGGCGATCCTGCAGAAGAAAGCCGAGAGCGAGCGCATGGTGCTGCCCATGGAGGTCGCGCTGTTCATCGCCGGCAACGTGCGCACCAATGTGCGCGAGCTGGAGGGAGCGCTGAATCGGCTGATCGCGTGGTCGTCGATGCAGGGAGCGGAGATTACGCTACCGAATGCGCAGCACTGCCTGAAGCACATCATCGACACGCAGGTGAGGAAGGTGACGATCGAGGCGATTCAGCGGGCAGTGGCGGAGAGCTTCGGCATGCGCGTGGCGGAGATTAAGCAGAAGAACAACTCGCGGCAGATTGTGGTGCCGCGGCAGATTGCGATGTATCTGGCGAAACAGCTGACCGAGGCGTCGCTGCCGGAGATCGGGCGGCAGTTCGGCGGCAAACACCATACGACGGTGATGCACTCAATTGCGAAGATCGACGAGCAGCGGCGGCATGACAAGGACCTGAATCGCACGGTGGCGAAGCTGATGGAGACGCTGGGGTGAAGGAGAGTTAGGAAGTTAGAGAGTGAGGAGTTAGGGTTTAAGCAAAAGTCGCCATCGGAAGGTCGCCTTTGCTTTTCTAACTCCGAACTCCGAACTTCCTAACTTTTTCACTTCTCCTCCAGGTACTTCGCGGGTAGAGGCTGGCCTGGTCGTTCTTCGTCCCAGAGGATGCTGGCGATCCAGTAGCGGCCCTGGGCGTGCACGAGCTGCAGAGAGTTGATGCCGCGGGCGAAGGGCTTCGCATCGTTGGCGCCGTGGCGGCTCTCGTAGGTGCTCCAGACGCTGACGAGGTTGCCGAACTCTTCCACTCGATTCGCAATGCCGTGCTCGAAGAAGCCGTTCTGTTTGAAGAAGGGATCGTCG
>DASXDF010000044.1:0-58932 GCA_036490815.1 Acidobacteriaceae bacterium
TGCCTCAGTTCTGAAACCCCGCTTCGCAGAGTTGAACAAAGCGTTTGCTCCGGAGAACTACCCGGCCACTCAATCCCGAATGGCCGATATCGAACGGGCTGTACATCGCCGGTGAGCGGCCTTTTTTCAGCAGCCTGCTAGCCGATCCTTCGTCGACAAACGGCAGGTTTGTGGAGCTGGGTGCGGTTCGCTGCATTTCCAGCGTCTGGCGGTCTGCGGTTTGAGACGACTCCGCTGCCATGTTCAGAACTCGATTCGTGTGGCGAACTGGAATGCTCTCGGGCCGCCCGAGCCGAAGAATCCGCCGGCGGTGCTGACGGGCGAGTAAAAATTCGCCTGCACGCTTTGAGCAGGCTGCCCATTCTGCGAGGGCTGGTAGGGACCGATGGAGATATTGCGGCCGGAGTAGTTAGTATTCGTGGTTCCACGAATATTGGTTTGATTCAACATGTTGAAGCCTTCGGCCATTAGGCTGACCGTCAGGCGCTCTCCGATGGCGATGTCTTTGCGCAGGCGTACGTCGAGGGAGCTGAACGGGCTGGAGAAGTTGATGCCGCCTGGAATCTGTTGAAGCGTACCACCGGCGAGGCACGGGAATGCAGCAGGGCAGCCCGGCAGAGCGTTCCAGCGTTCGATCACGGCGTTCAGCTGATCGCTGTTCTTCACCTCGCGTGCGAGCGCATTGCGGGGCAGCAGCGGCAGGCGCGACCCGCTGGCGCCATTGATTGCGGTTCCCGGCAGGAAGGTATCAGCGGGCACGCCCGAGCCGAAGGTATAAAGCGGAGCCAGGAAGAAGCGCCACGGCAGCTGAGCCTCTCCATACACGGTGAGCCGGTGGCGTTCGTCAGTCACCGCGTAGCCTTTCTCCATGCGCAGATTGCTGATGCCCTCGACCAGATCCACCTGCTCATCGGCATTACTGTTGGTGAGCTGATCGTCATCGGAGTAGTCGAATGTCTTTGACAACGTGTAACCAACATTGAACTGATAACCGACAGGGCCGATCTTCACCATGCGATGCGCAAGGCTAACGATGAGGCCATCGTACCAGGACTTGGCCTGAGACTGAATCAGCGTGATGGTATCGGAAATGCCGGTCAGAGGATCGGTCATCGTGCACGGAACATTGCCCCCGGGGCAGGCGATGTATGGCGAAGAAGAGTCGGTGCTGCGCAGCAGGTGCCCGATGAGCTGACGGTCTGCGAAGACGTGGAGCCCATCGCCGGAGATCAGCCAGTTTTGACCGAACTGCTGCTGCACGCCCATTGAGATCTGCTGCATCATCGGATGGTGTGCATCGGGCCCCATGGCCAGAATACCGACACCGCCTACCTGATGCGGACCACCGAAGGGGCTGGCCAGCGTCGGCGAGCCAGGTGAGAAACCAGCTTCGGGCGCAAAGCAGGCACCCAGGCTCGGTCCGCCAGGAACAAACGGCGAGGAGCAGACCGACCCGGCGTATTGCGTCACTGTGAGAGCGCGGTCGTTCTGTACCAGCTCCTCGGCTCCGGACTCGAGAATGATCCGGTCGTAGTAAATGCCGTAGCCGCCGCGGAGAATGGTCTTGCCCTTTCCGAACGGATCGAGGATAAAGCCGACGCGAGGACCAAAGTCCTTTGTGTCGGAATTCTTTTTCAGGTCGATGACATTCGCCATCCAGGTACAGGGATGCGTCGGTTGCTGGGTCAGGTTGGGACAGGGACCGTGCGCGCTGGAGTTGCCGGTCAGGTTGGAATCGTATTCCCAGCGGAGGCCGAGATTGAGGGTAAGGCGTGGCAGCACTCGCCAGTCATCCTGCGCGTAGCCGGCCACATAGCTGTCGAAGACCGTCGGAATCGGGACCGGTGTGACGGGCGCACTG
Organism: Acidobacteriaceae bacterium; assembly: GCA_036490815.1. Classification (GTDB taxonomy): domain Bacteria; phylum Acidobacteriota; class Terriglobia; order Terriglobales; family Acidobacteriaceae; genus Palsa-343. Next base: position 1,862 of record DASXDF010000044.1, read on the forward strand.
CTTTTTAGCGCCACGGCAATGGGGATATCCAGATCGTTGACCTGACCGTCTCCATTCAGGTCGGCGAAGCCAAAGTCAGAGGCCATGATGACGGTTCCGGTTCCAAAGACGTTGATCTCGCCATTGGCCGTGTAGTGCTGGTACTCGCCTCCCAGATGCAGCGTGTGTTTGCCCAGTGTCCATGCATAGGCCTCGCGCAGCTGGAAGCGATTGAGATGAGTCTCCTGAGGCAAATTGAAATTCGCGCCGTCGGCGAGGTCGGGAAAGATCAGCTCATTCGTCAAACTAAGCGGCGGATCGGTTGTCGGCGCGGCGCCGGGAAACGGCGGGATGTCGTTATAGAAGTTGTCGTAATGGAACGTCAGGTTGTTGACGCGGGTAGCGCCGAGCACCGTGGTCAGACCGAAGATGACGGAATTAAAGCGGTTGAGCGAGTTCTGGCGCTCGGCCGCGGTAAAGGCCGGCGTGGTTTGCGATGGAGTTGCTTCAGCTGTGTCCGTTGAGCGATTGAAGGAGTAGCGACCCATCAGGCTGTTGCGGTGGTCGATCTGCGTATCGAAGCGCGTCGACCAGAGGGCGTCGCGCAGGGGCGCGGGCGCGGATGTGTTCAGAATCGTATCTGTTGTGAAGTCACGAGCGCCGGTCTGGATCGCAGCATTCTGATCACGAAATTCGAACGAAGAGAACCACCAGGCCCGGTCCTGTTTGATGGGACCGCCGATGGATCCGCCTGTCTGCTCGCGATCAAACGGCGGAGTGGGGAGATCGCGAGCAAATGTGGCGGGAAGCGCTTGCAGGTTGCGATTGCGTTCGAACAGGAAGAGCGAACCGTGATACTGATTGGTGCCTGATTTCGTAACAACATTAATAATGCTGTTGCCCGAACGCCCTACCTCCGCGGTGAACCGGGCGGTGGCGATCTGAAATTCCTGGACGGAGTCCTCGGGAAAATTCGCCAGGGTTCCACCCACAACTTCGTCGTTATTGTCGCCGCCGTCGACCGTGATGTTGCCGCCTCGTCCGAAACCACCAGCAGAACTGACTTCAAGGGTGTTTGTCTTGGTGGGATCGAAGGTCGGCGCCGGCCGGTTGCCGGGGACCAGGTAAGCCAGTTCGAGGAAGTTGCGACCGTTCAGTGGAATGCTCTGGATGGTCCTCGATGTGATCTGGCCCTGAATCATCGACTGCGTCAGATCCAGGGTGCCTGCGGCCGCAGCGTTCACGTTCACCGTCGTGCCGTTTTCAGCGATGCGAAGCCGCGCATCGATGGTGGTGTTCATTCCCGCGAGCAGTGCAACGCCTTTGAAGTCGCTGGCGGCAAAGCCAGTCTGTTGCACGTTGACGTCGTACGTGCCGACTGGGAGGTCCAGAATGGAATAGCGCCCACTGCCGTTCGTCACCGTGGTCCGAGAAACTCCCTGTGCTGGATTGGAAGCCGTCACCTGTGCGCCAGCCACCACCGCGTCTTTAGGATCGGTAACGATTCCGTTGATGCTGCCGGTGGGAACCTGAGCGCCAGCCACGCCGCCGAGGAGGCCAAGGAACACAGCAAGAGTACACAGCCGTCTGGGGACGTGCTGACTCATCGAACAGACTCCGTTGTTGCGAAATGCTGGCGACTGCCAGCGGCAGGACATCGCAGCGGTTCAGAGTCTTTCTGATCGTAGCGACCTGCTCGGATCGAACACTAAAGTCTCAATGCCGACTTTGTCTTCGGTCTGCGGATGGGAATGCGCATCCACCCTTTGACGGAGAGATCGTTCGCGCTGCTCGCCACTATCGCAGGAAAGAACGTCGCAGGAGGCCATCAGAATTCATCAATCGGCCGCGATCGCGGACCATTGCGTCTGGTCCCCGCGATTCGCGACGAAGAAACGCATTAACTCGCGGGCAATAACATCAGATTCGTTCATCGGAAGAAAATGTCCGGCGTCCAGCAGGATGACTTCGGACTGAGAATCAGGTTCCCGGCGGGTGTAGCAAAGGCCGGCGGAACCGCCGCGTCTCGCTTGCCGTGGAAGATGAGCGTCGGCGCCAGCAGTTCTGTAAGCCGCTCCGGCATGGAACCAGGTATCTCCGCCGGATCCCCCAGCTCAGCAGCGACATAAGGCGCCATGCGCCAGCCAGACCATGGAACGGTGCGTAAAAGTCGCGCACCGCCTCGTCGCGATCCTCTCGGATCGTGCCGTCCTCTTCCAGAGCCAGCCGCATGACCAGCTTCCATACAAGAAGATTGATGGCCGGCGCCATCACCTCACCCACGATGTGCCACTTTTCGATCCCGCGTTCGATACGCAAAGCTTCAATCGACGCGGCCATAGCGTCGATCCGTCGGAAGCGTCCGGACAGCGACGGCGCACAACCGAGGTACGAAACTAATGATTCATTCTGTGGCGATTACTCGAGGGTCGTCCGATGGCTCCTCATCGCACCTGTGTCCTTCTTCCCACTCCGGCAGCGATCCGTCGTGCTCCGAAACCAATCTGGACTTACGACACCGCGTGCATTGCGACAGGATCAAAAGACGAGTTTCAATGCGCACAAGCGTATGCGTGAAAACGGGATTGTGGGGCGCGTCAACGATCTTGCAAACCTCTTATTGGACTACCGATCGCTCAAACCATACGCATTTCGCTGTGCGACGCCGAAGGCGCTCTTCTCTGAAATAATATGCGAAATTGCGAATATAATAATTATATGCCAGACTCGCTGCGTCAATTCAAGGCTGAGATTTTTCAGGCTCTCGCCCATCCCACCCGTATCGCCATCCTTGACCAGCTCCGCAACGGCGAGCTTACCGCCGGTTCATTTGTCGAGAGTCTCGGCCTCGAACAGGCCAATCTCTCGCAGCATCTCGCCGTCCTGCGCGCGCGTCAGATCGTCTCAACGCGCAAGGTCGGCAACCAGGTCCTGTATTCCGTCCGCGATCGGCTCATTTTCAATATGCTCGACCTCATGCGCCGTTACTTTCATAAACAGGTTGGCGAATCGGTTTCTCTGCTCGAGGAAATGGAAAAGGCTGAGAGGCGCGTCAGGTGAAGTATCCGGAACGTTGGCTTCCCCGTTCCGTCACATCACTGCGCAACTATTCGCCGCGGCGATTCATCCACGATCTGGGCGCGGGTGTCACTGTGGGCCTCGTGGCTTTGCCCTTGGCAATGGCCTTCGGCATTGCCTCCGGCGTTACCCCTGAGGCCGGCCTCTACACTGCCGTCGTCGCCGGGTTTTTCATCTCCGCGCTCGGCGGCTCACGCGTGCAGATCGGTGGACCCACGGGCGCATTTGTCGTCATTGTCGCGGGAATCGTGACCCGTTTCGGCATCGCGGGTCTCTCCCTCGTTACGCTTATGGCCGGCGTACTGCTTGTCATCATGGGCGTCACCGGACTCGGATCCGCCGTGAAATTTATCCCTCGCCCGGTCATCATCGGTTTCACCAACGGCATCGCGCTGCTGATCGCCTCTACGCAGATCAAAGACTTCCTCGGACTCAGGACCAGCGCCAATCCCAGCAATTTTCTGCCGCGCATGAGAATCCTCGCTGAGGCCATCGGAACGACGCAGTGGCAGACTGCTGTAATCGCCGGCGCAACCCTCGCCATCATTCTGATTTGGCCTTTCTTCAGCCGCCGCATCCCGGGCTCGATTCTTGCGGTGCTCGCCTGCACCGTCGTCACAGCGGTCTTCCATCTCCATGTCGAAACCATCGGTACACGTTTCGGAGGCATTCCGCGGGGCTTTCCGCCTTTCGCCCTTCCTCATCTTCACGGCGACCATATCCTTCCTCTACTGCCATCAGCCTTCACCGTCGCCATTCTCGGAGCCATCGAAAGCCTTCTTTCCGCCGTGGTCGCCGACGGCATGAGTGGCGATCGCCACAACTCCAATGTCGAATTGGTCGCTCAGGGTGTCGCCAACATCGCTTCGCCACTCTTCGGTGGAATCCCCGCCACCGGCGCCATCGCTCGCACTGCCACCAACATTCGTTCCGGCGCGCTCACTCCACTTTCCGGAATCGTTCACGCCCTCACTCTCCTCGCCGTCCTGCTCGTCGCGGCGCCTCTCGCGCGATTCATCCCGCTCTGTGCGCTCGCTGCCGTGCTTTTTGTCGTTGCGTGGAACATGGGTGAGTGGCGCGAAATCGGTGGTATCTTCCGCATGGCGAAAACCGACGTGGCAGTGTGGGCCGTCACCTTCGCGCTCACTGCCATCGCCGATCTTACCGTCGCCGTTGGCGTGGGAATGGCGCTCGCCGCCTTGCTCTACATCTATCGCATCGCGGAGACAACCACGGTTGCGCCCGTCACCGATGAATACCTTCGCGACGGGCAGGCGCATATCCTGCAGGACAAGGAAATCCCTCCCAACGTCGCCATTCTCCGAATACACGGCCCCTTCCTCTTTGGAGCGACGCAGAAGCTCGAAGAAGCCACTGCAGACCTGAGCGCATTTCCCGGCATTGTGATCCTGCGCCTGCGCAACATGACCGCCCTGGACGCCACCGGGCTCCATGCCCTAGAGCAATTCGCGGACCGGCTCCATGGATCGGGACGCACGTTGCTGCTCTGTGGCGCGCGAGATCAACCGGCGGAGCTGTTGTCCCGAGCCGACTTCGTTGAGCAGATTGGACGCGAGAATATCCTACCCAACGTCCGGGCCGCGCTCGGCCGGGCGCGTGAGATCAACAGCACTTTCAACGGAGTCGGCCTCGAAATCGCCAATGACATGCGGCTGATGAAGCTCTAGAACTTCCGGGGCGGATATTCGGCAAGCCCTGCAAGCGGCGAATCATCAGCCAGTTGTCTGGAGAAGAGTTTCGTCATGTCAACATCTGATCGATATTCGCTTCGGATCGTAGTTCAGCGAATTGTCGCCGATACAGGAACAAGCTGGCGCCTCCTGGCCTATGGCGGGAGGCAGGCTCTCGGCTATTCGGACTTCCGCAGTCTCGAATCCCTGTCGAACGCGTTCAGGAGTGCCATCCCAGGTTTCGACGAGACGAAATTCTCGCCAGCGGAACTCTGCACGAAGGAAGGCCCCATTGTCTTTACTGAGGAATTGCAGTTGGATGATCTGCAGCTATCCATCCTCGATCTGAGTTAAGTTCGGTGCTTCCGACCAACTGGGATCTCTCATCGACCAATCTTTGGTGACCAAGGATGCCTGAGACATCTAATTCCATCCTCGTGAGCCGGCACTGGTAGGCGAGATGGCGCCTGGAATATAGGGCGGCGACTAGCCATGGGGTTGGGTCCATATAGCCTTATGTATTAGGTCTTATGGTTGATTTCCATTGTTTTACACCGTATACTAGGTAAATGCTGGCTCTCTCTTCGATAGGCGAACAGATCGCCGCGCGGCGGAAGTCCCTGCGCATGACCCAGTCCGTGCTCGCCAAACAGGCCGGAGTCGGGCACTCGACGCTCGACGCCCTGGAGAACGGCCGTCTGGGAGAGCTGGGCCTTTCCAGGATTATCAAGCTGCTTGCGGCGCTGGGGCTAGAGATTTCAATCCAGGAAAGGAGCGCGCGCCGTCCGACCCTCGAAGATCTGATGCGTGAGGCAAACGATGATTAAAGTTTGGACAGACGGCGCTGAGGGGGGCCTGCTCGACCGCACTGGCCAGCGCGGCAGCACGTTTCTGTATATGCCCGACGCCCCCCCTGCCCGCTCCGTCTCGGTCACGATGCCGGTGCGGCTCGCATCCTGGGATGTGGCCTTCGGACTTGCCCCGATTTTTGAGATGAACCTTCCCGAGGGAGTGCTTCGCGAGCGCCTGCGTCTCGCCTTCGCCAAAGCGACCGGCACCTTCGACGATTACAACCTCCTCTCCATCGTCGGACGGTCCCAGGTCGGCCGTATCCGCTGCACGGGCAGAGACGACGAATTGCGCGAGGATGTGCCGTTCCAATCCGTGGAAGAGATTCTGACGCACGCGCGCGACGGCGATCTCCTCCGCCATCTGATCGAGCGCTTTGCGTCCTCTTCAGGCATCAGCGGCGTGCAGCCCAAGGTCCTTGTCCGCGACGAGAAGGCGTTCGCCGCGCACCGGAAGGACGCGCGCCTGTCGCAGAGCTACCGGGGCGCGACTCACATCGTAAAGTTCTGGGACCCGAATGAATATCCCGAACTCGCGGCAAACGAGTATTTCTGTCTCAAGGTCGCCGGGCGCTGCGGGCTCGAAGTGCCGCCCTTCCAGCTTGCTGAGGAGGGCGCCGCGCTGGTGATCGACCGCTTCGATCTGCGCAGCGACGGCACCTACCGCGGCTTTGAGGATTTCTGCGTGCTGAACGCGAAGCGGACCGATGAGAAATATAACGGGAGCTATGAAGTCTCCATCCTGAAGCGTTTCGGACAATTCGCAAATTCCCGTCACGTTCACGCAGATCTCGAAAAGCTTTTCACGCTGATTGCGCTTAACTGCGCGCTGCGTAATGGTGACGCGCACCTGAAGAATTTCGGGATTGTTTATGACGACGTTCTCGGCGAAGCGCGGCTCGCTCCCGTCTATGATCTTGTGACGACGACCGCCTACCTGGCCAAGGACAGCATGGCATTGAATCTCAATGGAAGCACCCGCTGGCCGGCATCAAAAACGCTTCAGCACATCGGTGAAGCCCGCGCGGGCTGCACCCCCGCCCGCGTGAGGCAAATATTTGCACAGATTGCGGATGCAATGACCGTCACGGCGCCGGAGGTCCGTGTCTACATTCAGGAGCACCCTTCCTTCACCGACATTGGCGGGCGGATGCTAACCGAATGGGATCAAGGCTTGACCCACTCGATCAAGACTGCCTGAACCCGTCTTCCCGCCGGCCCTGCTCTTCATCGTCGTCGTCATCATCGTCGCCGTCAGGCCTCCAGGCTCCATGATTGAGGTCAGCGGTATTGCGATGAGCAGTGTTCTTGCCACCATCGCCAAAAGGAACACTGGCAGCAACAGGGCAAGACACGTCGACAGGAGAGATTGACGAGGGCCAGGCGCAGGCGAAAGGTCAGCCATTTAGCCGTAATCCGGTGAGCAGTGCAGCGTTTGCGACCGAGCGTCGGGTGCGGTAACCGCTCCGCCATGAAGCAGAACGCACCACGGTCTAACAGGTGGGAATCGGCAACTTGTCGACGATGGTGTAGATCAGTTCCCGCATCCTCTGTATGTCATTGTCCATTCGTCGCAGCGAGGAGTGAAATTTGTCCACTGTTCTGCCAACCTCCACAGAGAAGCAAGCGAGGTATTCAAGATTCATCTGCAGCTTCAATTGATGGTCTTCGACCGCATTGAACATCTCAAGAAGGCCAGGGGCTTTCGCAGAAACGAACTTTGGGTCCTTTGCGAAGGCCTTAAAGATTTCGGCGGAAACCTTTTCTGCTGTGACGTTTACTACGAATAGGCCGAGTTGTTGCACCCGTCGCGATTGATCGAATACTGGGAAACAGTAGTCGAACCAGTAGCCCGTCTCAGGTGTACTCCGTACCCTGCCTTCAAGTCGGACGGACTCCGGCTTACCTGTCGCCAGGACTCTTTCGTATGCTGGTTCGATTTGATTTGCAAGATGGTCCCCCACGATTTCCCGCGAGGTTTTTCCGATGTGGTAGTCCACGGACGCGCGGGTCTCGCGTGCAAGAGCGGTGTTAACTGAAACGAATCGTGTCTGGGAATCCAGCAGGGTGATGCCAAGATTCGAAGCGTTGACGCCTGCGGCAAGTAACGATTGGATGTAGGCAGGCTGCGCAAATCGGCAGGGGTCCCGGTCCCCCTTTCGTCGCAACCACGCGCGTATCACCTTACGGACATCGGTTCCCGCCATAGAGCTACCTTCAAAGTCTGGACGGGCACCATTTCACCACACCTGCCAACCGGTCCATCCCGACGATCTGATGGAAAATGTGGAAAGAGCTGTATCGGGTCCCGAAATCGATTTCAACTCGAAGCTAGGCTGCCTCGCCCACCGCCTCGCGGATCAGATTGATCGCATCGAACGGAACATCCCAAAGGGCGATGCTCGGGTCATCCCACAGTTCGACCTTGGCAGTGCTGTGCACTCTGTCGACGCGAACAACGATGAGCGTGCCCTGATGTCCCTCTACCCGAACTCGTTCACCACGACGCGGAACGCGAGGAGATGCCATGCCGAGCATTGTTTCACAACCCGACGACAAGTCAACTCGTCGTTGGCGACCCTGCTTGAGAACACCGATCCGCCGCGCTTTCAGCCAAGCGCCTGCGCCACTTTGTGTGAGAACAGCGAAGCCCCGTGCAGAGTCAGCCCGGCCCTCGCTCTCGCCGCATGGCGGCAGCAGCCATCCCAGCGGCAAGCCTGTGCTCTTCACCTACCGGCGGATCGATCCAAACCATCCCTAGCCCATCATTCAGGAGAGACGGGTGGACACCGCCGCGCAGGCTCCCCGGAGCGCGCTTCTTTCCCCGACCCGGCGCTGTTCGGTATTCCGACCAGGATTCCGCGCCGACAGAGCAATACACTGGCGGGTCCCCAGTTCGTCCGTTTATATGGGACGAAGTCGTGGAGAAATTCGATAGGCTCGTTGCTGGTCGCATCGACGAGGGACTATCACGTGAGATCAAGGATACCGTTCATTCGGTTGAAAACATCCAGGTCGGGATAAAGACAGCAATCGATGCGTTGGCACGCTGGATGTTGTTGTCAACAATGCAGGATACTGCAATCTCTCGTCCGTTGAAGACACGCCTGTGTCGAATTTCCGCGCACAGATCGAAACGAACCTCTTCGGGACAATCATCGTGACGAAGGCGGCTCTTCCGTACTTTCGCGGAAGGAAGGCGGGCCATTTCGTTCAGTTTTCCCGGGCGGAAGGATCGGACCTCGTGGGCGCGGGCCTTACTCGGCTGCAAAATGGAATGTCGAAGGTTTCTCCGAAGTCTTGTCGCGCGAAGTGGCACCGCTGGGTATTAAGGTCACGATCCTCGAGCCGGGCGGCTTCCGCACCGACTTCGCGGGCAGTTCCACCGAGCTGAGCGAAGGGCATCCCGAATACCAGCCTTGACCCCGATTGCAAGCACAATTCTCAGCACTCTTCCTGATGGCGCAAACGATCCCGACATGGCCATCAGCGGAGACAGCAAGTACCTGTTCAACCTTCTATCCGGCGCCGGCGCCCTCGGGGGTATACGGCATCAACTCCGACTCAACCCTGACCGAACTTGGAGATATTGGAGGACTTCCGAAGACCGCCGGCTTCAATGGTATCGCGGCCTTGTAATCTGAAACTCTCTGACGGTCCGCCCGCATGGACACTTTACAGTCTGCGCGGGCGGCCACAAATCTCTCCTTCGATGATTCAGCGAACGTAGCGAAGCCCCTGTGATTCGTGAGCCAGTAGATGGCCGGCCATTCTGCGACGGCCGTTATCAAGGCGGATCGCAAGAGCCGGGGCGGGCATTGTGGCGTTATGCGCCTACTATGACCGGGGGAGATGCATTGGCCGCCGGCATCGATCCGGCGGTCACGACACGAACAACTGTTTCCTGGTAATCTTTTCGCAGTAGAAGCCGGCCGTGATGTCCTGTTCCGGGTAGACTTCAGCCCCGTATTTTTCCCACTGATCCAATTTTGTGATGGGAAAGCGCACCATATATAGTTCGTTGAATGTTTCTGGACAATTTTGGGCATCTTAGAGCTCGTGTGCACGGTCGGGCTCATCGTCCCTGACGCGTTCCATTGGCGGCCGCCGCTAACGATCTTGACTGCCACGCTTTTGGCAGTCGAGAGCCTCGTGTTCGTCGGGGTGCACGTCAAGTACCGCGAGGTCGCGCCCACGATCTTGAGCGGCGTGCTGGGCCTCCTCATGGCGTTCATCGCATATGGCCGGATGGTTCTGCATCCAATCTTCTGACGGCGCGCCGTCTCAAAAAAGGGGTCTCTGTCGCGACGCGCTTCCACTAATCTCACTCGCGCGAAAACCCCGGCTGATTGGCTCTCAGTGGCGGAATCTGAAATCATATGCGAGCGAGGAGAATCCAATTTTCTTGCAAAGCCTCCATGATCGATGCCCTGTCGCGGGAAGTCGCTGGATAATCACCAATGCACGTTTCCAAAGTCGCCAGTTCTGGAAACGTGGATTGGCCTGATATCGTCAGCCCAGCTGGAATCGCCATCCTTATTGACGGCCCCATTTAGATGCCTACGATCCGGCACTTTTCTTGTTCATTTTTCCGATGAGGTCCGTCAGTCCGTCGGCAAAAGTACCCCGCCAGCTCAGGTAATCGTGTCCTCCGACAAACTGTTGATAGTGGACTTCGTATCCTTTGGCCAGCAATACATCTCGCATGTCCCGGCTAGTTTCGAGGATCCCGCCACCGGTCCCGTTCGAATCAAATTCGAATGCACCGGCGTCCAAGTAAAAGCGTAGAGGCAACTTTGGGCTGGCTATGAATTGCTTGGCCATCCATCCCGTTTCCGTTGTCACTCCGTCCGGTACGGCCCCTGAATGGTCGGGAGCCCACCAAAACGACCCCGATTGGCATAGAACGTTTCCGAAAACCTCGGGATGCTTGTACCCAGCGTAGGTTGCCGTGAGCCCTCCCAGGCTGGAGCCAGCGACAACGGTTTTTCCGGGATCGTCTGTGACATTGTAATGAGCATGTATCCAAGGGACCAGCTCTTTCGCGAGAAAATTGGCAAACTTCGGGTTCGGCGTCAGTTCCTCAGTGCGCGATTCCTGCGAAGGATTGGCTATCAGCACAGCGACCGTTCGGGGGATCTTCGATGCCGCAATCAGGTTATCCAAAATTACGGGCGTAGGAATTTTCGTTAGATAGGCACTTTCATCAAAGATGACGACGAGATCGTACGGAGTAGCATTCGTCTCATACCCAGCAGGAAGATAGATCGATAAATCGTGTTCATTCCTCAGAAGCTCGCTGTAGAGTTTCTGCTTCTCTATTGTCCCCGCTGCGACGTTGCTGTTCTTTACGATCCAAGGCTGAGGAACGGCGCCTTCGATCTCGGCCATGGATTCACAATCGTACCGGGTTGCACCAAGCGCACATCCCCATCGGTGTGGGTTCAGCGGATCAACCTGTGTCGTCGCAAATCGCTCCGGCTGGAAACCGCTAAAGACTAGGGGATCATTCTCTGACAGGCCATAGGTAAACCGCGCTCCGGTCGGAAGCCGCACAGTCAAGTACCACACATCCGTGAGCGGTATCTGGTGAAAAACATAGTCCAACGGGTAGCGGCCGCCTATCTTGAAAGAGCCAACCGGGAATACGTTGCGGGTTTCCGATGTTCCGCGCCATAGAAACGTGACAAGTTGATGTCGGGGATCTTTTTCGATGGGTTCGACCAGGGGTGTGCCTTCTGCTGCCACTTGCTTCCAGAAGGCGTTTAAATCCGCTTTGCCGGAAGCGGCTTGTTTTCGCAACGCCTCCATTCGCGGACTCGGGTTTGGATCCTGCCACGGCTTCGGTTTCAGACGTTCATCGAGAGATAGCACTTGGGTCAACGTCAACTTGTAACTCACCGCCTGGGCCGCGGATGTCGCCAGGTCCATCCGATAGATTCCCGGAGTGTCTGCGATGAATACGTAGAGACGCTTCCCGTCTTGTGCCGGGCCAGGATAGTGCCGCACGGGTGAACCATCCGGTGCAAGAATAGTAAGGTCAGTTCTGCCGCGCTGGTCGAGCAAGCCTGCAACGTAGTCCCCTGCCTTAAGGTCGATTGCATACGACTGTACAGAGCCGGACGGAAGCTGACGTTCCACAGGTTCGTTAATCTTGAGCGACTCCTGCGCCAAAGCGGTCGTTACGCTGAGAAGAACGAGCATCCAGGTCATTTTCATGAGCGAACTCCTGAATATCAGCTTTGAAGGCGAGTTCCCGATCTCGAACACGCCCGGGCAGAACCACGGCTGGCATTCAGTCGCATCGTGGTGCGTTGTTCGCTGCAAGCATCCGTTCGGCGGATCACCTAGACCCATGGCTAGCCGAGTGATTCGCATGCCGGGAAACTATGCAACTGATGCCAAATCGCCGAGTCTCTTGTCGAACTGCTCCTGGATATGCGAGCCGGGTGCTCTTCCTCCGCCGGAATTAGAATATGACAGCAAGCTGTCCGGACGGTGGGCTATCTCCCCGGGGACCGATTTCGCCGTTCGTGATTTGGAGGAAGAACGCGATCGTGCTCCAGCGACTGACTGAGCGCAAGGAATGGAAGTTCTTCGGCGTTCTGCCGAAGGCCGACCCTGCGCTCGCTTTGGCCTGGTGGACGGCTCTGCTGCTCCGAGGAGTCCTTCCGGCGGCCTTCGCGATCGCCATGGGCGTGCTTGTCGCTGCCGTGCAGCACGGTTCTCCCCTCGCCGGCCCGCTGGTGTTTGTCGGCCTGATCTTCGTGCTGCTTCAGGTGCTCAGCCCGATTCATCAGGCTGTCAGCTCCAATCTCGGCGACCGCGCGGCTGCGTGGCTCTACGATCGGCTCACCGAGGCCTGCGTGCGCCCCCCGGGTATGGGTCACCTTGAGGATCCTGCGCTGACCGGTGACCTTACCGTCGCGCGCGATTTCGATCTCGGCATGACGGGGCCGCCGCTCGCGATCTCGATGGATTTCATCGCCACCGGAATGGTCGAAATGATCGGCGGCGTGGCGTCGGCAGTGATCCTGGCGGGATACTCCTGGTGGGCGCCGATCCTGCTCGCAGGCGCGTGGCTGGCGACGCACTGGCTTCTGCGGGAGAGCGCGATCTGGCGCGACCGGAACACCGACGATGTACGCGGCGCGCAGCGCGATGCCGACTACGCCTACCGGCTCGCCGCAGACCCGCCCGCCAGCAAGGAGCTGCGGCTCTTCGGGCTCGCCGGATGGACGATTGACCGTTTTGTCGCCCGGCGCACCCGCCTGCACGAGCTTCAGTACGCGGCGACGCGCCTGCGCGAGCGACCTGTCATCTGGAGCCTCCTGCTCGTTGCCTCTGCGAATGTGGCAGTGTTCTGGCTTCTCGCGGTCGCCGCCCTCCATGGCCGTATCAGTCTTGGAGAAGCGGTGACTTACGTGCAGAGCGCGGTCGGGGTATCGATGATCGCATTCGGCGGCTTCAGCTGGGCCCTCGACGGAGCGGCTGCTCCGGTGGCGGCAGTGCTCCGGCTCGAACCGGCAATGCGCCCGGCTGGCGCGCTGGCCTCCGGAAATCGGCCCGCAGACAGGATGCCGGCTCGCGAGATTCGCCTGCGCGACGTCACGTTCTCTTACCCTGGGGGCCCGGCCGTTCTGGAGCACTTCGATCTCACCATTCCGGCCGGCTCGTCGCTCGCAATTGTTGGACAGAACGGCGCCGGAAAGACGACAATCGCCAAGCTGCTGTGCCGGCTCTACGATCCCGAGGCCGGTGCGATCGAGGTCGACGGCACGGAGCTTCGCGCGTTCGATCTCTCATCATGGCGCTCACGCGTTACGGCCGTCTTCCAGGACTTTATCCGCCTCGAATTGCCGCTGCGCGACAACGTATCGCCCGCCGGTGCGCCGGATGATGTGATCACCGCGGCCCTCGGCTCTGCCGGAGCCGCGCATCTGGCCACCCTCGACACGATCCTGGCGCGCGGATACGACGGCGGCACCGATCTGTCCGGCGGCCAGTGGCAGCGGATCGCGCTGGCCCGGGCCCTGGCAGCGGTCACACTCGGCGCGGGTGTCGTACTCCTCGATGAGCCTACTGCGCAACTCGACGTGCGTGGAGAAACGGAGATCTTCGACCGGTTGCTCGTTGCGACGCGGCAATGCACGACCATCCTGATCTCCCATCGCTTCTCCACCGTCCGCCATGCCGATCGCATCTGCGTTCTGGAACACGGTCGCGTCATCGAACTCGGCACGCATGACGATCTGATGGCCCTGGGTGGGCGCTACCGGACGATGTTCGATCTTCAGGCGCAGCGTTTCCATTCCCCGGACGAGGAGGGTACAACCCATGACACCCTCTCCTGATCGTCCTGTCGGACCCCTGCCTCCCGCGCTGTCGTCGATGTGGCGATTGTGCAAGCTGGGCTATCGCCATGAGCCGCGGTTGATGATGGTTTCGCTCGCCTTGTCGCAGCTTGCCGCGCTGCCCGACGCGCTCCTCGCGTTGTGGCTGTTTCTGCTTGGCAAAGGCATTCTGGAACACAGACCTGGCATGGTCGAGGGAGCCGCGATCGGACTCGGCGTGTCGACTGCCGCTACCTGGTTCCTGCGCACGATCAGCACACGCGTCCAGCGCCGCTTTCGCGACAAAGTGACCATCGCGCTCGAGTCGCACGTCGCCGAACTGCAGGCGTCGATCGCGACCATCGCGCATCAGGAGATCCCGGAGTATCTCGATCGGCTCTCCATGCTCCGCAACCAGGTGTTCGTGCTTGATCACATGTATATGTCAGTATTTTCCACGCTCGGCTGGATTCTGAGGCTGGGCGTGACCATGGGGCTGCTGGCATCGGTTCATCCGGCGCTTGTCCTGCTTGCCGCATTCGCAGTTCCGACCGTGTTGACCTCGACCTGGCGTCCGAAGGTCGAGCGGTCCGCGCAGGAGCAGGGCGCGCAAAGCAGCCGGCTTGCTCGTCACCTGTTTACCATCGCCACGACTGCGGCGCCCGCAAAAGAGGTGCGCGTCACGGGCATTGGACAGCGACTCGTCGAACAGCGCCGGGCCGCCTGGGAAAAGTGGTATCGACCCGTGGCGGCCGCGCGGTGGGACTCTGCGTTCTGGCATACCCTGTCGTGGGCGGTCTTCGGACTCGCGTACGTTGGAGCGGTCGTCTTCGTTTCAATCGGCCTCCGCGCGCCGGCCAGCGCAGTACTTCTGGTCCTCGCCGCAGGCGCGCGGCTGTCGGCCTACATCGGCGCCACCGTCGGCGAGATTGGATTTCTCAGCGGATTCTGGATGGACGGCTCGCGGCGACTCGCGTGGCTGGAGGACTACGCCGCTTCGGTTGCGGCCTCGGGCGATCTGCCGGTTCCCGGCGCGCTGCGCCGCGGCATTCAGTTAAGCCACGTGTCGTTCGCCTATCCAGGCACCTCGCGCATTGTTCTGGACGACGTGTCCCTGACTTTGCCAGCTGGCTCGATGGTGGCAATCGTGGGCGAGAATGGCGCCGGTAAATCGACGCTGGGCAAGCTGCTCGCGAAGATGTATGAGCCGTCCTCCGGTTCAATCCTCGTGGACGACACGCCCCTGGCGCGCGTGCCGGCCGGCGAGTGGCGGGCGCAACTTGCTGGCGCGTTTCAGGATTTCTTCCGTTTCGAATTTCGTGCCGGACACTCCGTTGGCCTGGGCGACGCGCCTCGCCGGGACGACGAGCCCGCCGTTCTCACCGCTGTCGATCGCGCCGGGGCAAGCGATGTCATTGCCCGTCTGGCGTCAGGCCTCGACACGCAACTTGGCACTACGTGGCCGTCCGGAGTCGAGCTATCCTTCGGCCAGTGGCAGAAGCTGGCACTGGCGCGCGGCTTCATGCGCGATCAGCCCCTGTTGACCATCCTTGACGAACCGACTGCCGCGCTCGATGCGGAAACTGAACACGCACTCTTCGAGCGCTATGCCGCAGCCGCGCGCGGCTTCGGCGCGAACGACAGGGGACGCATCACGATCCTCGTCTCTCACCGCTTCTCGACGGTGCGCATGGCGGATCTGATCGTTGTCCTCGACGGAGCCAGACTCGTCGAAGCTGGCACGCACGATGAGCTGCTGGCAAAGAATGGCCAGTACGCGGAGCTCTACAACATTCAGGCTGCGGCCTACCGCTGAGCTGGCTGCCGCAGGTCGCGGGGATCCGACGTCCGCTTCATCGCGGCCCTATGCCTAACCCTTTTCCCGAAGAGACCCCAGGCACCCAATCAAGTTGTTCCGCGAGGTGCCGCGCGATTCCGTCGGACATGGTCTCGGCTGCCACGGACATTGCGGAGAAGCAGAAAATGGTCGCTGCAGTCCGGCGCAAGCGGGCGGAGCGGATTAGAGGGTGGGGAGAGGGACGACGGGCCCGGGGTAAGTAACAGCGGGTCGGCGCTGGCGAAAGTCGTGTTGGCGCTTCCGCCAGCAACGCAAGATGCAATCGCGCCAGCAGTCGCGTGAACGAGCAGAAACCCCACACTCTGCGTGGAGAATCGTTTTCTTCTCGTCTCCTCTTCACGGTTTTTCCCCGAGGGGAGGACGGTCTGGCGCAGATGGGCGTTACACTGCGCTTACTGATAAATTGACCACGTCGCTGGCGCGATTGAGGACCTCACCAATCGCGTCGCCCGTCAACCGTGTGGTTCCTCTGACGTTTACGAAACGTCGATATGCCAGTGCTGATGCGGCTGAGGCGGCCGCTCGAAAGCGGTTCAGATGCGCGATGGGTTATGAGTGGCCGCGCACTCACGTATCTAAGTGATTTCATTGGTACAGATGGCGACGCGGAAGTACGGAAAAGTACCCTCTGGACACCCTATTGGGAGTCTATTGGGAGTGTGTTTTTGACCAGACGCTCTTCGCCTTGACTATTGAATTGCCACAGACTATCGACGAGTAATACCTGTTGTGGCGGAGACTCAGTCGGGGCATTAGCCTTCCCCAACCCGTCGCGCCAAATAGGTCTTTAGAAACGAAGCAAACTCGCTCGCCTCGGGAGGTAATTTTCTGCCCCGGTTGCTGATCTCGTAGAAATCCAAGGTCACTTCAGGTTCGAGCTTGGTGACCTTCACCTTGCGGCTGCGCGAAGCCATCACACCGAACGAAGGAATTACAGCGATACCCAAGCCTGCTTCAACCAGACCAATCTGGGTATCCAGCCCGTTCACGGTCTGGCCGCTCCTGCACACGACGCCCATTTTCTGAAGTTGCTTCTGGATGAGTTGCTCATAGGGGTAATCCCTGGTGAGCGAAATCAGGGTGTGGCCTCCAAGGTCTGCCCATGAACCACTCTGCGAGCGGGCAGGTCTCCCGTCGTCGGGTCGTACGAGCATAAGCGAGAACCGAAAGAAGGGCACGCGCCGCATCCCCAGTACGCGATCGAAGATACCGAGCGCGAAGTCCAGCTTGTTGGCTTCGACCCGCTTTGCGAGCGCACTGAGGTTTCCATCGAATAGATGAATCTGAAGGCCGGGATATTTGTCACGGAACTCTCGAATGGTCGCAGGCATCACATGAGCCGCGAGCCATGGCGTTGTCCCGACAGAGATGCTGCGATTCTTGCGCTTCGTCACCTGCTCGATGCGCGACATCCCTTCGTCAAGCATGTTCAGAGCAGGCCGGGTGATCTCCAGCAGCTCGCTGCCCTGCGCCGTCAGGACGACCTGCCGAGTCGTGCGATCGAACAGGCGAAATCCAATCTGCCGTTCCAGTTCGCGCACCAAAACGCTGAGCCCGGAAGGCGTAAGCAGCAAAGTCTCCGCGGCGCGGGTGAAGTTGCGGTGCTCGGCCACGAGGTGGAAGGCGCGAAGCTGGCGTGAGGTAAATTCCATTATTGATAATTTATCAATAAATCATGACAATTACGAACTTTTATTTCAAAAGTACCGGACGTACAACGGTCTCTGTCAGAGGCCAGAAGGCAACTGAAAAAAGGAGATAGGACAATGAAGAACGCAAACGTGAACAACATCGTGTTGGTACATGGCGGTTTCGTGGATGGTTCGGGCTGGGAAAGCGTCTACGCGATCCTGAAGAACAAGGGCTTCAATGTTTCCATCGTGCAGAACCCCACGATCTCGCTGACAGACGATGTCGCCGTAACCAACCGCGTCATTGACGCGCAGGATGGTCCCGTGGTCCTCGTAGGCCACTCGTATGGCGGCGCGGTGATTACCGAGGCCGGCAACAATCCGAAGGTCGAGCGGCTTACCTACGTCACAGCCTTCGCGCCGGACAGCGGTGAGTCCGTTGGCTCGCTGATCAAGAACCCTGCGCCCGGAGCGCCTGTGCCCCCGATCATGCCCCCGCGGGCCGGGTTCCTATTCCTCGACCACGCGAAGTTTGCGGAGTCTTTCGCCGCTGATGTAGAGCCGGGGCTGGCCGCGTTCATGGGCGACTCACAGGTTCCATGGGGACTTGACGCTCTCAACGGCGCGGTGACCACCGCTTCATGGAAGTCCAAGCCGAGCTGGTACCTGGTTGCGACGGACGACAAGATGATTCCGCCGGATGCACAGCGGGCAATGGCAAGCCGCGCCAGAGCTAAGGTCGCCGAAGCGAAAGGCAGCCACGCGATCTATGTGTCACAGCCAGAGATTGTGGCTGACTTCATCGCACAGGCTGCGGCGGGTGAACGGTAAGACGAGCGCTCCTGATCACTGAATGATCCATTGAAACCGGGCGGCCTAACTATGGCCGTCCGGCTCTCGCTGCTCGCGAAGTGAAGACCAGGCTCGTTATCTCTGTGCTGGCTCACAGGGATTGCCGAAGAGATGCTGCCTTAGTAGTAGCAACAGCTACGCTGAGATACTTATACCCGTGAGCATTTCGCACTCCGCACTGAAGCGGTCCTGCAAGCTGCTGTTCAACGCTGCGGCCAGGGGTTCTTTCGCCTTGAGATGATAGAAATATTGCCCGGACACTTGGCTGTGAGGGGCGTCGCTTACGGCAAGCCATACCTGGGTGCGATGTGCTTGATCAAGATCGTCGTTGGCAGCGGAGCCACCCATCTTCGTCTGTACCCAGCCTGGTGTTACGCTATTGCAAAGCACCTTAGGATGTCGCCGAGCCATGGCAAAAGCAAGCAGAACATTGTGCAGTTTTGAGTCGGAGTATGCCTGTTCTCCCTTCCACTCGCGCTGTTCCCAGTTCAGGTCGCGCAGGCTGGGATCGCCTTGCTTGTGCAGTTCGGAGCTCATGTAGATCAGCCGCCGTGGAGTATGGATTAGTGCGGTGAGAACATAGGGCGCGAGGCTGTTGACGGCAAAGACATGAGCTAAACCATCGACCGTCTCGATACGTTTCGGTTCCCGGTATCCGACCGCGGCATTGTGGATGATCGCGTCGAACGTGCCCAGCTTATTGACTTGCTCGGCGACCGAATGCATCTGTTTAATGCTAGAGAGGTCGCCTTTGACGACAGCTTCTACCTGGGAAAGCTTGCGGCGAGTTTCCTCCGCTCGTTCGGCGTTCCGCGCGTGCAATACGACGGAATGCCCTTGCTCAACGAGCAACTGTGCGGCCATAAGGCCAAGGCCATCGGAAGATCCTGTGATGAAAATGCGGCTCATATTGGTGCTCCTGTGGGATGAAGTTCGATTGGCGCGCTTTACGTTGCTATTTTGAAATCAGCGAACGAATCGTAGCCTCGAGCGTTGCTTTGCCTTTCCGTGTACCTTCGGCACCGGACTCAAAATCGATCCAGCCTTCATTGAAGCCGTCCACCATACGCATGCGGGGGAGCGGGTTCTTCATTCCCTGTGTGCTGAACAACTTCTCCCAACTGGCGCGAGGAACGACCTGATTCCGTACCGGAATGTCGAGAGTGTTCGAGAATGCCGCCGCAACGTCGTCGGCGGAGTAGCGCTCCGGGCCCTCTAGCTCGACGATGCGAACTCCCTGCCACGATTCGCCGAGCAGCTCCACCGCGGTTTGCGCAATATCGCTTGTCGCCACCATGGGTATTTTGTGATCCAGCGGTTGGAGGAAGCTATGCACCACACCTGTTTTTGCCGATTCGACATCCCACGCGGCGTTTTCCATAAACCAAGCCGCGCGAAGGAACGCCACCGGGACCGAGACTGTGCGCAGCATCTCCTCGGTAATACCAGAGTTATTGAGAAGATTCAGCTCCGTGGCCTGTGCTCCCACCGTTGACAGAAAAACGACCTTTTGAGGGCAGCTTTTTTCGATCGCGGTCCGGATCGCTTCGGCATTTCGGCGAGTGTCCGGAAATCCTGGCTCTGGATCGTAGTTCGGTGGTGTCATCAGAAAGACGCCCTCTACGCCGCTGAAGGCTTTCGTCATTGCGACTGCATCGTCGAGGCTTACCACCGATAGCTTGCAACCCAATGCTGCCCACTCTTCTCCTTTCGCACGGTCACGCACGATAGCTCTCACCTTGTGTCCCTGTGCCATGAGACCGCGCGCAACCTGTCCACCGACCTTGCCCGTAATTCCAGTAATTGCAAACATCTCTTCCTCCAAGCGTTGACGAATTTGAACAACCGGGTATTGGACGCTCACCTGTATTGTCGCGCTTCAGGCATGGGGCGCATACTAGTAATGCGCAAGGAGCAATAATGACAATGTTCGATGAGCAGACGCTCGCCGATGCAAATGTGTTCGTTGCAGTGGTGCGGAGCGGAAGCTTTGCCGGTGCCGGCAGGGCGCATAATCTGTCTCAATCCGCTTGTAGTCGCGGCGTGGCGCGGCTGGAAAAGCGCCTCGGCATACGCGTCCTTGACCGGACCACGCGATCTGTTGCGCTGACCGATCAAGGACGAGGCCTATTTGAGCGGCTGGAACCGCTGCTACACGGCTTCGAGCAGGCATTTCAATTCGCGGCTGAAGAGCGATCCACAGTGCGAGGCAGATTGCGGGTAAGTATGCATCCCACCTTGGCTCACTTGATTCGAGGCGAACAAATTAAGGGTTTTCTCGAAAGTTACGCAGAGCTTTCCGTAGACTTTGTCAGCAGCAATGAGATCGGAGACCTCGTCGGCCAGGGTATCGACATCGCTCTTCATGTGGGTCAGCTACCCTCATCCAGCCTGATTGCGCGAAGACTTCTCGACACGCGCGTCATAACTGTTGCGGCTCCCGCTTACATTGCGAAGCATGAAAAGGTCGCTCATCCCAGTGATCTCCTCAAACAGAAGCACGCGCTGATCGACTATCGCGATCCGCAGAGCGGCAGGCCATTCCAATGGGAATTTCATCGCGGCCACAAGGTTGTGAAGGTCGCCACCCCCGGCAGGCTGATCGTGAGCGACATCGCCAGCCTGCATAACGTCTGTGTTGCTGGCTGGGGAATTGCGCAGGTTCTCGAAATCATCGCCAAACCATTGGTGGACGCAGGAACGCTTGTCCAACTGCTCCCAGCGTGGTGCGACGAGCAATTTCCGATTCACGCCGTCTATCCCTCGCGCAACTATGTTGCCCCAAAGGTGAAGGTCTTTCTGGACTTCGTTATCTCCGCCGTCGACCCACGCGGCTAGGCATGCCGACTTTATATTTTCGTTCAACCCGCGGTTGCAGGGCGCGGGTTGAATTGCGTACATACCGCGAAGGTTGCTTCAAGGTGTTCCATCAATAGCCGTACTCGGGCCGGGGCACGGCGGCTCGCCGGACGTACCGCAGAGATAGCAACCGTTCTCTCGTATGAGGTCAAAAGCCGAAGCGCGGTACCTTCACGCAGCTCTGCAGCAAAGAGCCATGCCGGTGCCTGGGCGACTCCTAAGTGCTCAAGAACGCCGACACGTAGCTGCTCAAGGTCACCCGCACGAAACGCGCCAGAAGGCGTGACCCGCTTCGCGGCACGAAATTCCCATGGCTCTACCGCGCCATCCTGAACGAGCGGAATCGCGGGCAGCGAGCGAAGTTCGTCGATTGACTGTGGCAAGCTATGCCGCGTGAGGAACTGTGGCGTCGCGACCAGGATCGTGAGTGTCTGCGCGAAGCGGCGAGCTACCAGAGTGGAGTCAGGCAGCTCGCCTGAATGTATCGCCAAATCGAAGCCGTCTTTGGTCAGCGGGTTGGTCTGCGCAAATGTATCCGGTCTTTGAATGAGCCGAAGCTCGGGACCCTGATGGAATGGGCTGCGCTCTCGTCCTGGCTAGTTTGGAAGCCTCAGAGGGTTTTTCCGTATGACAGGTTTCGAGACGCCGGGTTCGACCGTTTTGCCATCTCGCTCTTCATCAGCAGATCTGGCAGAATACCGGGTTGTTGGTCGTCAACGCCGCTATCGACCGGCACTCCAGCAGCGGAGGGCGATAGGTCTCTCCTTTGGAGAGCACCGCCCATATGACGCGAGCCATCCTGTCGGCCAGCGCGACCGTGACGACGTTGCTGTGGGCACGAGCCACAAGCTGGTTCAGCCAAACGCTGAGACCAGGCGACTGTTTGTCCCTGCACGCCACAAGCGCTCAGGCACCGTACACCAGCAACCTTCGCAGGTTGCTGTTTCCGCGTTTACTGATCACGAGCAACTTCTGCTTGCCTCTGGTTCATTTCGTTACGTGCTCCTGCCCTGTGCGGCGGAGTTCGCGAATCGGTTGCGAGCGCCGGACTAGAAAGTGGAAAGCCATCCGCCATCCACAAAGAGAATCTGGCCCGTGATGAACGACGCCGCAGGTGAAGCAAGAAACGCGACCGGCCACGCAATGTCTTCCGCCGTACCCCAGCGACCGAGAGGGCAGCGTTGCTGAACCCACGCATCGAACTTTGGGTCTTGTGCCAGTTCGCGGGTCAGGTCCGTAGCGATGTAGCCGGGGGCCACCGCATTCACCAGGATTCCCCGCGATGCCCACTCCACTGCGAGCGCTTTGGTCAGCTGGCCGAGCGCTCCTTTTGAAGCCGTATATGCGGCGGTTCCACTGCGGGCGGCGGCTGTCATGAGCGAGGCGATGTTGATGATGCGGCCCGGCAACTGTTCAGCGATGAGTTCCCGAGCAAAGCAGCGGCTTAGCTCGAAGACGGCGGTGGCGTTCAGCGCCAGGATATTGTGCCAATCCGACAGGCTGAAGGCGTTCGTCTCGCCACGAACGGTCATACCGGCTGCGTTGACGAGGATATCGGGGCGGTTGCTCTGTCCGCACAGCTTCCGGAACCAGGGCTCGATAGCCTCGGTGTGGGACAGATCGAACGCGAAGTAAGAAAGCTCGGGGGCAAGGGCGGCGAGTTCGCGCAGGGACGGTGACTCAGGATCGAATCGCCGAGCAGCAAGAATGATCCGCGCTCCGGAAATGGCAAGAGCCCGCGCGATGCCGAGGCCAATACCGCGGCTGCCACCAGTGACCAGAGCGGTTTGGCCGGCCAGGGAGAATGCGTTCACGCCACCGGACCATTCGGCAGGACCATTACTTTGCAGGTGTTCTTCCCGGACTGGAAACATTCCAATGCCTGCTGCACGTCCTTTAGCTCGAAGCGATGCGTGACGATGCGCGAGACCGGGAGTGTGGAAGTGAGGCGAATCGCTTCCTCGAAATCTTCGCGTGAGTACACCCGAGAACCGTGGATGGTAATTTCCTTGAAGTTCACGGCCTGCAGGTCGAGTTCCGCGCCCTTCTTGAAGACTCCCAGGTTGATGATGGTGGCGCGGCCGCGGACCAGTCTGGTCATCTCGATTGCAGCGGAAGCGGCACCGGTGCATTCGAACAGGACGCCTACACCCTCGCCCGATGTTGCTGCCTCAACGGAGTGGAGAAGTTCCTCTCCACTGGAGACGGCGCACAGTCCCAAACTGGCGGCGATCTCGCGGCGCGAAGGCTGGATATCGCTGATGATGACCGGGCCGAGGCCATGGGCCTGTGCGACCAGCGCAGTCAGAAGGCCGATGGGGCCGGCGCCCATGACAACCACCGCGTCCGAAGGCGTGCGCGGCGCCAGGCCGACGCCATGAACGGCGACCGCAAGCGGTTCGACCACGGCGCCGATCAGCGGTGATGTATCCGGAGGCAGGGAGAGAATGCTGGCGACAGGCAGTCGTACATACTGTGCCATTCCGCCGTCGAAATCGATGCCATAGAGGCGGAGTGAGCGGCAGACATGCGGGGCGCCATGCCGGCAGACCCAGCACACGCCGCAGGAGACAAGTGGCCACGCAGTGACCCGGTCGCCAACCTGGAGCGAGGAATCGGAGGCGCTCTGTTCAACGATGGTGCCGCAAAACTCGTGACCGAGCGTGAGGGGAACACGTGCCCGTGGATGCACCCCAGCCACGATCCCCAGGTCAGATCCGCAGATCCCGCAGGCCTCCACGCGCACCAGGGCTTCACCGGCGGAAATAGTGGGAACAGCAATCTCCACGGGTTCTACCCGATTGGGTCCGAGATATCTGCCTGCGAGCATTCAGAGTCCCTGCTTCCTTCTATTTGGCGGTGAAGCCGCCGTCCATCATCAGAATCGAGCCGGTGAAGAAGGACGCAAGATCACTGGCCATATAGGTATAGAAAGCGGCCACCTCGTCGGCTCCCGCAACGCGGCCGACGGGATGATTGCTGGTGAGCATGTTCCAGTACGCGTCGGGGTCTCCGGATGCGGCCGCCGAGCGATGAACAATCGGTGTGTCGACTGTGCCGCAGGCGATGGTGTTCACCCGAATGCCATGTGCCGCATATTCGATCGCCATCTGCCGGGTCATCTGATGGAGCGCTCCCTTGGAGGGCCCATAGGCGCCTTGTGTGGGAATCCCGACTTCGCCGGAAATCGATCCGCTGATCAGAAACAGGCCGGATTTCTGCCGGATCATCACCGGGATAACATGACGTGCCGCCCAATAGACAGCCTTCACGTTGGTGTCGAATACCGCGTCCCACTCATCGGGAGTATGCTCGTGAATCGCTTTCACGATGCTCTCCGCTGCGTTGCATACCATAACGTCGATGCGTCCAAACCGAAGGAGCGCGGCAGCGGTAAAAGCTTCGGCGGTAGCCTCTTCGGCGACACTGCCTCGTACAATTTCCAGCCGGTTTTCAAACTGAGACAGGCTCTCGACAAGTTGGGGAGGGGTGTCGGGGCGACGGAATACGGCAATCACTCCTTCAGCTCCGGCCAGCAGATATTGCCGCACCACGGCCAGGCCGATACCGGATGAAGCCCCGGTGACGACGGCCACTTTTCCCGCTAAGGAGACTTCCAAGTGTCCTCCTGGGCGGATCGGATACGCCGGATTCAGGATCCGAAGCATCGTCTCGCCCATCTTCGATAGAATATAGATGAACGTTGGTCGCAGTTCAACTCATTTTAGCGGTGCATTTGGACCCTTGCCCACCCGCGAAGGCAATGCTGTAATCGCGAAACTAAGGTTGATGGGAATGGCGGGAACAATACGGCGGCCGGCCATGCTTGCGCTTCTGCTGGCGGTTACAGTCCCAGCTCGCGGGGCATCGCAATCGGCGAACTCGGTCGAACTGGGGCCGGAAGCAGCCGCGCTCTTTCAGGATGCGCTGGCAGCCCAGCAACGACGAGACCTGCCAGGGGCTGAAAAATCCTATCGTGCTTTGTTGACCAGCATGCCGGATTACCTTCCGGCGCGGTTGAATCTCGGCATCGTGCTGGACGCAGAAAACAGGACGGTGGATGCTCTGGCCGCCTTCGATGCGGTTCGAACCCGCCAACCAACCTTCCCGGCCGCGCAAATGTTCGCTGGAATCGAAGAAGTTCGCCTCGGCAGGCTGGCAGATGCGCTGGGGTCGTTGCATCTGGCGACCGAGCAGTCAGCTTCTGATCCGCGCTGCTGGTTCTGGCTGGCCCGAGCAAACTTCGCTTTGGGAAATGCGGCGGAGGGAAAAGCGGCACTGGACAAAGATCTTGCTATTTCCTCGGATGATGCCAGCGCGCTTTATCTCCTCGCGCAATATCAAATCTCGGCACAGGACCTGAATGGTGCGGAGCGGGTATTGACCGGGCTCGCGACGCGTTACCCGACCGTGCCGGATTTTCATCAGTCGCTGGGCAGCGTCTACTACATGGAGGCGAGGCTGGATAAGGCAGAAGGCGAGTACCGCACAGAACTGCGAATGGACAGTGAGAACCCTCAGGCATTGTCGATGATTGGTGTGATTCTGCTCGATCGAGGCCAGGCAAAAGACGCAGCGCCCTATCTGGCGAAGGGCCTCGAAGCCAACCCGAGGATCGCCTATCTGCAAAGGAAGATGGGCCAGGCGTTGCTGGAGAGCGATGCCCCGGAACAAGCGATACCTCACCTGCGCCAGGCCGTAGCGCTGGATACTCAGGACGCCACCGCTCATTTCCTGCTATGGAAAGCCTTCAACGCAATGGGCCGTAAGCCGGAAGCCTCCGCGGAACTGGATGCATTCCGAAAGCTGCAGTCGCATTCTCCGGCAAACGCAGACCGGCAGGGTCTTCCGCCGCTGAATCCAGGCCACCCGTGAGCACAACCGTCACACGCAGGCAGTTTCTTCGCCGCTCAGCCTGGACTTCGGCGGGGAGCCTATTGATTCCGCGGGCTTGGGCATCAGCCGGCGCCAACGATTTGGCGAATCCTTTTCACGTGCAGTTTGAGGATGTGACCTCCCTCAGTGGCATCCGTTTCGTGCATGAGCGCGCCGCATCGCCGGAAAAGCTCGTCGTGGAAACCATGGGGCCAGGGTGTGCCTGGCTGGACTACGACCAGGATGGATTTCTGGACGCATTTTTCGTCAACAGCGGTGTCAGTCCGCAGTTTCATCCGTCAGCGACGCCACAACCTGCCCTCTACCGAAACAACGGCGACGGCACATTCGCCGATGTAACGGCCCGCAGCGGAATCAAAGTCAGCGACGGATTTTACATGGGCGCCGCGGTCGGTGATTTCGACAACGACGGCTTTCCCGACATTTATATGACCGGCTACGGTAAGTCCGTTCTCTATCGAAACAACGGCGACGGCACGTTCACCGACATCACGGCAAAGGCCGGAGTCGAAAACGCCGGTCGATGGGCGACGGCAGCCGCCTGGTTCGACTACGACCACGACGGACGGCTCGATCTGCTGGTCACCAACTACATCCACTATGACTGGAACCACGATCCGAACTGCGGCGCGCATCTGCCTGGTTACCGCGTGTACTGCGACCCGTTTCATTTCCAGGGAACATCCATGCGGCTGTATCACAATAACGGTGATGGTACTTTCACCGATCGCACGGAGCAGGCGGGGTTAGTCAATCCTGACGGCAAGAGCCTTGGGGTTGTGGTCGCGGACTTTGACGGCGACGGTTGGGATGACTTGCTGATTGCCAATGACGGGATGCGTTCGTTTCTCTACTTCAACAACCGCAACGGAACCTTTCGTGATGTGACTTACGAATCCGGAGCGGGATTCGGCGGCAATGGAGAAGTAGAGTCGGGAATGGGCATCGACGCGGCCGATGTGACGGGCAAAGGGCGCATGGATTTCTTTGTCTGTCATATGGACAATCAGCCCAATCGATTTTACGAAAATAACGGGGACGGAACTTTTACAGATCGGACGCTCAGCTCAGGCCTGGCCTTCACTGGGATTCACAACACGAGCTACGCGGCTCATTTCGCGGATTGGGACAATGACGGGAATCGCGACCTGATTGTCGTCAACGGTTCCATGCTCGATAACATCGCGCTTTATCATCCGGGCTCAAGTTATGCAGAACCGAAGATGCTGTACCGGAATACAGGCGGAGGGCACTTCGTGGACGCAACGGCTACACAGCCACCCTCGTTTCTCGTTCCTCGCGTGGGGCGCGGGCTGGCAATCGGCGACTACGACAACGATGGGAACGTGGATTTCCTTCAGAGCAACAACGGTGAGGCAGCGCAGTTGTACCGTAATGGCGGCGCCGCGGGGAATCACTGGATCGCGCTGAAGCTGATTGGAACGCGCAGCAACCGGGACGGCATTGGAGCACGGGTTCGGCTGCGTGCCGGCAGCACAACCAGCTGCGATCAGGTGCGGAGCGGTGGCAGCTATTGTTCATCTCACGATCTGCGTCTGCATTTCGGACTGGGCGCGCAGGCCAGGGTGGACGAGGTCGAGATTCAGTGGCCCAGTGGAGCGGTCGAACATCTTAGAGATCTCGAGGCCGACCGGATTGTCACCGTCCGAGAGGGAGAAGGCTTGACTGCCTACCGGTTCCCAAAGTTTCGGGGCAGGCGGTAAGGAACGGCAGTCTCACTTATTTTCCTCGGGGATGACGATTGCGCGTTGGAGAGCGGCGCTGACCGCTTCGGCGCGGTCACTCACGTCCAGTTTCGCAAAGATGCTGATGGTGTGGTTGCGGACGGTGTTTTCGCTGTTACCCATCACGTGAGCGATCTCGCGATTCGTCAATCCGGTGACCAGCAGGCGAAGAATCTCGTGTTCACGCGGCGTAAGATCGGGCCGGCTCGATCGCTCGCGCATAATGCGCTCAATCCACTCGGGCACGGAGCGTCGCCCGCCCGCCACGGTGCGGATGGCCTCGATCAGAGGTTCTCTGCCAACATCCTTCAGAACATAGCCAAGGGCTCCGGCGTCGAGAGCCTGGTAGATTTCCTCCTCATTGGCATAGCTGGAGAGGACGAGGGTGCGGATCTCGGGGAACTCGCTGGAGATGGTGCGCAGCGCTTCAATGCCGCCCCCCTCAGGCATGCGCAGGTCGAGCAGGACTACATCGGGCCTGAGTTCGCGGCACTGCTCAACGGTCTGGCGGCCGGTTGACGATTCCCCCGCCACCGCAATGTTTGGTTCTCCCCTGAGCAGGCTTTTGAGGCCGAGCCGGAAGAGCAGGTGATCATCCGAGATCAAAACGCGAATTCGCTTTTGCATCGAGTTGCTCCGAGGGGCGGGTGCGGGTCAGCCTGAGCGCGCTGAGACGGTGGAGGGTTCGCCGGAAAACCGAGAGCACGTATCCCCGGGCGACCGAGCGCGGACGCGGCACCGGGACACGAAGAGAAATACAGGTGCCCGATGGCCCGGAAGCCAGCTGGATATCGGCACCGATACGGGCCGCGCGCTCACGCATACCCGTAATGCCGTAGTGGCCGTCTTCGGCCCCCGGCGCGCATTCAGGATAAAAGCCCTGGCCGTTATCGCGGACCACTACAGTTAAATAATCCGGTGAGTAGTCGAGATCCACCTCGATGAGGCTCCCGTGCGCGTGGCGGACCGCATTCGCGACGCACTCCTGGATGATCCGGAGCAGGTTGGCTTCCACCTCGACGGAAAGATGGCGCTCGCTACCGTTGCTGAAGATATCCAGCCTGATCCCGCCAGCAATCTGGTGCTGCAGCAGATGCCGCAGAAGTGCCGGGAATGGGGCGTCATAGTGGAGAGCGCGCAGTGCGGCGATGGAAAGATGAGCCTCGCCCCGGCTTCGTTCGGCCATCTGCAGCGCGCGGGCGACCCCCTCGACGGTACTCGTTCGACGATCGCGGTCCAGCGCGCTTTCCAGTTGGAAGGCGATCGCCGCATAGTCCTGTGCAAGCGTGTCGTGGATTTCGCGCGCCATACGCAGACGTTCATCGAGCACGGCCTGCATCCGCCAGCGCTCGGCGCGCGAGTAGAGGAAGAATCCCAGCAGTGCGGCGACTGGAAGCGCGATGGCCGCTTCCATCAGATTGCGCAGATCCCACCAGGGTGGTCCGGCGAGGACAAGCACATCGCTGGACGAGCGCAGCAAAATCGCAAACGGTGTGGAATTACGGGTGAAAGCCGGATCTACCACGCAAACGCCGCGAACGCGCACGGTGCTGTGCGGTGCGATCTGTCGCAGAGCGGATGGGTCCGCGCCAGAATTGAGGATCGCGAGAAAGCGCTGATGGCCGCTGTGCAGCGACAGAATGGTACCAGCGGGCGAAGGCTGCGGAGAGCTGTCCGCCTCCGCTTCGGTTTCGATAAAACGCGCGTCGTACAGCCCCGCCGCTGCCTGCGTGGCGCTTACCGAGATCGGCGGAGCAGGGCTGCG
The DNA here is from genome assembly GCA_036490815.1 of Acidobacteriaceae bacterium. GTDB lineage: Bacteria > Acidobacteriota > Terriglobia > Terriglobales > Acidobacteriaceae > Palsa-343. The sequence continues at coordinate 31,397 of DASXDF010000044.1, forward strand.
CTGCCAAAGCACGCGGCCGGTTGCGTTGAGCAGCACGGCGCTGAAGCGCGAAGGTTCGACGTCTCCTGTGATCTGCACTTCGTCACCGATTTTGAGAGAAGGCGAACGAAGGAATTCAACTGCGGCGCCTCCACTGGCGTCCTGCACGTAAATGCGGGGCGAGGTAAGAGTCACACTGCCCCGAATCGTCACCGCCGGTGGATGCACGGGCGAAACATTGCGCAGGTCGCCCATCGCGGCCAGCGGGGTTGCAGCGCGCAACAGGGCTTCAGCAAGTGCCGGATTGATGCCGGGCTGATTCAGACGCAGGGAGTTGAAACCGGCTTCGCTTTGGAGAACGCCTGGGGATGGAGAGGGTGGAGCATGCGCGAGCAGCGGCTCAATATCGGCCCGTGTGGCCTTCACGACGTGGATATTTTTCCAGACCCCGCCCGAGGAGTAGGAACGAAGTCCGATTCTTCCCCTGCTGGCGCACGACGGTTCGTGCATCGCAACCCAGGTCTGACCTCCCTGTGTGTCACCCGATGCCACTGCAGCGATTTCGCAACCAACTGCAACGACGTGAAGGTGGTACCAGTGTGAGGGTTGAAGCGGGTGGTTTGGGGAGACGGCCTGGTATTCGATCCAGCCATGATCGGCGCGGCCGATGGTGATGCTGTTATTGCTGTCGCGGAGGCCCACATAGTAGCCGCTGTAGGAATCCACACCCTCTTCTTCATCGCTCGATCGCACCATAATTCCCGCGTCGCCGTCGTCGCCGAGCAGGCTGACATCGGCGTCTACGGCATAGTCGGACCAGTGCGTCGATCCGGTTACGAACTTCGCGCCGCGGTCGTCGGAGTTGTTACGAATTCCGCCTTGATAGAGACTCCAGGCGCCTCCAAATGCCTCCCACTGTGCGGTGTCGCCCGCGGCGAAGCCATCTCGCCACGGAAGCCGATTCTCCCGGCTCCGCCACAAGGCCAGTGCTCCCGCGGCGACGGCCAGAATGAGCGCGGCTCCGAAGGCGATTCGCAGTCGACTGCGAGAGCCATGTGTGAACCTCATGGCGTACCTCGCCAGTTGACCGAGAGGATTTGCTGAACCTCAGGGCGGTCTAAATTTTCGCGGGTGATCAGCAGGGATGGAACCAGGGTTGTGCCCGGGACGGCTTTCCCACGGCGAAGAGCCGCGATGGCCTCCTCGGCGCGCTGGCCCATGACATAACTGTTCTCGGCAATGATCGAGTCCACCTGACCCTCGCGTACGCCCTCGATCAGGTCCAGTTCCTGATCGCAACCAACAAGGCGAACCTCTCCGGAGCGGTGGCGGAGGCGCAAAGCGGTGAGCGCACCTTCACTGTCTACACTGGTGAGAGAAACGATGGCATCAACGTGAGGGTTGTTCAGCAGAATCTGTTGGGCGTTCTCGGCGGCTTCTTCGACTGTTGGGGAACTTGTCCTGCGGTCGGCAATCGAGATTCCAGGGAATTCGGAGGCAAGTGTGGATTCAAAAGACCTGGAGCGGATCCAGTTGCCGGTCAGGTTGGGGTTGATGCCGAGGAGCGCGATCTTGCCTGAGCCGCGAAGCAAGGCGCCGATCCGGCGGGCTGCCATGCGTCCCATGCCGTCGTCATCATTGAGGACAAATACCAGGCCGTTGCCCGATGGAATAGGGACCGCGCTTCCTACAACCGCCACCGGAATATGTCTCGTCAACGCTTCGTGCAGGGGTGAGATCAGCGCGAGGTACTGCACCGGGGCGACCAGCAACCCACCATCTCTGCGCCGAATCGCCGCCTGAATCAGCTCAATCTGCCGTTCTACATCATCGCTGCGGGTCGGGGCGTTCCAGTAAATGTGGAACCCGTTTGCGTCTGCTGCTTTGCGCGCTCCAGCGTGGGCGGCTTCCCACAGCTCGGTGCCGGTGGTCTGGGCGATGAATGCGATCGTATCGCCGGGCCCTTCGGCAAAGCTCCCTCGTGCCGCCAGCCATGAGCCCACGACGATCAGCGCGCCAATTACCAAAACCAGCGCCGGAAGGTAGCGCCTTGCGCGCCGATTTCGGGAGCGCGGACTGACCGAAGACTTCATGTCACCTGCTTCGCCGCGATTGCGGGCGTCGCCTGCAATCTGCTCCACTCTACTGGGTTTGTACGCAAAGGCACAGGGTGCGAATTGTAGGAAGTCAGCCTGGGCCCGTCAATAGTGCGGATGGACTCTATGCGAGTCCCGATGCCGCGCATAGGCTGAACGCGCACATTTCCGCCCGCCGAAAGCAAGGAGCGCGGCGGCAGGAGGAACGTTTTGTCATCGGCAGATCTGAACCGCAGGGAATTCTCAGTGCTGCTGGCAGGCGCCGCAGCCAAGCTCCGGACCGGCTGGAAAGATCGGAATGCGGGCGACACAGGAACTGCGCCGGAAGACGAGTCGGCAGCAGTGAGCAATTTCCCTCCTGGGAATTACACGCCATTTGGGTATCTCGATAACCCAGGCCACAGTGCGGTGATGAACCGAAGCGGCGTGATCCGCAGCGTACCTCCGCTGGGGTTTGGATGGTGGGCGCGAGCGATGCCGTGGCCTTATGGAGAGGGCGCACTGCGCGAGGTGAACTATCTTTCGCTGCTGCACCTCAGCGTACGGGTCGATGGAGCGGACGTTTTTCATTCACAGGAGGACTTCGAGTCCCATGGCGTGACAATCGTGTCCGGGTATCACACGAAGAATCTTTTTCGATACGACTGGCAGCATAAGGGCGTTGAGTTGCGGATATCGTACGTTCTGGCGAATCCCGATGCGCTGCTGGCGCGAGTGGAGGTGCGCAATATCGGGCATCAGCGGAGCAAGGTGACGTTGCATGCAACCAACATCTACGGCTTTCCCGAACAGCGTTGGTGGGGAAGTGACGGCGTGTGCACTAAAATCCCCGGAGGCTGTGCGGTTTCGAAGATCTGGGCGTATGGCGACGTCTTTACCCTGACATCGGATCGCGAGCCCCAGAGCGCGAGGGCCACCATGGATTCCGCCGAGTGGGAACGGTGGATACGAAGCAGCGAAGACGGCAGCAACGAGGGTACTTCGGGAAGGTTCCCCGGGGCCGCTCGAGCCATGCTCACGTACGACCTTGAGGTCGATGCCGGTCACACCGAGGTATTGATGCTGACAGTGACGAGGGGTGTTAATCAGGTCGTATCGCAGCGCCATGCGCGCGCGGCGCTGGATGGGGCTGCGGCGACCATCAGACAGAGAGTGGACGACGACAACCGCTTCTACAAGAAAGCCACCGTGCTGAGCGGTGACTGGCCGGAAGAATGGAAGCGTGGCTGGATCTACGACCTGGAAACACTGCGCATGACGGCACGGCCCCCACTCGGAATCTACCGGCACGCCTGGGATGGCATGCAGATCTTCACGCCGCGCGCGGTCCTGGGCGAATCCATGCTTGATGCCATGGCGCTGAGTTATGCGGACATGAATCTGGCCAAAGAAGTGGTGCTGGGCACATTTGCCGATGCGCCCGCGCCGAATGTTCCATGTTCGCGCGAGGATGGCAGCATGAACATGATCTGCGCCGACGGATCGGAAGTGGGAACGGCGCCAACCTGGGGCATGCCGTTTCGGGTGATTCGGTCCATCTATGTGCGCAGCGGAGATCGGGAGTGGCTGACGTCGCTGTACCCGCATGCGCGCAATTTTCTGAACTGGTGGTTGACCAATCGCACCGACGGCAACGGATGGTTCCACTGCAAATGCAGCTGGGAGTCAGGCCAGGACGCATCCAAACGATTCCTGGTCGCGCAGGAGAATCCGGGTGCCGTTGCGGATTTTGTGCGCACCGTAGACGTGGAAGCGGCGATGGCTGAAGCCTTTCTTGTCATGGCGCAGCTTTGCACGGACGCGGGATTCGCTCAGGACAAGGGGCGGTGGAGCGAACTGGCTCGCCATCGCGTTGAGACGACACGGGCGATGTTTGTCGACGGGTGGTTCCGCGATTTCGATGGCCGCGATAACCGTCCCATCATTCTCAAGGACTACTACGACGTAATGATGCTCTATCCGCTCGCAGCGGAGATCGCGACTCCCGAACAGGGCCGCGCGCTGACCCACAGGCTGGACTATTTCGCGGAAAATCCAAAGTTCTGGCTGGAATGGCCCTCGTTCATGTTTCCCTACACGGAGGCAGCGTGGAATGCGGATCAGCGGAAGCTTGCGGGCGAAGTTGTAGCGCGGACTGCGGACCGCGCCTATGAAAGAACCGATGCGCGAAAGACGAAGAGCATCGCACCGTTCACTTCCACGCTGCCGCCTGAGTATCAATATCGGATTCCTGGGATCGCGAATGAGTTCTGGGCGCTGGACGCGAATAATCCTGGTGGGTGCGAGAACTACGGCTGGGGAGCCACGCTTCCCACCCTGATTCTGCGCAACGTGGTGGGGTTCCGCGAGTTTGAGGATCCCACCCGCAATGCTTTTCGACTGGCGCCCGCTTTGCCCGCAAAACTGATGAAGCCCGGCGCAAAGCACGAGGTCAAAAACCTGCTGCTGCGTGCCGCTGCGGCGGACGTAGTCTTCGAACCGCTTGACGAATCGAAGATGCACATCCGGTTGCGGGTCTCAGGCAGGGCAACGCATGTCGCAATCACGGGGCCCAGCGGCGAAGCGATCGCCGCCGCCGGACTCAAAGGCCGCGAAACTTCACTGGAATTTCCCGCTGTCAACGGGGAGGTTTACACCGTGACCATCACGGCCTGACGCGCGCGAGCGGATATTCGGCCGGATTGTAAAGCCAGGGTTCGTAATACGTGGGAATGTGCACCGGCACCCGACACTCGAGAATGTCGAGGGCGACCCTGAACGTGTCAGGATTCGCGGTGTTGTTGATCATCATGTCGTAGTGGCAGGGGATGGTCACGCGAGGCCGAAGCGCCGCGATCAGGCGCGCGGCCTGGCCACCACTGAGATTGTTGTAACCGCCATTGATACAAATAGCGCAGATATCAGGCGCTCCTGGCAGGAGCGAGGGCAGCAACTCGGACCAGGCGGTGTCGCCGGTATTCAGGAAGGTGATGCCGCCGGGGAACCGAAGCAGCGCCCCGCTGTGATTCAGGTCGGTCGAGTCTGTCGGCAGCGCGAAGGTGGAGGTGATGTCGACGCCGCCAAAGCCGCACGTTTGCGACGGGTGGATCAGCGTACACCGCGCAGGCGCGATCCCGCACTCCTGGTATGTCTCCACGGATTGCCAGGGCCCGACAAAGCACATGCTTTCTCGATTGCGAAGCCGCCGAATCGTTTCCGGATCGGCGTGGTCGCCGTGCGAGTGAGTCGTGAGAAATACATCTACGTCAAGGTCCTCCGGTTCGACAAAGACAGGGAGTTGCCGATCGAGACGAAAGGGAAGATGAGCGAATCGCTGAGCGCAACTGTTCGTCAGATAGAGATCGATGCCGATCAGCGGTCCGGTGGCGGCCTTCAGAACGAAACCGTTCTGGCCGAAAAACCAGATTGCCAGCGATTCGGACGGAACCTGAAATGCGCGGATCGAGCGCATGTACTCACCGCTCGGAATCAGAGCGTCCAGGACCATCCGGACAGGCGTGGCGCGGTCGTGCGGATCATTGCGGGTGAAATCGTACATCGCCATGTGACAGCGGAACCCCTGCGCGGAACCCTCGCCTGAAATTTACCCGATCCCGAGCTTCTTCTGCATATCTTCGAGCGTAATGCCGCGGGTCTCCGGAAAGAAGAGGAACACCACCACGAACTGCAGGGCCATCATGACGGAGAAAAACCCGAACGGCACAGCGGCAGAGTGCGCGCTGAGCAGAGGAAAGATCCAGGCGAGTACAGCGGTCATGAACCAGTGGCTGAAGCTGCCCAGGCTCTGGCCCCGCGCGCGGACCACGTTAGGAAATACCTCGCTGATGTAAACCCAGATCACAGCTCCCTGAGAAAAGGCGAAGAATGCAATGTAGGCCATCAGCGGGAAAATCAGCAGCCGCTCGTGGCTGTGGCTGGCGAATAACCAGGCAATGATGCCGAGGCAAACACAGGTTCCCACCGACCCGATCAACAACATGGTGCGGCGCCCAAGCTTGTCGATCACCGACATCGCGATAAACGTGAACGTGAGATTGGTGGCCCCGATAATCACAGCCTGAATATCGCCGGAGACGGTGGAGAATCCTGCGCGGGTAAATATGTCGTTGAGGTAATACAGGATCGAGTTGATCCCCGCCAGCTGATTGAACATGCCGACCGCGACGGCAAGAAAGATGGGGTAGAAGTATCGCCGGGTAAAGAAGCGATGGTGACGTGCGGCCTCTTCGGACTGGATCGAGCCCACCATCTCCATCAGCTCTGCCTCGAAGCCATCCCCTTCCACGGCGCGAAGAACTTCCCGGGCTTCCGACAGCCGATCTTTTTGCACCAGCCACCGGGGGCTTCTTGGGATGAGATACAGCAGAAGGAAGAAGAGCACGGCCGGAACCGCGGAGACGCCGAGCTTCCATCGCCACGCCGCGTTTCCATCGATGGTCGAGCCGATCACGTAGTTGGAGAAATAGGCCAGAAGGATTCCGAACACGATGAGGAACTGAAAGACTCCCACCAGGCGGCCACGCCATTTGGCGGGCGCAATCTCGGCGATGTACATCGGTCCCACAACGGAAGACCCTCCGATTGCCAAACCAGCGATAAATCGGAAAGTAAGGAACGAAAGCCAATTCCAGGCAAGCGCGCAGCCCAGCGCGGAGACAAAGAAGATGACCGCGAGTCCGCGAAGGCTGTCCCGGCGCCCGTACCGATCGGCCGGAATGCTCGCCAACAGGGCGCCGGTAATGGTCCCCCACAAAGCGGAAGAGACCGTCAGTCCAAGCGAGGCCGGGGACAGGTGGAACAGTGCCGTCAAATCGCGCGTGACCCCGGCGATGACCGCGGTGTCGAAGCCAAAGAGCAGTCCACCGATGGCCGCGACGACGGTGCTTTTTATAAGGATGGCGTTGATCTGGCCGCGGGTGCGCACCACGGAGTCGGTGTTGGTCATGGGTGGCTCAGGAAGGAGAAGAGAATGGCTTAGCGTCTCAAAGCAAGAGATTATAGATTGAAATTGGTGCTGTCAACGGCGTTCTTCTCCCTAGTCGAGGCTTGATTTTGTTCCTGATTGAGCCTTTCCGGGCCACGCAGCAGTGATTCGGCCGATAGACTATCTAGAATGCTGGGATATACTTTCCTCGGAATCCTGGCAGCTCTATGGTGGACAACAACAAAAGCAAAGACGGTCGGCTGAGAATTCAGACCGCCCCAGAGGCGGCCGCCCAGGCGATCCGCGAAGCCATTATTTCGGCAGAGCTGAAGGGCGGCGACCGGATCGTCGAACAAAAATGGGCGGCGCGGCTGGGAATCGGTCAGCCCACCCTTCGCGAGGCGCTCCAGGAACTGGAGCATCAGGGATTGCTGCACAAGCTCCCGCAGCGTGGCACCTACGTGGCTCAGCTCGAAGCTGAGGACTACAGGCTCATCCAGGAGGTGAGGATTCCTCTGGAGGCGATCGCCATGGGCAAGGCCGCAGAAAACTTTACCCCCGAAGTGAATGAAGAATTCACGCTTCTGTTCCAGGCGATGGCGGGCAGCGGGCTGGGAGAGATGGACGTGCGCGCTTTTCACGACTCTGACGTGCTGTTCCACCGCCGCATCTGGGAACTGGCCGGTAACAAATATCTCAAGGACGCATTGGAATCGATCACATTCCGGTTGTTTGTGTTCTCGATCGTTGGCCGGTGGCCGGGCAATCCAAAAGCGGTGAGTGAAAAGCTGGCCGCGGTTCAGCAACACCATGCGATTCTCGAGGGCCTTCGCACCCGTAATCCGCAGACGGCGCGCGAGACGTTTATCCGCCAAACGGTCCGGTACTGGAACACGCAATACGGTATCGGCCTCTCCGAGCAGGAGATGCTTGCGGCTTCAGGCCCCGTTTAGTCAATTCCGCGACGCAGCTATGCGTCGATCGGAAGCCACACAGCCATATCCACGGGACCGCGGTTCGCATTCGCGTAATAAGGAATCGCTCTGAGCCTGGCGGGTTGTCGGGCGATACCCTTTACCGAACCGAGATACAGCTCTTCGCCGGAGGCCCTGCGTGAGGAGCCCATGGTGGACAGACCAACTGCACCACCCGGCAAATCAGTAAGCGTCTCTTTCGAGAAAGCGGCCTGAGCGGGAACGCTGAGCGCCAATACTGGTTCGCTCACGTCGCGGGATTCCACACAGTAAACAAGAGGGCCTCTGGTAATGGCGACGCGGCCTCCGTCGGCCTGAACCATCGGCGTGGCGCGGAGAAGGCGCGCCGGCATGGGCATATCCACTTCCAGGGTGTCGCCGGCGTGCCAGCTTCGCGCAATGCGCAGATAACCTCGCTCTCGCTGTGTGAAGGAAACCGGCTGACCGTTAACGCTGAAACGCTCTCCCGTGCACCATGCGGGAATGCGCACCATAAGCGCGAAGTGACTGGGCTCTGACGGATGGACCGAGATGCGCACTTTTCCGTCCCAGGGATAGCGCGTGGTTTGCACCACAGAGACCGGGACATTGCCCACCGTCACTTTGGCGCTCGAGCCGACGAACAGGTTCACGTAAAGGGCGTCGGCATCGGAAGCGTAGATGTAACCTGGCATGGCGCCCATCAGCTTCAAAAACATCGGGGGACAGCATGGGCACTCGTGCCAGCTCCAACGGGCTCGCGTGGTGTCGCAAACCAGGGGGTTCTGATAGAAATACGTGTCGCCGCGCAGGGAGACTCCGCTGAGCGCACCGTTATACAGCGCGCGCTCCAGCTCATCGGCGTAGCGGGCGTGACCGAAGGCCATGTTCATGTTGTGGTGAAAAAATGAGGCTCCCACGGCCGCGCAGGTTTCGAGATAGGCGTCGTTGGGAAGCATGTAGTCGGGGCCAAACTTCTCCTCGTTCGAAAACGCACCCACACCCCCGGTCACGTGCATGCGCCGGTAGACCATGTTCTCCCATAGCCGGATGGCGGTGCGCCGATAGGGTTCACGGTTGTTAACGCGGGCTGCTGCCGCTATTCCCGTGCACAGCAGAGTCGCGCGCACAGCATGGCCGTGGATGTCCTGCTGCTCGAAGACGGGCGCGTCGTCCTGCGCGTAGGCGCCCCAGGAGGGCCGGCCAGTTCCGTACTCCTGGTTGCGGACGAACATCTCCGCGGCGTGATGATCCTTCTCCCAGTCCGGCTTTCCGATATTGTTTCCGCGATCCTCAATCCAGAATTCAGCCAGATGCAGGTAGTCATCTTCGTGGACTGGAAGCGGAATCGAAGATTTGAGCGCCGGCTGATCGCGGAAGAGCTCGTGCAGACGAACCATGGCCTCTTCCGGCAGCGGGTGGCACGGTACGAGGTTCCGTTTTGGAGGCGGACCCATGAGCGCGCACATGGTATTCGCGATCCGAACGCCGGCGACAAGCAACAACGTCTTCCCGGTCGCGCGGTAGTAGTGAATCCCCGCATCGACGAGGGCGCCGAGATTGTAAATTTCGTGCTGCCAGATCTGCAGGCCGCCGTTTAGTCCCCATTCATGGCCCGGTTCCATCAACTGGGTGTAGGTGTTGACGTAGCCATCGGGACGGATGGCTGCGGCGGCTACGATCCGCGCGATGTACCCATCCACCTGTTGTTCCAGTTCCGGGTCCGGATGGCTCAGCATGAAATCGGCAGCGCCGCGGATCGTCTCGTAAATGAGGCCGTCCATCCACGGATCGCCCGCATGGCCACCCGTCATTCCTGCGCGAACTTTGTCGAAGTTGTTGATTGCCCCGCCGCGGTCCGCTTCAAATTTGCGGAAGCAGTCGCGGATCGTCATTTGCTGCCATACCGTCCGTTTGGGCGCCCAAAACTCGTCGTCGATCGTTACTTTCTCGATCGGTACCGGCGTCAAAGCGTGCAGCACGGGATCGGTCGATGCAGACGCCCGGGGTGTGGCGTCAGCCAGTTGAATCGGACCCTCCAGCAGGGAAGCTTGAGCAACCGATGGGGCGACCACGGTCCCGATTCCAGCGGCAGAAAGATTGCGCAGAAAGGCACGGCGCGAGATGTCAGGTTCTTGAATCACATCGGACATGGAGCGTCTCCTCGATAATCTATAATCGCTCATCCGCAGTGTATCCTAAGTCGCTCCCTGCGAAAATTTGCAGCACGATCCCCTCAGACCTCACGAACAGCGTATCGCTTGAATCACGGGGAAAGGTGCCCGGATGTTATTGGCGAGATCGCTGAGGCGGTTCCGCCATACCCTTCCGCCGACCGCCAAAAATGCGCTTGACAGACCTGTAATCTATAATCTATAGGTATCGCTGTCTCAAATCTCTTCTCTCGCGTCGATGCTGGAGGCTGGGTCAAAATGCGCACTTCCCATTGGTTCTCTAAGAACCCGGCCCACGCCCTCACGAAAGTTAAGAACTCTACACAGGCCATTAGAACGATGTCAATAGTCTGTTGGCAACTGGCTGCCGATCTCCACTTTCCCGAAGATGACTCCTCGGGCGACTTCACTGGGGCCAGGCCATTGCGTAACCGCAATGCGGCCCATCGGGACTTCGCAGCGCAGCACCCAAACAAGCCAAAATCCCCTCCGCACTGCTCCGGCGAGCGGGGATGCTTCCACGAAAAGGAGCTTAGTTCCCCGATTCTCGAAAGAGAGGCTATTCAAATGAAAAAGACCTGCGACGCGCGAATCCGGTTTTATATTCCCCTTGCGATCGCTTTTCTCCTGACGCTCCTGATCCCTCAGGGATGGGCGCAAAATGCAACCGGCACCATCGAAGGTTACGTGACAGACTCCTCGGGAGCGGTCATTCCCGGGGTGAGCCTCACTGCAACCAGCGAATCGACGAATCAAAGCTATCCCGCCGTTACCGATACGGCCGGGCATTACGCGATCCTCGATCTCCCGGTGGGTACCTATCGCCTGAAATCGACGAACAGCGGGTTCAAGGCGTCCGAGCGTACCAACATCGTTGTCTATGCAGCGACTAACAATCGCGTCGATGTCTCTCTCCAGGTCGGTTCCGCAAACGAAACAGTAACGGTGAGCGGTCTGCCTCCGCAGGTCAACACCACGTCGGCGACTGTCAGCGACACGATCACCGAAAAGCAGATCGCGGATCTGCCGCTGAACGGCAGGGATGTGGGCAGCCTCGTCACCCTTGCCCCGGGAACCAACAACTATTCGAACGTCAACTGGTGGGGCTTCCCAACCACCTTCATCACAAGTAACGGGTCCTACTTCCAGAATCGCGGCACGGAGTGGCTGCTGGACGGGGGCCTTTTCTCCTGGACGTATGTGAACTCCGGGCTGCAGTTGCCTAATCCCGACGCCCTAGAGGAATTCAATTACAGCTCCAGCCAGCGGGCCTCGGAGTATGGCCGCGCCGATTCAGCCACAGTCAACGCGGTGATAAAGGAAGGCACGAATCAGTTCCACGGCGACGTATGGGAATTCGACCGGAACGCTGGGCTGAATGCGCGCTCCTACCAGCAGTCCAGTGTGAATCCAAAGTTGGTCCAGAACCAGTTCGGGTTCGCTTTCGGCGGACCCGTGATGCGCAACAAGGTCTTCTTCTTCGGGAGTTATGAGGGATATCGCCAAGCCGGTTCGGCCTTCTCTTTCAGTTCCCTCGTGCCTACCGCAGCAGAACGGACAGGCGATTTCTCAGCTGCGACGCCCGCTCCGATCGACCCGAGCACCGGTCAGCCGTATCCTGGTGGCCAGGTTCCGCTCGATCCCGTCGTCAAGAATTTCCTGCAGTACATTCCAATGCCGAATCTCGGAACCAATGGATGGCAGGGCAACTCGCCGAATAACTCGAATTACGACGAATATGTAGCCCGCGGCGATTACGATCTCACCTCGAAGCAGCGCATAACCGGAAGCTTCTACCGGCTCAACAACCACATCACGAGCAATCAGGGAAGTACGGTCTACCTCAATCCCGACGAGACGGACTACATCACCTCAGGAAAGCAGTACCAGATCAATGTGGCCCACACGTACACGTTCTCGCCGAACAAGCTGAATACCGCACGGTTCGTATTCGTCGACGTTGGGGCGAACCGGGGCTGGCTCAACTCAAATTTCACCCTTCAGTCGCTGGGATCGACCTTCACCAGCGCCTACAACCAGCCGCCGGACGTGACCGTTCAGGGCTACTTCCAGTTCGACGCCACTAACGATGGCACGGTTTACACCCACAACCAGGAATACGAAGACGCATTCCAGTGGATCAAAGGCGCCCATCAAATCTCAATGGGCGGCCAGGCGATCTATTATCACGACAATCAATTCACCAGTCCTGGACCCTGGGTCTACTTTTACGGAGGAGCCACCGGAAACGCACTCGCAGACTTCATCTCCGGCGATGTCGGCTCCTTCCAGTATGGCGTCCCGAACCTGAACGCCGACGTCACGGTGCACTATCTCTACTCCGCATTTGTTCAGGACAATTGGAAAATCGCAAAGCGGCTGTCACTCACAGCGGGACTACGCTGGGAGGATCTAACCGGCGTCATCAATCCGCAGGATTATCGGACGACCTTCAAACCGAACGTGCAATCCCAGGTCTTTCCTGACTTCCTGCCCGGGTGGCTCTTCAAAAATACGATCACCGGAAAGGCAGATCCGGGATGGTCGAATGCCGGTTACGATGCCCCGCAGGAATTCGACCCCAGGATCGGCTTTGCTTACGATGTTTTCGGGAACGGCAAAACATCGCTCCGAGGCGGGTTCGGCCTGTTCGGCGGTGAGGTCGAAACCATTGGCTGGCAAAATGGAAGCCCCTTTGCCACGCCCTCTCCCAGTTGCTTCACCGGCAACCAGGCGCTCGTTCCACTCAGCAACCCCTATGTGGCTACCTGCGATCCGATTCAGGCTGCGCAATCCTGGAAAGGTCCTCCGGCTAACTACTCCGCACCGATTCCGTACGGCGGGGGAGGCCTTGATCCAAGGACGAAGAAACCCTACGCGTATAACTACAGCCTTGGTGTGCAGCACCAGATTACTCAATCGATGTATGTCGAGGCGTCCTATGTCGGGAGCATCGCGCGAAAGGTATGGTTCAATTACGACTATTACGGTGGGGCGCAGTATGCGCCGGGGGCGACTGAATCGCCTCAGAGTCTTGCCGACCGCTATCCTTACCTGACCGGTAATGTGTCAGGTGTCTTTGTAAACGGCACGCCGGACAACGCCTCGTATCATGGCTTGCTTATGCAGTTCAATCGTCGCATCAGCCACGGACTGCAGTTCACAACGTCGTACACGTGGTCGAAAGCGCTCGATGCCAACCACTATCCTGCGCAGAACTGGGCATTCCCGAAGCAGCGCTGGGGAATCAGTGACAGCGATTTTGCCAATAACCTGGTGATCAGCCTCATCTATCAGCCGCATGTTCAGACAGAAAACAGGTTCGCCAACCTCGTATTAGGAGGGTGGGAGATTGCAAGTCTGCTGCAGTTTGAAGATGGCGCACCCTTCACGATCCATACCGGTACCGATGACCTCGTCAACAGCTACTTCGGATCCCGCCCCATTCAGAACGGGAATCCGACGCTGAGTGCACATCGATCGCGTCAAACCGAAAGGGCACAGTGGTTCAAAACCAGCGTCTTTTCTGACCCGGGCCTTGGCAATATCGGAAATATCGGGGTCGATACATTGCGCGGCCCCGGAACGAAGAATGTCAATGCTTCAATACTGCGCAGTTTCGATCTGTGGGAGAAGGCACGATTTGAATTCCACTTCGATACCTTCAATTCGTTCAACTGGGTAAACCTGGGCGGCCCAAACAGCACGGAGAACAGCCCCCAGTTTGGCCAGATCACGAGCGCCGGGAGTATGCGTCAGCTTCAGTTCGGCGGCAAGATTATTTTCTGAAAGTTGTAGGTCTGCAGTTGTAAGCTTCGATACGGGATGGACCAGCAGCCATTCGAGATTGCCGGCCATCCCGGATCTTTTCGCCAGACCGCTCCTGTCGAACGACCCTTCCTTGTAATGACGATCAAGTTTTCCGTTCCCTTACCATCCTCTATGCGGAAACCGAATGAACGACAGCAGGGAAGATATCCACCCCTACGTTTTTGGCTTCCTGCCCTTGCATGCTGCGCTATCGGTGCGGCCTTGATCGTCGGCTCGTCGCAGGTGCTTCATGCGCAACACAGCGGCGACAGTTCAGTCGTTAGTCTTCTCGCCCGTCCCGACAAGACAGAACTGACCGACCAATACAGTAATGTCGCTGCTACCGGCGGCGACTTTGGAATCCCGTGGATGTGGTGGTGGCATCGCATCAACGCCGGGTGGGGAACTGTGCGTCCTCATGTGGCACAGATGGTTGTGTATGACGAGACCACTCATCAGGTAGTGACTCTTCAGGGCGGGAACCGGCAATGGACGCCGGACCACCTGCACCAGGAAGCCGCCATCAACGGGATCACATTTTCTGAAGACAAATCCGTTCTCGACGATTCCCTCGTGGATTTGCTCCGGATCCGTAACGGATCGTCACAGCCGCGCGCTTTCAAGCTCTATTTCGCGGGGGAGCCAAACGCAAGCTCCCCTGGGAATCCAGCCAGTCACGCAATGTCGATTGCATTCGACGCCGCCAAAAATGCTCTCCAGTTGACCGAAGAGAAAGACTACGGCCGGCAATACCTGCCTGGAAGAATCACCGTGCACCAGTGGATCGGAAGTTCGTTGCCGATCACAGGCTGGGCTGTTGGAACCTTCCCCGGCGACATCGATAAGTTCTACGGTCGCGACCTGGGAATGGGCGCGCTCATCAACGATGCCAATCTGCGTCGCTACGTCGACCATTACTCCGGCGACCGGTTCCACTATGCGTTCCAGATCAACGTGAACCTTGCTGCAAGAGCGACGCAGGAACTTACTCTCGCCGCCACCTTCGGCACCAATGCAAAAGCAGCAGCGGAGACAAACACCCGCGACATCAGCCAGGCGAAGCAGCTTATGGATGCGAAGGCCGCTGAGTGGCGCACATACTTTGAAAACGGGGTGCCTGAGTTCCGTTCCCCTGACGAGAAACTCAACCGACTCTGGTACTACATCTGGTATGTAGTGCGCTCGAATTCCGTGAGACATGGAAACGCCGTGAAGGCCGACTTCACCGTCCCGACGAAGTTCGGATACTGGGGCTGTTACATATGGGACTCGGCATTCCATGCCCTTGGGCAGCTGCATTTAGAGGATCCGCAGGTGGCACAGAACACGCTGCGTGCAATTCTGTCAGTGCAGTATCCCAACGGCTTTGTTCCCGTAAATTCGGGCGCGGACGATGTGGAAGTGAACACCCCGAGCGACGGAACCTACGACCTGGATCCGCGCGACTTCTATCGCTATACCGAAATGGCCGACCCCTTCCTCGGAGAACTCGAATACCGTTCACCGCAGCCTCATCAGTGGGGCGAGAATCAGCAGACCGGAAAACTCACCGTCCAGGAAAAGACTATGCTGCCGATTCTCGGCCTGGCGGCATGGCAGGTTTATCTGACGACCGGTGACAAGGAATTCCTTGCCGATATCTATCCTTCGCTCGCGCGGTATGACGACTGGCTGTGGCGGCGGCGAAACTCCGGAGATGGCCTGTTGGTCTGGTACAACCCGGAGGAAAGCGGCTGGGACAACGCGTCGCGGTTGTTTCCGCTGCCGGTCAAGACGGTCGACGGGAGTACGATAGCCTTCCTGCTGCGCAAAATGCTTGCCGAGTCCGCGCATATCCTGGGGCGCGAAGAAGATGCCGCCCAATACTCGAAGAGGGCCGAACTAACCGCGCAGAGCATTAACGACAAGATGTGGGATGATCGCTCCGGTTTCTACTACGACCTGAGCATCGACGGTACACGGCGCCCGCAGAAGTCACCTGCCGGCTTCATGCCCTTGATGGCCGGGATTGTTTCCGCAGATCGCGCTACACGTCTCGCATCCCATCTGCGCAATCCCAAAGAGTTCGCCAGCGCAGCGCCTGTTCCCACCGTGAGCCTCGACGATCCGCAGTTCAATCCGCGTACCTGGGGATGGAATGGGCCGTCGTGGATTCCAAGTAATTGGCTGGTGATGGAAAGCTTTGCCCGCGCAGGCATGACCGACGATTCCAACCGCATCATGCAGGCGATGGAAGACATGATGTCGAAGCCGGACGGCTGGCCGGGCGCCTACGAGCAGTTCAACTCCAACACCGGCATTCCCTTCGGCGTTGCAGACTACTCCTGGAGCGGGGCATTGAACGACTATCTGACACGATGGGTAGCGGGTGTGCAGCCAGATGCACCGCAGCACAGGCTCGTGATTGCCCCGCATTTTTTTCCCGGATGGACTCGATTGGATGTGGAGCGATTGCACATCGGGCATGACGAGGTGGGCTACCGTTACGAACAGTCCGGAGGAAACATCCGCGTCCAGCTGAGCGATGAAGGACCAGACGGATTCCAGACGGAAATCGTTCTTCCCTCCAGAGAATCGCCGCGCAAAGTAATCGTGGATGGATCGGCGCTCACTTCTGACGATTGGCACGTACAGGATTCCCTTCTGCATATCGCGTTGCCGGGCCACGGCACGCACACAGTGGAGGTGGTGCCATGAAAAAACATGCAGAACAGCGGCAAATTGGCACCATGTCCCGTGCGCTCGCTGCCTTCGCCATTGTTGCGGCTGTCTCCGCAAATGCACAGAAAACTGCCCCGGCACCGCTTGTCGCGACCGCGTTTGGCGATGCGAATCCCAGTCAACCCTATATCGCATTGCGGCAGCCAACCGTCCCAGGTTTTGCGAGAGATCATTTCGCCAGGGCGTATCTGGGCGACGGGTTGCTGGGTATCCGGCCGAATCCGAATCCGCTCTCGCAGTCGGAAACAGTCGCAGCGGGCTTCGTTTTTTCTCATCCTGCAGGCGGGTTTGAAAATGCCGCGCCTGCACCATATCCGCTGGGCGTGGACATTCGCGTGGGCGGGGCCAGCCTGCTCAGTAATTCGGCAAGCCTGAAGATCGAGCGCCAAACACTCGATCTGGAGCATGCGGAGCTGGTGACGGAGATGAGCTTCGTCGCCGGTAACAGATTAGAACTGGCTCTGAAAGTGACGCAGTTTGCGGTGCGATCCGTGCCATCTTTGCTGTGCGAGGAAATTGAAATTACGCCGACCGACGATGCCAGCATCGAGATCGTGCCCCAGATTCAGCGCGAGGGAATTCCCGGCACCGTCTATCGCGACGATGTCCCGGGTGGAAAAAAGGAAGCGTCGCTGGTGCTGGGGATGGAAAGTGACCGCCGCAGCCGAGTGGGGGAAGCGGTCGTGGTCACTCCGGTGGAAAATCTTAAGAGGGAAGCGGACGGCGTGTTTCGACTGACGCTTCAACGCGGCCACACCGCGTCCTTCCGCACCATCGCAGCCGTGGTGACCAGTGCGTATGATCCGCAGCCGGACCTGCAGGCGATTCGCGTGGCCAGCTGGGGCCAGATGCTCGGCTGGGGCGAACTGCGCGCGCAAAATCGAGCGGCGTGGAAGAAACTGTGGAGAGGGCGCGTCATTGTCCAGGGAGACGAGGCGGCGCAGCGCGCACTGGACGCAGCCTTTTTCTATTTGCATTCGAGCGCACACCAGGACCTGCTTACCGGCGTCGCGCCGTTTGGCATGAGTCAGTGGGCCGACTACTCCGGCCATGCTTTTTGGGACATGGACAGCTGGGATCTGCCTGCTGTTGTGGCCACCAATCCGGAAGCGGCGCGAGCCATGGTGCTCTATCGGGCGCGCGGACTCCCGGCGGCCGAGCGCAAGGCAGCCAGCTTCGGCATGCGAGGTGCGATGTATCCGTGGGAAGCCGGCCTCGACGGATCGGATCAAACGCCTTCGGAGGCGAACACCGGTTGGGCGGAACAGCACATTGTGCCCGATGTAGCCGTGGCGGCCTGGGAATACTACGAGGCCACGGGCGACCGGGAAACGCTGCGCAGTGCGGTATGGCCGATCCTTCGCGAAGTGGCGGAGTGGGTGAGCCATCGCGGCGTCTTTACAGCGCGCGGCTATGAGATCAGCCATGTCATGGGTCACAACGAATGGGTGGCGAATGTCTCCAACGACTCGATGGTTAACCTGCTGTGCCGCATGGCGCTGCGTGATGCCATAGCAGCCGCCGCTGTGCTGGGCGAACGTCCGCCGGCGGAATGGAGCAGGATCGAGAAGGCCATCTACATCCCCCAGGATTCAGTGCGTAAAGTTATAGAGCCTTTCAGCCAGGACGGGCCGCTGTTGTATTTCGATGAGCCAAAGAATCGGTACGAACAGGTCGATCTGCGTGAGCACCCGGAGGCCTACACACTCAACAACACCGAAATCCTGGTATTTCACGATCCGCCCATTCCGCCGGCCCTCTATCGCAGTACCTGGTCGTACGAAGAATCTCTCCGTGTAAAACGGCCATCTTCTCCCAGCGTGCCGGGCAGCCTGCGCTCGCCTGGATTCTCCATTCCGCCGCTTGCGGCCTGCGCGGCGATGTTTGGCGACCGCGAAAAGGCCGCGGAGTTATTCAGGCTGGCAGCGACCGAATATGTCACCGGGCCGTTCGATATCCCCAAGGAGTACCGAGCTTATTACGACGGAGCCTACGTCACGAACAACGCGTCGCTGCTGCTGGCGGCCATGTACGGATTCACGGGCATGCGCATTGCCGACGGTGACTGGCGGAAGTATGCGGTGAGCCTGCCTTCCGGATGGAACCGGATCGAGATCGATCGAATTTGGATCAAAGGTCGGCCGTGGCATATGGTGGCCGAGCAGGGAAAACCCCTGACATTGACTCCTTCCAGGGAAAACCAGGACGCAGCGGATTCGGCCGCGCGCCCTGCCAAAGCCGAGTCATCAGGTAAGGAGAAGCATGTTCCCGGAGTGCATTGATCGTAGGTTGTTTGTCAAATCGGCTCTCATGGCGACGGGTGCGGCGGCCATTTCCAGAAATCTTCTCGCGGCAAATTCGCCCGCCATCAGCAGGATCACCATCCTCGAAGTTCCCGGCGAGTTTTCCCGTCCGGTAGCAATGAATGCCTACGATACTCGGCCGGTAGGAAAGAGCGGCCACATTCGCCTCGTCCGGGTATTTCTCTCCGATGGAACGATGGGTCTGGGAGTAGAAGGCTATGTCCCAATACGCGATTCCGGTTTAGCTTTTCTAAAACAGATGATCGGCGTCCGTCCGGAAACGGTATTTCTCTGGCAGGGCGACCGCATTGCGGGTTATGCGCCGGATTATAAGTCCCTGCTGCAGGATGAGCACAACTGTTGGTTCGAAATGGCGCTCCTCGATCTGGTCGGAAAGATACGTGGAAAGCCGGTCTACGCGCTCTTTGGAGAACCAGTACGCGAAAGAATCGATGCCTACGATGGTTCGCTCTACTTTGTCGACGTCGCCGGCGGCAGGGGAGCGGAAGCCGTGGGAGAAGTGGCGAAGGAAATTCGCGGCGATGGATATCGCGGATTAAAAATTAAAGTGGGCCGCCCCTGGAAGTGGATGCCCGGAGAAGCCGGCGTAGCACGCGACATCGAGGTGGTGATCGCCGCCCGGGAAGCAATTGGGGCGAACATGAACCTGATGGCGGACGCTAATAACGGATACCAGGATCATCATGACTGGGCCGTTCGCTTTCTGAAAGAGTCCTCTCCGTACGGCCTGGGCTGGATCGAAGAGATCTTTCCTGAAACGCTGGAAGATTATCGCTGGCTCCATCACCAGCTCCAGGAGCTGAATGCGGACACGCCGGTCGCGGATGGTGAGAGCGTCAGGAACATGGACGATTTTGCTCCGTTCCTCCACGCAGGTCTCTATCGATACATTCAGCCCGACATGCGTACCTGCGGATTTTCAAAGGTGCTGGATGCGGCAGCTTTGGCCGATCCCTGGCGAGTGAATGTGGTCGCGCATAACTGGATGAGCGAATTGGGAAAAATCGCGTGCCTCCACGCAGCGAAAATTCGCCGCAACATACCCCTGATTGAAGACGATCGGTATCAGGATGTGGCCCTTGATACTTCCGCATACATGTTTCGGGATGGACAGTGGATCGTGCCGGAGAAGCCCGGATGGGGTGTCGATCTCAGTCCCAATTACGACGTGTTACTGCGCGATGGCGCGGAGATTGTAATCACTTAGTTGGCACGGAGCCTTTGATTTGCGAATGTCGTCGAAGACGCTGCTTGCAACGCTCGGTGGAGTGATATTCACGATTTCGTCTGCAAACGCAGCAACCTCGCCGTGCACCGGCACCCATCTCAGCAATCCTGCATTTTGCGTCGAGTTTGACGAGGCGAGCGCCGGAGTCATGCGGCTCGACTCTCCCGTCGATACCTACAGCACTAACTATGTGATCGGCAAGACTGAGCATCCCGACTTCGAGGTGGCGGATTCCCGCTGGTTGGGCGACGTGGTCTTTCGGTTCCGAAACGGCGGCGGCCCATGGCAACACGGGAGCACAGCGGGTTCCCGAAGCGCCCGTACCAGCAGGAAATCCGAGACAAACGGTGAACATAGCATCGACTTCATCTATCGCAGTACCCCAGCGAACTCAGACGGAATACGCGGCTTCGACTTCGACGAAACATACACTTTGCGCGGCAACGTGCTGTTGTGGTCCCTGACCCTCCGTAACCAGACCGATCGGCCACTCGAAATCGGCGACATCGGACTACCTCTGCTGTTTAATACGATCTACGCGCGTGATCCTTCGAT
Source organism: Acidobacteriaceae bacterium (assembly GCA_036490815.1). Classification (GTDB taxonomy): domain Bacteria; phylum Acidobacteriota; class Terriglobia; order Terriglobales; family Acidobacteriaceae; genus Palsa-343. Next base: position 52,161 of record DASXDF010000044.1, read on the forward strand.
CACCTACGGCAAGCGCGTGATCCGCCACAGTTACATCGCTGGAGACAATTCATTCATCTTCCTGACCCGAGCAAACGGGGCGGGTCCCTATCTGCTCATGACCCCACAGAGCGGAACGCACCTTGAGTTCTTTGAGCCGACGATACGGGGTGGTCACGCGGATTCCACCGCTTCCGTCTTCTACCCACGCAGTGCCTGGGAAGGTCTGTACACGGCGTACATCCATGCTGCCGCTGAGGGAAAGGGCTTCGAAACACAGGGAACATGGCGGCAACCACTTACGTCGAAAGTTCTCGCGCCCCGCGACCGGCCCGGCTCTTCAGTGACCTATACCTTCCAGTTCCAATGGGCGCCGGATTACCGCGCGATTCGCGACCTCCTGGTTCGCAACGGTCTTATTGATGTCAAGGTCGCGCCCGGCATGGTGATTCCTTCCGACCTTTCTGCCGAAGTGGCCTTGCGAACGCGTGAGCCGATCCACGCAGTTACAGCGGAGTATCCATCGGACACCGACGTTATCGCACTTCCGTCCCGAATCAAAGGCACATCCATTTTTCGCATCCACTTTCACCGATTAGGCGAGAACGAGATCGCCGTAAGTTTCGGTCAGGGACGGCACACGCTGCTCGAATATGACGTGATCGAGCCGCTCGAGACGGTTATCCGCAAGCGGGCAGCGTTTCTGGCGGAGCATCAGCAGGTGCATGATCCGGCGAAGTGGTACGACGGCGAATTCTCTTTGTGGGACATGCGTTCGGGAACCTTGCGAACGCCCGACGACCCGGCAGGACTGGATCCCTACATGGTTGGCGGATCGGACGATCCCGACCTGAGTAAAGCTCCCTACATTGCCGCGGTCGACGAGGCCTTTCCCAACGACCAGCAGATAGCAGCGGTGGAATACTACTTAGAGCATTTTGTTTGGGGGAAACTACAAAGAACCGGAGATGAAGAGCCCTTTCCCTACGGCATCTATGGATCGCCCAGTTGGTACGTGAACCGGTCGAGCAAAATCGGCTACAACTCCGGCGGTAATGGCCGCGAGCATATGTGGAGGACCTTCGACTACACTCACCTCGTCCAGTTGTATTTCGAGATGTACCGGATTGCGAAGCTCTATCCGGAGCGAGTGCATTACCTCGATGCGGCCGGCTATCTGGATCGTGCGTATCGCACAGCCCTGGCGTATTTCCAGGTGCCCTCGCAGATACACATGGAAGCTCCGTGGGATTTTCGCGGCTGGACCGACTGGGCCTATACCCAGGGCGCCTTCCATGAGGTGTTCATCCCCGACGTCATCGACGCGCTCGAGGCAGAGAAGCGGCCCGCTGAAGCTACGCAGCTGGAAGCCGAATGGAAAAAGAAAGTAATGTACTTTCTCTACGACGCGCCGTATCCCTACGGCAGCGAGATGTGGTTCGATACCACTGCTTTTGAATCCACTGAGGCCATCGGGCGCTATGCGGCCCTGCATGGCGTCGAGCCCGACAATGGATTGTGGCGGAACAAGAACAGTGGAAAGCTTTACACGCATCCGCACGTGTCGAACCTGGATGCAGCTCAATTCCTGAACCGCTCGATTCAGGGCAACATCGCCGCGCGTGGTTCGCTGGAGACTAATTACTACCAGTTAGGCAGCGATATCCGCCAGGGTGGTAGCTCAAACTATCTCCTGAGCTATATGACCCAGATGGGAGGCTGGGCAATTCTGGATTACGGTCTCCATTTCGCGAGGGGAATGGATCGCGATGACACGCTGCGGCTGGGGTACTCTTCCTACCTGGCAGGCTGGGCTCTGGTGAATTCAGGTACGCCGAAAAGCGGCTACGGCTATTGGTTCCACGGTGTCGACGATGACGGCGCCGCAGGCTGGGGATTCAATCCCGCTAAGTATGGCAGCACCTGGATTCCAGGTGATCATCTGCAGGCCCGCGGATTGTGGCCGTACGACGGAGAGATAGACAACGGATTGTCGGGTGCCTTGCGCGCGGCGGCCACCATTGTGGTCGATGATCCCACGTTCGGACTGTTTGCGTATGGGGGCACCGTGCATACACGCGGGTCACCACTGGACATCGACTTGCACGATGGACTGGAGCAGCGGCTGGATCTGCTGGAACTGCGCCACCCTCTCCGCATTCAACTCGATCGCGATGGATTTGTCGGATCGCAACGAGTTGAGGAGAGCGCGGGAATCGTTCGTCTGAAACTCACATTCGAGTCGCGCGATGAAACCGAGCACAACGCGACCCTTCGAATCGATGGGTTAGTTCAAGGCGAGTACACAGTGAGAAATGAAAACGGCCAGGCGGAGTCGATCGGGATAACGGCAAACACGGAGTGGGAAAGGCCGATCCATTTTGCGCGGCTCGGACAGGCAACACAACTGTGGATCGAGGGTCCAATGACGGGTGGAAAACGCAGATAAAGCTCAGAGCGAGTAAACTTCATCTGAAGATCGCCTCTTGGCCTGACGTTGCGGGCAAGAGTGGGCGCGGCCTTCCGGCAGCAGAGTAGGCGAGAAACGTGCACCGCCAACAGATCCGGTGCGGGTCCCGTCGGTTATCACATCAAGGAATCTTGGCTCGAGGAGCATCTGCCCGGAAGCTCTTCCGCCGTCGTGACCGCCCGCAAAACCTCTATGCCAAATCAGATGCCAAGGCTCATTGGCAAAGAAGCTGGCTGCATCTTTTTACATCTCATTTAGATCTTTGTTCAAAAAAGACTAGCACGACTGGCGTTCGCACATTCGCCTGACGCCCGAGGCGATTCTGGCGGCGGATCGCGGCCTGCTGCTGCAATGGGCGCATCGAGGTGGCATGCGACCGGAGACACGGGTCGAGCGCTGGCTGGAGATCGCGCGCATTTGTCGAGACGACTTTGCTGGTGACCTGAACTGCATTCTGGCGCAACCTTTCGGTCAGGCAAAGAAGGCACTGCGCCGGTTTCCATGCATTGGCGAGCCGGGTGCGGAAAAGATTCTCATGCTCTGCGGAGCGGCTCCGGCAGGGCTGCCTTTGGAATCGAACGGACTGCGTGTGCTGACCCGCTTGGGCTTTGGCCGTGAGGATGCGCGCAACTACACTCGCACTTATCAATCGGTCCAGGACGCGTTAATCCAGGAGATCATCCCGCAAAGTGCGGACTCACTGGCGGAGGCGCATCTTTTGTTGCGAGAACATGGGAAGCAGGTTTGCCGCGCCAACCTGCCCCAATGTGAGAATTGTGGTATTTCGTCGCTTTGCTGCTATCCGGCAAAGCGCTGAAGACGCACCGACGGAAAGCGGTGACTAATCCGCCACCTGCCGTGCCTCCGCCCGAGGAGCAGGACGACCTTGTCGATGAAGCAGGTTCGGCGACCACCCTTTCATTGTTCCTTTTGTGGCTGAATCGCCGGCAAACGGAGATTTCGCTGCCCGCTGTTCGCTTGGCCTGTAACTTCCGGTTTGCCGGTGATACAGCTGGAACCCGACCCGCAGCACAGAAGCCGCACTCTGAGTCTTTGTTACCTGCCGACGCCAAGTATTCGTCTCAGCGTCTCGTCCGAATCGGCACCGAGCGTCTCAATCGGAGTAAGAAGCTGCAGTTTCCGTGCATCTTCACCCGCAGCGTGCTGTCGTGCTCGCTGAAGATCCTGCCGCACCTTCACGAGGCGGAGATCAGTACTCAGCATTCCGCTAACCCAATGGTCTCGAAAAGTGAACGCCACCTTGTCCGTTCTGACGACAGCGGCGTCAGCCTTTTGGATCCGGGCGTCATAGGCACTGTCATCGAGCGATCTGGAATTTCGCAAAGCATCCACATCCTTCAAAGTCTCTACCCCGGCTCTCCTCTCACTCGGTGTGAGCCAGTTGCGGTCGATCAACTCGCCCGCATAAACTAAAGCAGTTAACGCCCATCCCCCGATGAAAACGACCAGCAGAAGTCGCAGGGTTCCGGCTCCACTCGCTGACCACCATGGTCTTCTCTCTCTGTTCATTTCTTCGTGCAACAGCATACGAGGTGCGGAACGTCCTGTCATGGGTGGATCGTCGGGCGTCCGGCAATTTCGCCGGTAACGGAGGGTCCGAAGCCGGAACTTTCCGGATTGCTGGTGATTCACCCCGATGGCACGGAATGCCCTGCCAGCGCGGTGTCGTGATGGGGATATCACCGATGCACCCAGCGAGGGAGCCGCTACCCGTCATTGGCCGTTTTTTGTCATCCGGTCGCCCTCTGCCTCCGCTTCTTTCCGGCAGACGAAGGCTCCTTCCTTGGTCCTCCGATACCACCGCTCTCCTTTGAGGTGATAGACCCCGGTCTTTGTGTTCACCCAGACAACAGTGTCATTCGGACAATGCTGCTTACGCGATCGCTGGGTCGCACGCAGAACATCGGTGATCAACCAGATCCGCGAGCTGCTGCTGGAGCGCGGCATCACCTTCCGCAAAGGACGACGGCACGCCGAGGCTTCGCTGCCAGCCGTACTGGAGGATGCCGATAACGGCCTGTCCGGGCTGCTGCGCGTACTGCTGACACAGTTGCGGGGTGAACTGAGACAACTGCAGAACCAGATCAACGAGGCCGACGCAACGGATCGCGAAGGCAGCAGGAGAACTCGAACTCTGCCGTCGTCTCATGGCCATCCCTGGCGTTGGCCCCTTGACGGCAACGGCGGTCGTGGCTTCCATCGGCAACGGCGCCGAGTTTCGTAAGGGGCGTTCATTTGCGGCCTGGCTGGGGCTGGTAGCCAGGCAGGAGTCGACCGGAGGCAGGCAGAAGCTGCTGAGCATCAGCAAGCGCGGGAACCACTACCTGCGGAGGCTGTTGTGAGCGGAGCACGCGCTGTGCTCCAGTGCAGGGACAACCAACCGCCGGGCCTCCGAGCACACGCCCAGAACTGCGTCGTTGTTGCTGTTAGTTTGCAATCTTCCGAGCTGCGCCGAGCCGGATAGCGTGGTATGCTCTTCGTGCCCCCAGCCCCAAGCCCAGTTGTTTACCGGAATTGGCATCGCATCCTATTTCTGCCGGACAGTCGCAAAGCTGGCTGATCCCAAAGCAGCCAGCTCGGCAATCGCCGAAGGTCTTATCGCAACTTGCGGGACCAGTGAGCGCCTTCGCCCGGTCAATCGGAGGTCCAATTGAGTACGCTGCGTCGCAGTTTGGGATTGGCCCTTCTCGCACTCTTCATCTTTGTCCGGCCACTGATGGGCGACGCACACGGGCCGGCTTTTGGCTACACCACCACGACCCTGGGAGCCGGGGATACGAGCATCGAGACCGCGGTCATGAAGCGTCTGGGTACGGTGATGATTGGTCCCGTAGTGGCATATGGAATCAGAGAGAACATCCAGCTTTCGATCTCGGGGCCATTCAATGTGAATCAGGGCTATCACCCGGTAGGGCGATTCGATACCTCGATGCCGGGAGTGCCCTCGGTTGAGTGCATGGTTGCGTGGCGGTTTCACGAGAAGTTGTCAGGCGTAGCAACGCGAACAGAGAGCACACTCTTTGCGGGGGTCTCGGGGACCACCCAGCACCTTTTACGTGACGATGGACGCCCTCTGGAACGGGAGCCGGGCTTGTTCGGTGCAGCGGCGATCTCACGCATCACGCGACGGTATTCCTTGTCGGCGGGAGCGGGATATCAGTATTACGGGGCGTGGAACAGCGCGAAGCTGGATCGGGAAAGCGACAGCCTCTTGTCTACTTTGGCAATTGGATGGAGACCGCCCTTTTTTGATCGCGACTACCCGAAGCCGGACCTGCGATTCTTCCTGGAGACAACCGGTGACTGGGTTGGCCAGGCGGAGCGAGACAATTCACAGCCGTCGGGTGGCGGCGGAAGCGGACCCCCTTCCCCCCACATCGCAAGAGCCACGCGGGATGAAACGACTTCAACGAGCCAAAACGGTGTCGTCGTTTTGCCGAACTCAGGCGGCAATTCCATTTTTTCGGGACCGTCGGCACTGGTTACGTACAAGAACATGGGCTTTCAGGGCGGGCTGCAGTTTGCCCTGAGAGACGAGCGGAACGGAGTCCAGCCAGCCGAGCGATACAGGGCTGTGGTCGGCGTCACTTATTACTTCCTGGGTGGAAGGGGGAAAAGGTGAAGTTTGAGACAGGAAGCTCGCTGCGCACGTTGGCTCTATCGTGCATATTCCTGACCGCAGGCAGCCTGCACGCACAGTATGAGCGTATTCAGCTTCGGGTTTACGGTCTGGACTGTGAACTCTGTGCGCGCGGAGTCGCTGCGTCGGTGATGCGACTGGACGGGGTGAAAACAGTCGATGTTCACCTGAAAGACGGGATCGTCGATGTGGTGCTCAAGCCGGGCAGCAATTTCAGGATGAGCAGTCTCAGAAAGCGCATTCACGAAAACGGATTCCGGGCGATGGAGGCAAAGGTTACGGCGCTGGGGAGATTCGATGGGGCGAGATTTGAGGTAACAGGCACGGGAGAGTCGTACGTGGTTAATGTTGCCGAATCGAAGTCTCCTCCACTGGTTGAGCTAACTTTTGCAGCGCGGTAAGCCGTCCGGACTTCTGCCCTCAGGGGTTGGCAAATCACGCGACTCGGAAAGAGAGAACTTCTGGTTCCTGCCGCAGGACCGGCAACACTTGGTCTCTGCATCAGTCGAGATTCCGGGAAGACCTGGAGGATCGAGCGGGAGGGATTCCACGACGCCCACTGTTATGCAGTTGCAATTTCGGGAGACGACATTCTCTTCTCGTCGTCCAAGGATCCTTTTGCGGCTCCAGGACGAATCTATCGGAGGCCGCTTCGACCCAAC